>JBKPMC010000209.1:0-7947 GCA_046731955.1 Pseudomonadota bacterium | reverse complement strand
CCGAGATTGCCGAACAGGCTGCCGGAGACAGAGAGCGCGACATAGGTCTGCCAGCGGGTCGCGCCCTGAAACATCGAGCTAAAGGCGGGACCGTCAACGGCGGCGCGGGCGAGCAGGGGGCGCAGCGCAAGGCACACCAGTGACATCGCGAGCGCCGACAACAGCAGAGCGCCTCCGACACCGCCGACCGGCACGGTGCTCAGATCGGCCTTGACCAGCGT
Source organism: Pseudomonadota bacterium (assembly GCA_046731955.1). Taxonomy (GTDB): domain Bacteria; phylum Pseudomonadota; class Alphaproteobacteria; order Sphingomonadales; family Sphingomonadaceae; genus Sphingomicrobium. The sequence continues at coordinate 7,726 of JBKPMC010000209.1, read as the reverse complement.
CTGCACCAGAAAGACCGGGAGCAACACGTAATAGGTCAGCCGCTCCAGCCCATGCCACTGCGTCTCGGGCTGTATCAGCGTCCGCTTCAGGATAAAGCCAAGCACGATCAGCAAGAACACCGGCAGCAGCGCCGCAATGACCACCGCCATCGCTTAAGCGTCCCCCCGCAGCTTCGTCAGCCGGTCCAGCGCGCCCTGCAGGATGAAGATCGCGGCATGCTCGTCGATCACCTCGGCGCGGCGGGCGCGGGAGACGTCCATGCCGATCAGTTCGCGCTCGACGGCCGCCGTCGACAGCCGCTCGTCCCACAGCGCGATGGCAAGGCCGGTGAGGTTGGAGAAATTGCGGGCAAAGGCGCGGGTCGATTGCGCACGCGGCCCCTCGCTGCCGTCCATGTTGATCGGCAGGCCGAGCACGAAGCCGACCACGTTGCGCTCGCCCGATATCGCCAACAGTCGCGCCGCGTCGGCCTTGAACGCCTTGCGCTGGATGGTTTCGACGCCGGTCGCCAGCCGGCGGTCCGGATCGGATACGGCCACGCCGATGGTCTTGGTGCCAAGATCGAGGCCAATCAGGGCGCCGCGCTCGGGCCAGTGGGTGACGGCGTCGATCAGGGGGAGGATTGGGGCGGGCATCGCCCCGCTTAGCACGCGTCATGCCTGTCAGGCAAAGCGCTCACTTCAACTCTCCCGATCGAAGTCGGATTTATCCGACTTCGACTGAGGCAGCTTTTCTACCTGCTCGCTTAATCATCGAGCTTTTCGAAGGTGATTACACCCGTCTTGGGATCAGCATGGAAGTCCATCTTCTGCCCGTTTTTGATACCTTCACCTTCCCATCGGCCATCGTCGGCTTTAAGTTCGGTGACATGCGTATAGCCCGACTTGAGAACCTGCTCGATGACTTGCTGTGCGGGCATCCAGTCCGGCCCCGGCTGATCGGCCCTTGCCAGGCTAAGCGAACCCGCTGAAAGGGCCACGGCGAAAGCGACAGACGTTAGTTTTTTCACGGCGAACCTCCCTTTACGTACAACGACCAACCTAGCCGGAAGATGAGGGTTCCAAGGAAACCGACATGAGGCCGCTAGCGCAGTTTCTTCTCAGCCTTTTTCTTGGCCTTCAAAACCTTAGCCTGACTGCGATAGGCGTGCGCCATACTCAGGTATCGTTCCGAGATTTCGACATCGGGGGTGAAGCGCGCCATGCGCTCAGCCTTGTCCGCCTGCTTACGGAAGAACTTGGTTTCCTTCACCATCGTCCACCTCGGTAGAGAAGCAACGCCGCATCAAAGCGGGACGGTAGAGCGCCGGTGTCAACACCTCGAAGCCCGGAACAATCATAGCTCAATGTAACGGAAACGCTCAACGAAGATGATGGTTCGGGCCGAAGGCCAAGAAAAAGGCCGGCAAAAAACGGCGTTGACCGAGGGTGGCCCATATTCAAATGGCATTCCCAACTTGCTTTTGGTGGGGCCCAATCTATTCTCAGGGCGGCTGGCCTCGACCGCGTCGGGGCGACGCTTGGTGGCTGCACAGACAGCCCGTAAAACGAAGGCAAAGGAGGACACGCTATGACGATGAAGCATGTTGCCCTGAGTCTAGCTATCGCGCTCGGCCTTGCGGCGGTTGCCGCGCCGGCCCCCGCACAGGATGGCCCGAAACTTTACGTCTTCACATCCGGCTCGTTGGGCGGCTTCCCGAAGGCGGCTCTGCAGATGGGTGGCCAAGGCAATATCGACTGGGCACCGGTGAGCTTCTATGTGCTCAAGCATCCCAAGGGCAATGTCATTTTCGATACTGGAAACAACGACAAGACGATAACCGATCCCGAGGGATGGTGGGGACCGCTCGCCAAGGGCTTCGGCCTCAAGATGACGAAGGATGACGCAATTCCGGCGCAGCTTGCCAAGATCGGTCTCAAGACTGACGACATCAAATACGTGGTGGCCGGTCACTTGCATCTCGATCACGGCGGTAACGTTGGTCAGTTTCCGAATTCGACCCTCGTCGTCCAGGACGACGAACTGAAGGCTGCCTGGTGGCCGGATGTCGGCTTCTCCGTCTATTATATTCCGGGCGATTTCGCCGACACCAAGAAGATGAATGTCATCCGTCTCAACGGTGATTTGGACCTGTTCGACGATGGCTCCATGCGCATCATGCGTGGTCCCGGTCATACCCCCGGCAGCCAGTTCGCGATCGTGAAGCTGCCCAAGACCGGCTCGGTGATCCTCACCAGCGATGTTGTCTATCTCAAGGAAAACCTCGACAAGAACCTGATCCCACCGATCCCGGGCACACAGAGTCCGGGCGACGCCTATCGCAGCTATCAGCGCATTCGGCTCATGCGCGACGCCAACAACGCGCAGATTTTCTACGGGCACGATCCGGAGATCTTCAAGGCGACGAAGAAAGCGCCCGAATTCTACGATTGAAATCTGAACCGGCGCGGGACGTGCCAGGCGGAGTGCCCGCGCCAGATTCCAGACTGGCCCGCCGAAGCGACGCGGCAGCAAGCTTGTCCGCTGGGCAGGCGCTGCTCTTTCGGGACGCTGTATGACCATCTCGTCAATCGACGCGGCGCTGCAGGATAGTGCGCCAACCCGAGCGACGGATATTCCTGCCATTTCGGCGCTCGGCGTAAGCAAGCGCTACGGCTCGGTCACGGCACTTGACCAACTGACGCTCGATATCCGCCGCGGCGAGGTGTTCGGCCTGCTCGGGCCGAATGGCTCCGGCAAAACCACCTTCATGCGGCTGCTTGCCGGCTACCTGTTGCCTTCCGCCGGGCGGCTCACGGTGGCAGGCCTCGATACGGTCCGCGATTCGCTCGAGGTGCGACGACGCATCGGCTACGTGCCGGAATCGGCACCTCTCTATCGCCAGATGCGCGTCGGCGAATTCCTCGCATTCATGGCCCGGCTTCGCGGGCTGCCCGAACGGGCGGTCGCCACTGCCGTGGAGCGGGTTGTCGACCGGCTCGCATTGGGCGCTGTCGTGGACAAGTCGACCAGGGCCCTGTCGCGCGGTTATCGCCAGCGGGCAGCGCTTGCCCAGGCTCTGATCCACAATCCCGATATCCTCATCCTCGACGAGCCGACCAACGGACTTGATCCCCGCCAGATCATCGAAATGAGAGAACTGATCCGCTCGTTGGCCGGCCGCCACACCGTGCTCATGAGTTCGCATATCCTGAGCGAGGTGGAGAAGACCTCAGACCGGGTAGCGGTGATGCTCGATGGCCGATTGCTGGGGGTCCGGGCGATCGCGGACACCCCGGACCTCGAAAGCTGGTTTTTGTCGCTGACATGAGAACGCTGCGTATCCTCTTCGCCAAGGAGCTGAACGCGACACTGACGTCGCCGATCGGTTATACCGTCGCGGCCGTATTCCTGCTCGTGCTGGGCTATACGTTCAGCCTGACGCTGTTCGTCACCAAGGTCGCGAACCTCCAATACATCTTTCACCAGATGTATGTGTTGTCGATCCTGTTGGTCCCCGTGCTGACCATGCGCACCTTCGCCGAAGAGCGTCGATCCGAAACGCTGGAATTGCTGCTTACCGCGCCGGTTCGCGAACTCTCGGTCGTGCTGGCAAAGTACGCCGCCACGCTGACGCTCGTGCTCGGGATTTTCGCGCTGACGCTCATTTACGCCGTCATCCTCGGCCGCTACGGCGAGCCGGATTGGGGACCTATCTATGCGGGCTATCTGGCGCTGGCGCTGCACGCTTCGCTGCTGGTCGCGGTCGGCCTGTTGATGTCGAGCATCACCGAAAGCCAGGTCGTCGCCGCGGCGTTGTCGATCGGTGCGTTCCTGATGCTCTGGTTCGCCGATTCAGTGTCCTATCTGCTGCCGCCGCCCTTCGACAGCTTTGCGATCAACCTCTCCTTGATCGGCCATTTCAAACCGATGGTCAGCGGCTCGGTGTTCCTGTCTGACATTGGCTATTTCGTCACCGCTAGCATGCTTGCGCTGTTCCTCACCACCTGGGGGCTTGCGCAGCGATGAGCGACCAGCAAGGGTCGAATGACCTGCCGGCCGAGGACACGAGCTTTCTTCACAATTTGCTCGAGCCGCTGCAATCGCTCGACTGGATCAATCTGGGCTGGTTTGCCGGGGTAGTGCTCGCGCTGATGCTGTTGTTTGCGGCCGGGCTGAAAGTGCCGGCGAGGCTCGCCTTCGCCAGCCGCATCGCCTCTGCCACGCTTGTCGTAGCCGCCGCCGTCATGGTCACGATCCTCGCCAATGTCGCGCTGTTTCGCCACGACGCCCATCTCGATCTCACTCACGAAAAGGCCTTCACGCCGTCGGCGGAGGCGCGCGAGGTCGTGCGCAGGCTCAGCGAACGCGTCGAGGTGGTCTATTTCTACCAGAAGCAGAATCAGGCCGCCCGCGCGCTCGGCGCCATGCTGCGGCAGCTCGAGCGGCTGAACGGAAATTTTCGCGTGCAGTTGATCGATGCCGACCAGAATCCGGCGCTGGCCAGCAGCCAGGGCGTGCGAACCTACAATTCCGCGGTGCTGCGGCTTGGCGAACGCCGCGTCGAAGTAATCACCACCGACGATCGCGAGATCGCGCTTGGTGTGTTGCGGCTGCTGCGCACACGCGAGGTAGTGATCTGTTTCGCGTCGGGTCACGGTCAATACGACATCGACAATTTTGAGTTCCACACGCATTTCGAAGGCGCCCACAACCATAGCCACGATGCCTCCGGCACCGGTCTGGTGCTGATGGAGCAGCATGGTCTCGGCCGCCTGAGGCGTGCCATCGAGAAACTCGGCCTGGTCGCCCGCAAGGTTTCCTTTGCCACGGGCCAGCCGATCCCGAATGATTGCGCGGTGATGGTCGAAGCCAACCCACGGACCCGCTACAGCCCCGGCGAAACCGACGTGTTGCGCCGCTATCTGGAACGCGGCGGTTCTGCGATGCTTCTGATCGAGCCGGACTATGACCTCGACGAGAGCATCGCGGCGCTGCTTGCGAGCGCCGGCATCGCAGTGCGCGACGGCGTGATCGTCGATCCGACCGAGCACTACTTCACTGACGAGCAGATGATTGCTGTAGCGCGCTACGGTTCCCACGCTGCCACACGTGGGCTGGCGCTATCGTTCTACCCCGGCGCGCGGCCGCTGGAGGTCTTGCCGGCGGCGGGCGTCAAAGTGACGCCACTGGCCGCCAGCAGCGCCGATAGCTATGTCATCGCAAATCGTCTGGGGGACCAGACAAAGGCCAGGTCCGGCCCGCGCGCATCACAAATCATCGCGCTCGCCGCCGAGGGACGGTTGAATGGAACGGCGGCAGCGGCCTTCCGCTTGATTGTCGCGGGCGACGCCGATTTCGCTTCCAATTCCTTCTTTCCCTACCTGGCCAACTCCGACGCCGTGCTGGCCGGAATCTCGTGGCTGACGCGTGAGGAACGGGCGCCGGCGATGAAGCCGCCGGTCGAGGTGCTGCCCACGGTCTCGCTCACGGGTGAACAGATGCGCGGCATCTTCCTGGTCACGGTTTTGTTGATCCCCGGGCTGATAGCATTCGCCGGCAGCACGATGTGGTGGTGGCGGCGATGAACCGGCTGGCTTGGGCGGCTACCGCGCTCGGCGCTACCGGTTTCCTCGCGGCACTGGCGTTTACCGGCGGACGCGGTGGCCCAGGGCTGGAGCCTTTCGTGCCGAAGGGGCTGATGACGATTCCGGTCGAGGACGTGCGGGAGGTCGATGTAATCGCCTCGCGCGGCCATTGGCATTTTGTGCGCACGCAAGCCGGCTGGCACGCGACGCAGGGCGCAGCCACTGCAGGCTTCGAGGCGCGCCTCGACAGCGCGCTCAAGCTGCTTCGAAACTCGGGACCGGATCGCGTCCTGACCGGGGCGGAAGTCGCTCGGGTCGGCGTGGCGCAGTTCGGTCTCGCGCCACCCCGGCTGCGCGTCATTGTCAGCGGACCCGGCGCCTCGGTGTTCGCGATTTCGTTCGGCGGCACCAATCCGATGGGCCTGTCGCACTATGCGAGGCTTGACGGGAGCGAGGAGATCGCGCTGTTGCCGGCCTTCGTTGTCGAAGAATGGGAGCGGGCGGGAGGCGCACCGTGACGATCAGGCTACCGCCATGGGCACTCCTCTGGCTGACGCTTATTGGCTGCTGCGGCGCACTTGCGCATGTAACCACCACAGGACTATTGCGCATCGAATTCACTGATGGCCGGATGCTCTACGCGCTCTCGCTCGCCTTGCCTGAACTGCCGGCGGCCTCGGCGGAGATCCTCACCGCCGCCGCCAATGCCGACCGTGGAGCAGCGGAAGCGGCGGCCGAAGCGGCGCGCAGGAGCGTCACAGTGGACCTCAATGGCGGACGCTGCCGCGCCGGGCGAGTGCGCATTGGCGGCGCCGGCACCAACGAGACCCGCGCTACGATCGAGATCGACTTCACCTGTGACGCTTCCCATGGCCGTCTCGACATCACCGAGGACTGGCGCGCCTTTCTGGGCGAGCACTACCAGACCCTCGGCAATCTTCGCACGCCGAGCGGCGAGCGGCAGGTGATCTTCGGGGAGGAATCGAGGTCCGTCACTGTCGACATCAACCGCACCGTGGCGACGGGTTGGTTCGACTTCGTCAAGCTCGGCATCGAGCACATCCTCACCGGCTATGACCATCTGCTGTTCCTGGTCGCGCTGCTGGCCACCGCACGAGGTGCGTGGTCAGTAGTGCGCATCGTTACGGCCTTCACATTGGCCCACAGCGTGACGCTGTCGGTCGCGGCGCTGGGCATGGTCACGATTCCCGACCGCATTATCGAGCCGCTGATTGCGGCAACGATCGTTTGGGTCGCGCTGGAGAATCTTTTATCGGCCGAGCCCGACAGGAAGCGGTGGATATGGAGTTTCGGTTTCGGCCTTGTGCACGGCTTCGGGTTTGCCTCCGTGCTTGGCGAACTCGGCCTGAAGGGGGCGACACTGGTGCGCGGGCTGGTGGGCTTCAATATTGGGGTCGAGATCGGGCAACTCATTTTCGTCGCCGTCTTCTTGCCGGCGCTGATATGGCTGTCGCGCGGTCGCGGCGCGCGGCTGACCCCGCGCATCGCCTCGCTGGCGGTGGCGGCGATCGGCACCTACTGGCTGGTCGAACGTATCTTTGTTGGTTAAGTGCCGTCGTTGCGCTGTGGCGCTGGAGTTTTGGGCCGGGACATTCGATGGATACGCTGAGCCTCTTCGGTCTATTCGCGGTGACTGCGATGCTGGTGGCTTACGCGCTGGAAGACCGCAGCCACTGGTTCATTCTTGCCTTCGCCGGCGCGTGCGCGCTCGGCTCGGTCTACGGATTTATCCAAGGCGCCTGGCCGTTCGGACTGGTCGAAGCGATCTGGGCAGGCGTCGCGTTGCGGCGCTGGATCATCAGGCGGCGATAACCGCGCCATTGTCGTTCAGGCAGGCGGCGAAGCCCTGCAGCGCACTATATTGATGGGCCGTGCGGCGGGTGATGAAGAGCGTCTCGACCCGGGACTGTGTGGGCGCGAGCGTGTGGATGCTGACCGTGTCGTTCCGCCCGACGACGGCGCGCGGCAGCAGGGTCACGCCCATGTCGGCGGCGACGCAGCCGATCATCCCGTCGAGCGTGCCGAGTTCGAACCGGGCGGACGACGGCCAGCCGAATTCCGTGAAGACCTGCTCGAGCCGTTGGCGGTAGGTGCAGCCGGTGCGGAATACCAGTGCGGTCGGCCCCGACTCTGACGT
>JBKPMC010000208.1:0-18358 GCA_046731955.1 Pseudomonadota bacterium | reverse complement strand
GCTGGATGGTCTTTCCGGACATATGTGAGCCGGAGATGAGCTGAAGTCCCGAATTGCGGCGCGCATTCTCGAGCCCGATCCAGGCCGACACATAGCAACCATCGGGCGTGGAGGTTTCGATATCGACGTGCCAGGGATGCGCCTCTCGGGCCCGCCGCCGAACCACAGAGCAGCCCCACAGAACGATGTTCTCGCCGAGGATCGGAGTCAGCAGCTCGAGCAAACGGGGGTCGGTAGCCACCCTGTATAACAGCCAGTCAGTGACTGCTCCGCCCTTGTGCCAATCGGCGGGCAGCGGGCGCCGGTCGCTGTTCAGATGCCGGTTGAGGACGCGGCAGTCGCGCGCTGTGAGCAGCCGGATCGGACCCGTGAAACCGTCCCGATGAAAACGCTCCAAGTCCGCTTCCGACATAGGTGCCCCATGCGGATTAAACTTGCGTTTCTATCACTTAGCAACCTGTCAGCAAAATTCGGCGTCCAGGAACGAGACTATGGCTTGTGGAACATCGGCTTTCCGTCGTTCGACAACATAGCCGCGACCCACATTGTGCCTGGGAAATGCGCAAAGACCATCATCAACATGAGCGTCATTGGTACTGCGAGGAAAGCGCCGGGGAGACCCCACAGCAAGCTCCAGAACGACAGCGAAAGAAGTGTCACAACGGGATCGATGTTCTGGGTCTCGGCCTGCATCCGGGGATAGATCAGGTTGCCAATGATCGTCGCGACAACCTGGATCACGACGAAGATGACGATCGCTTGCCAAGCCGTCGGAAACTGGATCAACGCGAACAGGCTCGGAGCGATCGAGCCGACGGTCACTCCGATATTGGGAATGAAAGTCAGGAGGAAGAAGATCGCGGCCCAGAACAACACATTGTCGAGTCCGACCGCCGACATCACGATCGCGGCGGAGAGAGTGAGCATCGCGCCAGTGACGGTCTGTACCCACAGATAGGTCTCGATGTCTGTGGTGATACGCTCGAGCGCGTTCCTGATCGCCGTCGCCCGCTTGGACGATCCGGCCGCCGCGGCGAGCTTGCGGCTGATGCGTTTGCGCCCTGCCAGGATAAAGCCGAAATAAATCACCATCAGCAGAAGTCCGGTGCCGAGGCTCTGCAGGCCGGACAGCACGGAGCCGGCGAGCTGCGGGATGCTGATGCTGCCCGTGAGTTTGTTGAGGTGAAGAGGCTCTTCGATCCGAAGAGAATGCCCGATACCGACAGCGATCTGATCGAGGCGGGCCACCAGCGTAGGACCTTGCGACACGATTTGAGCAGCGCCCTGGACGATGACAAAGATGCCCGCCGACGCGCAAATGATGACGACCAGTCCGGCGAGCACCGATACGGCCCATCCAGGAGCGCCCACCCAGCGATTTTGAATGAAGCGGACGAGCGCATTCACCAGCACGGCCAGCACGAAGGCGATGACCAACGGAATGAGAATGGTGCGCAGGAAATAGAGCAAGGCGAATGCGGCCGCGGTGCCGGTGAAGATCTGCGCCGTGCCGATAGCGCGTGTGTTCACATTTGCGCCCCAAATTGCACCCGCGGACGATACACGGTTGTCGCTGCAGGCCAAAGCGGGCAGCATTGGGGCGGGATTTGAAGGGGGCAGCGGGTGGAGATTCACCGACCGAAAGAGATCCACAATTGGGGGGAGTTCTTGAAGGAGGTCGGCACCATCGTGATCGGCGTAGCGATCGCGCTCGCCGGCGAGGAAGCCGTGGGTGCGCTGAACTGGAGGCACGAAGTCGCGATCGTCCAGGACAGTCTGGACGACGAATTGTCTGACGCGTTGTTCGCTGCCGAGGAGCGGGTCAAGATAGCCGACTGCGAGCGGCGCACGCTTAACCGCCTTGATGAGCTGGCCGACGAAAGCCGCGGCACGCTGGTAGTTCGCAACGAGCCGGTGAGACGCCTCAGGCTTTGGGGCTCGGCCGCATGGGATGCGGCAGTCGCCTCCGGAGCTGTCGCGCACATGGATCATGTTGACCGGAATGCCTATGCGGTGCTGTTCAGCTTTGTCCGCTTGTTCCATGACCTGAATCTTCGTCAGGAAGAACTCTGGGCCAGGATCGATGCCTATCGCCGGCCGAGAGCGCTGACGAACGATTCGCGAGACCGGTTCATCGAGACTGTCTCGCAGCTGCAGGCGCTGACCCGGACGATGAACCAGGCAGCGCAGCAATTCGTCGACGCGGCGAAACCGCTCAACATCCAGCTCTCCCCTGGAGATGCTGCAACGCTTCGCCAGCCGCTGCAATGCCCGACGCCCTAGCGCCCCGGCACTCGACAGCCGTACAACAGCAGGTACGGTGCGCTCATGCTGAGATACACGACCGCTCTGCTGACCACCCTTGTCGCTCTTCCCGCCGCGGCACAGCCGCTGACCCAAACCCAGGTCGGCCAGATTGACCAGTTGGTAGCGAAGACGCTGGCGGACACCGGCGTGCCATCCGCGTCGATCGCCATCGTCCGCGATGGCAAGATCGTGCTCACGAAGGCTTATGGAAGGGCGAATGAGAGCCTGCCGGCGCGGCCCGACTTGCCCTACCAGATTGCGTCCAACTCGAAGCAATTCACGGCGATGGCGCTGATGCTGCTCGAGAACGAGGGTAAGCTCCGCCTCGACGATCACGTCGCCAAGTTCGTCCCCGGGATCAGCGGCGGGGACAGGATCACCATCCGGGAATTGCTCGCCCACACGTCCGGCCTGCAGGACTTCTGGCCGCAGGATTACATGTTCGGCGACATGCTGAAGCCGACGACGCCGCAGGGCATTGTCGACAAATGGGCCAAGAAGCCGCTGGATTTCGATCCGGGGACGCGCTGGCAGTACAGCAACACCGGCTATGTCGTCGCCGGCATGATCGCTGAGAGGGTCAGCGGAGAGCCGCTGCTGGTCTACCTGCGGCAGAAGATTTTCGCGCCGCTCGGAATGACCAGCGTGAACGACCAGGACGACACCAACACGCCCGCCTTCCCCGCCGGTTACCATCGCTATGCGCTCGGCCCTGTCCGGATCGCGCAGCCGTCGGCAAGCGGCTGGCTCTATGCCGCGGGCGAATTGTCGATGACCGCCGAAGATCTCGCCAAATGGGACATCGCGCGGATGAACAGGGCGCTGATCCCGGCGAGCGACTGGATTGAGCAGGAAACTCCGGTGCTACGCGCCGATGGCCGGACCAATGGCTATGGGCTCGGCATCTCCAATCATTATGACCGCCAGCGCCACGACCATGGCGGCGAAGCGGTCGGATTCCTGACCCAGAACAGCGTCTACCCGGACTCCAAAGCGGCGATCGTAGTCTTCACCAACGCCGATTTCAGCGGCGCGACCGATACCATTACCGAGGGCATAGAGAAGATCGTGCTCGACAGCCCCGAGCCGGCGCTGAGCGGCGAAGGGGACCGGATAATGGACGTCCGCGCCGTCTATGAGCAACTGGTCAGCGGCAAACTCGATCGCGCAAAATTCACCAAGAACCTCGACGACTATTTCGATGCGACGGTGCTCGGCGATTATCGTTCGAGCCTGTCGCCGCTCGGCGCTCCGACCGCAATCAAGCTGACGCGCCCTCCCCGGCTGAGGGGCGGCTTCGTCAACCGCAACTATTCGATCCAGTACCGGAACAGGTCGCTGACGCTGATTACCTATGCAGAACGGGGGTCGAACGGCCGCTGGGAACAATTCATCATCATGCCGGAATGATGCTATTGTCGGGCCACTGGTCGGCGCGGGGCGATTGGGGTGGAGATAATGGTCCATGATTCCGAATAAGATTGCACTGGCGTTCATGACTCTTGCCGCGATTGGCGGCGCGGCATTCGCGCAACCCAAAAATGGAGCCACGGTGACTGCGACATTGAGCGGCGTGGCCGAGGTGCCCGGTCCCGGCGATCCGGACGGCAGCGGTACGTTCACGGCGATCATCGTGCCGGGGAAGAAGCAGATCTGCTACGAGATCACGGTTGCGGGAATTGAAACGCCGACGGCAGCGCACATTCATAAGGGGTCTGCGAATGAGGCCGGACCTGTTTTCGTGACCCTCACCACGCCGCCGCTCGGAAAGAGCTCCTCGTGCGTCGACGTCACCTCACAACAGGCGGCGGCCATACTCGCCAAGCCAGCCGATTATTACGTCAACGTGCACACGGCGCCCCCGTTCGCGGCTGGCGCCATCCGGGGCCAGTTGGCCCGGGCCAGCTAGAGGCGCTTCGCTCTGTCGCCCGCGCCGGGCTTCGGCTACGGCGCGCGCCATGACCGATTTCGCATCGTTGCTCATCCCAGATCGCGCGCAAAAGGCCCGCCCGATCCACCTCGTCGACAAGGACAGTTTCGCAGGCTGGCTGAAGAAGCGGCCGGCCGAAGACCGGGCGCTGCTCGAGGCCCACCGCTTCGACGGCAAGAAGGGCTTCGCCTTCGCTCTCCTGCCGCGAGGTGGTGACTTCGAGGTGGTCAGCGCCGTCAAGAATGCGAGTTCGCTCTCGCCGTGGTGCCTGGCCAAACTCGGCGAGAGCCTGCCCGAAGGCACGTACAGGCTCGCCACAGGCGAACCGGGCAAGGCTGCGCTCGGCTGGATGCTCGCCCAGCACCGGTTCGACGCCTATCGCTCGAGGAAGGACGAGCCCGAGCCTGGCCCCCGCGTGCTGGTCACCGGTGAAGCCGCCAGGATCGAGGGGATGGTCCAGCTCGCCGACGCCACGGCTTTGGTCCGCGACCTGGTCAACACGCCGGCCGGGGACCTCGGCCCTGCCGAGCTCGAGCAAGCCGTGCATGACGAAGCGCAGCGCTGGGGCGCGCAGGTTCGATTCACCTCCGGCGACGAGCTAACAAGAGGCTATCCGCTAATTGCCGCCGTAGGCCGCGCGGCGACCGAACAGCACGCGCCACGGTTGATCGAGCTGGAATGGGGCAAGGCCTCGGACCCGCGCGTTGCGATCGTCGGCAAGGGCGTGTGCTTCGACAGCGGCGGGCTCGACCTCAAGCCGGCGGCGGGCATGCGGCTGATGAAGAAGGATATGGGCGGCGCCGCCCATGCACTGGCCCTCGCCCGTATGATCATGGCGGGGCGGCTCCCGGTCCGGCTGCACCTGCTTATCCCGGCAGTCGAAAATGTGGTCTCCGGCTCAGCTTACCGACCCGGCGACATCGTCAAGTCACGCAAGGGTCTTTTCGTCGAGGTAGACAACACCGATGCCGAGGGGCGGCTGATCCTCGCGGACGCGCTTGCCCGCGGCGGTGAAGACAATCCGGAGTTGATGATCGATTTCGCGACCCTGACCGGCGCGGCGCGCATCGCGCTCGGACCTGACTTGCCGGCCATGTTTGCCAATACCGATGATCTCGCGGCCTCGATCGAGAATTCCGCAGGAGCGGTGGAGGACCCCGTTTGGCATATGCCGCTCTGGGAGCCCTATGATGAAAATCTGAAGAGCGACGTCGCCGATCTCGCCAATATGGCCAACAATCCGATGGCGGGAAGCATTTACGGCGCGCTGTTCCTCAAGCGCTTCGTCCCGGATGAGATTTCCTGGGTGCATCTCGACACTTATGCCTGGCGCGACCAGTCGAAGCCGGGTCGTCCGAAAGGCGGAGACGCCCTTGGTTTACGGGCCGTCTTTTCGCTTCTGAAGAGTCGCTATTCGACTGATTAGCGCGGCAATTCGCCCATTTTTCCGGCTTTTTTCCGGCACGGACCTGCAACATTTCGCGCCCTTACCGGTTTAGAATTGAAAGTTACGCGGCACGAAGGACGGAGACTGGCGGCTATGAGCGAGGTATCGCTTACGGGCTGGATGAAGGCGCTCATTGCCTACGTCCGCTCAGGAGAGCCAGACCTGACCAACCGGCAAATGGCGCTGTTGATGTTGGTCTATCTGACGCCCGGACCCCACACGGTACGGGGGCTGGCGCGCGTGCTCGGAGTTTCGAAACCGGTCGTTACTCGCGCCTTGAATACACTCGGCGCGCTCGGCTATCTGCGCCGCGAGAGGGACCAGGACGACCGACGCAACGTGTTCGTCGTCCGCACCAGCAGCGGGGCAGAATTTCTTGAAGGGTTCAAGCGCAACCTCCGCGAGGGCGACAGCTCCGCGGCTCACCGGCCAATCATTGGTCAGGCTCCCGCCTACGCGCACCAGCGCTGAGGGATTCGCGCTCTCTGGCCCCTCGGACCTGCCCGACCCCGATTTCAACGCCTACCGCAAGGATCTTGCCGACGTCGCTCTCGCCGGCCGTGTCATCGCGTCCCATTATGCCGAGCCGGTAGAGCGGGTGATCGTCCATATTGAGGCACTTCGTTCAGGCCCGTCGGAGGCAGCGGAAGCCCTCCGCCGGCTCTTACCGGGCGAGCCATTCTGGATGCTTGACGATGGCGTCGGCTGGGCCTGGGGCTATGCCGGCGAGGAGCGGCGGGTCGGTTATGCCCGAGTGGAGGCGGTCAGCGCCGCCTGAATTTCAGTCCAGGACCGCGGTCTGCAGCCAGATGAGTTGGTAAACCCCGGTCACCCCCAGGACGGCGATCACTCCCAGCAGGGACCAGTCGCGCACCGGCTTCCGTGGCCGCCGCGCTGGAAAGAGCAGCCAGCCTGCGAGCGCCGCGAGCACCAGCGTCCCGATGGCCGAATTGCGGAGAAACGAGGCGACCGTGGTCCGCACGTTGTCGGCGTCCGCGACATAGGGGCTGCCATGCGGGCTCATCATCAGGGCGGTCGCCCACAGGATTACGGCAGCCAACAGGAGGAACTCGCCAACGAAGATCCGCGCTCGTCCGATTCCGCGATTCCTCACATCTGCCCCCGAGCGCGGCGGAGCGCGTACCATTTCGCGACATTCGCCTGGTGTTCTGCGAACGTCGTGGCAAACACATGCCCGCCCGTGCCGTCCGCGACGAAATAGAGCGCCTCGGTCTTGGCGGGATGCAGCACCGCCGCGATGCTCTCGCGTCCCGGATTGGCGATCGGCCCGTCGGGTAGGCCGGGTCGACGATAGGTGTTGTAGCCGTTGTCTGCGTTGAGCTCGGAGCGCCGGATCCGCCGGCCGAGTGGTTTTCCTTTAGTCACGGGATAGATAACGGTCGGATCGGCATCGAGCTTCATGCCAATCTTCAGGCGGTTACAATATACGCCGGCGATCATCGGTCGCTCCGATGGCTTGCCGGTCTCCTTTTCGACGATGGACGCAAGCGTGACCGCCTGGTCTTTCGTTATGATTGGGCAGTCGGTGCTGCGCTTTTGCCAGAGTTCGTCGAGCGTCCGGGTCATCGCCGTCTGCATGCGCAGTACAACCTGGGCTCGGGCCTCTCCCCGCTCGTAGCCGTAACTGTCGGGCAGGACCGAGCCTTCCGGCATTCCGGGCGTCGGACCGGTCAGGAAGCGATTGGCCGCCAGTTTCTCCGCCACGATGATCGATGGCATGCCTTCGGTAATAGTGATCAGCCGCTGCACCGGCTTCCCGTGCTGCAGCAGGTCTAGGACCGAGGCGCCGCCCATGCCCTGGGGTATCTCGAACTCGCCGGCCTGGATGGGGTCCTTCGAGCCGAACAGCCGCGCCATGACGCGGTAAGTTCGAGCGCTGGCAGGGATCGCCCCCTGCTTTTCCAGCAGCCGAGCGACCGAGCCGACCGTTGAACCTTCCTGCACGATGATGGTGTGCGGCCCCGGCTTCGGGCCCGGAGCCCACCAGAGCATATAAACTGCCAGCAGCGCGGCGAGGACGATACCCGCCGCGCCGATCAGCAGGATCCGCCTCACACGGCCTTCATGATCAGGCTGGCGTTGGTGCCGCCAAAGCCGAAGCTGTTGTTGAGCACCGCGCGAACGCTGCGCTCCTTCGCCTTGTGCGGCACGAGGTCCACCCCTTCCGTGCCCTCGCTCGGATTGTCGAGATTGAGCGTGGGCGGGACCACCTGATCGCGCATCGCGAGGATGCAAAAGATGCTTTCGACGGCACCGGCTCCGCCGAGCAGGTGGCCGATCGCCGATTTGGTCGAGCTCATCGACAATGAACCGATCGCATTGCCAAATAGCCGGCGAACGGCCCCCAGCTCGAGCTCGTCGCCCAATGGCGTCGAGGTGCCGTGGGCGTTGATATAATCGATCTCGGATGGCTGAAGGCCCGATCGCTTCAACGCCATCTCCATCGAGCGGTACGCGCCCGAACCCTCGGGATGCGGCGCGGTGACGTGATAGGCGTCGCCCGAGAGGCCATAGCCGATCACCTCGGCATAGATTTTCGCGCCGCGGGCTTTGGCATGCTCATATTCCTCGAGCACGACGACGCCGGCGCCCTCGCCCATGACAAAGCCGTCGCGGTCCTTGTCGTAAGGCCGGCTGGCCTTTTCGGGCTGGTCGTTGAAATTGGTGCTGAGCGCCCGAGCCTGGGCGAAGCCTGCGATTCCGATCGGGCAGATGGTCGATTCCGCGCCGCCAGCGAGCATGATGTCGGCATCGTCCATCGCAATCATACGCGCGGCATCGCCGATCGAGTGCGCGCCGGTCGAGCAGGCAGTCACGACCGCATGGTTCGGGCCCATCAGCCCATATTTGATCGAAACCTGGCCCGAAATGAGGTTGATGAGCCGCCCGTGGACGAAATGCGGGCTGACGCGACCAGGGCCTTTCTCATGAAGCACGAGGCTCTCGCTCTCGATACCCGGAAGTCCGCCGATCCCCGAGCCGATCGACACCCCAGCGCGCAGCCGCGTCGCTTCGTCCATGTCCGTGAGGCCGGCGTCTTCGATGGCCTGCCCGGCCGCGTCGAGGCCGTAGACGATGAATTGGTCGACCTGGCGCTGCACCTTGTAGTCGACGCGCTTCGAGGGATCGAAACCATATTCATGGTCTGCCGGCTTCACCTCACAGGCGATGCGGCACTTCTGGTCGCTGGCATCGAAGCGCGTGATCGGCCCCGCGCCGCTTTTCGCGGCGATAATGTTCTTCCAGCTGGTCTCGACATCGCCGCCCAGGGGCGTCACCAGCCCGAGACCCGTCACTACGACACGGCGCATTTTCTCCACTCCGTCAGTCCCTCGAAAACAAACGGCCTCCCGAATGGTTCGGGAAGCCGTTTGTGCCGCCTCTCGGCGCAGCCGGGCAGCAATTGGCGGACCCGATCAGCCCTTATTCTGATCGATATAGTCGATCGCGTCGCGAACCGTCGTGATCTTTTCCGCGGCATCGTCCGGAATCTCGACCCCGAACTCCTCCTCGAACGCCATGACCAGCTCGACGATGTCGAGGCTGTCGGCGCCGAGATCGTCGATGAAGCTCGCGTCCTCGGTCACCTTGTCCGCCTCGACGCCGAGATGTTCGACGACGATCTTCTTCACCCGATCGGTTGTCTCGCTCATGTGACGCTTCCTCCGAATTTTGCTTTTGCGTTGCCCTAGCGGCGGCGTTTGCGGGCGGCAAGTGGCCCGACTTGTCATTGAGAGCGGGGCAAAGCAATCCTGCGGCGCAATGGATTGCTTCGTCACCTTCGGCGCCTCGCAATGACGGTCAAAACGTCGCGCTCCCTGACGCCCGGAGAGATCGAGCTCGCGCGCTCCGTCTTCGGGGAGGCGATCGATTACTCCAGGGTGCGGATGGTGAACGGCAAATGGTGGCCGTTTCATCCGCGCAATGCGGCCATGGCCCCGATGGGCGATATCTACTTCCATCCCGAAGGCGGCGTATGGTCCGAGGACTTTTCGAAGGAGATGCTCGGGCGCCAGGGCTTCTTCATCCATGAGATGACCCACGTCTGGCAGACGCAGACCAGGGGCCGCTTCTATCTGCCGTTGATGCGGCACCCCTTCTGCCGCTACGCCTACACATTGATCCCGGGAAGGCCTTTCGACCGCTACGGCTTGGAACAGCAGGCCGAAATCGTCCGTCACCGCTTCCTCGCCGAGCATGGCGTTCACACCGCATTCGCGCCGCCCCGCGACTTCCTTCCGTTCGCGTAAGCGCGCGCACCCGCGCGTGTAACCAAACTGCAACAGCTGCGGCGGGAAAGTGACCGGGGATCGCCCCTGCCCTTCCGCCGCTGACCCATTCCGTCATAGTCACGCTTACGCAACGACAAGGGGTCTTCATGCGCATTTCCACAGCATTGCTGCTGGGCACGTCTGTGCTCGCAATAATCTCTCCGGCGACAGCCCAAACCACGCAGGAACAGGCCGCGCAGGCCGCCAATCAACAGACGACCAATCAGCCGCCGGCGATCGAGGAAGAAGCGATCATCGTCACCGCGACAAAGCGCGCGTCGACGGTGCAGGACGTTCCCTTCTCGATCAATGCCCAGACCGAGGAAGACATCCAGCGCGCGAATGCGCAGACGATCGAGGACATCAGCCGCAACGTCGCGGGCCTCACCGTCCAGAATTTGGGCCCCGGGCAGAGCCAGGTGTCGGTGCGTGGCGTGTCGGCGGGTCAGATCGTCCGCGACCAGCCGGGCGTCAAGGAACAGGTCGGCGTGTACCTCGACGAAAGCGTTGTTTCGCTTTCGCTGTTCACGCCCGACTTCGACCTTTACGACTTGAACCGCGTGGAGACCCTTCGCGGCCCCCAGGGCACCTTGTTCGGCTCAGGCTCTGTAGGCGGCACGATCCGCTACATCACGAACCAGCCGGAGCTTGGGCGCTTGGAGGGTTCGATCGAAGGGGACGTCAATACCGTCGATGAAGGCGATATCGGCTATGGCCTGAAGGGCGCTGTGAACCTCCCGATGGGCGACAAGGCTGCCGCGCGGGTGGTTGCCTACGGCACGCACTTTGGGGGATTCGCCGACTCCGTCGGTCCATTCCGCAAGAAGAATGTAAACGACGGTCGCCGCATCGGCGGCCGCGTGTCGGTCCTGTACCAACCGGTTGACCAGCTGAAGATCACTCCGCGCATCGTCTACCAGGATGTCGAAGCGGGCGGCTTCAACCGCGAAGAGCATTACAATTTCTACGACAACCAGTTCACTAGCCCTCCGTCCGGCACGGATCTCGGCAAGCGCAAACAGTGGCTGAAAATGCGGGAGAAATTCCGCGACAAGACCACGCTCGCCGACCTGGTCGCGAGCTACGATTTCGGCCCAGCAGAGGTAACGTCCGTCACCAGCTACATCCATCGCGATATCCTCGTCAGTCGCGATGCTTCGGCATTGACCGGCTCGGTTGGAATCAGCCCGCTAGTCGGGGCTGGGGTGGACCCGCAAATCGCGCAGCTCACATCGAACCTGCGTGACACGACCAAGTTGAAACAGTGGACCCAGGAGCTCCGGCTCGCGTCCACGGGCGCCGGTCCCTTCCAGTGGGTATTCGGCGGCTTCTACAGCCACGTTGACCGCAACTATAAGCAGCGCCTGCCGACTCCCGGCTATGACGCCTTCATCGACGCTGCGCTCGGTGCAGGCACCTCTGCTGGAGCCGACAACGGTTTCGGCCTTGTCGACAATCCGTACCATGCCGACTTGCCCTACATCATCAAACAGGCGGCCGTATTCGGAGAAGCAAGCTACAAGCTCGGACAATTCAAGGCGACTGCCGGCGGCCGTTATTATGACTTCAAAGAGCGGCGGCGTTTCCACTCCGGCGGCGTTTTCTCGAACGGCGACGATAACGTCGACAAGACCAAGTCGAATGGCTTTTCTCCGCGCGGAATCGTGAGCTGGGAGCCGAATCGCAGCCTCAGCGTGAACGTGCAGGTGGCGAAAGGATTCCGTCTCGGCGGCGTCAACGATCCACTGAACCTGCCGCTCTGTTCGGACGAGGACGAGGTGCTGTTCGGGCCCTTCGGCGGTCCCTACAAGGACGAAACGCTGTGGAACTATGAAGCGGGCGTCAAATTTTCGAGGCACGGAATCACGTTCAACGCCGCGGCGTTCTACAACGATATCAAGAACCTGCAGGTCAGCGCCGATGCCGGTAGCTGCTCGTCGCGCCTCGTGTTCAACGTCCCGAAGGCGCACAGCAAGGGCATCGAGGCCGAGTTCTCAGTGCATCCGCTGCCCGGACTCGATCTGTCGTTCGCCGGCAGCGTGCTCAATTCGGAGTTCGACAGCACACTCGATCTCGGCGGCACCGTTATCGCCGGCATCCGCGACGGCAATCGCCTCCCCACCGTTCCCAAATATCAGTTCGCCGCCACGGCAACATACGGGTCACGGTTCACGTCGAATTCGGAGTGGTATGTAAACGGAAGCGTACAGCGGATTGGAAACCGGTTCACGCAGCCGGGCGACCAGGAGCCGGGTGCCGGCAACCTCACCGCCGCTGGCGCCAATCCGGCAATTTTCTTCGACCCTGTCACCGGCGACTTCGGAACAGCCGACTTCAACTTCGGTTCGCTGAAGCTCCCGGCGTATACGCTTGTGAACGCATCCGCGGGTCTAAACTGGGACAGCGGCCTCGAGATCGTCGCCTACGTCAAAAACATTTTCGACGTGAATCCGAAACTCTCGCTCGATCGCGAGCGCGGCCTTCGCGCCCGCATCGGCTATAACATCGGAGCACCGAGGACGATCGGACTGACGCTGCGGTACAAGTTCGCGCCCGAGCCCGCGGCTCCACCGCCGCCACCGCCCCCACCACCGCCTCCCCCGCCGCCTGCGGTCGAGGAGCCGCCGCCGCCACCTCCGCCGCCGCCTCCGCCGCCGGTCGAGCGCGGCGAGCGCGGGTGACCGGGATGCGATGAGTGACGAACGCGGCAATCCTCCGGGCACGCCGCAGCTGAGTGTAACGCGCCGCTCGCTCCTAGCCGGGGCGGGCGGCGCTGCTCTATTGTCGGCGGGGAGCTCGGCAATGGCACAGGGAAGAAGCGGCCAGCACGTCGTCGTCGTAGGTGCAGGGGTGTTCGGCTCCTGGACCGCGCACCACCTCCAGCAGGCGGGTCACCGCGTTACCTTGGTCGACGCCCATGGGCCGGCGCACAGCCGCGCTTCGTCCGGCGGTGAGTCCCGGCTCACGCGCGCCGGCTACGGCAGGGACGAGATCTACACGCGCTTGGCCCGCGACAGCCTCCCCCAGTGGACGGCGCTGAGCGCGGTGTCGGGCCTTCCGATCTTCATCCCGCACGGCGTTTTGTTCTTCTCGCAGAGGCGCGACGATTACATGCAGGGATCCATCGACGTGCACCGCAAGCTCGGAATGCCGCTCGAAGTTCTCGACGGGAGCCAGTTGCAGAAGCGCTTCCCGATGATCGATTTCGATGGGGTCGAGGTCGGCATTTTCGAAGCGGGCTTCGGCGGCCTGATGGCCCGCCGCAGCGTGCAGACCCTGGTCGACCGCTTCGTCCGTGCAGGCGGTACCTACGTAAAAGGCGCGGCGAGGCTGCCGAGCGCGGTTGGCGAGCTTACCGAAGTCCGCTTATCCAATGGCGAGCATATCCGGGGCGACCGCTTCGTATTCGCAGCGGGTCCGTGGCTGCCGAAGCTGTTCCCGGATGTGGTTGGGCCGCGCATCCGCCCGACGCGGCAGGAAGTCTTCTTCTTCGCTCCGCCCGCTGGCGACCGGCGGTTCCTGCCGGACGTCATGCCCGGCTGGGCCGACTTCAACGACGGAGACATCTTCTACGGCTTCCCCGATCTCGAAAGCCGCGGGGTCAAGTTCGCGCATGATGCTCACGGAGTCGTGGTCGACCCCGACACGCAGGACCGGCGTCCGACCGAGGCCGCGCTTGCCGAGATCGTCGCCTTTCGCGACCGCCGCTTCCCGCTGCTGCGCGGAGCACCGCTCACCGAGGCGCGGGTCTGCCAGTATGAGAACAGCTCGAACGGCGATTTCCTGATCGACTTCCACCCGCGCCTCGCCAACGTTCTGCTGGTCGGCGGCGGATCGGGCCACGGCTTCAAACACGGGCCGGAAGTCGGCCGCTATTCCGCAGAGCGGCTGGTGAGATCAGCGAAGCCGGAGCCGCGCTTCAGCCTAGCGAGCAAGAGCGAGACCCACCGCCGCGAGGTGCATTAAAAATCCACCGTCGCGCCGGCGAAGATGTAGCGGCCGAGCGGGTCATACAGTTGCGGATAGGTGTTCCCGTTGCAGAATATGCCGAAGTTGCTGCTACCGCACGCACCTGCTTCGGCGCCCGCGACGACCGGCGGCTCGCGGTCGAAGATGTTCCGAACGCCGAGACGGAGTGAATATTTGCCCTGAAAATTGAACAGGCCGGTCAGGTCGAAATAGTTCTGGGCGTCGATCTTCGCCAACGAACGGGCTGGGTGCCGGCAAACCAAACGTCGGCACACCCTCGTTCAATCTATCCACTCTGGCCTTGCCGATGTGCCGCCAGTGGAAGGAAAGGGAAAAGCTGCCACCCGGTGCCCACGTGAGCCGGGCGTTGTGCCGCCAGCGCGGTTGCGGACTGCCGCACGCATAGCCATAGAGGCCGGCGCAATTGTATGGCGTTGCAAGCCCGCCGTTGTCGACAATGTACCGGTCGAGCCAGGTGCCGATGAATTCGAGGTTCGCCGAGCCCCAACGGCCAAGTCGCTGCGTATAGGTCGAGCCTACGTCGATACCGCGCACCTTGAACGCGCCGATATTGGCCTTCCGGTCATCGACAAATCCTTGCGGCGTCATCCACAACGACCCATTGGCATCGCGGTGGACCCGGCCGCAGAAGAACGGATCACCTGTCGTGAGGCAGGTGTCCAGGATCACATCGGCACCGATCTGGGCGATCGAACCTTTGAGCTGGATATCGAACCAGTCGACCGTCGCGCTGAAGCTGGGAAGGAATCGCGGCTGAAGGACGATGCCGATCGCCCGGGTCGTCGCTTTCTCCGGCTCGAGGTCGAGATTGCCGCCCACAATCGAATTATAGCCCGATAATTCTTCCAGAGGATTGGCGATGATGCGGCCATATTGGTCGGCGCTGACACCCGTGCGCGCACATTGCTCCGCCGTCGCGACGGGCGTGACGCCGGTACAAGGATCAGCTTCCAGAAAGTCCCGGACTGTGGGCGCGAACAGTTCCTGCACGTTGGGGGCGCGGACGGCACGCTGGTGACTGGCGCGGAAGCGAATGCCGCGAATCGGAGTCAATTCGAACGCGAGCTTGTAGCTATTGGTGGTGAAGCTGCTGTCCCCGTTTTTGTACCATGATTGCCGATAGCCGCCTTCGAAGGTCAGATCGTGGACGAAACGTTCGGACAGCATAGGTAAACGCAATTCCCCGAACAGCTCCTTGACTTGGGTCGAGCCCGTGAGCGGCAGGGTAGGAACGCCTTGCCCGGCGAGGTCTCCGCTCTGTAAATGTTCGTCCGGACGAAGATCGAGCGTATCCTTGCGATATTCCGCTCCCACGTTCAGCGCCGGGCCATTGGTGGCCCATGGGCTGCGGACGCCCCACTCTTCGAGCTCGGCGGTCATGAATGCGGTCGCAACGCGCTGCTTCACCGTGCCTTCCAGCCTGGCGGGAACGCCAAGGTAAGCGGCGGCTTCCGGCGTGACCGCGCCCAGCTCGAAAACATCCCACGGCAAACAATCCGGATCCTCTCCCGTGAGAACTGATCGGCACACGGGTTGACCAGTCGCGGGGTCGGTGACCACGTCCCGGGCCCGGGCCAGACGACTGGTCAGGAAATCGTTGGTGGACACGCTCTTCATGCGCACTTTTCCGAAGAGGTAGCTTGCGTCATAGGAAAGGCCGCGGCCGAGACCCCCCTTCACCCCGCCGACTG
Source organism: Pseudomonadota bacterium (assembly GCA_046731955.1). Classification (GTDB taxonomy): domain Bacteria; phylum Pseudomonadota; class Alphaproteobacteria; order Sphingomonadales; family Sphingomonadaceae; genus Sphingomicrobium. Next base: position 2,701 of record JBKPMC010000208.1, on the reverse strand, counting down.
CGCGCAAGTCCTTGTGCCGGACATCGTATCGGCGCGGGCCGCCCTCGATGTTCCGCCGGCCGACGCCGAGTGCGCCCTTGAAATAGGTGTTACCTGTCACCGGATCGACGAATGGAGTCGGAGACCCTTCGATCGCAACTAGATTGTCCTGATTGTCGAAGATCGGCGTTTCGCCGACAAAATTGCCGGTAAAGCAGACGAGCGACCGCTGCTGATCGGACAATAGTGGATTGTCGCAATTGATTTCGAAGACGTTGACGGCGAAATCCCCAGACGGCGCGATCTGCGCAACCGTTCGGTCATCCATAAACATGAGCTCGAAATAGGGCTTTAGCGCATCGTCGAGCTCGAAATCGCCGAAACCACCCGCAGTGTACCGCCGCCCGGGCCGCTGGAAATAATTGAACGGCGCAAAGTTGAAGAACTCCGAGGGTCCCGGGACAAAGGTCCGGCCTTCGCCGAGATGGAATGCGCCGAAGTTCGTGATGAACGTCCCATTCGCCGATACGCGCGAACCGCCGCAGATGATGGGATCGTTGGTGTCGCGAATCACCACAGTGCAGGCGCTGTAGTCGCGCTCCGCTTGTGTGACCTGTTCGATTTTGCGGTAGCCGGCATAAGCCGTGACATGGCCGCGGTCGCCCGCGAACGCTCTGCCGAAGGCGACGTTGATGTCCCGGATTCCGCCATCGGCCTCATTTCCGGTTGGAAACGGGAAACCTCTCTGGCGGAGCGCATCCCTCAAATTCGCCCCATCTCGATTCTGATGCTGATAGAAGCTCGACTGGCCGTCGAGCCGAAGCCCGTCGAGCCTGGTTTCGAGGATGAAGTTGACGACTCCCGCAACGGCGTCCGAGCCGTAGACCGATGACGCGCCGCCGGTCAGCACCTCGACCCGCTTGATCAGCGAAGAGGGCACCACATTGATGTCGGCCGCCGGATCGGTTGGGTCGCCAGGCAGCAGACGCCAGCCATTCACCAGCACTAGCGTTCGGAGCGTGCCGAGGCCCCGCAGATCGATCGTCGCCGTTCCCGTCGCGCCATTGGAGATGAAGGAGCCCTGGTTCGGCCTGACCTGCGGCAGCGAATTGATCAGGCTCTCCGTCAGGACCGCCCCTTCGAGCTTGACCTCCTGGTTGGTGATTACGGTGACAGGGCTGACAGCGGTCAGATTCGGCCGCGGGATGCGTGACCCGGTGATGACGATGGCGGGTTCTGCCTGCCCTTGTTGCGGGATCGCGACCGGAGCAACCTGGATCGAAGGCGGCGGTGCCTGCCCGTCCGTTTGCGGCGTTTGGGGAGGTGGCGAGACCTGTGCGGCGACCGCAGAAGGTAGCAAAAGCGCCGCGCTGCAAAGCAGACGAACCCGCACAGCAGTGGTTGCCCCCATTCGCACGAGCCCGTTCCCCTGGGCACGCAAGACGAATGTTCAAGGTAACACGCAATCCGCGTTAACTACGAATAAAATCAATTTCCCTTCCCGGCGCTTGCATGGCCGCGGATTTTCACGGAGGCTGGCATTCGGAGGAGAGGGGCCGTCGCTAGCATTTTCCTCAGCTATGCACGCGAAGACTTCGCGAAAGCCCAACGCGTCGCCAAGGCTCTGGAGGCGGTTGGCCACTCCGTCTGGTGGGACAAGCGGCTCCAGCCGGGCGAACGCTTCTCAGCCGAGATCGACAAGGCGTTGAAGAACGCGGACGCGGTGGTCGCCCTTTGGAGCAAGGCCTCGATCGAATCCGCATGGGTCCAGGACGAAGCCGGTGTCGGCCGGGACAGCGGCCGCCTCGTGCCGGCGCTGCTGGAGCCGGTCAGCCCGCCCCTCGGATTCCGCCAATATCATGCTGTGGACCTCAGCCGCGGACGGCTCAGCGCACGATCCACCCAGCCACTGGTGCAAGCCGTGGCGGATCGCCTCTCCGGCAAACGGACGAAAACGCAGACGCAAGCTGCGTCCGGGCTGCACCGCAAAGCGCTGATCGCCGTCGCGGCGCTGGTTGCCCTGCTCGCCGGCGCAGCCGGATGGTGGCTCCTGCGGCCCGCGGCCACGCCGGTTTCTCCTTCGATCGCCTTGGAGCCCGCTGAGAGGAGCTCGCCGATGGCGGAGCTGGTCGCGCGTTCCATTGCCAACGAGCTCGGCCGCTTCCGCGCCGGTCCGCTCGCCGGCCTCGACATCAAGAGAAGCGCCTCGAAAAGCGCTATGTACCAGGGCAGGGTCAATGTCGTTGAAAGCCCGAGCAAGCTCACGCTCGAGATTTCGCTCGAGTCCCGCCGCGCGGCCAACCTCTGGTCGACGTCGCTCGAAGGAGCCTCGAACCAGGGCGACGAGCTCAATCGCCAGGCCGCTGCAATGCTCGGAGCGGCCCTCCAGTGCGATCTGGAGGTAGAGAAGCGCGATGATCGCCTGCCCGACGACGCTCGCGCCCTTTATATTGACGGTTGCGCTCGCCTCAGCGACCCGAGAACTTCCCGCAACGAGGCAATCAATGCGCTCCGCCAGGTCACCCAAAAGGCGCCCCGCTTCGGGCCGGGATGGGCGAAACTGGCTTATGCCGAGTTCAGCGGCATCGATTTTGTGCCGGCGTCCGAACAAAGCAATCTCGCCTGGAGCGCCGGCCGCCACAGCACCATGGCCCGCCGGCTCGATCCAAATCTTCCGGAAGCCTGTTATGTCCGCGCGTTCGACAGGCCGTGGGGGCCAGAC
>JBKPMC010000207.1:0-44882 GCA_046731955.1 Pseudomonadota bacterium | reverse complement strand
ACGGACCTTTCCAGACGGAACGGGCCATGGATTAACCCTTCTTCTTCGCGTGACGCGACCGGATGATGAACTTGTCGGTCGCTTTGTTGTGACGGGTGCGGGCACCCTTGGTCGGCTTGCCCCACGGAGTGACCGGATGGCGGCCGCCCGAGGTCCGGCCTTCGCCACCGCCGTGGGGGTGGTCGACCGGGTTCTTGGCGACGCCCCGGGTAAGCGGACGCTTGCCCATCCAGCGGGTGCGGCCTGCCTTCGCGAGCGTCTGGTTCGCATTGTCGGGGTTCGACACCGCGCCGACGGTCGCCATGCAGTCCGAGCGGATATAGCGCTGCTCGCCTGAATTCAGCCTGACGATGACCATACCGCGGTCGCGGCCGACGACCTGCACATAGGTGCCCGCAGCGCGCGCAATCTGGCCGCCCTTGCCGGGCTTCATCTCGACATTGTGGACGATGGTGCCGACCGGCATCTGGCCGATTTCCATCGCATTGCCGGGCTTCACGTCGACCTTCTTGCCGGCGATCACCTTGTCGCCCGGAGCGAGGCGCTGCGGAGCGAGGATGTAGGCCTGCTCGCCGCCCTCGTAAGTGACCAGCGCGATGAAGGCCGAGCGGTTCGGGTCGTACTCGAGGCGCTCGACCGTCGCCGGGACGTCCCAGGTACGGCGCTTGAAGTCGACGACGCGATAGCGCTGCTTGTGGCCCCCGCCGATGCCGCGCGAGGTCACGTGGCCCTTGTTGTTGCGGCCACCGGTCTTGGTTTTGCCCTCAGTGAGCTTCTTGACCGGCTTGCCCTTCCACAGGTTCGCGCGATCGACCAGGATCAGGCCGCGGCGAGCCGGCGAAGTCGGCTTGTATTGCTTGAGTGCCATTAGCCACGAGCCCCTTCGGTGATGTCGATCGGGTCCTGGCCCTCGGCGAGACGAACGATCGCTTTCTTGACGTCAGAACGCTGGTACGGCTTGCCTTTCCAGCGCTTGGTCTTGCCCTTGCTGACGATGGTGTTCACGCTGGCAACCTTCCGGTTGAACAGCGCTTCGACTGCGGCCTTGATCTCCGGCTTCGTCGCTCTTGGCGCGACCCGGAACACGACCGAGTTCGTCTCCGACAGCATCGTCGACTTCTCGGTGATGTGCGGCGCGAGCACGATGTCGTAATGGCGCGCGTCCGGCGCCGTCTGCTGCTTCTTAGCCATTGAAGCGGTCCTCCAGCTTCTCGACCGCGGCGCGGGTCAAAACCAGCGTCTCGTGGCGCATGATGTCGTAAACGTTGGCGCCCACCGCCGGCAGCAGGTTGACGCTCTCGAGGTTTGACGAAGCGTGGGCAAAACCGACGTTGAGCGCGTCACCGTCGATCACCAGCGCGGTCTTGCCGAAGCCGAGCTGGCTCAGCTTGGCCTTCAGCTCCTTGGTCTTGCCTTCCTGGAGGTCCAGGTTGTCGAGGACGATAAGGTTGCCCTCCTTGGCCTTCGACGACAGCGCCATCTTGAGGCCGAGCTGACGAACCTTCTTGTTGAGGCTCGAGGTGAATACTCGTGCGCGAGGACCGTGGGCCTTGCCGCCGCCGACGAAGATCGGGGCCCTGCGGTCGCCATGACGGGCCGTGCCGCCGCCCTTCTGGCGCCCGAATTTCTTGCCGGTGCGCGCGACGTCGCTGCGCTCGCGGGCCGCCCGCGCCGGGGCGCGACGGTTGACGAGCTGCCAGGTGACGACGCGGTGCAGGATGTCGGCGCGCGGCTCGACGGCGAAAATCTCGTCGTTGAGCTCGATGTCGCCGCCAGCCTTGGCGTCGAGGGTCTGTACCTTGACCTTCATCTTAGCCTTCCTTGCTCTCGTCGGTCTCGGGCTTGCCCGCCTCGATCGCCTTGGCCTTGGCCTCGGCTTCCTTGGCTTCGGCCTCGACCTTGGCCTCCGCAACTTCAGCGGCTTCGGCCTCGGCTGCCGCTTGCTCTTCCTCAACGTGAGCACTTTGCTCGGCGGCGATCGCGGCGACTTCCTCGTCGCTCGGCAGCGCCGGCATCTCGTGGACCGCGGCGTCGTCGACCAGGCCGGCAGCCGGGACCTCGACCTCTTCGGGCTTCATCTCTTCGAGGATTCCGGCGGGGTAAGGCGCAGCATCAGGCCGCGGCAGCTTGATCGCGTCCTGCACGGTCAGCCAGCTACCCTTGTGACCGGGGACCGATCCCTTGATGAAAAGAAGCCCACGGATCGGGTCCGTGCGGACGATCTCGAGGTTCTGCTGGGTACGATTGCGGGCGCCCATGTGGCCCGCCATCTTCTTGTTCTTGAAGACCCGGCCCGGATCCTGGCGGTTACCGGTCGAACCGTGCGAGCGGTGAGACACGGACACGCCGTGGGTCGCGCGCAGACCGCCGAAGCCCCAACGCTTCATCGCGCCCGCAAAGCCCTTGCCCTGGGTCACGCCGGCGACGTCGACCATCTGGCCCGGAACGAAATGATCGGCGCTGATGTGCGCGCCGACATCGAGAAGCGCGTCATCAGCGACGCGGAACTCGGCGACCTGGGCCTTCGGCTCGACCTCGGCCTTGCCAAAGGCGACGCGCTGCGGCTTGGCGACATTCTTCGCCTTCGCCTTGCCGGCGCCGAGCTGGACGGCCGTGTAGCCGTCGCGGTCCTTCTCGCGGCGGCCGACAACCTGCACATCGTCCAGCTGCAGGACGGTGACGGGCACGTGCCGACCGTCCGCCTGGAACAGGCGGGTCATTCCGACCTTCTTCGCGATCACGCCGGTGCGCATGATCCAAACTCCTCCACAGAGGCACCCGAACAATTCCGGGTGCGTGCAGCCCATCCAAATGTTTGCGTGCCCCGCCTGGGCTATTGCTCCGCTACGGAGCGGCGGGGACGCAGCCCGGAGCTAGTCTCCGGCGGTATCCACCGTTGTTTCCACCGACCCGACCCGCTCGTCCTGAGGAGCCGTTGAGCCTGTCGAAACGGCGTCTCGAAGGACCAAAGACCGTCCTTCGAGACGGGCCTTCGCCAAGCTCAGTCCCTCCTCAGGATGAGCGGTGGCGAAGAATGCCGGCTGTTAGGCCAGCTTAATCTCCACGTCGACGCCGGCGGCAAGATCGAGCTTCATCAGCGCGTCGACCGTCTGTGGCGTGGGCTGCACGATGTCGAGCAGCCTCTTGTAAGTCCGGACCTCGAACTGCTCGCGCGACTTCTTGTCGATGTGCGGCGAGCGGTTGACGGTGAACTTCTCGATACGCGTCGGCAAGGGGATGGGTCCGCGGATGAGAGCACCCGTGCGGCGCGCCGTGTCGGCGATGTCGCCAGTAGCCTGATCGAGCACTCGATGATCGAACGCCTTCAGGCGAATCCGGATGTTCTGCGTTTCCATTTCCCTACCGATGCGAAAGAGCCGGCGAGCCTACCCTTGCGAGTGGGCCCGCGAACAAAAACCAACTTCAAAAGCGAGCCGCGCGAATCTCGAAGGACCCGCGCGGCTGGCGCCCTATATTACTTCGTGATCTCGGCCACAACCCCTGCGCCGACGGTCCGGCCGCCTTCGCGGATCGCGAAACGCAGGCCCGGGTCCATGGCGATCGGGGCGATCAGCTTCACGCCCAGATTCACGTTGTCGCCCGGCATCACCATCTCGGTGCCCTCGGGGAGCTGCACCTCGCCGGTGACGTCCGTCGTCCGGAAGTAGAATTGCGGACGATAGTTGGCAAAGAACGGCGTGTGACGGCCGCCCTCGTCCTTCGACAGGACGTACACCTCGGCCTTGAAGTCGGTGTGCGGAGTGATCGAGCCGGGCTTGGCCAGAACCTGGCCGCGCTCGACGTCCTCACGGCCGATGCCGCGCAGAAGCGCGCCGATGTTGTCACCGGCCTGGCCCTGGTCGAGCAGCTTGCGGAACATCTCGACGCCGGTGACGACCGTCTTCTGGGTGTCGCGGATGCCGACCACTTCGACTTCCTCGCCGACCTTGATCACGCCGGTTTCGACGCGGCCGGTCACGACCGTGCCGCGGCCGGAGATTGAGAAGACGTCCTCGATCGGCATCAGGAACGGCTTGTCGAGCGGACGCTCCGGGGTCGGGATCCACTCGTCGACCGCTTCCATCAGCTTGAGGATCGATTCCTTGCCGATCTCGGGGTTCTTGTCCTCGAGCGCGGCGAGCGCCGATCCTGAAATGATCGGAATGTTGTCACCGTCGAAATCGCGCTTGGACAGCTCCTCGCGGATCTCGAGCTCGACCAGTTCCAGTAGCTCCGGATCGTCGACCTGATCGACCTTGTTCAGGTACACGACCATCGTCGGAACGCCGACCTGCTTGGCGAGCAGGATGTGCTCCTTGGTCTGCGGCATCGGGCCGTCGGCGGCCGACACGACCAGGATCGCGCCGTCCATTTGCGCGGCGCCGGTGATCATGTTCTTCACATAGTCGGCGTGGCCCGGGCAATCGACGTGCGCATAGTGACGCTTGTCGGTCTCATATTCGACGTGAGCGGTCGAAATCGTGATGCCGCGCTCGCGCTCCTCGGGGGCCTTGTCGATGTTCGCATAGTCGACGAACTCTGCGCCGCCCTTTTCCGCCAGCACCTTGGTGATCGCCGCGGTCAGCGACGTCTTGCCATGGTCGACGTGACCGATGGTCCCGATGTTCACGTGCGGCTTCGTCCGCTCGAATTTAGCCTTCGCCATTTTACGCCTCTTCTTCTTTAGGAAATCGGGCGGCCCGCCCTCATCGCGAGCGCGCCCATAGCTACAATTTTACCCTTACGCCAGCTTCGCCTTCACCTCGTCGGCGACGTTCTGCGGCACTTCCTCGTAATGCGAGAATTGCATCGTGTACTGCGCGCGGCCCTGGCTGAACGAGCGCAGCTGATTGACGTAGCCGAACATGTTCGCGAGCGGCACCGTCGCTTCGACCACCTGGGCATTGCCGCGGCTGTCGGTGCCATGAATCTGGCCGCGACGGCTGTTCAAATCGCCGATGACGTCGCCGAGATAATCCTCGGGCGTCACGACCTCGACCTTCATGATCGGCTCGAGGAGCTTGATGCCGGCCTTCTGCGCGGCCTCGCGCATTGCTCCGCGACCGGTGATCTCGAACGCCAGCGCTGAGGAGTCGACGTCGTGATACTTGCCGTCGAGCAGCCGGATTTTGAAGTCGATGATCGGGAAGCCGATCAGCGAGCCCGTCTCCGCCGTTTCGCGCATGCCCTTCTCGACCGACGGGATATATTCGCGCGGCACGTTTCCGCCCTTGATCTCGTCGATGAACTCGACGCCCGAGCCCCGCTCGCCCGGCTCCAGCGCGACCTTTACCTCGCCGAACTGGCCGGAGCCGCCCGACTGTTTCTTGTGGGTGTAGGTCAGCTCGACCGGCCGCGCGAGAGACTCGCGATAGGCGACCTGCGGAGCACCAACATTGGCCTCGACCTTGAACTCGCGCTTCATGCGGTCGACGAGGATCTCGAGGTGGAGCTCGCCCATCCCCTTGATGATCGTCTGGCCCGATTCATGATCGGTCGTGACCCGGAAAGACGGATCCTCGCGCGCCAGGCGACTGAGCGCGACACCCATCTTCTCCTGGTCGGCCTTGGTCTTCGGCTCGACCGCGACCTCGATGACCGGGTCGGGAAACTCCATCCGCTCGAGAATGATCGGCGCATTGGCGGCGGTCAGAGTATCGCCGGTGGTCGTATCCTTGAGGCCCGCCAGCGCGACGATGTCGCCGGCATAGGCTACCTGAATGTCCTCGCGGTCGTTGGCATGCATCAGTAGCATGCGACCGACCTTTTCCTTCTTGTCCTTGACGGAGTTCAACATTTGCGAGGACGCCTCGAGCTTGCCCGAATAGATGCGGGCGAAGGTCAGGGTCCCGACGAACGGGTCGTTCATGATCTTGAACGCCAGGGCCGAGAACGGAGCGTCATCAGACGGGGCGCGCGTGTCGACTTCGTCGGAGCCCGGCTTGATGCCATCGACCGGCGGAATGTCGAGCGGCGACGGCAGATAGTCGACGACCGCGTCTAGCAAAGGCTGCACGCCTTTATTCTTGAACGCCGAGCCACACAGCACGGGCACGAACGAGAAGTTGAGCGTGCCCTTGCGGATCAACCGCTTCAGCGTCGCGATATCCGGCTCGTTACCCTCGAGATAAGCCTCCATCACGTCGTCGTCCTGCTCGACCGCCATCTCGATGAGCTCCTGACGAGCAGCAGCGGCGGCGTCGGCGAGGTCGGCCGGAATTTCCTGATATTCGAACTTCGCGCCCAGGCTTTCCTCAAGCCAGATGATCGCCCGGTTCTCGACCAGGTCGACGAGCCCCTTGAATCCGCCCTCGAGTCCGATCGGCAGATACAGCACGGCCGGCCGCGCGCCGAGGCGGTCGCGGATCATGCCCACGCACATGTCGAAATTCGCACCGGTGCGGTCGAGCTTGTTGACGAAGCACATCCGCGGAACCTTGTACTTCTCCGCCTGCCGCCAGACCGTCTCCGACTGCGGCTCCACTCCAGCGACGCCGTCGAAGCAGGCGACCGCGCCGTCGAGCACGCGCAAGCTGCGCTCGACTTCGATGGTGAAGTCGACGTGGCCCGGAGTATCGATGATGTTGATGCGGTGCTCTTCGCCCTTGCCCTCGTCGGCCCGCCAGAAGCAGGTCGTCGCCGCCGACGTGATGGTGATCCCGCGCTCCTGCTCCTGCTCCATCCAGTCCATGGTGGCGGTGCCCTCATGGACCTCGCCGATCTTGTAGGACTTGCCGGTGTAATAGAGGATGCGCTCGGTCGTCGTCGTCTTGCCGGCGTCGATGTGCGCCATGATGCCGATATTGCGATAGCGCTCGAGCGGATGGCTGCGGGCCATGGTCGTGTCTTCCTTAGCGATGTGGGGGGCCGGCGCGGGCCGGCTCCACCAATATAGGTACGAAACTTACCAGCGGTAGTGGCTGAAGGCCCGGTTCGCTTCCGCCATGCGGTGCGTGTCCTCGCGCTTCTTGACGGCGTTGCCACGATTCTGTGACGCGTCCATGAGCTCGCCCGACAAACGCGCTGACATGGTCTTTTCCGAGCGGCCGCGCGCGGCCGTAATCAGCCAGCGGATCGCCAGCGCCTGGGCACGCTCCGGACGGACCTCGACCGGAACCTGATAGGTCGCGCCGCCGACGCGGCGTGAACGGACCTCGATGCCAGGCTTCACATTGTTGAGCGCGTCATGGAACACGCCAAGCGGCTCGCGCTTCAGACGGGTTTCGACATTGTCGAGGGCGCCGTAGACGATGCCTTCGGCGACCGACTTCTTGCCGTCGAGCATGACCGAATTCATGAACTTGGACAGGACGAGGTCCCCGAACTTCGGATCGGGAAGGATTTCGCGCTTCTCTGGGCGACGACGACGAGACATTGGACTATTCCTTTCTCTTCAGCCGGATCCGGAACCTGTCCGGGGCTTACTCTCGTGGTTACTTCGGACGCTTGGCGCCGTACTTGGAGCGGGACTGCCTGCGGTCCTTGACGCCCTGGGTGTCGAGGACGCCGCGGAGCACGTGATAGCGAACGCCCGGAAGGTCGCGCACACGGCCGCCGCGGATCAGGACAACGCTGTGCTCCTGGAGGTTGTGGCCCTCGCCGGGAATGTAGCTGATCACTTCGCGCTGGTTGGTCAGGCGGACCTTGGCCACCTTGCGAAGCGCCGAATTCGGCTTCTTGGGGGTCGTCGTGTAGACACGGGTGCAGACTCCGCGCTTTTGCGGGTTCTGCTCCATCGCAGGGACCTTCGACTTGGCCTTCTGCGGTTCGCGACCCTTGCGGATCAGCTGGTTAATCGTTGGCATGAAGCCCTTCACCTTTCGTTGCCGGAAGTCCCGGCGGTTACTTTGCTCAACGCAAAAAGCGCGACGCCAAGCGGCTTGGGCCGCTTGGCCGCGCGCAAATGAGCAATGTTCAGCTCTTGTCTGGCGCTAGTGACGTCTAGATCCCTGTCGCTCGGACGGGCGGGCACATAGCGATGGTGCGGTGAACGGTCAACCGCGGCGGCCCAAAGTGGGGAACCGGTCGATGAAGCGGCACGTTCCTTCGCTGCTTCCGTCAGGAGGCTGCGATGCAACACCACGCACTGCTGAAATTCGCTCCTGCACTCATACTCGTCGCGCTGGCAAGCTGCGGCGCGAGCGATCGCTCGAGCAATGCAGCGGAGGGAGAACGACCGGTGGAAAATGCCACTCTCACGAAAATCAGCCTGACCAGCGACGCCTTCCAGAATGGGCAGGCCATTCCGGTGCAATACACTTGCGACGGCGCCGATCAGTCGCCGGCGCTCACATGGTCCGAGCCGCCGCCGGGGACGAAGAGCTTCGCGCTGGTGGTCGACGACCCGGATGCGCCAGGCGGCACTTATCACCACTGGGGGGCCTTTGACATTCCGGCGAGCACGCGATCCATCGCGGCCGGACGGACGGTCGGATCGCAGGCGGTGAATGACTTCGGTAAGCCGGGGTACGGCGGACCCTGTCCGCCAAAGGGCCATGGCCCTCACCATTACCGGTTCAAGCTGTTCGCGCTCGATGTTGAACGGCTGGGCCTTTCGCCAAATGCGAAGGTACCGGACGTTCAAGGCGCGGCCGAAAAGCACATCCTCGGCCGGGCCGAACTGACGGGCACGTACGAGCGGAAGTAACCCTAGCCAGCGGTTGACACTGGCCGAACAAGCTTTGTCGAAACGGCCTCGCTTCCTGTCGAAACCAAGTTAATCTTCGACAGTTGGAGGGGCATGCCAACGTCGCCGTTCAAGGAGAAACGACATGGCCTACAAAGAAATAGTGGTCGCTTTGAGCATGATCGTCGCCACTTCGCCGGTATCGGCGGCACTGCCTGAACCGACCCGGGAGGCGACTCCGGAGGCGGGCCCGGGAGCCAGATATTGTCTCCGGGTGGAGCCTGTCACTGGCACCAGGATCGAGACCATTCAGTGCAATACCCGTGAGGAGTGGGCGCAGCTCGAGGTCGATGTCGATAAAGAGTGGGCCGACAACGGCGTCAAAGTCATAGCGTAAGGAAGTAGACGGCCCTTCAAGGACCAAGGCGATGCACAGCCAGCCGCTCGTAATAAGGGCGGCATTGGTCGGCGACGCGCTTCGCGTCTGAGGGCAAATCGATCGAACCAGTTTCCTGTGGGCCGAAGCCGGTGCTCTTTTCAACCGCGCCGTACCAATGCGGAGCCCAAGGGCCGTCGGTGTCGCGCCTGCCCGGTGCCCAATTCAGCATCGACGGATCCCATGGGATGCCGAGCGCGGCGCAGAGTTCTTCGAGAACGCCCGCCGGGTTCGCGAGCAAGTCATTCGCGTCGATCACCGGGGGCGCGCGGCCAAGCCTGTCCGTCTCGCGCTCAAAGAACTCGGCCTGGCGGTCCATGCCGAAATTCTCGAACACCGCGGCATCGCGCTTCTGCAAATAGGACGCGATCATCCGCTCGGGCTCGCGGATCAGGAAGGCATGGGTGAAACCGGCGAAATCGTCAAAGCCGATGGGGCCCGACATGTGATGCCACATGTGCTTCTGGTACCAAACGGGTGAGCCATCGGGCGTCGGTCCCCGCAATGACGCCATGACGCTCCACCAGTCGCAGTCCATCGCCGCGATCGTCTCGACCCGCATCGGATGGTCGGCGCCGGTATCCTTGAGGAAGCAGCCGTAGAAGGGTTCGTCAGACACGAAGGTGTCGCTGCGGCTACCGAAGCTTCGCATCATCGCCGTGGAGAGGTTTCGAGGACCCGACCACATCGCGATGCGGAGAGTCACGGCCGCTGCTGTTCCTCGATGTCGCGCTCGACGCGCTCGGCGTAGAGCTGCTGGAGCCGCTCGACCATCGGGCCTCGGCACTTGAGCCCGCGTCCGTCGATTTCACGCACCGGCACGACGCCGGCAAAGGTGCCGGTGACGAACGCCTCGTCAGCACCATAAACGTCGGTCAGCGAGAAATCCTTCTCGAACGCCGGAATGCCGGCCTCGCGGGCGATCTCGAGCGCCAGGCCCCGCGTGATCCCGCCGAGGCAATATTTGCCGCTCGACGTCCAAATTTCGCCTTTGCGAACGATGAAGAAGTGCGTCGAGTTGCAGGTCGCGACAAAGCCGTGCGGATCGAGCATCAGAGCCTCGTCTGCTCCGGCTTGCGTCGCCTGAATCGAGGCCAGGATGCAGTTCAGCTTCGAGTGGGAGTTGATCTTCTGATCCTGCACTGCCGGATCGCCGCGGCGGACATGGACGGTGAACAGCTCGAGCCCCCGCTCGTGGACGCCGGCGGGCGGCTCCTTATATTCGGGGATGATCACGATGGTCGCGGGTGTGACCACGACGCGCGGATCCTGGTAGGGCGTCGAGCGCACTCCGCGTGTCACCATCAGCCGGATGTGGACGCCCCCATCCATCCCGTTCGCATCGAGCGTGTCGTACAGCCGCTTCGTCAGCTCATCGCGGCCAAGGCCGACATCCATGGCGATCGCCATGGCGCCCTCGAAAAGCCGGTCGAGATGCCGGTCGAGGAACGCGATGCGCCCGCTATGGACGCGCAGGCCCTCCCAGACGCCGTCGCCGAGCATGAAGCCGGAGTCGAACACCGACACAACCGCTTCGGCCCGCGGCTTCAGCTCTCCATTGACGTTGATCAGGATCGACGCGTTCCGCGGGTCGGACACGTCGTGCATTTGTGCCATCTGCGAACGGTGGAGCGGAGCCCTCTCCTTGGCAAGTGGCAGCCAATATGTTCGCCGGCTAGCCCGCCTTCCGGCCGAACACTGCCCGCTGCTGCCGCGCAAATGGTTCCGGCTCGAACAGCGGCACGATCGGAATGGGATCCCCCTCTACGTCCGTCACCTGCGCGGCAGGCTCGGCCTCCATGTCCGTCACGGGAACGACGACCTCGGCCTCCACGTGGCGCGCGAGGTCGGTGACCTTTGCCATCTTGGGGGCGCGGCGAGCTCCCCCCTTGCGGGGAGCCTTCGCTCGGCGACCTTCACTTGCTCGAGGGGCCGCTGGCTCGACGGGCTCCGCTTCCTCGATCGCAATTTCGGTCGTCAACTCCTCGTCGACCGCCGAATCCTGAACCGCGTTTTTGGGCGTCAACTCCGGATCGGATGCGGCTTCCTGCACCGCGTTTTCGATCGCCAGCTGTTCGGCGGCCGCTTGCGGCACGCCGACATCTTGGTCGGCCAGGAAGTCATATTGTTGATCCGTAGCGGAAACGACCTTTTGCGGATCCGCCGCGCCGGTCGACCTGCGACCCGCCATGTCGAATGCGTGAACCAGGCCGTAAAGCCCCGTGACGAACGCCGCCGGCAGCAGCGCCCAGGCATAAGTTTGAATCCAGGCGCCGACGCAGGACGCCGAGATGGTAAATGCGCAAAGGACTTCGAAAAAGATCCTCACGCGCGAGCGGTCAAAGCCGTGCATGGGTCTACTCCCCTATGCAGCGAACCTACCGGTTCACCCCTGCCTAAGGGTTAATGAACATCCTAGTCAGCGCCGTTAAGGATTTTGCCGCGAGCGCCGAAGCTGACAGCCGTCAGCTAATAGTGGGGCCGGATGGGCTCGCCGTCCGGTCGGATCAGATACCAGGTTCCCCACTGGTCGCGGACTCCCTGGCCGAAGGTGTCGCCCGGCGCCGCGTCCTGCCGGAAATGATAGAGTGGCCAACCCGAATAGCTGACCTGCGCTCCGGTGTAGCCCGAGACCGTTCGTAGTCCTGGCGGACTGAGCCCGCTCCCAGCAATTGGGGTGGGCGAAGTTGCCGGCAGCGGCGGCCAGACGTTGACGCACGGGGCCGAGCAGCGGTTGATCCCGCTGCCGCCGCGCGTCCCTTCAAGGACGTAGACGCTGCTGCCGGTGCCGTCGACCACATAGGTGCCGAAAGGCGCCTTTGTTGCTGTGGTCAGCGTCGCGTTGCCCGCCGTGGGCGCCATCGGGCCTTGAGGCGGCCCCATTGGACCTTCAGGCGGCCCCATTGGACCTTCAGGCGGGGGTGGAGGCGGTGGACCGTAGGTGTCGCACGCGCTGACCGCCATGGCCGCGACTGACAGCAAGATCACCCAATGCTTCATTGGACCTCCTCCTACCGGGAGGAGGAAACGCGGCTTGGACGATTGCCGTTCCGACCGGCGTCCAGGGCTGCGAGATTCGGTACCTAGCCGCAGGGTCCGCCGTCGGTTTGGCCGCGCGGTCGTATATAGAGGCGCCGGACAATCGGATACTGCGCGGCCACCTCATTTTCGATCGCGCACACCACCGTCTCCACCTGGCGAGCAGTGATTTTGTCTTCGAAATCCACGGACAGCATTGCGGTGATCTCGTCCGGAGCGCTGTGGACGGTCAGCACTTCGCCGACCGCAGTGACTTCCTTCCTCGCTTCGACCAGTCGGTGAAGCGCTGCGACGATCTCCGGGTCGGCCGCCTCGCCGATCAGCAGCGCCTTCGATTCATAGGCAAGGACGAAGGCCGTAATCGCCAGGATCGCGCCGATCGCTACTGAGGCCGCGCCGTCATAGAAGGGGTCGCCCGTCACCTGTGACACCGCGAGACCGACAGCCGCCGCCACGATACCAGCCATGGCGGCGCCATTTTCCAGAAGGACGATGAAGGCCGGCGGATCCTTGGAGTTGCGGATCGCCTTTAGCCAGCCGAGCCTCCCCTTCGAGTGCCTGAACTCCTTGAACGCCACGAACGTCGACCAGCCTTCGAGCAAGAAGGCCGCCAACAAAACCGCATAAGCGATGAGCGGCGACACTGCCTCTTCGGGATTGGCGATGTGAATAATGCCTTCGTAAACCGATACTCCGGCGCCAAGGGCGAAGACGAGCACGGCAACGATGAAGCTCCAGAAATAGAGCTCGCGTCCGTAACCGAATGGATGAAACTCATCGGCAGGCCGGCGGGAGGCCTTGCGCCCCCACATCAACAATAGCTGGTTGGTGCAATCGACGACGCTGTGCACACCCTCGGTCAGCATCGCCGACGAGCCGGTGACGGCGGCGGCGATGAACTTCGAAGCCGCAATCCCGAGGTTGGCGATAAGCGCGATTACGAGCGTCCGCGTGCTGGTGATGGCGGCGCTCACCGCGCGTTCTGATCCTTTATCTGGACTCCGCCCTTGATCACCGCATCGACGTGCTCAAGCAGCTTGATATCGCGCGTCGGATCGCCTTTGACCGCGATGATGTCGCCGTAAGCACCGGGCCGGATGGCACCCACGTCGTTCCGGCCGAGCGCCTCCGCCGCATTGCGCGTCGCAGCCTGGATCGCCTCGAGCGGAGTCATTCCGTACTGGACCATCACGGCAAACTGCTGCGGCACCATGGAGTGCAGCATGACGCCCGCGTCGGACCCAAAGACCATGCGCACTCCGGCCCTGTGCGCCTTGCGGAAATTGTCCCGCTGGATCTGGCCGATCTCGGCGTCCTTACGGATGTTCTCCTCAAGCTCGCCGTTCTTCCTGCCTTCAGCCTGCGTGTAGTCGGTGTTTTTGATGTCCATCGAGAACCACACCGGACGCTTGCGCGCCTTGGCCAAGCGAATGCTTTCGTCATCGAGCAGGCTGGCATGTTCGATGGTGTCGATGCCGGCGCGGATCGCGGCGTTGATCCCCTCTGCGCCATGAGCGTGCGCCGCGACGCGCAAGCCCTGCATGTGCGCCTCGTCCGCAATCGCTCGAAGCTCTTCCTCGGTGAGCTGCTGCTGGCCCGGGTGATCGCCGCGGGAGAAGACCCCGCCGGTCGCGCAGACCTTGATGACTTCGGCGCCGAACTTGCGCTGGCGGCGGACCTGGTATTTCAGCTCTTCGGGGGAATCGCCGATCCCTTCCTCTTTCTCCTTCTTCTGCATGCTCGGCGGGAGGTAGGTGTCGTCACAATGGCCGCCGGTAGCACCGAGCGCGTGGCCAGCAGGGACGATCCGCGGCCCAACCACGTAGCCCGTCTCGATTGCCTGCTTCAGGCCAACGTCGGCCCAGTCGCCTGAGCCGACCACGCGTATGGTGGTGAAGCCACCGTTGAGCATATCGCGCGCAGTGCCGACCGCGGCGGCGGGCCAAAAGCTGTCGGTGAATTCGAGGTAGCGGTATCCGCCGATGTTCGCCGGTCCGAGGTGCGTGTGCATGTCGATGAGACCCGGGAGCAATGTCTCGCCGGCTAGGTCGATGTGCTTCACGTCACTGCCGAAGCGAACCGTCCGCGCATCCGCGACCGAGGTGATGCGCCCGTTGTCGTCGATGAAAATGGCGGGATTTTCGACATAGCGGCCGGTGTTGACGTCAAGCATCCGGTCCGCAGTGACCACAGTCGCGGCCGAAAGCGGCGCGGCGGAACAGATCGCCGCGGCGGCGGCCAATAAGATGCGTTTCATTCTTGAGTTGCCCCCCAATATCGATCTCAGATGTGAAGTACTCGTCCATCCGCGGCGAGCACGCTTTCGTGCATCATTTCAGACAAGGTCGGATGCGGGAAGACGGTCTGGATGAAGTCCTCGTCCACCAGCTCAGCGGTCTTGCCGATCGTGTAGCCCTGGATCAGCTCGGTGACTTCGGCCCCGATCATGTGCGCGCCGAGCAATTCGCCGGTCTTGGCGTCGAACACCGTCTTCACGAAGCCTTCGACCTCGCCGAGCGCGATCGCCTTGCCGTTGCCGATCGCCGGGAACTTGCCGATCTTGACCTCGTAGCCCTTTTCCTTCGCCGCGGCTTCGGTGAGGCCGACGCTCGCGATCTGCGGCCGGCAATAGGTGCAGGCAGGGATGTTCTTTGGGTCGGCAGCATGTGGCTTGAACTGCTTGTTCCCAAGCTCGTTCGCGATTGCTTCCACCGTAGTGACGCCCTCATGCATCGCCTTGTGGGCGAGCCAGGGCGGCGCGGTCACATCGCCGAGCGCCCAGATGCCCGGCACATTGGTGCGGCCGTAGGGGTCCGTGTCGATGTGCCCCTTGGTTGTTTTGACGCCCAGCGCCTCAAGCCCGATGTTCTCGCTGTTGGGCACGATCCCGACGGCGACGATGACGTGGCTGAAGCGCTGCTCGGACGACTTGCCGTCTGAACTCTTGATGGTCGCGGCGACCCCCTTCGCGTCGGCCTTCAGGCTCTCAACGCCTGCCGAAGTGTGGATAGTCAGCCCCTGCTTCTGAAGGCTCTTGGCGAGCTGGGCGCTCACCTCTGCATCCTCGATCGGAACAACGCGGTCGAGCAGCTCGACCACCGTCACCTTGGCTCCGAGGTCAGCGTAGAAGCTCGCGAACTCGATCCCGATCGCTCCGGAGCCGATCACCAGGAGTTCGGTCGGCATTTCCGCCGGAGTCATGGCGTGGCGGTAGGTCCAGATCCGTTTGCCGTCGGTCTCGGCGAAGGGCAGGTCCCGTGCCCGCGCGCCCGTGGCGACGATGATGTGCTTGGCCTGGAGTTCGGTCGTCTTTCCATCGATGCCGGCGACCGTCAGCTTGTCCTTGGCGGTGAGCTTCCCCTCGCCCATCACCACCCTGATCTTGTTCTTCTTCATCAGGTGGGCGACGCCCTGATTGAGCTGCTTCGCTACCGCGCGGCTTCGCGCGACGACCTTGGCGATGTCGAACGACGGCTTTTCGTTGCTAAGTCCGTAGGCGTCGGCGTGCTGGAGGTAGTGGAAGATCTCGGCGGTGCGCAGCAGCGCCTTGGTCGGAATGCATCCCCAATTCAGGCAGATTCCGCCCAATAACTCGCGCTCGACGATCGCGGTCTTGAGGCCGAGCTGGGCGGCGCGGATCGCGGCAACATAGCCGCCGGGCCCCGAGCCGAGCACGATCACATCATATTGGTCAGCCATGAGTTGCTCCAGAAAGCCCCTCTCCACTTTGCGGGAGAGGGGTTGGGGAGAGGGGCCGTTCGAGCGCTTCCAAGATGCGCGTCAGAACCCCGTCTTCATTGTTGAAAATATCGTTGTTCCAGAACCGCAGAATGCGAAATCCCTGTGCCCGCAGATAGGTGTCGCGCCTCGCGTCCTCCGGGCGCTCGGAATGCTGTCCGCCATCGGCTTCGATGATCAGGCGCCGACGGAGACAGACGAAATCGACGATGTAATGGTCGATCGGAACCTGCCGCTTGAACTTGAAACCCGCGAGACGCTTTGCGCGAAGTAGCTGCCACAGCCGATGCTCGGCGGGAGTTTGAGTGCCGCGCATCGATTTCGCACGCTCGCGCAGAAGCTTTTGTCGCCCCCTCTCCCTGCTGTCGCTGCGCGACAGCTTTCCCTCTCCCGCGAGGGGAGAGGGGCTAGTCACCAGCAATCTCCCGCGGCTTTCCCTTGTCGTCGAGCGCCACGAACTTGAAGATACCGGTGGCGACCGGGAATTCCTCGTCGCTGTTGCGGTGGCGGGCGACGGCCTCGACGGCGATCGTCATCGAACTCGTGCCCTGTTCCTTGAGCTCCCCATAAACCGATAGCTCGTCGCCGACCTTCATCGCGCCGGTGAAGCGCAACTCGTCCGCGGCGACGACGACTGCCTTGCCCTTGCTTCGGCGCGACGCGAGCGAACCCGCGGCGAGCCCCATCTGCCCCATCAGCCAGCCGCCGAACACGCCGCCGTAGGGGTTTGTGTCGGCCGGCATCGCGGTCACGCGGATGAGGGGAGTCCGGTCAGTCATGCGCGCGATGCCCACCATTCGCGCAATCTTTCAAACAGCCCCGGACCGAGCAGTTCGGTCGCTTCGGCGACACGCGCCAATCGACATCCGTGTCCGCGCTTAGTTCTCGCCGAAAGTCATCCCAGGCGTTCTGATCATCCAAGAGGGAGGGGTTGCGGTTAACGGCGGACCTCCACACGTCACCGACTGTGAGCCATTCTGCTGCGTCCTCGGCCGGCAATCTCACACCGACTGCTTTGAAAGCTGCTTCAACAGCGACGACCTCATCGCCATCGCCGCCTAGTCCAATGGTCCTGAGCGACTCCAATTAAGCCAGCATCCCCAGCGGGTTTTCGACCAGCCGCTTGAACGCTTGCATCAGCTTCGCGCCCTCGGCGCCGTCGATCGCTCGGTGGTCGAAGGCGCCGGTCGCGCTCATCACCGTTGCGATCTGCAGCGAGTCATTGATGACATAGGGCCGCTTCTCGCCCGCGCCGATGGCCATGATCATGCCCTGCGGCGGATTGATCACCGCGTCGAACTGCCTGATTCCGTACATGCCCATGTTGCTGAGGCTCGCGGTGCCGCCCTGATATTCGTGCGGCTGCAGCTTGCCCTCGCGGGCGCGGTCGGCGAGGTCGTGCATCTCTTTCGCGATGGTGGACACATTCTTCGTGTCCGCACCGAAGATGATCGGCGTGATCAGACCGGCCGGAATCGACACCGCGACCGAAATGTCCGCGCGCTGGTATTTGAACAGCTGATCGCCGGCGAAGCTGACGTTGCACTCGGGAACTTCGATCAGGGCCTGGGCGAGCGCCTTGATCATGAGGTCGTTGACGCTGAGCTTCACGCCGCGGCTCTCAAGGCCGGCGTTCAGCTCCGACCGAAGCTTCAGAAGCTCGTCGAGCTGAACGTCGACCGTAAGGTAGATGTGCGGAATCTGCTGCCAGGCTTCGGTCAGGCGGCGCGCGATCGTCTTTCGCACATTGCTGAGCTTGATCGCTTCGTGCGGGATTTCCTGCTCGAACGGGCCGGGCGTAACAATATGAGGGGCAGCCGCGGGTGCTGCGGGTGCTGCGGGTGCTGCGGGTGCTGCGGCTGGAGCGGGAGCAGCGGCGGGGGCTTTGCCGACTGCCGCGTCGACGTCGGCTCGAACGATGCGTCCGCCCGGTCCGCTGCCCTGGAGAGTCGAGAGTTCGATATTCTGCGCCTGCGCGAGCTTGCGCGCCAACGGCGAGGCTTTGATGCGCTCGCCCTCCGCGCGGGCGGGCGCTGGAGCGGCCGCGGGCTGCGGTGGCGCTGCAGGCGTTTCCACCGGCGCCTGGGACGGAGGAGCACTCTTCGGAGTCTCGTCGGCTTTGGGAGCTGGAGCTGCGGCCGGTTTCGGCGGCGGAGGTGCGGAGGTGTCGGCCTTCGGAGCCGATGCCGCGGCTTTGCCGGCGTCTTCGCCCTCGCCGGCTAGAATCGCGATTGGCGCTCCGACCTTCACGCCGTCCGTGCCTTCAGCGACCAGAATCTTCGCAATCGTTCCTTCGTCGACCGCCTCGAACTCCATCGTTGCCTTGTCGGTTTCGATCTCGGCGAGGATATCGCCGGATTTGACCTCGTCGCCCTCCTTGACCAGCCATTTGGCGAGCGTGCCCTCCTCCATCGTGGGGGAGAGTGCGGGCATCTTGAGTTCGATGGGCATGGGGGCGTGTCCGTGAAGGAAAGCTCGCGGCGGCTCAAAGCCAATGCGGCGGGCGCGGTCAAGTGCGCGCCGAAATCTCTACTGGCTGACTTGCGCTTGTTACGCGTTTGCCGCAGCACTCGCGAAGGATGGGGGCCGACGAGCCAAAACGCACCTACCTCGTCATCGTCGACGACAGCCCGGAGGCGCGCGTGGCGCTGCGCTTCGCCGCCCGCCGGGCAGCCAAGACCAACGGGCGCATCGAAGTGCTCGGAATCGTCGAGCCGCAGGACTTCGTGCAATGGGGCGGAGTCGAAAAGGCCTTCGAGGAGGAGCAAAGGCTCCGCATCGAAGGCGTGGTCAGCGCAGCAGTTGGCGAGATCCTCGACGAGAGCGGCGTCGAAGCGCAGATCATCGTACAGCATGGCGAGCCGGTGAAGGCCGTGCGCGACTTTATCGGCGAGCGCGAGGAGGTCGCGGCGCTGGTGCTCGGCGCCGCGCCGAGCGGAGCGCCGGGCCCCCTGGTCGCGAACTTCTGCGGGACGGATGCGGGCAAGTTGCCCTGCCCGGTGATGCTGATTCCCGGTTCGCTCAGCGATGAGCAGCTGGAGCGGTTGAGCTAAAGTACCTTCGCCAGAATCTCGCCGAGTCTGACGACTCCAGCCTCGTCTTCTTCCGTGAACCGCGCGAATTTCGGGCTGTCGATGTCGAGCACACCCAGCAATTCGCCGTCGCGGATCAGCGGCACGACGATCTCGCTGTTAGACGCGCTGTCGCAGGCGATGTGGCCGGGAAAGGCGTGGACGTCCGCGACGCGCTGGACCTGCCTGCTTTTCGCCGCTGCGCCGCACACACCCTGATCGAACGTCATCCGGATGCAGGCCGGGCGGCCCTGGAACGGCCCGAGCACCAGCTCGCCGCCAACATTGCGGTAGAAGCCCACCCAGTTCACGTCTGGGAGCGTCTCGAAGATCAACCCCGAGGCATTGGCCATGTTCGCGATCGGGTCCGGCTCTCCGGCGATCAGCCCCTCGAGCGCACTGGCCAGGTCGCGGTACATGGTCGTCTTGTCCGCCGCTTCGATCCTGAAGTCGTACATCAGTCGAATTCCACCTTTCCCCGCGCCTGCTTGACCGCGCTGCGCTGGCGTTTCCTTTCCACCCGCTCGGCCTTTGCCGACTTGCTGGGCCGCGTCGGCTTGCGTTTGCGCGGGGCCATATGGGCCGCCGCAATCATTTCCGCCAGCCGTCGGCGAGCATCCGTGCGGTTCGCTTCCTGGGTGCGAAACCGCCGCGCGGTGATGATCAGCTCGCCCGACCCCGTGATTCGACTCCCGGCGATCCCCTTCAGCCGCTCGTACGCGTCCGGATGCAGGCCAAGTCGAAAGAGATCGACGCGCAGCTGCACTGCGGTCGCGACCTTGTTGACATTCTGACCGCCCGGTCCGGTCGCTGCGAGGAAGCTTTCGCTGAGCGCCTCTTCCGGAATGACGACGTCCTCAGGCCGCATCGCGCCACTCGCTGAAATAGTTAGGCAGCGGGGCGGTCACGTCGATGGCCGGCTTGCCTTCGCGGGGCACGACCAGGCGCGAGGCGTGGAGCAGCATGGGGCCGCCGGGAATGCCGTACACGCGGTCGCCGACAATTCCGCTTCCGAACGCCTCGCGCGCGTGGGCGCGAATCTGGTGCGTGCGTCCCGTCACGGGACGAAACTCCACCAAGGTAGAGCCATCACGCACCGCGATCCGCCGCCAACGCGTTGTTGCGGCAAGGCCATGCTCGTCCGCGACCATCCGCCATCCAGCCTCTGCGCTCGACCGCTTCGCGAGCGGCATGTCGATCACGCCCTCTTCCTCCGCGATCTCGCTGCCCACGACAGCAAGATAGAATTTTTCCACCTGTCGCGCCTCGAACGCCCGTTGGAATTGAGCGCGGGCCTTGGGCGTCCGCGCGAACAAGAGGCAGCCGCTGGTATCCGCATCGAGCCGGTGCATGGGGGTCGGCGGCCGCCTGAATCCGCACTTGAGCTCCGCGAGCCGCGAGGCGATGGACTCCCCGCCGCGACGCGGCTCGTCGACAGGCATGCCGGCCGGCTTGTCGAGCACGATTGCCTCGGCATCGATGAAAATGATGCGGTCGGAGAGAACCATGGCGGTGCGCATGGACGAGCGCTCGCCCGAGGGCAATTGCTCGTCGCTGTGGATGCTTTTGTGACTCGCTTGCAACGAAACCAAGGAATCCAGCGTGTTAGGAAATATTAACCTTTTCCCTTCAGACCTCGAATGGTTAATGAGGGCTTCAAGGCCGTTAAGGGCGATTTACGCTCTCGGCCGCGAACGGGGGACTTCACGATGCGCGTGCTGCTGATCGAAGACGAGCCGACGACGGCCAAGAGCATCGAGCTGATGCTCGGCACCGAAGGCTTCAACGTCTACACCACCGATCTCGGGGAAGAGGGCCTCGATCTCGGCAAGCTCTACGATTACGACATCATCTGCCTCGACCTGAACCTGCCCGACATGCACGGCTACGACGTGCTCAAGAAATTGCGCACGGCGAAGGTCTCCACCCCGGTCCTGATCCTTTCAGGCATTGGTGAAATGGACAGCAAGGTCCGCGCGCTCGGCTTCGGCGCCGACGATTATGTGACCAAGCCCTTCCACCGCGACGAGCTGGTCGCCCGCATCCACGCGATCGTCCGCCGCTCGAAGGGCCACTCGCAATCAGTCATCCGCACCGGCAAACTGGCCGTGAACCTCGACGCCAAGACGGTCGAAGTCGACGGCGCCCGCGTGCACCTGACCGGCAAGGAATATGCGATGCTGGAGCTCCTCTCGCTCCGCAAGGGCACGACGCTGACCAAGGAGATGTTCCTGAACCATCTCTACGGCGGCATGGACGAGCCGGAGCTCAAGATCATCGACGTGTTCATCTGCAAGCTTCGCAAGAAGCTGTCGCTCGCTTGCGGAGGGGCGAACTACATCGAGACCGTCTGGGGCCGCGGCTATGTGCTGCGCGACCCGGAAGAGTCGACCGAGACGGAGCCGCAAGCGGCCGTCGCATAAGTTAGTAGGGGCGAAGGGAGATAAGGCGGGGCGCCACAAGCGCTCCGCCTTTTTCTTCAGGCGTCGATCAGCAGTCGGTGGCGCGCGCGGCGCGTCGGAAGCTTCAGCCCCTCGAGCACATCGCCATCGTCCGACGCATCGTCCATTCGCCGCCAGCCGTCACGCCCAAGCCGTTCGAGTGGCCGGAAGCTGGTCTTGTAGGCCATTCGCGGGGAGCCCTCGACCCAATAGCCGAGATAGACGTACGGGAGCCCGGCGCGGGCGGCGCGGATGACGTGGTCGAGAATGATGAACGTGCCCAGGCCCTTGCGGGCGTCGGGGCCGGTGTCGAAGAAGCTGTAGATCATCGACAGGCCGTCGCTCTGCTGGTCGCTGAGGCAGGCGCCGACCAGCCTCCCGGGGCGCCCGTCAACCGAGGGTTCGCGATATTCGATCACATAGGTGCGAACCGGCGTCTGCTCGACCATGTCGGCGAAATCGCCCTCGTCCATCTCGGCCATGCCACCACCGGGATGGCGAATTGCGAGGTAGCGGCGAAGGAGCGAATATTGCTCCTCGGTGGTCCAGGGCTTGCAGGCCGTGACCTCCAGATTTGCGTGGCGGCGGAGCAGCTTGCGCTGGGTTACATTCGGCTCGAACTCGGCGGCGAGCACGCGAACGGAAACGCAGGCGGAGCAGTCTATGCAGCTCGGCCGGTAAGCGACCGACTGGCTGCGGCGGAATCCAATTCGGCCGAGGGACTCATTGAGCTCACTCGCGTGTCGGCCTGAAAGTTCGGTGAAGACCTTCCGCTCGACCTTGCCCGGCAAATAGGGACACGGGCTCGGGTTCGTGACGAAGAATTTGGGAAAGCGAAAGGGTGCGCTCACCCGGCGACCTCATGCGACTGTTTCGAGTCTCTTTATGACGCTGGTAAACGTTGTAGGAAAGCCTTTGGAAGCGTTTGAGCTGGCAAAAGTTAGAGGTGTCTCGGTCAGAGACAGACGAAAAGCACCACTACGAAGGTGAATCAGTCGAGTGATGCACGCTCGACGCGGAATCCTGCAGCTTCGAGTCGCGCCACCACATCGTCGATCGCGGCCGGGTCGCGGGCCTCACATTCCACCTCGATCATCGTGTCCTTCGCCGGCAGCCGCGTGAAGATCCGGCTGTGGTTGATTTCGATCACGTTGACGCCCGCTTCGTAGACCTTGGACGTAATGGCCGCGAGAGCCCCAGGCTGGTCGTGTGCCGCAACATGGAGCCGCGCGATACGGCCCTGCCGCACGAGATCGCGGACGAGCACGTTGGCGAGCAAATGCGTGTCGATATTCCCGCCGCACAGGATGGTCGCGACCTTCCTGCCCCTGAAC
The DNA here is from genome assembly GCA_046731955.1 of Pseudomonadota bacterium. Classification (GTDB taxonomy): domain Bacteria; phylum Pseudomonadota; class Alphaproteobacteria; order Sphingomonadales; family Sphingomonadaceae; genus Sphingomicrobium. The sequence goes on along the minus strand of JBKPMC010000207.1, from coordinate 22,197 downwards.
CGCTCGGGCTGCGCAAGCATCGCCGCCAACCCCGCAGCGCCCGCGCCCTCAACCACAGTCTTTTCAATTCCGACGAGCATCGCGACCGAGCGTTCAAGGTCGCGCTCCGAGACGAGGGCAACGTCGTTCGCCAGCTCGCTGAGAATGCGCGAAGTCAGAAGCCCCGGTTGCTTGACGGCGATGCCTTCGGCGAGCGTATCTCCGCCGAGCGGCAGGTTGCACCCCTCGATCGCGCATTTCATCGATGGATAAAGCTCTGCTTCGACTCCGATCACCTCGATATCGGGCTTGATCGCCCGTGCGGCGATGGCCACTCCGGACATCAAGCCGCCACCGCCGATCGGGACGACGATCGTGTCCAGGTCCGGCGCGTCTTCGAGCATCTCCAGAGCGACCGTGCCTGCACCAGCAATGATCTGCGGGTCGTCGAACGGGTGGACGAAGACATAGCCCTTCTCGAGCGCCAGCTCGCGCGCCTTGGCATAAGCGTCGTCGAACATGTCGCCGTAGAGGACAACGTGGGCGCCGTGGCCTTCGGTCTGGGTCACTTTCACCGTGGGGGTCGTGGCGGGCATGACGATGGTCGCGGGAATGCCGAGGCGTTTGGCATGATAGGCCACCGCCTGGGCGTGGTTGCCAGCGGAAGCCGCAATGACACCCCGGGCGCGCTCTTCAGGCGTCAGCTGCAGCAATTTGTTGAGCGCCCCGCGCTCCTTGTAGGCGGCGGTGAACTGCAGATTCTCGAACTTGAGCCAGACTTCGGCGCCGATGATTTCAGATAGCGTTCGGCTAACCAGCATGGGCGTTCGGATGACGGCGCCGTCGATGCGCTTCGTGGCGGCGCGGATGTCGTCGATTGTCGGAGGCTGCATAGTCGAGGCCTGGAGCATCAGGCGCGTGGCCTAGCCCTTCACGGTGGGTCAAACAATGCTATCCGGCCGTAATGATCAGACCCGTTCTCGCGCTCGCCGCAGCGCTGCTCGCCTCGCCCGCCATCGCGGACACGCTCGTCAGCAACGTCAACGGCATCCAGGTCGGGCCCGACGGCAAGCTCCAGCATTTCGGAAGCTTCCTCATTGGCGACGACGGCCGGGTGAAGCAGGTAATGGCGAAACGCTCGCCGCGGATGAGCCGGTTCGACCGTATGATCAACGGCGAGGGCCGCACCGTTCTGCCCGGACTGATCGATGCGCACGGCCATGTGATGGACCTCGGCATGGCGGTCATGATCGTGCAGCTAACGGGCACAAGCTCCGTCGCGGACCTGCAGCAGCGGCTACGTGATTATGCGGCCACGCACCCCGACGATGCCTGGATCATCGGCTTCGGCTGGAACCAGGAGCTGTGGCCGGACAAGCGCTTCCCGACCGCCGCCGATCTCGACGCGATCGTTCCAGACCGGCCGGTGGTGCTCGAACGCGTCGACGGCCATGCGCTCGTCGTCAACAGCGCGGCAATGAAGGCGGCTGGAGTGACAGTCGATACCAAGGCTCCGGTTGGCGGTAGGATCGAGAACGGCCTGTTCGTCGATACGGCGACCGACCTTATTCGCAGGGCGATTCCGCCGCGCACGCCCGCGCAGGCGGACGAGGCGCTCGCCAAGTCGCAGGAGCAATTGCTATCCGTTGGGGTCACCGCCGTCGGCTCGATGAGCACATCGGTTGCCGATTGGGAGACTTTCCAACGCGCCGGGGAAACCGGCCGGCTGCAGGTCCGTCTCATGAGCTACATGCTCGGCACGGAATCCCTGAAGGCGATCCCGCGTCCCACGCCGTGGCTGTACGGCGACAGGCTGCGCGCGGTGGGCATAAAGCTGTTCGCCGACGGCGCGCTCGGGTCACGCGGCGCCTGGCTGAAGCAGCCCTATGCCGACAAACCAGACACGAAAGGACTGCAATTCCACACCGATGGGGAGTTGCTCGAGCTCGCCACGCGCGCTGCCTCGGCCGGCTTCCAAGTTGCGACGCATGCGATCGGCGATGCCGCCAATGCGCAGGTGATCTCGACTTACGAGAAGCTTGCACAATATTGCGCCAAGGACTGCCGCTGGAGACTCGAGCATGCGCAGGTAGTCGATCCGGCCGATATTCCGCGTATCGCTCGCGCCGGCATCATCGCCTCGATGCAGCCGACGCACCAGACCAGCGACCGGTTGATGGCAGAGAAGCGACTGGGGCCGAAGCGGCTTTCGGGCGCCTATGCTTGGCAGTCGATGCTCAAATCGGGCGCGAAGCTCGCGTTCGGTTCGGACTTCCCGGTCGAATCGCCCAATCCGTTCCCGGGTCTCTCAGCCGCGATCAGCCGTCAGGACATGAACGGCCAGCCGCCCGGCGGCTGGATTCCAAGCGAACGGCTGACGTTCGAGCAGGCGCTGAACGCCTTCACCCGCGGCGCGGCCTATGCCGGGTTCGCGGAGGACAAGATCGGCGCGCTTGAGCCCGGCAAATGGGCCGACTTCATCCTGGTCGACCGCGATCCGACCAAGGTCGATCCGCAGCAGCTCGCCCGGACGCAGGTGCTCGAGACCTGGGTCGCTGGGAAAAAGGTCTGGGAGCGCTCGCCTACCGCTTCGGTGCCTGAGCGCGGGAAATGAGCATCGAAGGCGTCAGGATTTGCGGCAGCTCCTCGGGCTGCTCGCCGGGCGTGTACCAGAGATAAAGCGGCACGCCCGCTCGCCCTCGGCTTTCGAGGAAGCGCGTGATCGCCGGGTCCCCGTCGGTCCAGTCGCCGGCCAGCACCTTTACGTCTGCTTGTCTGAATGCGTCGCGCACCTCTTCGCGGTCGATGGCGGCGACTTCATTGGCCTTGCAGGTGAGGCACCAGTCGGCCGTGAAATAGACGAAGACTGAATGGCCGCGCGCAAGATAGCTCGCCGTTCTGGCTGCGCTCCATTTCTCCGCGCCGGCAATTGTCCCGACCGATATCGACCGTGACGGCACCTGCCACACGGCAAGGCCGACGACGGCTGCCGAAAGAACCGCCACAGCCCAGCCGCTCTTGAGACCGCGCCGCTGCACATACCCGAGGCTGTACAGGAGCCCTACGAGCAGAGCCGCCGCGAGAATGGCGAGCACCAGCCCGCGCTGACCCGCTTGCCTGTAGAGCAACCAGATGCAGGCGACCGCCGTCGCGGCCATTGGGATGGCGAGAAAGCGCTGCAGGCGCTGCATCCACACGCCAGGCCTGGGCAGCTTGCTCCTTAACGATGGCACGAAGGCCACGAGCAGGAACGGGATCGCAAGTCCGAGCCCGAGCGCTGCGAACACCAGCACCGACCCCGCTGCGGGGAGCAACAGCGCCGTGCCGAGCGCCGCGCCGAGGAACGGTCCGGCGCACGGCGTCGCAACGAATGCCGCGATCGCGCCGGTGCCGAAGCTTCCCGCCGGCTTGGCCCGACCGCCGAGCACCGGCAGCTCGAACAGGCCGAGCAGGTTCGCGGTGATCGTGACTGCTAGCAGCAAGAGCAGCATGATGGTGCGCGGGTCCTGCAGCTGGAACGCCCAGCCCGCCTCCGTTCCGGCGGCGCGGATTGCGAGCAGGATTGCGCCAAGCGCCCCCGTCCCGGCGATCGCTCCTGCGGTATAAGCCAGCGCGTCCGACCGGGCGTGCTCCGCCTCACCGCTGGCGCGCGAAAGGTGCAGTGCCTTCAGCGCAAGGATCGGGAACACGCAAGGCATGAGGTTGAGGAGGATCCCGCCGAGGATCGCGCCGAGCACGGCCCACAAGATCGCCTTCGCGCCCAGGCCGCTGACCGGCGTCCCACCCTCAGGAACCGCTCCAGGCACGGCGTGGAACTCGAGCCCGCGGCCGTCGCCGAGCGCGATCACTCCGGCAAACTGTTTGGGTGCGACGCCCTTGCTCTCCAGCTCCGCGATCAAAGTATCGCCCGATCGGCGGAAGACCTGCGGCGCTTCATAATCGACCGCGTTGTCTGTGATTGGAAATAGATAGGGCTCGCGAACTTCGATGCTCGCCGGAAGCGGGATCGCGATGCGCAGTCTGTCACCGGCCGCGGCGATGTGCGCAGGGGTGACGAGCGGTTGCGGCAGAGCGCGTCGCCATTCGTCGAAGCGCTCGCGTAGTGGTGTACCGCTGCCCGCCGGCAGGTCGAGCGACAGCTCGCCTTGCTCGCGAACGCAGATCTTGTCCGTGCAGGCGAGCCAATGCGCCTCGGCCCGGATCGGCACAATGCCCCGCGCATCCTGCGGCACCTTCAGCCGGACGAGCACGGCATAGTCGCGCTCGTAGACGTAATTCATGAGGTCGGCGACGGTGAGCCGCGTGGGTACCGGATAGCGCAGCGGCCCAGCCGAAAAACCCTTGGGCAACTGCCACTGCACGTCCATCGGCAGGCCGGCATCGCCGGGGTTGAGCCAATAACCGTGCCACCCAGGCGCAGGCCGCATGTGGATCGCGAGCTCAACCTCGCCGCCGGGCGGGGCCGGCCCTTCGGCGACCAACTGGGGCTCGATCCCGCGCGCCTGCGCCAACGCAGGACACAGGATGAGCAACAACAATAGAATAAACAGACGCCGCATAAGCTGCGGCTAGTGCGTCAGACTCGCCGCGTCGAGCCTTGAACGATTGGACCACGATTGCCGGTAACAAGGCGAAATGGTATTTGTGATCCACCCCAACCGAAGGGGAATTCCGATGCCAAAGATCTTAGCAGCCCGGGCTGCATTGCTTTTGTCGACGGCGTTCATGCTCGGCGCCGCGGACATGAACCGCGGCAGCTCAACTCCCACGTCGCCCAGCATGTCGGCGCGCGACTATGATCCCGCCGCTGAATATCAGAAAGGAATGCAGGCCCTCAAAGCCAACCGGTTCGAGGACGCCAAGAAGTCGTTCATGAAGGTCTATGCCGATGCCTCCAAGGACCCGAGCCTGAATACTGTCCTCGGCATCACTTACATGGGGCTCAACGATTACAAAGGCGCGCAGAAATATCTGGAGAAGGCAGTCAGGCTCGACAAGAAGCTCATCCTCGCGCACGAGCAGCTTGGAATCACCTACGCCAAGCTCGGTGACCGGGCCAAGGCCGAAGCCGAACTGGCGACGTTGAAGCAGCTCCAGTCCGCGTGCGGGACTTCGTGCCCGGATGCCGACAAGCTAAGTCGGGCCGTCGGCTCCATCACGACCGCGCTCGGCCAGCCGCAGGCTGCGATCAGAGGTCCCGGCGAGCTGCTCTTCGCGAGCACGAAGGACGGCGACACGGCTTATCTGGACGCGGTCAGCCTGATCCACGAGCGTCGTTACGAGGACGCACTCGTCTCGCTGCAAAAGGCACGAGAAGTGTTCGGCGCGCATCCGGATATCCTCACTTATCTCGGATTCGCGAACCGCAAGCTTGGCCACTACGCCGTCGCCGAAGACTATTACCAGCAGGCCCTGGCCGCAGCTCCGAACCACAAGGGCGCCACCGAATATTATGGCGAGCTGATGGTCGAGCGCGGCGACCTTAAGGGTGCCCAGGCCATGCTCACCCGGCTCGACCGCATCTGTACCTTCGGTTGCGCCGAGGCCGACGAGCTGCGCCAATGGATCAGGGAAAAGCACGCGCCGTCTACCTGATCGGCGCCGCGCTGCTGCTTGCCGCCGACGAGCCGGCGGCCGTACCGATTCGCGAGCTCCGCTGGCTTGCCGCGGGGACGCCGATTCAGCGGCTCGACCGCCTCCCGGCTGAATGTTTCGCTCTGCCCAGGAATCCTGCCCAGCGCCGGTCGGCCGAGATCGGGCGGGTCGCCTTCCGGGCTCCGTTGCTGCTTGGCGGACAGGCCGCGCGGGTGGGACTCAGCTGCTCGAGCTGCCACCGGAACGGTCGCGGCAATCCGGACTTTCATTTCCCTGGCATTTCGGCGGCGGCAGGAACAGCCGACGTCACGGCTTCGCTCCTCAGCAGCCATCGCGGCGACGGCAAGTTCAATCCCAAGCCGATTCCCGACCTCGCAGGAGACCCGGCCAAGCGGATAGTGTCGCGCGATCCCGCCAAGCCCGACCTCAAGCGCTTCATCCACGGGCTGATCACGGAAGAATTCGATGGCCCCGAGCCCCCGCCGGCGGTGCTCGAGGGTGTGACCGCCTATGTGCGTGCAATCGGTCCCGGACGTTGCGGCACGAGCGACGCGCCGCTCACTCTCGGGACCGCCCTCAGCGACGTGAACAGCGCACTGCACCTTGCGCGCAGCGAGCGTGATCGCGCGACGGCGCGTGTTCTGATCGGAGCGGCGCGATCCAATCTCGGACGGATTGACGAACGTTTCCAGCTGCCGGGACTAGAGGGCGACCGTCGGCTTCTCGCAGCGGCCGACGGAGAGCTGCGCGAACTCCAGGAGTCGCTCGGCTCGGCAGGAGAGCGCCGGATCTGGCGCAAATGGGAGCGCTCCTGGCCCGCGCGCAGGACCAAGCTGGAAGCGGACGCGCCGCGCTCGCTGTTCTCGGAAGCCCTGCTCAGGAAGAGATTAGGCGAGCGGCTGTCTAGTCGAGATTAGGCCGAAGCCACCGCTCGGCACAGTCGAGCGAGACACCGCGTCTCACCGCATAATCCTCGAGCTGGTCGCGGCCGATCCGGGCGACCCCAAAATACTGGCTGTCGCGGTGGCCGAAATAGAATCCGGAGACCGCCGAGGTCGGAAGCATCGCGAAATTCTCGGTCAGCGTGACTCCGCCGGGCTTTGCCCCAAGCATCTCGAACAGGATTGGCTTGAGACTGTGATCCGGGCAGGCGGGATAGCCGGGCGCCGGACGGATGCCGTGGAACTTCTCCCGGATCAGGTCGACGTTGGAAAAATGCTCGTCGGCATAACCCCACAGGCGGTTGCGGACTTCGGCATGAAGCACCTCGGCGAAGCTTTCGGCGAGCCGGTCCGCAAGCGCCTTCAGCAAAATGTCGGAATAATCGTCGTTGGCCTTCTTGAACCGGGCGAGATGCGGCTCGAGGCCGTGGATTCCGACCGCAAATCCCCCGATCCAGTCCTCGCCCTCGGGCGAAATGAAATCGGCGAGGCACTGGTTCGGCCGCCCCTCCCGCTTCTTTACCTGCTGACGGAGGAAGGGCACGCGAGTCCAATCGTTGCCGGCGAGCACGAGCGCGTCGTCGCCCTCCCGCCTGCAGCGCCACAGTCCGACCGTCCCCTTTGGGGTCAGCCAGCGTTCCGCGATGATTCGGTCGAGCATCTCCTGAGCGTCGTCGAAGAGGTTCTGCGCGCTCTCGCCCACCACCGGATCATTGAGGATTGTGGGATAGTTGCCCGCCAGTTCCCAAGCGCGGAAGAACGGTGTCCAGTCGATGGAGGCGCGCAAATCCTTGATCGGCCATTCGCCAAACTGGTGCAGCCCCGGCCATTGCGGCGGCGGAGCCTGACCGGAAAGATCATATGGAAATCCGTTGGCGCGGGCTTCGTCCAGGGGCGCGAGTTCGCTGTGGCCGCTGCGCTCGCGCGATTTCCTCAGCTTGTCATAGTCCTCGGCAGTCGTCGCGATCAGCGGCTCGCGCTGAGTGTCGGACACGAGCGATGATGCGACGCCGACGGCGCGGCTGGCATCGAGCACGTGGATGACCGGGCCCTCGTAAGCCGGATCGATCCGAAGCGCCGTATGCGCCTTGCTGGTTGTAGCTCCGCCGATCAGTAGCGGCGTGCTGAGACCGAGCCGCTGCATCTCGCCCGCGACCGTCACCATCTCGTCGAGCGACGGCGTAATCAGTCCGGAAAGACCGATCATGTCCGCCTGATTGTCATTCGCCGCTTTGAGGATGTACTGCCACGGAACCATCACGCCGAGGTCGATGACCTCGAAACCGTTGCACTGCAGAACCACGCCAACGATGTTCTTGCCGATGTCGTGAACGTCGCCCTTCACGGTCGCCATCACGATCCGGCCCTTGCCCTTCGTCGCTCCGGACTTCTCCTTTTCCGCCTCGATGAAGGGGATCAGATGCGCGACCGCGCGCTTCATCACGCGCGCCGACTTGACCACTTGAGGAAGGAACATTTTCCCAGATCCGAACAGGTCGCCAACCACGTTCATCCCGTCCATCAGCGGGCCTTCGATCACCTCGATCGGCCGAGCGAACTGTTGCCGCGCCTCCTCCGTGTCCTCGACAATGTGCGCGTCGATCCCCTTGACCAGCGCATAGGAAAGCCGCTCGGCAATGGGCAGCGCGCGCCACTCGGCTAACTTCTTTTCCTCGGCCGCGTCGGTGCCCTTGAAGCGCTCGGCGAGTGCGACCAGCCGCTCGGTCGCGTCGTCGCGGCGGTCGAGGATGACGTCCTCGCACGCTTCTCGCAGTTCGGGATCGATCGCGTCATAAACATCGAGTTGGCCCGCGTTGACGATGCCCATGTCCATCCCCGCGGGGATCGCATGGTACAGGAACACGCTGTGCATCGCGCGGCGCACCGGCTCGTTGCCGCGGAACGAGAAGCTGAGGTTCGACAGACCCCCGCTGATGTGCGTGCCCGCGCAGAGGCGCCGGATCTCGCGCGCTGCCTCGATGAAGTCGACCGCGTAGCGCCGATGCTCCTCAATGCCGGTCGCCACCGCAAAAATGTTGGGGTCGAAGACGATGTCGTTGGGGTCCGTGCCGTCCTCGACCAGCAGCTTATAGGCCCGCTCGCAGATCGCGACCTTGCGCTCGGCCGTATCGGCCTGGCCGACCTCGTCGAACGCCATCACCACCACCGCGGCGCCGTAAGCGCGGCACTTGCGCGCCAGCTCGAGGAACGGGCCCTCGCCTTCTTTCATCGAGATCGAATTGACGATCGGCTTGCCCGACACGCATTTGAGGCCCGCCTCGATCACGCTCCATTTCGAGCTGTCGATCATCACCGGCACGCGCGCGATGTCGGGCTCGGCAGCGATGCGCTTCAGGAACGTCGTCATCGCCTGCTCGCTGTCGAGCAGGGCTTCGTCCATGTTGACGTCGACGATTTGCGCGCCGTTCTCGACCTGGTCACGCGCGACCACAACTGCCGCATCATAGTCGCCCGCCAGGATCAATTTCTTGAAGCGCGCCGACCCGGTGACGTTGCAGCGCTCTCCGATGTTGACGAATCGCGCGCCCGCGCCGGCTTGTTCGATCCTGGACAATTCCACGGGCTTACGCTGCAATCAGCATCGGTTCGAGACCGGCTAGTAATGTTCCTGATTGAGCAGCCGGGACGGCGCGCGGCGTGCAATCACGCACCGCCCCGGCAATTGCGGCGATGTGCAGGGGAGTCGTCCCGCAACAGCCGCCGACAATGTTCACTAGTCCGCTCGTCGCCCAGTCGCGGACCTGGGCGGCGGTTTCCTCCGCCGCTTCGTCATATTCGCCAAGCTCATTGGGGAGCCCGGCATTCGGATAGGCCATCACCAACGTATCCGCGACCGCCGACAGGGCGGCGAGGTGCGGCCGCAGCTGTGCCGCTCCGAACGAGCAATTGAGCCCGATTGTGATTGGGCGCGCGTGGCGCACCGACGCCCAGAAGGCTTCGACCGTGTGCCCGGAGAGGTTGCGGCCGGATAGGTCGGTCAAGGTCATCGAAATCATCAGCGGAAGCTCGGACCCAAGCGCCTGCTCGGCCTCGAGCGTCGCCATGATTGCCGCTTTGGCGTTGAGTGTATCGAAGATCGTCTCGATCAGGATGAAGTCGACGCCGCCCTCGACCAAAGCGTCGATCTGCTGACGATACACCGCCTTGACCTGGTCGAAATCGACCTCGCGATAGGCAGGATCGTTGACGTTGGGTGAAAGCGACAAAGTCTTATTGGTTGGGCCAAGGGCGCCCGCGACCCAGCGCGGCCTGCCGTCGCTCGCGGAATAACGGTCGGCGACTTCGCGCACGATGCGCGCGGCTGCGGTGTTGATCTGCGGCACGAGCTCTTCCGCCGCATAATCCGACTGGCTGATCGCATTCGCATTGAAGGTGTTGGTGGCCAGCAGATCCACGCCGGCATCGGCGAATCGCTCGCAGATCGTGCGGACCAGCTCCGGCTGGGTCAGGTTGAGCAAGTCATTGTTCCCGCGCTGGTCCTTCATCAGGTCGAGCCCGGCGCAATAATCGTCGCTCTTCAGCCGCTCCGCCTGAATCAACGTGCCGTAGGCGCCATCCTTGATGAGAATGCGCTTGGCGGCTTCGGCGCGAAAAGACTGCGCGGCACTCATGCTTTCGCCCTTACGCCCAGGAGGTGACAGATCGCGTAGCTCAGCTCGGCGCGGTTGAGCGTGTAGAAGTGGAAGTGGCGGACGCCTCCGGCGTAAAGCTGGCCGCATAGCTCGGCCGCGACCGTCGCGGCGATCAGCTGACGAGCCGATGGCAGGTCGTCGAGACCCTCGAACAAGGTATCGAGCCAGTCCGGTATGCATGCGCCGCAGGTTTGCGCGAACCGCCGCGTCGTTGCGACATTCGACACTGGCAGGATGCCGGGCACCATCTCGACGCCGATCCCTGCCGCCGCCGCATCGTCGCGGAAGCGCAGGAAGCAATCCGGCGAAAAGAAGAATTGGGTGATCGCGCGGTCGGCCCCCGCATCGACCTTGCGCTTGAGATTGTCGAGGTCGGCCTGGCGAGTGCCGGAGTCCGGATGGATTTCGGGATAAGCGGCCACGGAAATATCGAATGGCGCGACGCGCTTCAGGCCGGCGACGAGTTCGGCGCCATTGGCATAGCCGCCCGGATGCGGTTCATAGACTGCGCCAGGCTCGGGCGGATCGCCGCGCAGGGCGACGATATGCCGTACTCCGAGCTCCCAATAGTCGCGGGCAATCGTGTCGATCTCCTCCCGAGTAGCGCCGACGCAGGTGAGGTGTGCAGCGGGCGTCAGCCGTGTCTCGTTGAGGATGCGCTCGACTGTCGCATGCGTGCGTTCGCGCGTCGAGCCGCCTGCGCCGTAAGTCACCGAAACAAATCGCGGCTGAAGGGGCGCGAGCGTCTGGATCGACTCCCACAGGGTCTCGGCCATTTTTTCGGTCTTCGGCGGAAAGAACTCGAAGCTCACCTCGATGTCGCCGCGCGCCTCCGCGAACAAAGGCTGGTGATGGCTGAGCTGCTCGAAGGCGTTCATGCCGCCCTCCGCTGCGGGATCGCGGCCTTGACGCCGCGCCATAAGGTCACGGTCAGCTCGCCGCCCCCCAGGTGCTGCACCTGGTCCACGGTGAGGCCCGCCGAGGCGAACCAGCCCGCCATCACCTCATCCTCGAAACCTAGGCGGATGTGAGCGTCGGTCGCGCGCAGTTCCTCCCGCTCGTGGGCCGCAAAGTCGACGACCAGAAGCGTGCCCCCGAACGCCAGCACGCGCGCGGCTTCCGCGATCGCCGCGGCCGGAGAATGGGCATAATGCAGAACCTGGTGGATGATGATGCTGTCGGCGGAATGATCGTCCAGCGGAAGCGCGTACATATCGCCCTGACGCAGGCTTGGATGAATGCCCGCCGCCTCGAGCTTGACGCGCGCGAGACGCAACATCTCGGACGAGCGGTCGATGCCGATTGCATGGGTCGACCGGGGCGCGAAGAGCTCGATCATCCGGCCCGTGCCGGTGCCGATGTCGACGAGACGCCCGAGCGGCCTCTTGCCAAGTGCCCGGTCGATCGCCCGCTCCACTTCGCTCTCGGCGACGTGCAGCGAACGAATCTGGTCCCACACTTCGGCGTGCGAGGCAAAATAGCGGTTGGCCGCTTCCGCACGCTCCGCCCGGATCGCGTCCGTGCGGGCGGCATCGGAAGCGAACATCGCCTCGGTGGAAGCATCCGCCCATGCATCGACCAGCGCAAACACAGGCTCGATCCGATCGGCATCGGCAAGGGTCAGGAACACCCAGCTGCCTTCCTTGCGGCGCTCCAGTGCGCCGGCGTCGGCGAGAATCTTGAGGTGGCGGGAAACGCGCGGCTGGCTCTGGCCAAGGACCTGCGCGAGTTCCCCGACCGAGAGCTCCATGCGCCTGAGCAGGGCCAGGATGCGCAGCCGGGTAGGGTCGGCGAGCGCCTGGAATCGGTCGGCGAGCGGAAGGGCGGCGGTCACGAGATAAGGATATAAAGATATCTTTATATCGTCAATTCATCCTTCAAAATAATCCCTTGTGCTAAAATAGAGATTGCAGCTATTGCCGCCCGCCTGGCCTGAGCGACTCGCGCGACCAGGTCCGGGACTGGTGCCCACCCCAGGGGCACTTTTAAAGGGAGTGGAACGATCATGAAGAAAGTTGCTGTGACCGTTGCGGTCCTCGCGCTCGGCCTCGCCGCGTGCCAGCCGAAGGCCGAAGAGAATGCCGCTGCGAACGAAACCGCGGTCGAGAACAACGCGGAGTATGACGTGAACGCCGCGAGCAACGAGTCGGTTACGGCGAACGCCGATGCCGCGCTGAACGCCGCGGGCAATGCGATCGAGAACGCCGGCAATGCCGTCGAGAACGCCGGCGAAACCGTCTCGAACGCTGCCGAGAACGCGACTCACTAAGACGCCGCGCTTTCAAGCGAGTACGGAAAGGGCCGCCCTCACCGGCGGCCCTTTTTTTATGCACGCAGCAGGTGGTACTTCGCGCGAAATGAAAGCTGCATCACTGATCTTGCTTCTCGCTCTTTGCGCCTGCCGCAACGAGTTGCCCCCCGCGCCGACGTCGGAGCAAGCCAACCAGCTCAACGAAACCGAGTCCATGCTCAACACTCTGGCCCAAAACGAAGAAGGGCCGGAAGCGAATGCTTCCGGCCCTTCGAACTAACCGACTGAGCGGCTGGCTTAGAAGTCCATTCCGCCCATGCCGCCCATGCCGCCGGCCATCGCCGGCGAAGGCTTGTCCTCCGGCATTTCGCTCACGGCCGCCTCGGTCGTGATCAGCAGGCCGGCGACGCTGGCCGCGTCCTGGAGCGCCGCACGCACGACCTTGGTCGGGTCGATAACGCCCGCCTTGACAAGGTTCTCATACTCCTCGGTCTGGGCGTTGAACCCGAGCGTCGGGTCATTGGCGTCGATCAGCTTGCCCGCGACGACCGCGCCGTCATGGCCCGCATTCTCGGCGATCTGCCGGAGCGGCGACTGGAGCGCCTTGCGGATGATGTCGATACCACGGGTCTGGTCATCGTTTTCGCCCTTGAGGCCGTCGAGCACCTTGGTCGCATAAAGCAGCGCGGTGCCGCCGCCGGGCACGGTGCCCTCCTCGACCGCTGCGCGGGTCGCATGAAGCGCGTCGTCGACGCGGTCCTTGCGCTCCTTCACCTCGATTTCGGACGCTCCGCCAACCTTGATCACCGCAACGCCGCCGGCGAGCTTCGCCAGCCGCTCCTGCAGCTTCTCGCGGTCGTAATCGGAGGTGGTGGTGTCAATCTGCTGGCGGATCGCCGCAACTCGCGCCTCGATCGCCTCGCGGGTGCCGGAGCCATCGACGATCGTCGTGTTGTCCTTGTCGATCGTGATGCGCTTGGCCTGGCCGAGCATGCTGGTCGTGACGTTCTCGAGCTTGATGCCGAGATCCTCGCTGATCATCTCGCCGCCGGTGAGGATCGCGATGTCCTCGAGCATCGCCTTGCGGCGATCGCCGAAGCCCGGCGCCTTCACCGCCGCGACCTTGAGTCCGCCGCGGAGCTTGTTGACGACCAACGTGGCAAGCGCTTCGCCCTCGATGTCCTCTGCAATGATCAGCAATGGCCGGCCCGACTGAACGACCGATTCGAGGATCGGGAGCATCGCCTGCAGGTTGCCGAGCTTCTTCTCGTGGATCAGGATATATGGATCGGTCAGTTCGACCTGCATCTTTTCCGGATTGGTGATGAAGTAAGGCGACAGATAGCCGCGGTCGAACTGCATGCCTTCGACGACGTCGAGCTCGAACTCGAGGCCCTTGGCCTCCTCGACCGTGATCACGCCTTCCTTGCCGACCTTCTCCATCGCCTCGGCGATCTTCTCACCGACCTCCCGATCGCCGTTGGCCGAGATAATTCCGACCTGGGCGATTTCGTTCGACCCGGACACGTCCTTTGAACGCGCCTTGAGCTCCGCGACAACCTTGCCAACGGCGAGATCAATGCCGCGCTTGAGGTCCATCGGATTCATGCCGGCCGCAACCGACTTCATGCCTTCGCGCACGATAGCTTGCGCGAGTACGGTCGCGGTCGTGGTGCCGTCGCCGGCGATGTCGCTGGTCTTGGATGCGACTTCGCGGACCATCTGCGCGCCCATGTTCTCGAACTTGTCCTTAAGCTCGATCTCCTTGGCGACGGTTACGCCGTCCTTGGTGATGCGGGGAGCGCCGAAGCTCTTCTCGATCACCACGTTGCGACCCTTGGGGCCGAGCGTCACCTTGACCGCGTCGGCCAGGATGTCGACGCCGCGCAGGATGCGCTCACGCGCGTCGCGGCTGAATTTCACGTCTTTGGCTGCCATCTGGCTACCCTTTCAGAATGTGAATGTTTGAATGTGCGTGGCGAAGGGTCAGCCGACGATCCCGAGGATGTCGCTTTCCTTCATGATGATGAGGTCTTCACCATCGATCTTGACTTCGGTGCCGGACCACTTGCCGAACAGGATTTTGTCGCCGGCTTTGACGTCGAGCGGTGTGACCTTGCCCTCGTCGCTCTTGGCACCAGCACCGACGGCGACGACTTCGCCTTCCTGCGGCTTTTCCTTGGCGGTGTCGGGAATGATGATCCCGCCCGAGCTCTTCTCCTCGGCCTCGACACGGCGGACGAGGACGCGGTCATGAAGCGGCCTGAAACCCATAGGTCTAAACCCTCTTTCACTAACTAGGTTGAACTTTCCGTTAGCACTCTCCCCATGAGAGTGCCAGCGATGGCGCGCATATGGTTGTGGTCCGTTCATCCGTCAACGGTCCCCGCAGTTGTTTTTGTTTATGCGTGCCGGAGGCGCGTCAGGCCGATCCGGTCGCGCAGAATCCAGCGAGTCAGCATGAGCACCGCGACCGCGGCGAGTCCGCTGGCGAGCCCGACCCAGATTCCGACGCCCTTCCAGTCAGCGGCGAAGGCGAGCCATGCGCCAATCCCGAGGCCGATTCCCCAATAGCCGACCAGCGCAAAGATCAGCGGCCACTTCGTGTCGTGCAGGCCGCGCAGCATGCCCGCGCCAATCACTTGCGCTCCGTCGACCAGTTGGAAGGCTGCGGCCACTCGAACGAAGCTGACCGCAAGGCTGATCACGATCGCATTCTCCGGCACGTCTTCAAGGAAGAGGGTGACGAGTTGCCGCGGCACGATCCACATGAAGAGCGCCATCGTGCCCATGAAGCCGACGCCGATGACCCATGCCGTCCAGCCGGCGCGGGTGATCCCGGCTTCGTCCCGTCGGCCTAGAGCCAAACCGACGCGCACAGTCGCCGCCTGGCCAAGACCCAAGGGCACCATGAACGTCAGTGCTGCGATCTGGAGCGCCACCGCGTGGGCGGCGACCGGGGGCGCGCCAAGCCAGCCCATGAAATAGGCCGCGAGCGCGAACACGCCCATTTCGAGCGCCATGGTAATGCCGATCGGCAAGCCGAGCCTGACCATCGCCATGGTGCGCTGGCCGTCGAACCGCCACCAGTGACCGAACAAGTGAAAACGGCGGAACTGCCGGTCAAATCCGATGACGGCGACCAGCGCACCGCACATGATCAGCCAGGTGAGGGTGCTGCCGACCCCGCCCCCGACAAGGCCGAGTGCCGGGAGGCCAAAACGGCCGAAGATGAGTGCCCAGCTGAGAAGTGCATTCAGGCCGATTCCCCCCAGGCTCAGCCAAAGCACGACGCGTGGCCGCTCCAGCGCCGCGACGAAGTTGCGCAACAGTTGGAACAGCAGCCAGGGCGCGGTGCACCACATATAGGCGCGCAGGAATGTCTGACCCTGTTCCGCGAGCTCGGCCGACTGCCCGAACGCGCGCATCAGGTCCCCCACGTGCCACAGGATCAGCCAATAAGGCGGCATCGCGATGAGGATGAGCCAGAACCCTGCACTGAAGGTCCGCCGAACGTCGCGCACCGCGTTGAACCGCTGGCCGAGCGCCGTCGCCATCATCGGTGAGGAGGCGATGAGCAGGCCCAGCAGAAAGATATTGAACGTGAAGGTCAGGTTGAGGGCCAGCGTCGCAGCCGCGAGCGGACCCGCGCCTAGCCGCCCCATCAACAAGACGTCGGTGGCCTGGATCGCCTGCTGCGTCAGGTTGGCAAGGATCAGGGGCCAGGCAAGCGCCAGCGTCGCCCGCAGCTCGTCGCGCCATGCCGCATGCCCAATGGCCGGTGAAATTCTCGCCCCACTGTCCACAGCGGCTGCGCCTAGCTGTAAGGCCGCCGATCGAAAAGGTTTGGCCCGCAGGCCCATCGTCCGCTAGCGGAGAAAGGCAACGAACAAAGGCCTTTGCACATGAAATTCGTCCGCGCGATCTGGAAGCTGCTGGTCGGCATCAAGGACGCCCTTGTCCTCATCCTCATGCTGCTCTTCTTCGGAGCGATCTACGCGGCGCTGTCGGCCCGCCCCGAGCCGGTGCAGGCCGGAGTGCTCGACCTCAACCTCAACGGCGCGGTGGTCGAGCAGCCGGCGAGGCTCGAATGGTCCGATGTCGCCGGCGGCTCGCGCATTCAGCAGTACAGGCTGCGCGACCTGGTCGGGGCGCTCGATGCCGCCAAGGATGATGGCCGGGTCAAGGCGGTGGCGCTCGACCTCGACGGCTTTACGGGCGGCGGTCAGGTGGCTGTCGGTGATCTGGTCGACGCGGTCCGGCGGGTTCGCGCGTCGGGCAAGCCGGTGATCGCCTATGGCGTCGGCTACACCGACGACAGCTACCAGCTGGCCTCGGCCGCTTCGGAGATCTGGCTCAACCCCTTGGGCGCGGTGCTCATCGCCGGCCCCGGCGGCTCGAACCTCTATATCAAGGGCCTGCTCGACAAGCTTGGCGTGACGGCTAACGTCTATCGCGTCGGAACCTACAAGTCGGCAGTCGAACCGCTCATCCGCAACGACATGTCGCCCGAAGCCAGGCAGAATTATCAGGCGCTCGGTGAGGCACAGCTCGAGACCTGGCGCCAAAGCGTGAGGCAGGCGCGTCCGAAGGCCAATGTCGATCTCTTCCTCAAGAACATGACCGGGGCCGTCGCGGCCGCCGGAGGCGACATGGCCAAGGCCGCGCTTGCCGCCGGCCTCGTCGACAAGATCGGCGAACGGAGCGAATTCGAGGCGCGCCTGGCAGAGCTCGGCGGAAAGCCGCGCTCCGAACCGGCCGGCTTCAGCCGGATCAAGCTCGACTCCTACATCACTGACGCAGTCGACGAAAATCCGTCCGGGCCGATCGGCGTTGTCACCGTCGCGGGAATGATCGTCGACGGCAAGGCGGGACCAGGGAGCGCGGGCGGCGACACGATCGCGGAGGAGATCCGCGACGGCATCCGGAACAAGGGCATCAAGGCGCTCGTCGTGCGGGTCGACAGTCCCGGCGGATCGGTCCTCGCTTCCGAGCGCATCCGGCAGGCGCTGCTCGAGGCCAGGGCCAAGAAGATTCCCGTCGTGGTCTCGATGGGTAATGTGGCGGCGTCGGGCGGCTATTGGGTCTCCACTGCGGCAGACTTCATCTACGCCGAGCCGTCGACGATCACCGGCTCAATAGGCGTGTTCGGCGTAATCCCGAGCTTCCAGGGCACGCTGCAGAAGCTCGGTATCGGCGCCGATGGAGTGAAAACGACACCGCTCTCGGGCGAGCCGGATCTGTTCAAGGGCCCGTCGCCCGAAGCCAACCAGCTCATCCAGACCAGCGTAGAATCGATGTACGGCCGGTTCCTGACCGTCGTCGCCTCCGCGCGTCACAAATCGCCGCAGGAGGTTGACCGGATCGCGCAGGGTCGCGTGTGGGACGGCGGCACCGCGCGTCAGCTCGGCCTCGTCGACGGCTTCGGCGGCATGCAGGACGCGATCGCCAAGGCCGCGGAACTCGCCAAGCTCGGCGACGAGCGCGGAATCCGTTACCTCGAGGCTCCGGTCAGCTTCCGCGACCAGGTCCTCGAGCAGCTGGCGAAGCAGGAGCGCGACGATACCGCCGCGCCCGACGCCTTCGCGACCATCGCACGAGAGCCGGAGCAGCAGCTCGCGGCGATCATCGCCGAAGTGCGGGCGATCCTGACGGGGCCGAGCATCCAGGCGCGCTGCCTCGAATGCCCGCCCGTCGCTCCTGCCGCGATCCGTCAGCGCGACATCGGCTTGCTTGGGCTGCTGAAGGAATGGCTGTCCTGATCCGACTTGCGACGGCGGAGGATGGCGCGGGACTCGCCGCCATCTATCGGCCCTACGTCGAGGACAGCACGATCAGCTTCGAGGAGACCGCGCCGGACGCGGCGGAAATGCGGCAACGAATGGCCGGCGATTCGCCCGGTTACTACCCGTGGTTCGTCGCCGAACAAGAAGGCCACTTGCTTGGTTACGCAGCGAGCTCGCCGTTCCGCACCAGGCCTGCATATCACTGGACGGTCGAGACGGGCATTTACCTCTCGCCCGAAGCGAAAGGTCGCGGAATCGGGCGGGATCTGCTTTCGACGCTCGTCGATGTGCTCGAACGGCAGGGCTATGTCGCGGCGATCGGCGCGATCGCCCTGCCCAACGATGCGAGCGTCGCGCTGCACGAGAAGCTCGGCTTCTTCCACACGGGGACCTACCGGGGAGTCGGGTTCAAAAGGGGCGAATGGCTCGACGTCGGGCTGTGGCAGAAGGAGCTCGCGCCGCGGAGCGGCACGCCGGTCGAGCCGCTGCCATATGAGGAGGTTGCGGCCTAGCTGATCAGATGTGGATCGGCTTGCCCTGCACCGCCATCGCCGCTTCCTTGAGCGCCTCATTGTGCGTTGGATGCGCGTTGCAGGTGTAGGCGATGTCCTCGCTCGTCGCGCCGAACTCCATCGCCTGGGCCGCCTGGCCGATCAGCGTGCCCGCTACCGCATTGATCATCCAGACCCCGAGCACCCGGTCGGTCTTGGCATCGGCGATCACCTTAACGAAACCATCCGGCTCGCGGTTGGTCTTGGCGCGGCTGTTGGCGAGCATCGGGAACTTGCCGACCTTCACTTCGCCATGCTCCTTCGCCTGCTCTTCGGTGAGGCCGACGCCAGCGATTTCGGGCATCGTGTAGACGACCGTCGGGATCACGTCCTCGTTTACGATCCCGGTTTGGCCGGCGATGTTCTCGGCGACGGCAATGCCCTCGTCCTCGGCCTTGTGAGCGAGCATGGGCCCCTTGATCACATCGCCAATCGCCCAGATGCCCGGCACATTGGTCCGGAACTCGTGGTCTGTGTCAACTTGGCCGCGATTGTTGGTCTGAAGGTCGGCCTTGTCGAGCGCGAGGCCTTCCGTGTTCGGCCGGCGGCCGATCGAAACCAGCACAACTTCGGCGTCCAGCGTCTCGGCCGCGCCGCCGGCCGCGGGTTCGACGGTCAGCGTGACCGTGTCGCCCTTGCGTGTCGCGCTGGTGACCTTGCTGGACAGGCGGATCTCGATGCCCTGCTTCTTAAAAATCTTGTTGGCTTCCTTGCGAACGTCGCCGTCGAAGCCCGGCAGGATCTGGTCGAGGAACTCGATCACGATAACTTCGGAGCCCAGACGCCGCCACACCGAGCCCAGCTCCAGCCCGATCACGCCGCCGCCGATGACGACCAGGCGCTTCGGCACCTCCGGAAGCTCGAGCGCGCCAGTGGAATCGACGATCCGCTCCTGATCGACCTCGATGCCGGGCAGCGGACTCACGGAGGAGCCGGTGGCGATCACGATATTCTTCGCCGTCACCTTGCGGTCGCCGACCTGCACCGTGTGCGGATCGACGAAGCTCGCATGGCCCTTCAGCCACTCGACCTTATTCTTCTTGAACAGGAACTCGACGCCCTGCGTCAGGCCCTTCACGGCCTCCTTGCGAGACCCGTGCATCGTGTCGAGGTCGAGCTCGACCTTGCCCGGCTTCACGCCCCATTTGGCGAGCGTGCCGTGGGCCGCTTCCTCGAACAGCTCGGAGGCGTGAAGCATCGCCTTGGACGGAATGCAGCCAACGTTGAGGCAGGTGCCGCCCAAGGTGTCACGGCTTTCCGCGCACGCAGTCTTGAGACCGAGCTGCGCGGCGCGGATTGCCGCGACATAGCCGCCGGGGCCGCTCCCGATCACCAGGACGTCGAAATCGTAACCTTCAGAAGCCATTCCAGAACTCCGTTCGCCCTGAGCTTGTCGAAGGGCGGCTTTTCTCTTCTTGGCCTTCGCTGTGGGAAGGACAGGGCTTCGACGAGCTCAGCCCGAACGGGAAGTGGTTATACTTACAAGTCTATCAAGAGGCGCGTCGGGTCCTCGATCGCTTCCTTGACGCGCACGAGGAAAGTCACCGCTTCACGCCCGTCGATCAGGCGATGGTCGTAGGACAATGCGAGATACATCATCGGCCGCGCGACGATCTGCCCGTCCTTGACTACCGGACGCTCCTCGATCCGGTGCATGCCCAGTACTGCCGACTGCGGCGGGTTGATGATCGGCGTCGACAGCAGCGATCCGAACACTCCGCCGTTGGAGATGGTGAAGGTGCCGCCCTGCATCTCCTCGACAGTCAGCGTGCCGTCCTTCGCTCGCTTGCCATAGTCTGCAATCTGCTTCTCGATGTCGGCGAAGCTCATCGCCTGGGCGTTGCGGACGACCGGGACCACCAGGCCCTTGGGAGCGGACACCGCGATCGAGACGTCGAAATAATCGTGATAGACGATCTCGTCGCCCTCGATGCTGCCGTTGACCGACGGAATGTCCTTCGCCGCCAGCGCGCACGCCTTCACGAAGAAGCCCATGAAGCCGAGGCGAATGCCGTGCTTCTTCTCGAACAGATCCTTGTAGCGGCTGCGCGCTTCCATGACCGCCGTCATGTCGACGTCGTTGAACGTCGTCAGCATCGCGGCCGTGTTCTGGGCTTCCTTGAGGCGCCGGGCGACCGTCTGGCGGAGACGCGACATCTTGACGCGCTCTTCGCGGCGCTCGCCGGTCGCGGGCGGAGCTTTTACTTGAGGCGCTGGGGCAGCAGGGGCTGGAGACACCGGAGCTCTGGCCTCGGGCTCCGGAGCCGGGCCGCCGCCCTTCATCGTCTCGGCGGCGGCGATCACGTCGTCTTTGGTAAGCCGCCCGTCCTTACCCGTCCCCCGAATCTTCGTGGGGTCCACATGATATTCGAGCACTGCCCGGCGAACGGCCGGCGACAGGGTCGTGACGTGCTCGTCCTCATCGTGCTCGGCTTCCGCAACCGGCGCGGTCTCATCTCCGCGAAGCGCAGGAGTTTCGCCAGCGCCCGCCGGATTGGTCGACGCGGTCGCGACAGCTTGCGCAGGCGTAGCAGACGGTGCGGCTCCCGCTGCGGGGGCGGCTTTCGTCTCGGGAGCCGCCGCGACTGCTGCCCCCGCCTCGTCGATCCGGGCGATCACCGCGCCGACCGCAACGGTGTCGCCTTCCTTGACCACCTGTTCGGAAAGGACGCCGCCGACGGGAGACGGCACTTCGACGCTGACTTTGTCAGTCTCAAGCTCGGCGATCGGCTCGTCCACAGCGACCGCCTCACCGGGCTTCTTCAGCCACTGCGCGAGCGTGCCTTCGGTGATCGATTCCCCGAGCGTGGGAACTTGAATGTCGGTGGCCATCGTATCCCTTTATTCCGCGGCGACTGCAGGTCCGTCGGCGCGCTCACTGCTACCGCCTTCGGCCTTTGTCGAGGGGTGGCCGAGCGCCGCCGCAATGAGCGCCGCCTGCTCGGCCGCATGGCGCTTGGCGAGGCCGGTTGCGGGCGAGGCGCTCGCGTCGCGCCCGGCGAATTGTGGCCGCATGTCTGCGAAGCCCGCGTCCGTCAGGCATTGCTCCAGCAGGTCTTCGGCGAACTGCCAGGCGCCACTGTTCTTCGGCTCCTCTTGCGCCCAGATCAGCTGCCCGAGCTTCGGCATCGCCTTGAGGCGCCGGACCAGCGGTTCCGACGGGAACGGATAGAGTTGCTCGATCCGTACGATCTCCACGCCGAGATCACCCGCCGCATCGCGCGCGTCCATCAGCTCGTAGGCGAGCTTGCCCGAGCAGAGAACCAGCCGCCGGGTCTCGCGCTGTGCGGGCGGATTGAGGTCGGACAGGATTCGCCGGAAGTGGCTGTCGCCGGTGAAATCGCTCGCCTTCGAGACCGCATGCTTGTGTCGCAGCAGCGATTTGGGAGTCATCATGATCAGCGGCTTGCGGAAATCGCGCCGCATCTGCCGCCGAAGGAT
>JBKPMC010000206.1:0-2660 GCA_046731955.1 Pseudomonadota bacterium | reverse complement strand
CCAAGGCCTTTGCACAGGGCATCTGCCAGTGGATGGCGAACGACGACCCCGAGCGCTATCTGCTCAACATGTCGAAGAAGCTGCGCAAGGGAAAAATCTTCCTCGACTATCTCCGCAACGACCGTCTTTCGACCGCAGTCGCGGTGCTGTCGCCACGTGCGCGCGACGGCGCCACCGTCTCGATGCCGCTGACCTGGCCGCAGGTGCGCGGCGATCTCGACCCGAAGAAGTACACGGTCCGCACCGTGCCTTCGTTGCTGGCAAAGACAAAGGCGTGGGATGGCTACGACAATGCGGCGGCGTCGATCAAGACGGCGATGAAGAAGCTGGCCGGAAAGTAGGATGGGCAAAGCGAAGTGTGCCCACCGTTCTTGATCGCGTAAGAGAGGGTGGGCACGGCCGCGCCTTTGCCCACCCTAAAGATCTGTCGCAGCGAACAAGACGTGGATGGCCGGGACGAACCCGGCCATGACGAAGACCAAAATTTGCGCGTGTCTATAGTCTCCCGAGCAGCAGCAGGATCAGCAGGATCACGATCACCAGGCCTAGCCCGCCACCGCCATAGTATCCGGTGCCGTAGAACGGACCGCCGCCGATGCCGCTGAATCCGCCCAGCAGGGCGATGACAAGAATAATCAGAATGATTGTGCCGATAGACATAAAGCTCTCCTCAGCCCGAGCGGGCGTTCTGTATGTTCTGCCCTTCATGGGGAACAACAGCCGGGAGTCCTCTAAGTTCCGTTTTGCGCCGCGATAATGCGCGCGGCTCTTCTTTTCGAAGCGCGTGTGATTACATGAAGTTGGACAACCGAGGGATTTGCGATGACCAAACCGCTGGCTGTTTCCATCCCGCATAGCCTGGGACGCGAAGAGGCCATGCGCCGCCTCAAGACGGGGCTTTCGCGCGCCGCCTCCAGCGTGCCGGTGCTGAGCGTCGATGAGGAGCGATGGGAAGACAACCGCATGATCTTCCGCGTTCGCGCCCTCGGGCAGGCCGTGTCCGGCCATGTCGACGTGGCGGAAGATCATGTGCAGGTGGAAGTCGTGCTGCCATGGCTGTTGCAGCGCTTTGCCGAGGTGGCCCAGGCCGCGATCCGCAGCCGTGGCCAGTTGCTTCTGACCAAGAAAAGCTGATGTTACCCTAGGCGCGGCTGCGCTTTCGTGCCTGCTTCATGGCGCCGTTGAACCTTGCTTTCAGCACGGCGACCGGCAGATGGGTCAGCAGATCGGACAGGCGCAATTGCGTGGCGTCGGCGTCGGCAAAGCCTTCCACCGCATAGCCGCCGAGGTTCAACGCGGCGTCATAACTCTCCGGACGAGGCCAATGTCTGCCGCCGTCGGTCAACGGCGCAAACCAGCGCGTGACCACGGTGATCGCAGCGTCGCGGCCCCGCCGCCGCGCGAAGGCAACGAAATGATCGCGATGCGCTCCGTTCACTTCGAGGGGGTCGTAGTCGCCGTCCGCGAATACGGCCGCGAGCTCCGTCCGCAGCTTGAGCAGATGCCGTGTCCAGGCCAGCTTCAGATCGCCGCTCGGCCACGCCTCGACCAGCCGGTCCCAGTCCGGATTTTCCAGCGCGCCGAGCCGGCGCGCGCGATCGGCAAAGTCGACCGGCCGCCGGTTGTCGGGATCGACCAGCGAGAAATCCCAAAGCTCCGTGCCCTGATAGAAATCCGGTACGCCCGGCATCATCGCCTTCAGCGTGATCTGACTGAGCGAATTCAGTGCGCCCAATAACGACAGGCGCTGCGCCAGCGTTTGCAGTGCGTTCAGGAATTCGCCTGACCGCGAAGGATCGAGAATTTTTTCGATGAAACCCTTGACGCCCGCCTCATAGGCTTGATGAGGATTGAGCCAGCTCGTTTCCTGCTTGCCCTCGCGCGCGGCCTTCAGCGCGTACTCCTGCATCCGCGCCGGAAGCGAAGCGTCGTCCGGCTGCCATGCCCCGAGCAGCGCCTGATACAGCATGTATTCGAACACAGCCGACGGCGCGCGAACATCGCCATCGACAAGCAGATGCGGTGCGTTGAGCAGCTTCCATCGGGCCACCGCGCTGGTCCATTCGCCCGGAATTTCCGCCAGCGCCATGATGCGCGCCCGCGCGTCCTCGCCGCGCTTGGTGTCATGTGTCGCGGTGGCCGTCATGCCAAGCGGCCATTCGCCGGCGCGGGCTTGCATCATCCGGTGAAACTCGTCGGCCGAAATCGCTTTGGCCGCCGGATCGCCGCCAACCTCGTTGAAGGCGAGCAGGCGGTGGTAGCGGTAGAACGTCGTGTCCTCCAGCGACTTCGCCATCATGGGGCCGGTGAACTGCTGGACCTTCAATGCGAAACGTCTGACGCGCGGCGCACTGTGGTGCGCGCGCCCGGGCTTGATCAGGTCCATCGTCAGGGTGTCGCGGAGAAAGTCGAAAATGCCGTCATCGGCGGCGAACCAGTCGGCGCGCGCCCGTTCGATCGTCCCTGATATCAACTCGCGATCATGCGCGGATGGGCCCGAGGATGTCAGGTAGGTGCGATAGACCGGGAAATGCAGCACATAGAGTTCGAGCGCCTGCCGCAGGCTGTCGGCGGAATAGTCGCGGGTGGAGTAATGCCCGCTGGCAATCCGCGCCAAGAGGCGCGTCAGCACCGTGAACTCGCTGGTCAGCAGCGTTTCC
>JBKPMC010000205.1:0-2547 GCA_046731955.1 Pseudomonadota bacterium | reverse complement strand
ACGAATGAACCTGCATCTTCTCCAACACCTGGTGGCGATGGGCTTTCACCGTTCGCTCGGTCGTTCCCAGTTCGAAAGCGATTTGCTTGTTGATCTTGCCGCGGATGATCAGATTGAAAACCTGTCGCTCGCGTGGCGTCAGGGTCGCCACCAGCCGGCGAAGGGAGCCGAGCTCGCTCTGTTGATGGCGTGTAGTCTCGTAGCGCGCCATGGCGCGCTCGATTGCGTCGATCAGCTGCTCTGACGATGCCGGCTTGGCCAGGAAATCCTCTGCGCCCGCCTTGACGGCGCGCACGGTCGTCGGCGTATCGGCATATCCGGTCACGAAGACGATCGGCAGCGTCGAACCGCGCTCGATGAGGCGGCTCTGCAATTCGAGGCCGCTCAAGCCCGGCATCTGCACGTCGAGCAGGATGCATCCAGGCTTTTGAGCGTCCGGGAGGCGATCCAGCAATTGTTGGGCCGACGAATAGGTTTCGACGTCATAGCCCGCCAATTTCAGCCGGCGCGCGACAGCCGTTCTAAAGGAAGCATCGTCATCTATGACGTGAACAAGGCCAGGCAATTGCCCCTCCTCGCTGTTAAATCAAAACAATCGAAATATTTCTGCTCGATCCTCCAAACCACCAAAAGGGAGCCTCCTCCTCACCCTAAGTTCGTGCGTGACGCCGTATCCTCACGCGACGACCAGCCACCTGTTTGAACAATAATTGCTTGAAAGCTTCTGCAATCCCAACATCCAGGCGACGAATCGACGTCGCAAGTGCGGGGACCCGCATTGCCATTTCCCGGCAACATTGCCGACCTGTCCTTTGGTACAATGAACCATCAGACAATAGTTAAGAATGCTTCCTTGGTCGAAGATACACTCGCCATGGTAGCGGGACAGCGGCGGCACATTTCCGCGAGATGAAAAATGCCGTTCACAAGTTAAGTAAAAGACACCCAACGACTAGTCAGGAGTTGGCCCATGTTCCTCCGCATCACGACCGATCCGGCCCCCCGTCCCACCTCCCTCGGCGAACTCGGAATAGCGAGTGAATCCAATCCAAAGGTCAGTTTAAACGAATTTACCTACAAAAAGGGCGTCGAAATCTACGGCGAAAAGGAGCCTGCGGACTACGTCTATCAGGTCAAGATTGGTGCAGTGCGAAGTTACAAGCTGCTTTCGGACGGTCGCCGCCAGATCGGCGCGTTTCACCTCGTCGGCGACATTTTCGGACTGGAGAATGGGGCCGAGCACCGGTTTACGGCGGAGGCGATCGTCAACACCACGGTGCGCCTGATCAAGCGGCGCAGCCTCGAGATGGCGGCTGATAGCGATGCCATGGTCTCGCGAAACCTGCTCAGCATGACCACGAGGAACCTGCAGCACGCGGAAGACCATATGCTTCTGCTCGGCCGCAAGACTTCGCTGGAGCGGGTCGCTGCCTTTCTGATCGAGATGGACCGACGGCTGACGGCAGCCGGCATCATGCCACTGCCGATGTCCCGGCGCGACATCGCCGACTATCTGGGGCTAACACTGGAAACCGTGTCCCGCGCGCTGTCGCGGCTGCATGAACTCGACATCATTGGATTTATCGGCAGCAATCAACGCCAGATCGTCCTTCTGGACCGCCCGCAGCTCGCTAGCCTCGATCTGAATAACTGAGCCCCGGTTTGCCTATCGACGCGAGATGCTCGACCGTCTTGCGCAGCACTTCGAACAGGACGGCGGTTGACCAGCCGAACATCAGGATGCCGTTCATTGCGGTCATCGGCCCAATCAGCCGCCACACCTGCACAGGCGTGATATCTCCGTACCCGAGCGTGGTGTAGTTGACGAAGGCGAAATAGAGCAGATCGCTGCCGGCAGGCGCCGCGCCGACGACCGCATAGGCCAGCGCCCAAACCAAGACCTCCAGCGTGTGCGCCACCATCAGCGCCGCAGCGGTCGCGACCATCACAAGCATCAAATGCAATCTCGGCCGCTCGGTGTGCCGCAGCCCCGCGAAGCGGGCAATGCCGACCGCGCCGACGGTCACCAGCGCGTGAATCATGATGTTGATCACGCTGACGATGCAGCCGACCAGAAATTGAAGCACCATGACCGTCCCACGCTTGATCGGGCCGACAGAGGCATCTTCTGTGCGCCTCGGCGGGTCCTGCAATTGCGCTCAGCTCTTTGGGGTAAAGACTCCCGTCGCAGCTTTCATGGCAGACTCACCCATGCTCCTTGCATGGTCGGTCAGCGATCGCATCTGTTCCTGGAAAAATTCGGTCTGGAGCCTGGCGGCGTCCTGCATGTCCCTGGCTTGAATCAGCTTATCGCCGAAATCGAATGTTGCGGTCACATTGCGCTGCATGTAGTCGCAGAACTGCTTGGCCTGGCCGGCGACCGGCAGCGGCGAGGAGCCC
The DNA here is from genome assembly GCA_046731955.1 of Pseudomonadota bacterium. Classification (GTDB taxonomy): domain Bacteria; phylum Pseudomonadota; class Alphaproteobacteria; order Sphingomonadales; family Sphingomonadaceae; genus Sphingomicrobium. The sequence goes on along the minus strand of JBKPMC010000205.1, from coordinate 147 downwards.
AGGCCCTTCTCGAGGAGGTCAAAATACTCCGCGCTGGCCTTTCGAAGGCGTCCGTTGGCTTCGGCCAGCATCGCACGGATATTGTCGGCGGAAGGATTGGTGTCTGACATGGAGTAACTCCTCTCTTTGAACAACGGACCAATGCCG
>JBKPMC010000204.1:0-6606 GCA_046731955.1 Pseudomonadota bacterium | reverse complement strand
TGAAATACCAGACGAGCGAACGATGCCGGAGCGCCCAGTCGGAAAGGTTGAACGACTTCATGGCTTCTGATCCTTATTGATACGGACGTGCTGTCCCGGCGTGAGACTGTGGATTCCGGCGGTCACGACGCGCACACCGGGGGCAAGCCCACCGGCGACGCGGGCACCCGCGGGGTCCCCGGCGAGATCGACCCGGTGCAGCGACACGGTGCTCGCGGGCTGATCGACGATCCAGACGAAATTCGCGCCATCCTTGGCGAGCACCGCTGAGGCGGGGACGCGCAATGTCGGACTTTGCGCTTTGCCGAGCTTCGCCGTAACAGTCGTGCCCAAGCGGAAGCTTTCAGGGGGATTCTTCAGGGCGATGCGGACTCGCCGCAGGCGCGTCACCGGGTCTGCCTGCGGGGCGATCTCGCGAACCTTGCCTTCGACCTGAACGGCGGGGAGCAGCTGTAAGCCGACGGTGAACGGCAAATCGATTTCAAGCGGCACCGGGAAATCCTCCCCGATATCGACCACCGCCTCCCTGATGTCAGGCCTCGCGACTGTCACGACATTTTGGCCAGGAGAGACCACCTGTCCGACTTCTGCGCCCACCGCAGTGACGACGCCGGCGAAACCGACCTTGAGCTGGGCATAGCCCCGTTGCTCGATCGCCTTGATCAAGCTCGCCTGTGCGTGCGCCACCGTTGCTTCGGCGGCGGCCCGCGCCTGCTCCGCATTGTCCAGCGTCTGCTTTGTGGTGGCGTCGGTTGTGACGAGGGTTCGCTGCCGCTCCTCCGTCGCCTTCGCGGTCGCCAGCTGCGCCTCGGCCTTCGTAAGCTCGGCCTTGACCGCGCGCACGGCGAGTTCGAGGGCCGTGGGGTCGATCGTGCCGACCGTCTGTCCTTCGCTAACGAGGTCACCGACGGAGACGGGCCGCGCGGTCAGACGTCCCAAGACGCGGAACGCGAAATTGGTCTTGAATTGCGGCTCAACAACGCCCACCGCGACGGTGCCGTCCAAGCGGCTCGGCTCAAGGACCATCGAGAGCACGGGCCGCACGGGCTCGGGCGCTTTCGCCTCCTGCTGACATCCAGCCAATGCGAGTGCCGACGCAACCGCGCCGGCTGCAATCATGGCAAGCTTCTTCATGACCGGTCTCCCTCATATGTCACGGCCTGGCCAACGCTCAGCAACTTGCCGCCATCGATCACGACGCGCTCGCCCGGCTTGAGGCCCGCCTTGATCAGCACTTCCCGGGCTTCATACCCGCCGATCGTCACCGGCTTGAGCGCAGCCGTTTTGGTCGCCGGATCGACGGTCCAGACCGCGGGTTTCGATCCCGCCGCCGCCAATGCACTCCAGGGCAATGCGATCTGCTGTTGGGCTTTCGCTTTGACGGTCCCAGCAACGGCGCTTCCAAGCGTCATCGCGGCCGATGGATCATGGATGGCAACCTTGACGCGGATGGTCGCACTCTTGGCGTCAATCGCGGGCGAGACTTCCCTGACATGCCCGCTCGCCGTCACGCCTGTGTCGGAAACGAGCGCCAGCGATACGCGGCTGTCATCGAGATCGCCAAACAAGAGGGATTCGTAGATGTCGAACACGGCATCGCGTTCCCCGTCTTGCGCCACGGCGAATACGGGCTGCGCGGCCTGTACGACCTGGCCGACTTCCAGATTGCGCGCGGTGACAACGCCTGCGGCTTCTGCGCGCAGCGCGGTAAAGCCAAGGGCATCTTTTGACGTTCCGAGCTCCGCTTTTGCCGCTTCAAGCGCACCTTCTGCGGTTCGTAATCCTTCCTGCGCCTGATCGTAGACCGTCCGTGTGGTGTAACCGCTTGCGATCAGCGCCTTTTGCCGTTCGAAGGTCGCCTTGGCCACGCGTAGCTGAGATTCTGCGGCCAGCACCGCCGCAGTTGCCGCATCGACATCGGCCTGTTGCTCGGCCGGATCGAGCAGAGCCAGGACATCACCAGCCTGGACGCGGGCGCCAACATCGACATAGCGCGCGAGCACACGTCCGCTGACTCGGAACGAGAGATCCGTGCGAAACCGGGCCTGGATTTCGCCGGTCAGGGTGGCGGAGGCTTGTCGGTCGCGCAGCTGCACGATCTCCGTGCGCACAATCGCGGCACGCGTGATGGGAGCGGCAGCATGATCGTCGCAGCCACTCAGCGCGATCGCGACAAGCGCGGCCGCCAGGACGCCGGCCCCTGTCAGCTTGCCTTTGCGGGCAGTTCCAACGATTTCAGTTTGGTTGGCAGGGTGATGTTTCATGACACGTGACCAGGTGACAACAACTCCCGCAGCACATCCGGCGCTGGACGGGCAGAGATCGGTTGGGCTCCGCGAGCGGGATTCGAATCCGGTCGAGTTGCAACGGGGCGGCTGCCCTGATCCGGGCGCTTCGCGCCTGGGTAAAGCGCCGAGGCATCGGATGGGCTGACTTTTGATTCGCTAGGCGACCGGATGATGCGACGCTTCGCCATCGCCCAGTTCGCTTGCCGCTCACGCTCTGTTAGCGGAAACGATAGGACGACGGATGTGAAATCCGTGCCGAAGCCGTGCTCGAGCCGGCCGCCGAGGCCCTTGGCAAGATCATTGCTGATCTGGACTCCGCATCCCGCGGCGCCCCGTACCGACCGCGACCCATTGTCCAGGACGACGCAATTCACCACCGCGCCGATTCGTGTCAGCTTGACCTTGATTTCTCCGGTCCGCGCCTCGAAGCACGCATGCTTCGCGGCCTCGGTTACGAGCCCGTGGACGATCAATCCCAGCCGCCGGCATCGTCCTGGTTGGAGCGGAAGAGATTCGGTGTCGAGTGCCAGCCGGATATTCATTCGATCCAGCAACGAACGGCGCATAGCGCAGCCCATCATGCGGATGTATGTCGCGGCGTCGATCAGCGCCTTGCCCCTGGGCATTTCGAGTGCCTGCTGCACATCGGCATAACCATGCAACAGTTCGACCATGTCGCTTAAGGCGCGCTTGGCCTCAGGCCCCTCAGCTCGGACGGCCGCGGCCGAGACCAGGTTGATCGCCGAGGCGAGGCCATTATTGATCCGGTGATTCAATTCGCGCAGCAGAATGCCCTGCTCCACTTTTGGCGAGTCCGGCCTGCACACAGTCACGACGATCTCCTCAGGTTGCACCGGATGAGCGGGGGCCGAACGCGCATGTGGCGGGCGGCCGGTCATCCGGATGAGCTGTCGCAGGCCTGGCAATCAAGGCTGGCCTTCGACAGGTTAAAGTAAACTATACAGTATATTTTCTTTTCATTGCATTTCCTTCCCGGGCATGTCAAGTGGGATCTAGGCGGGCACAAGCTCGTGATTAGGAGACGGTGATGGCGAAGAACAAAAGCCCGAAACGCGGCAGGCCGCCCAAGGACCTTGCCGGAGACGTCCAGGCGCGGATTCTCGATGCAGCCCAGCAACTCTTTCTCGAGAAAGGGTTTCGGAGTGCCAGCATCGACGATATCTCCGAGTTGGCCCCTGCGAGCAAACCGACCATCTATGCCCATTTCCCCGGCAAGGAGGCTCTGTTCGTGGCTGTGGTGGCCCGGACCATCAACGGATTGACAGATTTCGATGGGTTCACGCCGGCAGGCCGCACCATCCAGGAAAAGCTCGCCAATCTCGGCATCGAGATCGTGGAGAGATTCGTTGAGGACACGTTGGACCTCACGCGCGCGACGATCGCCGAGGCGCGGCGGTTTCCCGAGTTGAGCCGAAATGTTCACGACGCGGCGCGCGACCGCGCGGCTGGGGCCGTTTCGCAACTTTTGAACGAAGCAACTCAGAGGATCGCGCGCTCAGCTAAAGGACCTTTCAGCGCGAAGCGGAGCGTTGCGACCGCGCAGATGTTCATGGATCTTATTTTGCTTCCGATGCTTATGAGATCTCTGATGGGTGAGGAACTGAAGGATCTCAAGAAGGAGCTGCCGACGTTCTTGCACGAACGGGTCAATTTCTTTCTTGCGGCTTGCGAGGCGGACTGGAGGCCGTGAATCAGCCACAGACCCCGCTTGCTATCTGCGTCACGGCCTTCCGGGTCGATCGACTGACCGCACGGCACGTGACGCAGGGCGCCTGCGCAGAAATCCATCATCTCGTCAAACGCGGGCCGAACGGCAGCCGCGTTGATCCGCGACGGATTGAGATACCCGTCCATTGCTTCAAGCAGGCAACACGTCATCGCCATCGGACTTCCCGGTCGCAATTCGCCGCTCGCCTGTCCGCCAGCAATGATCACGCACACCAGTCCCCGGATCCGGTCTGCGTAAGACTGGGCGACAGGCCAGTTCTCGCGTAATGCCGCAGCGACCAGCTCGTGTTGTTTGCTGTCGTTCTCCAGCCGATGTTCGTGCAGCTGCGAGATCGCCCTCAAAGCAGCCGTTAAACGCTCCAGTGCGGAACCGCTGCGAGCCGCAAGCGTTGCTTCCGCGGAGACGTGTTCGAACAGATCCGCCACGACCGCCTCTTCGATCGCCTGCTTTGAAGCGAAGAAGCGGTATACGTTAGCGGGCGACATCGACGCTCCGCGAGCGATATCGGCGACGGTGGTCTTCTTGAAACCGATCTCGCGGTGCAATCGGATCGCTGCTTGTACGATCCGCTGACGAATGCACGACGATTCGGCTTGGCGTATCTGCTGCTGCATCGTTTGGGACCTCAGCGAGATGGGATCGAATGCAATTCCTGTCGGCAGGCTTCCCCGAAGCCACGCAAGGGATCCATTTCCTCCATGAACTCAGGCAGATCTACAAATTGGCGATTTGGTGACGGGTAGGTTTCGATGATCAGGCGACCTGCCCGCTCCGCGGCTTGAACCACTTGATCGTTGGACAGAATCCTCATCCGCCCTATGAGCGCATACAGATTGACCAGTTGCGGAATCTCGGATTTGTCGCTGACGAGCGCGTCGGCGTAGAGTCGGGAGGCTTCCTCGATGAAGCTTCGATAGAGCCGCTCGCGCTTGGAAATCGACCGGGCAGTGTGGCGATCGCGAAGCCTCCGGCGCCGAGTCACCCATCCAGTCACGATCGTGGAGATCGCTCCGAAGGCCGACCCCCCGAACGCGGCGAAAGCGGGAACATAAATTGTGTTCATGCGATCATTCCTCATCTCTCACGCCGCGGGAGCGGAGCGATCCTATGGTCCTGACAGAAGCTGTTCCCGCAGCGTGGTCGAAGATGGCTCTGCAACCATCGCTCAGGTCGGACTTTCTTTGCCTGAGACACGCCTCCACATTCGTGGCGTCAGGGATGTAACTCATGCACAGCCGGAAGGCGTCAGGCGCGCATGCGGCCCTCTGCTCGGGAGTGCCGCGGTTCTCCTGCGCAAAGGCAGTCCCATTACCGGACAAAGCCGCCAGCATGACGACTAATGTGTACTTGAACATACAAAGTCCTTTCTTGTGGTGAGGCATCGCTCTTTCGGACGGGAAACGCAGCGTCACGCTCCGATTCCCCCGCCCTTCAAACGTCTGAACACGAGCTTGTGAGTCTTCGCTCTTGACACATCCCGCGGTTCGGGGCGTATATGAACTATACGGTTTAGTGTATTTAGGAGACAGAGAATGTCAACACTTTTGTGGTCGCTCGCGAAGGAAAATCCGTGGCCGGGGCTTGCGCTCGCATCCCTGAACCTGGTCGTGGCACTGTCTCTCGTGGGCCTGAGCTTGCTGCTGGGCGTTACGATATCCTTGGTTGCCTGGCTGCACGCGTTCGTCGATCGAGAAGCGGTGCCGATCAAGCGGCAAGCCCAGCGGCGGAGGGACACTCCGTGACGCCAGCCCTCCTCTTCACTCGCGATTGCATCTTCTATTCGGTCAACGTCTCGCTCGTGCCCGTTGAATGCGCCTTCACCTTCATCGAGTCGGAGCTTGTGCGCAGAGGGATCCAGCTTTATCCGGCCGAAGTGGGCGCCACCTCATCATCGCTGCCGGAATCTTGACATGCTCAGCAGGAGATCCGTTCTGTCAATGCGTGCGCGCGACTCAGTCGATTCTCAAATTCCGCTGCGGGATTATTTTCTGTGGGTCGGTGGGACGTTGCTTGTGCTGCTGTTTGCAGCAGATTCCATGCTACCCGCGCTCCCGCCAAGCAAGCTCATGGAATCGCATTCCACGCTGCCGCCCATCCGGATCACCTCCGATCTGAAGGGACCGGAAGCAGTGGTCATCGATACCAGCCAATCCCACTTCCTGCCCATGCTCCCGGACAAGGTGATTGCCGCGGCTCCCTCGCAGTTGCTCAGCGCTGATGTGGCCGATGCTGTACGACCGACGTCCCTGTCGTTGTCCGAGCAGGCCGATGGGCGTGACGGGAGTTCCGCAATCTCGACCGATATCCGTGAAACGTTGGCGCAGTTAGGTCCGGAAGTTTTCGCTCAAGCCGGATCAAGCAGCAGGCTCGCATCGAAGCCACAGCACAATTTCGCGCAAACCCGGCCCGAGAAGCGGCGGCGATCTGCTCGGCATCCGAGCTTCGATACCGCTCTCGAATGGTGCGATTCAATGAGCCACCGCCGAGATTCTTGTCGATACGCCATCACGCACCCTCGCACACACACCACCGGTCAGTTTTGACCGAGAGCTACTGGATGTACCTCAT
>JBKPMC010000203.1:0-20883 GCA_046731955.1 Pseudomonadota bacterium | reverse complement strand
CTTCGCGCTTGATCACCGTGCGGATCGCGCGCGCGACAGCCTCCGAGACACCGGCGAGCGCCTTTTGTTCGTCGCGGCTGGGGACCGATCCGTCAGGGCGCGGGCCGACCAGAAGAAAGCCGATCGGGGCTTCGTCATCGGAACTAGGCACAAGCGGCACGCGGATCGGGAACAGCCGGTCCGACGCCTCGCAAATGTCGCTCTTATAGTCTTCCGCGAAGCTGGACGAGCGCCAGTCCTCGACCTCGTCCACCGTGATGTCCCGTACTCGCAAGACTCGGCCGCTGACGATCAACGCGCTGCGAACCGCGCGAACTCCTCGATCCACCCGGGCAAGAATCTCGTCGGCCATCTGATGAAGCGACGCGGTCTCTCGCATGTCGCGCACACATTCGGGAAGGTCGTCGCGAAGCAGGAACAGGTCCTTCTGGAATTTCTTTTCCGACCAGCGCTGAATTCGTTCCTGGATGGGGTTGATCAAGATCGTGGCAATTGCCGCCGCGATTATCACCGGCCCCTCGCTGCCCGTGTTACCGTAAAAATTGTAGACGATCTGCTTGAGGGCATCGGCCGCCCCGGCGAAGATTGCGGCCACGGCGAGCGTAATGAGGGCGAAATTCGCCGAACGGCTGATGACGATCTCGGCGTCGTAGAGGCGATAGCGAAGCAGTGCGATCAACAAGCCGAGTTGAAGCAGCAGCACTGCGATCGCGAGCGAAATGCCGGCGCACATTTCGATCAGCAGCTGTTGGCCGAAGCTGCCCGCGGACCATTTGAGCAAGTCTGCGAGTATCGATAGGCAGCGCAGCACAGCGTAGCCGCTGAAGCCGAGCAGCGCCCACCGGATTTGCTGACGGAGTTCCGTCGATTCCGTCTGCCGAAGACAGCGCAGCAACGCCAGAACCGCGATGACCATGAAGCAGACGAACAGCGTCTGGTAGAGCTTTCCCTGCAGGAAAAAGAGGAGTGGAAGGCAGCACATGAGGGCGACCAGACGCCAGGACAGCCTGCCGTGCGGGAACAGCATGATTCCCGCCAGAAGCAGCACGTTTCCGAGGTCGTAAATAGCGACGTTCAGCCATCGGGGAACGCCGATGGTGGCCAGGAATACGGACGAAGGCTGCTCGGCTCCGATCGTCAGCAGCACCGCCAACGAGAGGATCGAGCTCACCGCGTCGCGCGCATTGCGGCGGTGCAGGATCCACGCGGCCCACAGCAGAAACGGGTAGGAGAGGATGTGCAGGAGGTCGATGAAACTCAGCAGCTTCGGGCTGATGCCAAGCGCCCTTGCGCCATCGTCGATATGCTGTTCGCCGGTCGTGACGGTCACTTCGCGGATGCGGCCAGTGCGGTCACGGATGGTGAGCGGCACCTGGGCATCGTTTTCGGTGCCGAACAGCAGGTTGCTCATCGCGATATATGCAGGGTCCTCCGCATGTTCCGCGAGCGCTTCGTCAGATATCGGCATGACCTTCGGTAGCGGCAGGCCGTAAACCGCAATGATATCGTCGCCGGCGTGCACGCCCTGCGTCGCCACTTGCGGACCGACGGTGAAACGGATCCGGGTCGCGTCCTTGGGCGACACGGCAAAGCCGGCACGGCTTCCGAGCAAAAGCTGCGAATTATTGTCGGGAGCAGTGTAGCGAAAGTAGACGCCGACCGAGGGGCCGACGACCGCCAGCAGAAACGCCACGATCCAAAGCACTGAAAAGAGGAGATATCCCTGCTTGCTGAATGGTGGGATGACCTGGGGCAATCGGTAACGGCGCTTCAGCGCTTGCTCGACATTGGGCAAGGCAAGCTGCATCGCAAATTGGCTCCGGCCGCTACTTCATTATCATGCGGGTCGTTTCCCTGGCGCGCAATCCTAAAGCGATTGGCCCGATACGGCGTCTGCTAACTCAACCGTCGATTCGCTCTTCGCCGTAGCGCGACTTTATGAAGCGGCCTTGCGTTTCGAACGCGGCCATGTCGTCCCGCGCCAGCTTTTGCGTGACCTCGTTGAGCGCCGTGCGACCTGCGGCGAGGCCCTCGACGAGGCGCTCGTCGACGGTCTTGCCCTCGCCATCCTGCTCCTGCCGGAAGGTCGCTGGCACACGCATGTAGCGATCAATGAGCCCGGGCAGGTGGATCGACATCAGGCGCCGCGCATCCTGTGCGCTGGGATCAAGCGTCTCGACGCGCTCGAGCGTCTGGCGCAACGCCGGCAGAGCCGAACTGATCGCGTCGACTTGCGCCTGGGCGGCGTCGGGGAGGGCGCGCCGGGTCCGGTAGAGATAGGAATCGAACCGCTGGACCATCTCGCCATTGGGAAGATCCGCGGCGGGTGGCGCCACGCCGCGTTCGGGCGACGGTGTGAAGGCTAGAAGCGCTGCGACGCCGATCGCGAGGCCGACCGCCGCAAGGAAGCCGAACATGCCGATCGGCATGATCAGCCCGATGACGATGGTGACGAGGCTGATGAGTCCGATCGCCACGCCGACGCGCTTCACCCGCCGGCCGAGATCGGCGTTCAGGCGCTCGCGCTCGCGCCGCGCGGCCTCGCGCGCCGGTCCACCGCGCTCGTCCAGCTGACGAGTGACTCGATCGAAGCGCGCGATCGCCCGTTCAACTTTCTCGGTTACTTCTGTCACTTCGCCTCAAGTGGGGTGAGCGGCGATGTCGCGCCCTCAAGCTTCGCCTGGTTCACGCCTTCGGCCCGCGCGATATAGCCCTTGGACTTCTCGACTTCCTTGCCCAGCGTTTCGACGGTCTGCTTCATGTTGCCGAGCGCCTGCATCTTGAACTGGTCGATCTGGTCCATCGTGTCGTAGATGTTCTGGAACGCGCGCTGCAGCGTTTCGAGCGGGATTGTCGAGGACGCCGCCTGCTCGTGGATCGCACCGGTCTGGGTGCGCAGCATCTCCCCGGTCGAATCGATCATGCCGGCGGTCGTGGTGTTGAGTGCGCCGATCTGCTCGAGCACGAGCTTCTGATTGGTCATCGCCTGAGCGACCGTGACGGCCGTCCGCAGCGCGGAAACGGTCGTCGTCGATGCGCGGTCGACCCCCTTCACTAGCTCGACATTGTTCTTCTTGACGAGGTCCAGAGCGAGATAGCCCTGAACGGTCACCGCCATCTGCGTCAGTAGATCGGTCGTGCGCTGGCGCGTGTAGAAGAGCGCGGTTTCACGGATCGCCTTGGCCTTGGCCGGCTCGGTCGCGTCTAGTTCGTTCGCCTTGTCCTCGAGCTTCTGGTCGAGCGACTTGGAGATGTGGACCATCTGCTCGAGCCTGTGCATCGTCTTCCACAGGTTCGCTCGCTCTGTGTCGATCGACGCATTGTCCATCAAGAGCTCGTCCTTGCCGTTGGCGAGGCTGCCGAGAATCTTCTGAATATGTGTCTGGGAGCTGCGATACTTGTCGAAATACCGGTTCACGCTGTTCCCGAAAGGAATGATCCCGAGGAGCTTCTTCGTCTTGGTCGCCTCCTTCGGGTCGAGCGCCTCGACCGTACGACGAAGCTCCGTCAGGTCGGCTCCAATGCCGGTATCCTTATCGATCGCCTTGACCGGCCGGTCGAGGAAGCGGTTGGAAGCGCCGGCCGCCTCGGCGATCTCCTTGCGTCCCATCGCGGTTAGCTGATCGACCTTCTTACCAAAGTCGGGGCTGTTGGAGTCGAGCGCCGCGAGTTCGTCGACGAACTGCGCGACCCTCTTGTCGAGCTCGCTCGTTTCCTCGCTTTTCAGGGGGACGAGCCCCGCCGCCTCCGCGGGCGGAACGGGCTGGAGCGCCTCGGGCGGGTCGAGTTTGAGCTTGGTTGCGGTCTTGGTCTCGGTTTCCGCCGCCGGTTCGGTAGCCATCTTCAGGTCCTTTCACTGCCCCTCAGAAGACGAGGTCGGACCGTGAACGGCTGGACCACGCCGCGCAAGGGGCTTTGACTGTATTATAGGTGTAAGACACGCCAGTGCAAGGGAAGCGGGGCAAATCGTGGTGAACGTCCGTTTACCACATGTCTGAACGGTTCGCTCACCGTGAACCGCGTAAATCGGGCAATATGCGCACAGTTGTGAGGCCGGGATGATCTCCTTCTTCAGGAAGCTAATGCGGGACAAGCGTGGCAACGCCCTTGTCATGGCCGGAGCAGCGCTTCCCTTGGTAATCGGCTCTGCCGGTCTCGCCACCGACACCATTCAGTGGACGCTGTGGAAGCGGCAGCTGCAGCGCGGCGCAGACTCCGCTGCCATCGCCGGCGTGTACGATCGAATCTACAACAACGGCGACACGAGCAATATCCCCGCGGCCGTCAACACGGACCTCGGCAAGAACAACCATGTCGGCATCGCCCTGCTGGCCGGCTCTCCGCAGGTAACCTATCCGGCCGATACTGCGGACTACGCCGGCGCGGTGAAGGTGAGGATCCAGATCCAGAAGCGACTGGGATTTTCATCGCTTTTCCTGGCGAACGCGCCGATCATCACGGCCGAGGCGACCGCCGCGACCATTCCGACCGGCGTTTATTGCGTGGTCAGCCTCGAGGAAACGAGCGCCACGGGCATTACCGCCACCGGTAACGGCGCGATCGATCTCGGCTGCGGCATGATCACCAATTCGACATCGCTCACGGCGGCGATCGCGACCGGCTCGTCGGACGTCCACGCAAGTCCGATTGCGGCGGTCGGCGACATTAACGACAGCGACAACTGGAACGACGCGGAGCTGCTTCCCTTCACCGTCAAAGAGGATGACCCGTTTGCCGAGGTTAACCCGCCTTCGTTTACGCCGTGCCAGGGTGGTTCCAACAGACTCAGCGTCAACGCGAACACCACAGATAATAGTCACGCAGCCGACACCGGCGTCGTCTGCGTCAGCGAAATGGATCTCAACGGGAACGTCACCCTCGGCAGCGCCACCTATGTGATCGACAGCGGAGACTTCACCGTCGGTTCGCAGGCGCACGTGACTTGCGTGCACTGCACGATCATCCTGACCAACAGCGATGCTGCCACGAACGCGACAATTGGAGACGTGGACATTCGCGGCGGCGCCGAAATGGACATGACCGCTCCCGTTAGTGGAGCATATGATCGCATCCTGTTCTACCAGGATCGCCGCGCGTCCTCGAGCTCCAGTACGGTGAACAAGATCAACGGCAATTCGGACTCGCTGATGTCTGGCGCCTTCTATTTCCCAAACCAGCAGTTGCAGATCAACGGCACCGCGGGCCTCAACTTCAATTGCGCGCAGTTCGTAGCGCGCACCGTCGAGTTCTCCGGCAATGGCAGCATCACGAACACCTGTTCCGGTGGCTACGGAGACAAGACCATCCTGGGCCGTCACGTACGGTTGGTGGCCTGATGTTGCGGCTCGCTCATCTCCAGCGTGACGAGCGCGGTGCGTCGGTCATCGAGCTGGCACTGGTCGCGCCGTTCCTGGCGGCGATGGTGATCGGCATGGTCGACATCAGTCGCGGTTATTCGCACAAGCTTCAGCTTGAGCAGTCCGCACAGCGGGCAATCGAAAGGGCGATGCAGGGCAAGAAGGACACAGACTTGTTCGACACTCTGCAGTCCGAGGCGGCAACCGCGGCAGGCGTCTCCAACAGTGCGGTGTTCGTTAAGTACTGGCTCGAGTGCAACGGCGTCTCGCAATACACGAGCCAGGCGACGATGACCGCGGACTATGAGAAGGTTTGCCCGGACGGCCAGCAATACTCTCGCTACATCGAGGTGACGATCACCAAGAATTATGCGCCGATGTTCAGCACCAAGTTCGCTGGCTCCAAATCCGACGGAACTTTCGACGTTGTCGGCAAGGCGGGGCTTAGGGTCCAATGAAGCGGCTTTGCTCGATACGGCGCGACGAGCGCGGCGCTGCCGCCATCGAGATGGCGATTGCAGTGCCGATCCTTACCCTGTTCCTGTGGGGAATCTTCCAGATCGGCATCGCCTTCCAGGCAAGCGCCGGCATGCAGCATGCGCTGGGTGAGGGGGCGCGCTATGCGACGATCTTCCCCACGCCGACGAACACCCAGCTTACGCAGCGCATCAACGACAAGGTGTTCGGCGTCGGCGTCGGCACATTCAGCACACCGACCGTGACGGACGGACCCACCGGCTCGGGCTACAAGGACTTCAGCGTGACGTTCACGATGCCGATGAACTTTCTGTTCTTCAACGGCCCGAACGTAAGCCTGACCCGCACCAAACGCGTCTACATCTGGACCGACAGCTAAGTCCGGGATCGCGCCTCGAAAAAGGCGCGGATGGCTTCCTTCACCTCGGCTGACTGCAGACGCTCGGCGAACACATTGCCTTCGAGCTCCATCCGCTGACGCAGCTCTTCGCGCGTTCCGTGCCGCAGCAATCGCTGGGTTTGCCGCAGCGCTTCGGCCGGTTTCGCGAGCAGCCGGCTAACGAGTTCGTCCATCGTTTGTTCGAGGCCTCCGGCGAGCGCGCGATGGCTAACGAGCCCGATCGCGAGCGCTTCATCTACGCCGAAGGTTTCCCCGAGCAGGAGATAGCGTGCAGCCCGCCGCCTCCCGGCGAGCCGTGGCAGCAGGAGTGAGCTCGCGGCCTCCGGCACCAGGCCGAGATCGACGAACGGCAGCGAGAAACGCGCGCTTTCGTCCGCAATCACGAAATCGCAGTGGAGAAGCAGCGTAGTGCCGATGCCGACGCAATTGCCGTGCACGGCAGCGACGATCGGGATCTCGCAGTTGACGGCCGCGCGAAGCAGCCGCCAGACCGGAATCTCGGTCGTATCCCGGGGCAATGCATGCAGGAAATCCGCGAGGTCGTTGCCGGCGGCAAAATCCGGTCCTTCGCCGCTGCAGGTGATCACCCGAACCGAAGCATCTTCCGCCGCACCTTCCAGCGCCTCCGCGAGCGCCGCGTACATCGCCACCGTAATGGCATTGCGCCGCTCCGGACGGGCGAGGGTGATGGCGAGCACGCCATCCTTCTGTTCGACGCGGACATGTTCGCTCATGGACCTTGCTCCCGAATCGGGTGACGCGCCGTGCGGCACCGTCTATGGCCGGACCAATTCCACCAAAGCCGGAGCGCAAGCAATTCCATGAAGTTCTTCGCCGATACTGCGGAGATCGCCGAGATTCGCGATCTCGCCGCCACGGGCCTGCTCGATGGGGTCACGACCAACCCGAGCCTGGTCCACAAGTCAGGCCGGGATTTCCTCGACGTCGTTCGAGAGATCGCGGGCGTCGTGAACGGGCCGGTCTCGGCCGAGGTCGTCGCGCTCGACTATGACGGCATGATGCGCGAGGCGGGGGTGCTTCGCAAAATCGCCGACAATATCGCGATCAAGGTGCCGCTGACTCCGGACGGCCTCAAGGCGTGCAAGGCGCTGACCGGGGACGGGTCCATGGTCAACGTCACGCTCTGTTTCTCGGCAGCCCAGGCCCTGCTCGCGGCCAAGGCGGGCGCGACCTTCATTTCGCCCTTCGTCGGCCGTCACGACGATGTCGGTTTCGACGGAATGCAGCTGATCGCCGACATCCGCCTGATCTACGACAATTACGATTTTGCGACGCAGATCCTGGTGGCGAGCGTTCGGCATCCGGTGCACGTAGTCGAAGCGGCCAAGATAGGCGCCGACGTGATGACCGCTCCGCCCAAGATCATCTGGCAGTTGTTCAACCACCCGCTGACCGACGCGGGGATCAAGAGCTTCCTCGCCGACTGGGAAAAGACCGGCCAGAAGATCGGCTAACCGGTCAGGCCGATGTCGAGGCGCTGGAGCACGCTTTCGTCGGCCGCCGGACGCAAGCCGACGCGCGTGAACCAGGCGTCGAGCCTGGCGCAACCTTCGGGGATCGGCTGATTGATGCCGCGCAGCGCGTCGATGTAGCAATAGAGGCAGATGTCGGCGACGGTGAAGCGGTCGCCGGCAATCCATTTGCCGTCCTCGATCAGGTCGTTCAGCCAGCGCATGCCCCTGCGCCCGCGTTCCTTCATGCCTTCGGCCGCTTCGGGCAGGCAGTGGGTGCGCTCGCGGAAGATCTCCAGGCCTTCCCCGAAATAGAAGCCGTAGAGCATTGGCAGGCAGATGTTGATCTCGACGCGCCGCCACCACATTCGCGTTATTGCCCGCTCCTCGCTGTCGGAGCCGATCAGCGGCGGCCGCGGATGCTCCTCCTCGAGATACTCGCAAATCGCGCCGGTCTCGGCGAGGCAGGTGCCGTCGTCGAGCTCCAGCAGCGGTGTCTGTCCGGACGGGTTGCGGCTAAGGTAGGGTTCGCGCCGGTTCTCCATCGAAAAGATATCGACTTCTTGGCGATCGGTCTCGATTCCCTTTTCGAGCATGAAGAAGCGCACGATGCGTGGATTCATTCCGAAGCTGTTGTAGAGTTTCATGGGACGTCTCCCTCCCGACCGCCCAGCCAAAACGCATCACGCTCGCGGGTGAAAGGGTCGGGATAACCGGAAGCTAATACGACACGCCGAGTCGCACCAAGACTGGGAAACAACGGGTCGGAAAATCGGCTGATTCGCTCTCTAACGAGAAAGTATCGGTTAACGTTCGTCAACCCTCGCACGTAACGCTTTTCTAACTGGTCAAGGCCTAGGGTTCTCGCATCCTGCAAGTGGAGTGCAGGTCGCGGGCGGAAACGCACCGCGCTTGGAACCAAGGAGCGAAGACCATGAGCAAGTTTCTGAAGCTGATCAAGAATACGAAGGGTGCCACCGCGATCGAGTACGGCCTGATTGCCGCTCTGATTGCCGTTGCCGCGATTGCTGCGATGCAGAACATCGGCACGAAGCTCGGCACGACCTTCAACAACGTGTCGAACAAGCTCTAAGCTTCATCCGCTTAAGAGTACCGGGCGGCGGTGCCGAAAGGCGCCGCCGCTTTCGTTTTGGGGCGGTGACGGCGCTCGCGCCCGCGCCGTTGGGTAGGAAATTAACCGCTCCGGGCGTATCCTCGCCGCCAATGGCTCAGGTGATCCCCTTCGAAGAGCGTGCGGTTGCGCATCTGCGCCAGCGCCTCGGCGCGGCCGAGGAGGCGAACCAGGACCTCATCGCTTTTGCACGCGGCCATTCGGGAGCCGTCGCCTCGATCCACGCGGCTGTCCTCGCCGGAATGGAAGCCGACGGCGTCGACGCGCTTCTGCACGTCGTCACGCAGGAATGGCCGTTGATCCTGGGCATCGATGCGGTGGCGCTGTCGCTGATCGTGGCCGACCGAGGATTCCGCGCGGACGGAAATGGCGTTCAGCTGGTCGACCCGAAGATCCTTCGCCGAGCGATCGAGCAGGTCGACGGCGTCGAGATGCGCACCGTGGAGCGCGGCCATCCGTTGTTCGGCCCGGCTTGCGACCTGATCCGCGCCGAGGCCCTCATCCGCATCGAATCCGAGCCGCCTCTGCCCGTCGGTCTGCTGGCGCTGGGCCAGCGCGCGTCGCTCAGCCTCGATGCGCGGCACGGGTCCGAATTGCTTCTGTTTCTCGGGCGAAGCGTTGCGGCTATGATCCGCCGGTGGGTGATCGTTCCGAAGCCTTAGTTGACCATGCGGCGCGCGATGTTGCCGCGCGCTGGTCCGGCCATCTCCAGCATGACCGTCGCCGTTCACCGCACACGGTCCGCGCCTATGTCGCAACCGCGCATCGCTTCATCGACTTCCTCGGGCAGTATCGCGGGGATTCCATCTCGCCTGCCGGTCTGCTTGAGCTGACCGCCTCGGACCTGCGCGCGTTCCTCGCCAAGCGGCGCGGCGAAGGGCTCGGAGCGGCGTCGGCAGCGCGCGAGTTGTCGGGAGTCCGCGCGTTCCTCCAATATGCGGCCGAACAGAGTGGGTCGCATGCGCAGCTGCCGCGCACGCGCGCGCCCAAACGTCCGCGCACCTTGCCGCGACCGGCAGCGCCTGACGACGCCATGGGCCTTGCCGAGAATGTCGCGGAAGCGGCCAGCGCTCCCTGGATCGGCGCGCGCGACCTCGCGATCCTTCTCTTGCTATACGGCGCAGGCCTCCGCGTCGCCGAGGCGCTGTCACTCACCGCGCGCGCGCTGCCGATCGGCTCGACGCTGCGGGTGACGGGCAAGAGATCGAAAACGCGTATCGTGCCGATCGTGCCGGCCGTCCGCGAGGCGATCGACGACTATTTCCGCCAGTGCCCTTATCCGCTGAGCGGCGACGCGACTTTGTTCGTGGGCGCCCGCGGCGGTCCTCTCAACCCGGATCTGGTGCGGCGCGCCGTCGCGGCGGCGCGGCGGCGGCTCGGGCTCCCCGACAGCCTCACTCCGCATGCACTACGGCACAGCTTCGCGACGCATTTGCTCGCGCGCGGCGCGGACCTCAGGGCGCTTCAGGAGCTGCTGGGCCACGCGAGCCTTTCGTCCACGCAAATCTACACGGCGGTCGATGCTGCGCGCCTGCTCGACGTCTACCGCCACGCCCACCCGCGAGCCTGATCGCCTCTCTAACGAAATGTCCCGACCCGCCCGAAAGGGGCGAGCCGGGACTGTTTTGCTAAGGACTGACATGTCCCCGTCGCGGACCTCGCTCGGCTAGTGGGGTTTCCGGGCGTCGGCTCGCGACAGGCAACGGCTAATCGGCGACTGGTAAACCAGCCACTAAATAACCGAATTGGATAAATAACTTAGACGATGATTGCATGGCTTTCCGCGCTTCTTCGAGCCGTTTTGGATCAAGCTTGGTCGCTCGGGTCCGGCCGGTGCGTGAACAGCCGCCATATGTAGCCGATCACCAGGACGCCCAGGACGACGTTCGAGATCGGGCCGATCACTTGGTCGATCTCGTGGAAATTCTCCTGCAGCTTGAAGCCCGCCCCGGCGAGAAAGGCGGTCCACATTGCGGTCCCGATCGTCGAGGCGATCACGAAGTTGCGGAAGCGCATGTCGAGAAGACCCGCCGGGATCGACACCAGCGAACGAACGGTCGGAATCAAGCGGCCGAACAAGACGAAGGTGATGCCATGCGCTTCGAACCAGCGATGCGCGCGCTCGACCTCCCGCCAGTTCAGAGTCACCCATTTGCCGTGCCGCTGGACGAAAGGGCGAAGGCGATCATGCCCAAGCGCTCGGGCGCCGAGATACCAGAGGATGTTGCCGAGCATGGCTCCCGCCGTTCCCGCGGCGGTCGCGAGAGCGAAGTTCATCCTACCCTGGGCAGCTGCCATCCCTGCCACCGGCATGATGATCTCGGACGGGATCGGGGGGAACACCGTCTCGAGAAACATCAGGAACGCAACCCCGAGATAGCCTGACTGCTCGATCAGGCGGACGACCCAGTCTCCCATGGGCTCAGGCCGCGCGCCGCTGCTCGGCGAGGCGCCGGTCGATCGCCTCCCAGATCAGGCCCGGCGTGTCGCTGCCGTTGAATGCGTCGATGGCGACAATCCCGGTGGGCGAGGTGACGTTGATTTCCGTCAGCCACTTTCCGCCGATCACGTCGATTCCCGCAAAAAGCAGCCCGCGCTTTCTGAGCTCGGGAGCGAGCGCCGCGCAGATTTCTTCCTCGCGTGCCGTTAGCTCCGTCTTCGCGGCCTTGCCTCCGACGGCAAGGTTGGAGCGAATCTCGCCTTCGCCCGGGAGGCGGTTGATCGCGCCCGCTACCTCTCCGTCGACCAGCACAATCCGCTTGTCGCCATCGGCGATCTCCGGAATGAATTTCTGCACGACGTGCGGTTCGCGGTAGGTCCTGTTGAACAGCTCGATGAGCGAGGCGAGGTTGCGGCCGTCGGGGCCGATCCGGAACACGGCCCCGCCCGCGAAACCGTGCAGCGGCTTGATGACGATCTCGCCATGCTCGGCGAGGAACTTCCGGGTAAGGCCGCGCGACCGGGTGATCGCCGTCGGCGGCATGAACTCGGCGAAGTCGAGGACCCAGATCTTCTCCGGCGCGTTACGGACATTGGCCGGATCATTGACCACCAGCGTTTCGCCCTGGATCCGCTCCAGAAGATGCGTGGCAGTGATATAGCCGAGATCAAACGGCGGATCCTGACGCATGAGGACCACATCCACGTCGCGGCCGAGATCGAGGATTTTGGGCTCGCCGAAACGATAATGATCACCCGCCACGCGCTGAACCGTGACCGGATAACCCATCGTCCACAGCCGCCCTTCTGCGTAACTGAGGTCCTCCGGTGCGTAATGGAACAGCACGTGCCCAAGCTCCTGCGCCTTGAGCATGATTGCGAAAGTTGAATCGCCGGCGATGTTTATTCGCGCGAGCGGATCCATCTGCACTGCGACGCGGAGCGGCATGGAGCGGGGCCTAGGGGGTCACCGTGGCTTTGTCACCCGTGCCAGACGTTGGCGAGGTGCCTCGGCCAGCGGCGGGGAACGATGAACAAGGCGTCGATCCGGACATCATCACCGTCGCGCATGTAGCGTGGCGCGAGACGTTCGGCCGCGACAACGACGCGCCGCAGCCGCCAATCGTCAAGCGCAAGCGCCGCCGCGTCGACACTCGCGCGGGCCTTCACCTCGATGAAAGCCAGAGTCCGTCCGCGCCTGGCAACGATGTCTACCTCGCCTCCCCGTACGCGAGCGCGCCGCGCTAGGATGCGCCAGCCATGTAAGCGCAGATACCAGCACGCGAGCGTTTCGGCTCCGCGGCCGCGGCGTTCTGCCGCCTGCCGGTTCACTTCGCACGCTCGAGCGCGCGGGCATAGGCCCGCTTGCGCGGCACGTTGAGCTTTCCGGCAACTTCGGCAGCGGCGCGCGAAGGAGACAGATGCATCAGCGCCTCGTCGAGCGCTTGATTGAGCTCGTCGTCGCTAGCCTGTTTCGCATTCGGCGGCGGGCCGACGACGATGACGATCTCGCCCCTGGGCGCAGCCTTGGCGTAGCGCGCAGCAAGCTCGGCCAAGGTGCCGGTCATGCATTCTTCGTGGAGCTTGGTGATCTCGCGCACGACCGCCGCCTCGCGACCGCCAAGCCGTTCGGCAAGCGCGGCCAACGTGTCGCCGAGGCGCGAACCGCTTTCGTACAGAACCAAGGTCGCCCGGACATCGGCGACCTCCGCGATGGCATCGGATCGAGCCTTCGTCTTGGCCGGCAGGAACCCGAGGAACAAGAAGCGGTCGGTCGGTAACCCGCCGAGCGTGAGCGCCGCAATTGCTGCCGACGGTCCCGGCACAGTATGCACCGGGTGACCCGCCGTACGCGCGGCGCGCACCAACTTGTAGCCCGGGTCAGAAATGAGTGGCGTCCCCGCATCACTGACAAGCGCAATCGCGTCCTCGCCGAGCCGCGCGACGATCCGCTCGCGCTCCGCTTCAGGCGTATGGTCGTCGTAACGGCTCATCGCGACCTTCGCGCCGATATGCGCGAGCAATTTAGCCGTGACGCGGGTGTCTTCGGCAAGGATCCGGTCGGCGCGGCGGAGCGTGTCGGCGGCCCGAGCGCTGAGATCGCCGAGATTGCCGATCGGTGTCGCCACGATGTGCAGACCGGGGGGTAGCCGCTCATCCATGGCTGTTGATTAAATGCTTCCAATTGAAGCGAAAAAGAGTCATGTCACGACCTTCATCACGTGCCTTGGGAGAGGGTGCGATGACTGCACTGTTAGGGGCCTCGGCCATCATCTTGGCGGCGCTTCAGGCGTCAATCAATGGACCGACCGACGCCTTTCGTTCCTGCCTCAAGGAAGCGGCGACCAAAGCAAGCAAGGAGAAGGTGGCTGCGGGCGCGTACGAAGCTTACGCCCGCAGCACCTGCGGCGCGCAATTGGGCAGTCTCAAGAGCGCGGTAGTCGCATTCCGGATGAAGAACGGCATGGCAAAGAAGGCCGCTTCGGACGATGCCGACATGACGGTCGACGATTATGTCGCGACCTCGGTCGACAAGTACCAGTTCATGGCGTCTGCAAATGCGCCGCAAGCGCCGGCGGCGGCAACCCCGCCGGCACAGGCGACTCCGGCATCGGCTCAGCAGCCGCCGAAGTAATCACTTCGGTCGCAGCAATCTCGCCAAGGATAGCGTCGAGCAGCAGGCGGCCCTTGGCTGTTAGCGCCATTCGTCCACCGTTTCGCAGCAAGTGGCCTGAGAGGACCAGGCGATCGACCCGGCGCCAATCGACAGCTGCGACCCCGAAACGGTGGGCGATCGCTTCGCCATCCACGCCCTCGGCGAGCCGCAGGCCCATCACCAACGCCTCATCGGCCGCCTCGCGCGATGAAAGCTGTGCTTCCTCGGCGATGCCATGACCGTTGCGGCGGAGCGCGGACAGGAAATTCTCGGGCTTGCGATGACGGACCGTGCGCGATCCCAGCCGCCGCCCGTGCGCGCCGGGGCCGATCCCCGCATAATCGCCGTAGCGCCAGTAAGTAAGGTTGTGGCGGCTCTCGTGTCCGCGCCGCGCATAGTTGCTGATCTCATAGGCGGGGAGGCCAGCGGCTGACGTCATGGCGTCTGTGAGCTCGTAGAGCACCGCCGCCGCGTCGGCATCGAGCGGTTCGAACTCGTGCTTCGCCACCATGGTCTCGAAGCGCGTGCCTGGCTCGATTGTTAGCTGGTAGAAAGACAGATGCGTCGTCCCCAATGAGAGCGCTTGAGCGAGCGTCGCCGCCCAGCGCTCCTCCGTCTCGCCGGGCAGCGCATAGATCAGGTCGAAGCTGACGCGGCGAAAGTTCCGCTGTGCGAGCTCGAGCGCCGTGAATCCTTCGCGCGAAGAGTGCGCTCGGCCGAGGAAGGCGAGGGCCTTGTCGTCGAAGCTCTGCAGGCCAAGCGACAGACGGTTGACACCTGCGGCGGCCACATCGGCAAAACGCGCCGCCTCGACCGAATTGGGATTGGCCTCGAGGGTGATTTCGATGTCTTCCGCGGGCGCCCAGTGTCTCTGCGCGGCTTCAATTATCGCTGCCGCTGTCGCCGGCTCCATCAGCGACGGCGTCCCGCCGCCGAAGAAGATTGACGTCAACTTGCGTCCGGGGAGGAGCGACGCCTCGTGCGCCAGGTCGGCGATCAGTGCCGCTCGCCATTCAACCTGGTCGATGCTCGAGCGGACATGGCTGTTGAAGTCGCAATAGGGGCATTTGCTGACGCAGAACGGCCAATGGACGTAGAGTGCCAGCGGTTTGCCGGTCATTCGCGAACCGCCGTGACGAGCTTGCGGAATGCGTCCGCGCGATGACTCATCTTGTGCTTCGCGAGCGGCTCCATCTCGCCGAAAGTCATCTCATGACCCACGGGGATGAACATCGGGTCGTAGCCGAAGCCCTTGTCCCCGCGCGGCGGCCATACGAGCGTGCCATCCACCCGGCCGTCGAACGTCTCGACCTGGCCGTCATTGGGCCAGGCGATGGCCAGCGAGCAGGCGAAATGCGCGGCGGGAGCCGCGTCCGGCTCGGTCGCCTCAACCTCGCGCCAGACCTTCTCCATCGCGCGTATCCAGTCACGGTTGCCGTCCTCGTCTTCGGCCCAGCGCGCCGAGAAGATTCCAGGGCGGCCGTGCAGCGCATCGACGCACAGCCCGCTGTCGTCGGCCAGGGCGGGGAGGCCGCTCAAGTCCGCCGCTTCCCGCGCCTTCAGGTCCGCATTGTCGGCGAACGTGTTGCCGATTTCCTCGGTCTCGGGGAGATCGAGCTCAGTGGCGCCGACACATGAGATGCCGAGCGGCGCGACCAGCTCGGCGATCTCGCGGAGTTTGCCGGGATTGTGGGTCGCGATGACCAGCTTGTCGCCAATCGGCCTCATCGTCCAATTGCCTTCAGCTGGGCGGCAAAGATTTCCGAGCAGCCGATCCGCGCGAGCCGAAGCAGCCTGAGCAGCCCTTCCTCGTCATAGCATTCACCCTCCGCGGTGACCTGCGCTTCGACGATCGCGCTATCGGCGGTCAGCACGAAATTGCCGTCGCAGCCAGCCTCGCTATCCTCCTCATAATCGAGGTCGAGCACTGCCGTGCCGTTGTGGATTCCGCAGCTCACTGCCGCGACCTGGGTGCGGATCGGGTCCGTGGGAATTGCCGTACTTTCCAGCAGCTTGTCGACCGCGATGCGCAGCGCGACCCAGGCGCCCGAGATGCCCGCCGTGCGCGTGCCGCCGTCGGCCTGGATCACGTCGCAGTCGACGATGATCTGCCGCTCGCCGAGAGCGGGAAGATCGACCACGGCGCGAAGGCTGCGGCCAATCAGCCGCTGGATCTCCTGCGTCCGGCCCGACTGCTTGCCCCTCGCTGCCTCGCGACTGCCGCGCGTGTGGGTGGCGCGCGGAAGCATGCCATATTCGGCCGTGACCCAGCCCTGGCCCTTGCCGCGAAGGAAGGGCGGGACCTTCTCCTCGACGCTCGCCGTGCACAGCACGCGGGTGTCGCCGAAGCTGACGAGGCACGACCCCTCGGCGTGGCGGGTAAAGCCTGGCTCGAATTTGAGTTCACGCATCTGGTCGGGGGCGCGTCCGGACGGGCGCATGGAATCTCCTTGTCCAAAACTGGTGCGGGCGCTCCCTAGACCGGCGGAGCCGCCAATCCTAGATGGATGCGCATGACGCAGCCGATCACCGAGCTGACGGACCGCATGCGGGAGATCTTCGGCCTCGTCGTCGAAGCCTATCTCGATCGCGGCCTGCCCGTGGGGTCGAAGGTCCTTGCGGGCAGCATCAACCTGTCCCCGGCTTCCATTCGCGGCGTGATGCAGGAGCTGGAGGAGCGGGGGCTGCTCACGCATCCGCACACGTCGGCCGGCCGAATACCCACGGACAGCGGCCTGCGCCTCTTCGTCGACGGTATCATGCAGGCGGCCGCGCCCGACCCGCGCGAGCGGCGCGAAATCGAACGCCAGATTGTCCGCGACCAGCCGATCGAGGATGCGCTGGCGGCCGCATCGGCGGCGCTCTCGGGGCTTTCCCAGGCCGCAGGCGTTGTCCTCGCTCCGAAACAGGAGCTGAGGTTGAGACAGCTCAGTTTCGTGCCTCTAAGCAGCACGCGTGCGCTCGCTGTCCTGGTCGGAGCGGACGGCACCGTCGAGAACCGCATCGTCTCGCTCGATGCCGGAACGACGGCAGCGGCGCTCACCGAGGTAAGCAATTTCGTCAACGCCCGTCTCGTCGGGCTCACGCTCGAGGAAGCCGAGACACGGCTCCGCGCCGAAATCCGTGAGCGCAAGGAAGCGATCGACGCTGCGGCTGCCGAGCTGGTCGCCTTGGGACTTGCCGCCTGGAGCCAGGACCATGCGCGCCGTCCCGTGTTGATCGTTCGCGGCCAGGCAAACCTCATCGACGCCACGGCGGCCGAGGACCTCGACCGCGTTCGCCGGCTGCTCGACGAGCTCGAGGAGGCGCAGGAGATCGCCCACCTGCTCGAAGGCGCAAGCGACGCGCCGGGCTGCCGGATCTTCATCGGTTCGGAGAACCGGATGTTCGCGCTTTCCGGCTCGTCCGTGATCGCCGCGCCGTACCACGGGAGCCAGGGTCAGGTCGTCGGCGTTGTGGGCGTGATCGGACCAACGCGGTTGAACTATGCGCGCGTGGTGCCCATGGTGGATTTCACGGCAAAGGCCCTCACGAGACTCATGGCATGACGGAAGCAACCCAAGAAGACGAAGAGCATCTGCACGAAGAGGCAGAGGAAATCCGAAAGGAAACAGCGCAGGACGCACCGGAGCTGGCGGAGCATGACCGCGTCGCCGAGCTCGAGCGGCAGCTTGAGGAAGCCAATTCCAAGGCACTTTATGCGGCAGCCGAAACGCAGAATGTGCGGCGGCGTCTCGAAGCCGAGATGCAGCAGGCCTCAAGCTATGCCGCGGCGGCGTTCGCGCGCGACATGCTGGCGATCAAGGACCATCTCGACCGGGCGTTGGCGGCCGTCAACGATGAACTGCGGCGCGACAAGGTCGCTAGCAATTTCTTGGCGGGCATCGAGTCCACTGCACGCGAAATCGAATCGGTGTTCCAGCGGCATGGCATCACCCGCATCAAGTCGGTCGGCGAGAAGCTCGACCCGCACCGGCACCAGGCGATGGTCGAAATCCCGAGCAATGAGGAGCCGGGCACGATCGTCGAGGAGATGCAGCCCGGCTACATGATGAAGGACCGGCTGCTCCGTCCAGCGCTCGTCGGAGTGGCCAAGAAGCCGGGCTAAGCTGCCGCGACAACAGCGCGCGCGTTGACTTGCCGGCAGGCGGGGAGCAGCCTTTCGCGCGCGGAGGGCAAATGGGGGCCATTTTCCTCAGCTATGCGCGCGAAGACCGAGGCTGCGCCGAGAAGCTGGCTCGTGTGCTTGAAACGGCCGGCCACGACGTCTGGTGGGATCGGCGTCTGGACGGTGGAGAGGAATTCTCCGCCGAGATCGAGGCCGCCCTCGAGAAATCAGATGTTGTGCTGGTCGCCTGGTCGAATGAATCGGTCAAATCGCGCTGGGTCCGCGACGAGGCTGCGGTCGGCGGAGACGCGGGGCGGCTCGTTCCGGTTAGCATCGACGGCTCGCAGCCTCCCATGGGGTTCCGGCAGTTCCACACGCTCGACCTGACCGGCTGGAAGGCAGCGAAACGCGACGAACGCACGGCCGAACTGCTTCATTCGGTCGAGCGGCGGCTGCAGGGCAAGGAAGAGCCTGCACCCGCTCGTGGACTTCAGCAACGGAAGGGCCGCGTCACCTGGGCCGCGAGCCGACGGTGGTGGGGAATCGCCGCGGCGCTTGTGCTGTTCGTGGCGGTGGGGGGCGGTCTGTTGTTTTGGAACGCTCGCGAGACTTCGAGCGCCCCGTTAAAGCCGACGATCGCGCTTCTGCCCCTTACGGCCGCATCCCCAGATCCAGAGCTACGCACACTCGCCTCACAGGCCCGTGATTCGCTCGCGCATACGTTCTCCCAGAGCGGAGTCCCGCTGCGGCTCCTGGACGCGGCTCCGCAGGATGGTCGCCCCAGAGTCGACTTCCTGATCTCCGGCGACGTCAGCAGAAAGGGCGATAAGGTGCTCGCAACGGTGCGCCTCGACGAAGCGGCGCATGGAGCAACCGTATATTCGCACCGGTTCGAGGCAGCTGGCGAGGACGTCCGCGATCTCCCCGAGCGGATCGGCGCCCAGATGGCGGGAAATCTCACCTGGGCGTTCCCGCTCACAGTCCTAGACCGCCGTCGTCCGCTCGATCCAACGTTAGTGGCCGAGCTCCTCCAGGGCGACTTCACCGCCGGTGACCCGCTGCAGGCATATCAAATTGCGAAGCGGGTCGCCGCTAAGGCGCCGAACTTTCCGAGCACCCAGACGAACCTGGCGTTCAGCATCGCCTTTGCGCTGAGTCAGCTGCCGCGCGACGAGCGGCCCGAGGCAGTGGCCGAGGCGCGGCGCGCCGCCGACCGGGCCACCGTCGGTTCGAACTTCGGCGATGCTCACGCACCCTGGTGCATTCTCCACAGTGAAACACTCATGGCAGAGTGCGAGGACCGATTGCGCGCCGCCAGGCGGCTCGATCCCGACGCGCCGTTTCTGAACACGTTTCTCAGTCACCGCCTTCGAGACGTCGGCCGCTTCGCTGAATCGGCGGACCTCGCGAGACTGGCCTATACCCACGACGTCTATGTTCCGACGAAGATCGCCTGGATGCTGAAGACGCTCGAATATTCAGGCGAGGGCGACGAAGCGCGCAAGCTGTCCGAGCAAGGCGCCCGCTGGTGGCCGGAATATAAGGACATGTTCTTCCGGAACCGTATGTTCGGGCTGCTCGAGCGCGGTGATTTCGACGCCATCCAGCGCGTGGAACAGGAGGTCGACGCGACCCGCGTGCAAGCGAACTATCAGGGCAGCTCAGCGCTAGTCGCTGCGCTCAAGTCGAAATCGATCCCTGCGGCAAGGCGGGCGTGCCCAGAGGGCGACAAGTATCTCCTGAACCTGCGGTGCATGGTCGCGCTGGCGAGCCTCGGCGACCAGGACGGCGCCTATAAGATCGCCGACAAACTCTACCCGCGCCGTGTCGGACGAACGCCCGCCGAAACGGAGCGCATCTGGCTCGACGATCCGGAGGGTCAAGGCCCGCCCGCTTTCATTACCTCGCCGGGGGCAGCGCCGATGCGCCGCGACCCGCGGTACCTTCAGCTGGCTGAGCGTACCGGATTGCTCGCCTACTGGCGCAGCGGCCGGCTTCCGGACTTCTGCCGCAAGGAACCGGAGCCGATCTGCACCCAACTCCTGCGGCGGAGTCGATGATGGGCGGAGGCGCTAGGCCCTCGGCGGCTCGATTGGGTATTTTCTTGCCTCCTCGCGGCAATCGTAAGGAAGCTTCGGGTCCTTGCAGAAATCCGGCCAGACGCCCGATTTCTTCCAGAAGTTCAATAGGCCTACTCGGTGCGCGAGCCGCATGAATCGGCGATCGCTCCAGAGATTCTTCATGAAGGGGCGAAACAGGATGTCCCCATTGGGATACCACGGGTCGGCAGGCGCGGCTTCAAGCGCGCGATAAGCCTCGTCGACTTTGCCGAACTCGCCGAGCGCCTGAACATACCCCATGACGTTCCACCCGTCTTTCCTCATGGCCGTGCGATATGATTGGAGGGCGGCGTCGATATTAGCCGCCGTGGGCTTCGCTCGCGCCTGCAGGAATAGCTCCGTCAGTTCGTCGGTCGTCACGTCCGGAACCTCATTCTCGCTCAACATGCGCAAGGCATTGGCCGGATCCCCGTAACGGAGGTCGAACATGTAGCGCAGAGTGGCAATGGCAGCTGACCTCCGCCACGTCGTTTCCGCCTTATCGAGTTCACGCTCCGCGGCCGCCGGCTGCCCCGCATATTCGAGGGCCAGGACGTAGTTTTGGATCAGGGCAGGAGACAGAGGATTGAGATCGATTGCCCGCTTGGCGCTTTGAAGCCCTTCATTGGCGCGACCGACCCGCAGAAGGAGATCGGCGCGACCGCTGTGGAGCAGCGCACTGTCGGGGTTCTTGTGCAGGCCTTCGTCCACAATGCCGAGCGCCAATCCGGCCGAGTCTGGCC
>JBKPMC010000202.1:0-11027 GCA_046731955.1 Pseudomonadota bacterium | reverse complement strand
CCGGTACGATAGGGACCGTCGCCGACGGTACTACTCCGACACCACAGTTGGCGTCGGTCCGGTGGTGTCACCGCCGGCCACGACAGCGCCGCCGCATTAGTGACTACCACGGTTGAACGGCCGCAGGATCACGCGCAAGGAGCGCCGTTGCGACTAAACGGCGAGCAACACAGAAGGTGCCGACTTCTTGCAGTCCGTGAACATCTTACTTCTTGCCGAGCCCCTTCGCCTGCTTCTGTAAGGCGACAGCATCAGCGAGAATTTTCTTGATACTCTCCGGCAGCGCATCGCGCGTTCGCTTGCCATCCTCGCTGAGCTGCATTTCGAATGCCTCGATCCAGCTATCGATCAAGGCATCAACGTCACTGACGTGTTCTTTCATCTGCTCGACAAGCTCAAACGCTTGATCGCGTTCGGCCCGCATTTCGGCGACGCGACGCTCGGCCTCCTTCAACGCATCCTTAAGCTCTCGGATGCGATCCGGTTCTGGTTTCTCTTGTGGCATGTAATCGGCTTTCTCCGTGGAGAGGCGTCAGGTCCTCCGATCCGAGGGCTCTTTGCGTCAAGTATTCGCGGGGGAAAGCAAAGGGCAGTGCCCGCCCCAAGTGGCGCAGGCCCTGCCTTGGTGTGGTGCAAGGTGAGACAGATGCCGTGCCGGTCCGCCGTCGCCGTGTTCGGCGGAACTGGATTTCTCGGCCGCCGCATCGTCTCGACATCTGCGCTCCGCGAATTTCCCGTCTTATGCCGACAGCGAACGCATTAGTTCTTTCTGGCCCGCGGTTCGTTCGCTACTTCCTTTGCCAGTAGCTTTAATTGTTTCTTCTGCCACGCGTCAGCTTTCGCTGCCGCCGCTTCCGATGCAGCCACGCGGCTGCGACAGAGCTTAAGGTTTTGCTGGCGAATAAAAAATTGATGTTCCATAGCTGCCTCCTTGAGGGCATGGACCGGATCGCACATTGCGCCCAAGAGAGGGAAGGTCGAGGACGTATGATCTGCTGGAACGATCGAGGAAGACGACAACAAGCTTGGGCAAGTCGTCACCAACATTGTACTGACATTGCTCAAGCGGTTAGCCGAGCGGCAAGCAGTCATTAAAACGGGCACAAGCCGGAATGCCGTCTGAGCGCTCAATAACGACCGCGCTTTGCATCGAGACTAACGCGCTTCGGTTCATGTATTTCGGATGACTGCTCCGTCACCAGACCAATCCTTAGAGTCGGGCACGAAAGTATCTGCTACGAAGTTTTTATCGACTGAACCAAACCGGATAACTGTGTGCGTATAAATCCAGCCGCCCGGCACTCTGAAACGAAATATGGTTTCATCGTACTGACCGGTGACATGATCTTTAAACACTTCCTCGTGGATATGAAGCTTTTGCTCAGGCATAAACACCCTTCGAGTGGCGCTGCTAACAACCGCCAAAATCAACTGACTTGCCACGTTTTAAAGACAAAGCTTCGAGACGGTGACTTGCTCACCGTTCGACAGACGAAGCGAGTAGATCGTTTCCACTATCGTTGCGGATCTCCTTGTTAGCCGCCGCTCTGCTGGCCGCCCTGGTTTGAATTTTGCGTCTGTTAGTCAGGCGTCTAATTCGGGTTCTGGCCGGACTAATCGCCCTGACGATTCTGCTGACCATACCTGTGGGGATCATTCTGTTTGTCATCACGTCTCCCTAATGGTCGGGAATATATAACAACCGAGCATACGGTAGGTCGTTCCGGCGAATCAAAAAGAAAGCCGCTCAATTCAAATGTGGCCGACTGCTTGCTAGGACCGAACGTCACGACCAGGTTGAGCAGGCTCGATGTAAGCCCTCCCGCGTTCATTCTTGGGCTAAGAACTGATCCAAGTCGATTTCAAGTCTTTGGCCACGTCGCCATTTATCGCGAGACGAAGCACGCGATCTTCCGTTGAAATCTCTAGGATGCCGGCGAGTGGGTTTGTAGAGGACTTGCGTACAGCTGTATCCAAAACACTCAATGGAACCTCCGCGCGAACATAACCCCGGATCAATGTACTCATTGGATTTCCTTGTTCGGGCTAAGGTGCTCATGGTATCAAGCTAAGGCGCCGTGAGGCCGCTTCGCACGTTTTCGTGCCGTACGCCGGCTCTGATTTGATACCGCGACGAGATATTTTGTTACCGCACTTCGGTCGCGACAGCTAGCACAGCACTACACCTTTCGTCATTTTGCTTCAGTTCGCACGTTGCCTCGACCCATCCGTGAGTATTGACGAGCGGCGTTTGGAAAAGAGGCAAACTCGAGTCAGCTGGCTGCGGCACTGTTCCATCATAAAGCGCCGGGTCGGATGTTTAACTCAACAAGGTGTGGGCCTGGTTGACGGCATCATAGATTTCGATCCGCAGCATCGGATAAGCCGACTTCAATTTTCCTGCCGATTCTTCGGCAGCCTCGACGGTATTAAACTGAGACTTGAAGTGGCCGTCGACAACCATGACGAATCCTTCGATCGGAGGCCGGTCAGCGCGAGTTGCCTTTTTCGGCTTTGATTCGTCCAACGAGAGAATTTGTTTTCCCATTTCTGGTCCTTTTTGAAACTGTCGCGATAATTTTGCTTGGTTTGGCTTCGTCAATCGGCTGCTGATGCTGATGATGCAACATTGATCAGGGCTGAAATTGCCGCTCCGATCGTGCAGATACCCTCGTTAGCCGATCCGGCTCAACCCAGCGCGAGAAATTCTGGCGCCAAGGGTTAGCGCACAGGGATAAGCAGCCGTCACGCCTTACTCTCTGAGGCAGGTAAGCGCAGCCATAGGCTCATGTGCGCGCCAGCTTCCGCCTGCTCAGCCCGCCTTATGATCGCCTCGCGCACCACACCAGCGGGAAGCCATCTAGCTTCCTCACGGAGCCGCGTGGCATGTTGAATTAGCCGTTCTTCAAGCGGCTGCATCTGATTGAAACGGTGTCAGCACTGTGTGGACCTGTCGTCGCTTCCGCATCGCGCTGTCCCTCAAAAGGAGTCGGGCGGGAGCGCTAATTGTCTCTCGGTCACCGACAGCTACCACGCACGGGGCGATGATCATGTGGATATAGGTGGTCCTACACCGAATATAAGAGCATCAGATGCATACAATCCGAATTTAGTTCTAGGACTTGGACAAACAACGATATCCGTAAGCGGCGGTTAGCTCTCCCCTAAGCTAACTGGATCGGCTTTGCGGAGTGTGCCGTTTTCGGATGGCGATCGTGCAGGTATGAAGCCAAAGGGCTTCGCAGCGTAATGTCCCCGGCCACAGCAGTTTCGAAAAGGGTCTCCTGCACATCTCGAGGGAAGTCTGACCACAATGCGAGCACAGCCTTACCCAACAAGCGTTCGAATTCGTGAGTTGAGTTTGCATACGCCTCTATTCGTCGCGGCTTTCGAGGCTACGCTGCTCAGGCGGGTTCTTTACCTCTCAGCCTGCCGCCCACTAAGTTACCCTTGACGCGGCCCTAGCCAAACTTCCGTCACCGTACTTTCGATGACGTGTTGTTGAACCCTTCTACAACGCGGGCACGCAAACGTTCGCAAATCTTGGCCCCACGAGTTACTGGGCTCAATCGCTGCCAACTTCATTGGAGAGCCACAAGCTGTGCATTGTGGACCTTGGTTTTGTCTATCGAGCATGCACTAATCCTACGTTAGGCCTCAGCAAGCCACTCGCACCCTTACGTCGGCGCTTGCAGTTGTCCACGAAGCCATGTGTTTGTTCCGACGGACTTCATCGGGTCGATTAGTAGGTCAGCCACAGTCTGATGGACGTGATTGCACGTAGGGCATTCGAACGTCCGGATGTCGAAGCCCACAGGCCCAGGTGTAACCCGCGCCAACACTGTGCTTGTTTGGCAGGTCGGGCAAAGTGGTCGCAGGATGATCATGATGCTATCGCCTCTAGTTCAGGCGGGAGCGTTACAGAACTCTCAGTCACCGGTAGTTACCGAGGGGGACGGTGATAGGGCCAGCGTGGAACCGTTTCTCGTCCCGCCGCTGTGCAAAATTGCTCACTTTCGAAAAGTTAATAAACAGCGAGGGCCAGCTAATACCCCTCCAAAAATAAATGACGCTGTGGTCGGGGAATTATAGCGGCGGGGCGCGGGTGATACCGTGAGCAGGCTTACTGAGGTCGGCTACGCCCCTGCGATGCAACTGAGTGCTTCCGGTCACTAGCAAGCTCGGATATCCGCTCGCGTTGCAGCCCAGCTAAAGTCGAAATGCCCTCGAAAAATTGACCTCGCGGTAGGAACCTATCCAGCCGATTTGCATAATCGGTAGGCATAGGAAGGCCAATGACCCACCGTACAGTATTAGCTATCTTTACCACAGTTTTGGCTATTGCAGTAATCGCAGCGTTTCTGACGACGTTGAACAATGTCGACACTCGCAGTGCTAACATCGAAGCGCCACCCGGAACGATAGGGATGGCCCGACCCCATCCGCCTTCGCTGCCACCGGCTCGTGCCGGCCAGAACTGATAGACAATTGGTGCGCCGCACGACGGTAGTCCAACGGAATGAAGTCATGCCCGGCTTGCTTCAGCCGTCGGCCTTATTTCTCCGGTCGGAGTCGCACCGGCTTCCGGGCGACATGCGATAAGAAATAGACTGCCAACTTAGGCGACCTTGCTATCGGAACGCTGTCTGAAAAAACTTGGCAAACTAGAGGTTGCCAATGCCGCGCTACTTCTTTGATGTTCGGGACGGCCACGGGCTTTGATGCAACAGGCTTTGTTTGCGAAGACGATACCGATGCAATCATCAGGGCGACGGTGGCCATCGGAGTTTCACTTGATACACCCGAAGACGATCCTGAGCGCCGCATCGCCATCATCAACTATGCGGGGTGTGAGATTGGCAATGTGCCCGTATATTCCAGGTCTTCGTACGAAAAAACGGCCAAATAGGGTGTGCCGCTACTAGGCGGACGTCGTGGCATCGCTCGGCTCATGGTGGGCTCGGCATAGGCGATCAGCCGTTAACAGGCTGGTTGGGGAATGGTTTTATTCGCTATTGGCGAAAAGAGACGGCCCGCCCGGAGCGGGCCGTCTTAATATTTCCTTAGCGAAGTGACCCGCCGTGAAGCTGGCGCTCCTTGCGGACCTCCTCGACGCCGTAGGGTTTGCTGGCAGCATCGAACGATTTCCACCCGGTCTTTTGCCAGGCGGCACTCCGGTCACGCAGGTCGATGGCAGACTCGCTCAATATCGGGTCGAGGCGGGACCGGTCCGTGTCGGCCACTCGTGCCGATACCAGCGTGCCGCCGCGACGGACGCCTTCGGCGTAGGAGTGAGCATCCTCTGCCGAAACGCCAGCCTCCGTGAGCGCTCCGACAATTCCGCCGGTAGCTGCTCCTGCCGCCGCGCCAACTGCGGTCGCGGCCAGCCAACCAGCTGCGACAACGGGTCCGAGGCCGGGGATCGCCAATAAGCCGAGCCCGGCAAGAAGGCCGGCAGTGCCACCTACGCCCGCACCAATGCCGGCGCCTTTCCCAGCACCTCCGGCGCGATCATCGACGCCATTGCGGTCGCGATCCACCTTCTTGTCGGTGCTAAACCAGCTGTCTGAATTATTGGCGACTAAGCTGATGTCCGAGTGCGGCACGCCCGCGGATTCGAGGCGCCGAACGGCCTGCTGAGCGTCATTGTGGTTATCGTAAAGACGAGAAATTGTAACGGTCATGCTAAACCTTTCTTACTTGGCAGTATTGACGTTGCCTTGAAAATCGACGCTTACCGTGGTGGCTGACCCGCTCTTGCTGGCCTTGCCACGCCAGACACCATTGTCGTCCTTTTTCAATTCCGTGACGCTGGTGTAGCCGGCGTCCTCGATTTTCAACTTGGCTTGCCCTTCCGTGAAACTGTTGCGACCCGCGACAGGAGCATTGGAGTTGTTTTGACCGGGGCTGTTGACCGCGCTGTTGTTCGGTCCCGACTGCGCCGGTGGATTTTGCGCTGACGCCGTGGTCGCCGCCAATAGTCCAATACAAATGAAAAGAAGTGAGCGTTTCATAGTTTTCTCCAGAGTTTCAGGAGCGAGCGTAATCTCTCGTCGCCGCTTTAGTTCCTCGACCTGCGACGTTAGGCGATTACTCATCGCGAAATAAATTCGCCGGCCGTTGGAATCGTCGACTACGTTTGGGAGCCTTTCAGTACCGTCGCTGCGCGAAGGGAGCAGACGCCGACGAATCCCTTTGAGGCACGCGTGGTGTTGCGATGCCTTGTCAACTGGAGTTTAGGAACTTAGCCGGATGCGGGGGATTGCCCCATGCAATCCCCTCACCGCGGAGACAACCATGGCGAAAATGAAGAAGCTCGAAGACCTATTCCACGACACTCTCAAGGACGTCTATTTCGCTGAGAAGAAGATTCTCGCGAGCCTGCCGAAAATGGCGAAGGCCGCGCAGCATGCCGGGCTCAAGGCTGCTTTCCAGAAACATCTCGGCGAGACCGAGGGCCAGATTGACCGTTTAGAGCAGGTGTTTGCGGAAATTGACAAGAAGCCTCAAAGCAAGACTTGTGACGCCATCGTGGGCATCGCGAAAGAAGGCCAGGAGATCATGGACGAGTACAAAGGCATGCCCGCCCACGACGCGGGATTGCTCGCCGCAGCGCAGGCCGTTGAACACTACGAAATGACCCGCTACGGCACGCTTCGCACCTGGGCCGAAGAACTCGGTTACACCAAGTCGGTAAAGTTGCTCCAGCAGACCCTTGACGAGGAACGTGCGACTGACGCCGCTCTGACCAAACTTGCGAAATCCGTTATTAATCTGGACGCTGAAAAAGACGAAGCAGCATGATGGCCTGAAGCGCCGCCCCTACCAAATGGGGCGGCGTTACGCCACCGGACGACGAAACTAAACCCGGCTCCGCGCGTGATGTTCACATGAAAACGGTTCACCGAAAGGGGCGCGCCGGTAGACCCCCGACCGGACGGAGTTCGCCCGCAACAACGCGGATGCCCGCAGCGCTGATGGCTGAGGTGGAAGCCTGGGCAACTACCAATGACGCTACCCGCTCCGACGCTATCCGCCGGCTGGTAGAACTGGGGCTGACGGCCAGGGTAAAGCCAACACAGCGAAACGCGACGCGAGCCAAGGAATTGGCTGCCAACGTAATCGACAACCTGGGAGACAGTGCCGCGAGCGTTGATGTTCGGGCCAGCCGCAAAAGCCGGCTGCTGAAGGGACCTGAAGAGTTCAGGGAGGCGCGCGTCGATCGCCCAAAGGCAAAGAAATGACGAAGAGACCGGGTGAAATTGACCCACCGAAGCAAATCACCAGGGCCGAGCGGGAAGCGCGTAAGGCGTTTCGCCAAGTAGATGCCGCAACGGCAATGAGCGAGCACGAGATCGCCCAGGCAGCATTCTCGAAGAACCGCGAGCGTCTGAAAGCCGAACGGCTCGCACGAGAGGCCACGGCGACACCGCCCACGAAAGCAAAGCCCAGGGCGAAAAAGAAATGAAGATGAATCCTTGATTGGACGTGTTGCTGTTCTTTGCGACGAACGCGTTTGTTCAGTGCTCGCCACCGAAGGTCGG
The DNA here is from genome assembly GCA_046731955.1 of Pseudomonadota bacterium. Classification (GTDB taxonomy): domain Bacteria; phylum Pseudomonadota; class Alphaproteobacteria; order Sphingomonadales; family Sphingomonadaceae; genus Sphingomicrobium. The sequence goes on along the minus strand of JBKPMC010000202.1, from coordinate 3,483 downwards.
TAAAAAGCTGGGTAGGCCGACGCCCCAGGGGACAGGGATCGGCAGCATCACAGCACCCCCTTGTCCGAGTTGGGTCATTCGCGTCGGTTTGGCCGGATCACGGCGACTTCCCGTCTACCCCGGTGAACGGACATTCTCAGGATAGGCGGGCATGCCTCAAAGGTGCCAGAAGCTGACGAGTCCGGACAAATGCAGTAGATCCGACTGTTATTCCATTATCGGGATCGGCGTCGGTATCGGGGATTGCTCCCTAGCCACGAACATGAGCCGGATCGGCTCTGACAGCTACCAGTACTACCCAAATTGGTACATCCAGACTTCTGGCTTTCCGAACGGCTCAGTTTTCATAACATCGCAGCACAGGAGCTGTCCTGTGTGCGCGCTCCGGCGAGAAAACGCGTTGGCTCAATCCAGCCCCCTGTACCGCAGCCAAGGGCATGTATCTCGTCGGAGCGCGCAAGCAAGAATTGCCTAGCGCAGCGCTCCTCGGGACGCTGTGGATGTGACCTGGAAGCCGGAACGGCGGTGAACATGCGTGGTCGTTTGTACGGATTGGTCGCGTGTTTGATATATTTCGCACCAAACGTCGCTGCTGGGGTTGCATATCGGCTGCGAACAGACCGCTGACAGACGAGCCGGGCGGCCAAAGAACGCCTCGACGGGCACGGGGCTTTCCGATGTGGACATTTCTTGCGATCAATCCTCCCGCTGGCAGAAATTCGCCGTACCGTCTAGTTGGAGTCCAGGGGTTCGGAGAGAAACGGGCCTTTCAGAGGATGACGGGCCGATTTTGCCTGGTGGGAGTCCGAGCTCAATTTAAAAACGGCTACGGTTACTGGGCCCAACTGCCAACGAGATTGCCCGGAGAACACTCGGGCTGGGGCAAGCTGGCGGAGAGAGTGGGACTCCCTTGCCCGATCGCATGATCCTCCGAAAATCCCTTCAAAGAAGGCGTTCGCGAAAAGTCCGGTCGAGATTTGTGACCACCGCCGTGTACCACCTCTCAAGGGTTTGAAGGACTCATTTTTCGGCCGATCTTGGCCGGTTTCGAGGCGGTACGCCGCACTTCGCGACGGTCCGGGCCATTCATCTCGTTGCCCGTCTCGGTTCCCGCTGAGGTCGGCTCCTTGTACCTACGGATGTGCGACGGGAGGTTGCGAACATTCGGTGCCATCGAGATCAACATCGCGGCGGCGTTGTTTTTTGTCATTGTCCGACGCTACTGGGTCCTCCCCTATCTGGTCGAGATAGCGCGCCAGTTTATGCACCATCAGCGGGTACAGAAAGTCTTCCGCCTTCTCGAAGTGCTCGAGGTTCGGAAGGCATCCACCTTCACGTCGTAGATGCCGAGAGGCGAGCGAGGAGGATTTCATGAGTGCTGCCTAGGAACGATCCCTGTCATCGCTGGTTCACTTGGCAGCTGCAACATTTCCCTGGATCATCCGGATTTCGTGCACGCGCCTTCCCGAGTGCCATCCATGACCTCAGCCCACACAGTTAGACGCCTTCGTTCTTCCCTACCGATCCAACGTCGCCAAGCAAAGTCGCCTTCCTTGGCGGTAGCTTCGGCGATTGCGATCGGAACATTGGCCGCAATGGCCTTGGTCAATCGTCATCTTGCGAAGAAGGCGGAGCGCGATAATCCGGCTTTCGGGCGGTTCCTCGATGTCGGCGGCGTTCGGCTGCACTACGTTGAACGGGGGTCAGGCGAGCCGCTAGTTCTTCTGCACGGCAACGGCAGTATGATCGAGGATTTTCAATCCAGCGGTCTGATCGATCTTGCGGCAAAGCAGTTCAAGGTCATCGTTTTCGACCGTCCCGGCTTTGGTCACAGCGACCGGCCGCGCAACGTGGTCTGGACGCCCGACGCCCAGGCAGAACTGATCAAGCAGGCCCTTGCGCGGCTGGGCGTTTCGAACGCCGTCGTTCTCGGACACTCATGGGGCGCATCGGTTGCCGTGGCACTGGCCCTAAAATCTCCGGATCTGGTCCGCGGTCTGGTGCTCGCCTCTGGGTACTATTATCCGACTGCGAGACCCGACGTCATCGCGATGGGGGTGCCGGCCTTGCCGCTCATCGGCGACATCCTGAGTCATACCCTGTCTCCCCTGATTAGCCGCGCGATATGGCCCCTGATGATGGCGAAAATCTTTGGTCCCAGATCGGTGCCAGAAAAATTTGGGGCGTTTCCAAAGGAGATGGCCTTGCGACCTTCACAGATCCGCGCATCCGCCGCGGAGTCGGCCCTGATGATCCCGGACGCGTTTAAGCTGCGCCATCAGTATGTGAATTTGAAGATGCCAGTCGTCATCATTGCAGGCGAGGATGACCGGTTGATCGACATCGACACGCAGTCGGCCCGGCTGCATTCTGAAATTCCGCAAAGCAGGTTCAACCGAATTGCCGGAAACGGCCACATGATCCAGCAGACGGCCACGGATCAGGTTATGTCGGCGATACGGGAAGTGACGAGCAGCGCATCGAAACTTAAAGCAGCGGAATAGACCGCGATGGCAATCGCGATCGTCGGCAGCCATGATCCTGCCCGCGCCAACGCGGCTGGGCTTTCGGCGGCCCCGGGGCGAGCCGCTGTCCTTTACGGAACCTGATGTCCCAAGCGAAATGGAGGCGCTTAGACTTCAAGTTGGGCCTTATTGCATTTCTTGCCTCGCTGAATTAAACACGTCCTCAGGGGAAATGCAGTCTCCCCTTGAGGCCTCGGTCCAAGAACTGTGCAACGCTCGACTTGTCGAGGAATTTGCACATGGACGAAAACGGCCTTCCCATTCCTCCCGACGATTTTCTTTCGCGGTCTGCTCTTGAGCGGACTTCTGCGGACATCGATCCGCCGCCCGACCCCTGTCGAAACGATCCCGCGGATGCGCCTTCTACCCAGCAACTCTTCGTGCCGATAGCCGAGCAGACGGGACATGAAAGGATTGGCGTCGGTGATTTTTCGGCTGGCGGAGTCCAGGATAAGCACGCCGTCGTGGGCGGCCTCGAAAAGCCGGCGGTAGCGGATTTCTGATTGGCGGAGAGCAACCCGAAAAGCGAGGTCGTTGGCTATGTCCTGGGTGGCCAAGACATCCATTTAGTGGTGCGTATCCGGTACTACGTGAAGTGAGGCCAAGGTCCTTTGTTCCACAAATGTGTCCGGACTCGGACATATATTTTGTCACTAAGTCTTTGCAGTCGCCGCGCGAGCAGCCCAGCCGCAGCCATATTTTTTGCTGTAAGCCCTCGTGACCCGGTCGACTTCCTGATTTCCCAAACCCATCCCGATGTCCGCTTCGGATCAAAAGGCGACCTTCGGGCGCGGCTGATTCAGGTCTGTTCAACCCTTGATTGTGTTGCAAAAGTCGAAAATCGAACGACCCTAAAAATCTCGCGAAAGTTGATTTTTAGACTTCTCTGCTGCTGCGTCGCTATTCAGCGCCGATACGAAGGTCCGTGGTCGATTTTGGACAAGTCGATATGGTCCCT
>JBKPMC010000201.1:0-3819 GCA_046731955.1 Pseudomonadota bacterium | reverse complement strand
ATCTGAGCCAGGCGACCGCCGATCTGGTGTTCCTCGGAGATCGCCTCGCGCCCGTCGTCGCCGCTATCGGCTTCTCGCGAAAGGCGCTGCGACTGATGCGGCAGAACCTGTGGCTCGCCGCGGGCTACAACCTGCTTGCCGTGCCGCTGGCCATTGCAGGCCTCGCCACGCCGCTGGTCGCGGCTGCGGCGATGTCGGGCTCGTCTGTGCTGGTGATATTGAACGCGCTACGCGCGCACCGCGGCGCCAGGGAGTTCGGGTGATGGAAGTCCTGGTATATCTCGTGCCTCTGGCGTTGACGCTCGGTCTCATTGGCCTGATGGGGTTCCTTTGGTCGCTCAGGAACGGCCAGTATGACGACCTCGAAGGGGCGGGGTGGCGTGCGATTGCGGATGATGACCCTGCGCCGGTGACGCAGGCTGACGGATAATTTGCGTGTCGTGTCCAGCGCTGAACCGCGCACTTGCGGGTTCGGCTTTGCGCGCGGATCAAGGCGGTCCGCGCGCAATGCCTCTCGACCAGCTTAGAAGAATCCGAGCTTCTTCGGGCTATAGCTGACCAGGAGATTCTTGGTCTGCTGGTAATGATCGAGCATCATCTTGTGGGTTTCGCGGCCGACCCCTGATTGCTTGTAGCCGCCGAAAGCCGCATGGGCCGGATAGGCATGGTAGCAATTGGTCCAGACTCGGCCCGCCTGGATGGCGCGGCCGAAGCGATAGAGCCGGCTGGCGTCGCGGCTCCAGATACCTGCGCCCAAGCCGTAGAGCGTATCGTTGGCGATCGAAAGCGCCTCATCGTCGTCCTTGAAGGTCGTGACCGAAACCACCGGCCCAAAGATCTCCTCCTGGAAAACCCGCATCTTGTTGTTGCCCTTGAACACCGTCGGCTTGACGTAGAAGCCTCCCGAGAGGTCGCCGGGCAGTAGATTCCGCGTCCCGCCCGTCAGCACCTGCGCACCCTCTTCGCGGCCGATGTCGATATAGGACAGGATCTTCTGCATCTGTTCGGAGGACGCCTGCGCGCCGATCATCGTTGCCGGATCGAGCGGATCGCCCTGAACGATCGCCTCGACCCGCTTCAAGGCCCGCTCCATGAAGCGGTCGAAGATCGATTCATGGATCAGCGCGCGGCTCGGGCAGGTGCAGACCTCGCCCTGGTTGAAGGCGAACATGACGAAGCCTTCGATCGCCTTGTCGAAGAACTCGTCGTCCTCGGCGGTGACGTCCTTGAAGAATATGTTGGGCGACTTGCCGCCGAGTTCGAGCGTTACCGGAATGAGATTCTGGCTGGCATATTGCATGATCAGCCGGCCCGTCGAGGTCTCGCCGGTGAAGGCGATCTTGGAGATGCGCGGCGAGGACGCCAGCGGCTTGCCGGCCTCGAGGCCAAAGCCATTGACGATGTTGAGCACGCCGGGCGGCAGCAGGTCGCCGATCAGCCCTGCCCATACCATGATCGCCGCCGGGGTCTGTTCGGCCGGTTTCAGCACGACGCAGTTTCCGGCAGCCAGGGCCGGCGCCAGCTTCCAGCACGCCATCAGCAGCGGGAAATTCCACGGAATGATCTGCCCGACGACGCCGAGTGGCTCGTGGAAATGATAGGCGACGGTATCGTGGTCGATTTCGGAAAGGCCGCCCTCCTGGGCGCGGATGGCGCCGGCAAAATAGCGGAAATGGTCGATGGCGAGCGGCACGTCGGCTGCGGTGGTCTCGCGGATCGGCTTGCCGTTGTCCCAGGTTTCGGCGAGCGCGAGCAGATCGAGGTTTTCCTCCATGCGGTCGGCGATGCGGTTCAGGATCAGCGCGCGTTCGGCGACGCTGGTGCGGCCCCAGGCTTCCTTGGCGGCATGCGCCGCGTCCAGCGCGTCCTCGACGTCACTGGCGTCGGAGCGCGCAACCTCGCACAGCAGCCGGCCATTCACCGGCGAGAAATTCTCGAAATACCGGCCCGAGCAGGGCTCGGCCCATTTTCCGTTGATGAAGTTCCCGTAACGCCTTTCGAACGGGGCCTTCGCAGTCCGTGAAAATTCGACCTTGTTCATGGCTCTTCCTCGCTACGGCGTCGCTGGATGCGGCGCTCTCGGAAAACCATGGCAAAGGCGGAGTTTGTTGTCAGTCCGTCCAATCTTGATCGCGGGCGCGCGTGTCGCAGAACTGCGACAGTGCATCGAACAAATCGTTAGTGAGCGCGATTGAGGTCCAGACGCCGCAGCTTTCGGTGCAGCGTTGCGCGACTGATCCCGAGCGCTTCGGCCGCGGCCGAAACATTGCCGTCGCTGCGCGCCAGCGCCCGTTGTACGGCCGCCCGCTCGGCTTGATCGAGGTCCCGCGCCGAACCGGATGCTCCACCGAGCAGGTCGGCCGCCGGCCGCGGCTTCTTCAGAAAATCCCGCGTCACGCCAAGCGCCAGTCGCGCCGACCGCGTCGCGCCGATGACGAGGTCGTCGGCATCGACCGCGATCAGCCCGCCGCCGCCGCGCTCGACATCCGGTGCAAACAGAAAACGTGCATTCGGAAACGCCAGGCGGAAATTCTCCGTCTCGATCCGTCGTGCGGCGTCGCCGACGGCAACGGCAATGAGGTTGACGAAACCTTCGGTCAGATCAGCGCGGCAGGAGGACACGTCGAGCGCGGCTGCGAGCTTGCCCTCGTGATCGTAGATCGGCGCCGACGTACAACTCAGCAGAGTGTTGCGGGCATAGAAATGTTGATCGCGATGCACGGTGAGCGCGCGCTGCTCGGCAAGACAAGTTCCAATCCCGTTAGTGCCCTCGCAGTCTTCGCTCCAGACCGTGCCGGTCCACAAACCCCAGCTTTGGAAAGTCTCGTCGTCTGACATCGCGCCGCGGCGATCGACCGGCACTCCGTTCCGGTCGGCCAGCAGCACGCAACAGCCTACGCCGCCGACCGCCTGGAACAGACGGTCGAGACTGGATTGGGCGGCGCGGACCAGCAGTTCAACTTGCTGCCTGGCCGAATTGAACTCGGATTGGGTCAACCGGCGAGGCAGGTTCCTCTCGGCCGGATCGAGGCGGTGGAAACTTGATGATCGTCGCCAGGACGCCACCACGGCAGATTTTGCAGGAGAGCCGTGGGCGACGGCGGCCTGAACCTGATTGGCATGGTGTTTGGTGGTCTGCGCCACGCTCACTCCTCCCAAGAGCACCTTATCGTCAAGTCGAAAGGACGAATTGATGTGCGTCAAGGCCCCGTCATCCTGCCGCCGAGAGAGGGCAGGAGCAGGCTAGTCGCCCAGGGCGCGTCGGATTTGATCAAGCGCAAAGCCGCACGGCGCCGGCCGGCCAGAATTGCATAACCTTTGATCGAGCCATGGGAGGGTGCGATACGCGTGCAGACGCGCTGGGAAAATCGTGATCGCACCATTGGCCGCAAATGCGCTCACCGGCACTACGTCGGGCGGGGGTGATGCCGGTTCCTACCGGGATCGCATTGTCCCGGCGCCGTTGCCGCAATTGGGGCGGACGCTTGTCTAGCCGAACACAACAACCAAAAGGCTCGAGCACAGGAGCACGAAGCTGGCCGTTGTCAGGGCAAGAAATCCGTTGGAGACAATGTCGTGGTTGCGCATAAGACACCTACCACTCAGATGCTCGTCCGAATTTATTAAAACTTTCCGAATCTCTGGCCGGAACTGGCCAAGCCATTCCTCAGTCCGAGGCTCGGGCGGTTACCCGAACCCCTGGGCGTCAAAACTCAAGCTCTGGAACGATAGCCTTCAAATGCATGGGCAAGAAAAATGCCTGCGCTCACCAAACCCATCACCGCTGTAACCGTCTCGATCATCGCACAAATCCTTTGC
>JBKPMC010000200.1:0-2680 GCA_046731955.1 Pseudomonadota bacterium | reverse complement strand
CAGTGCCATCAGGCCACTCGCCAGCGCGGTTCCGATCTGCTCGCGATCGACGTCATCGCGGATCAATAGCCGCGGGCCGGTCGCGGGGGTGAACGGCACCGAGGCCTGCAGCTTCGGGTAATAGCGTCCGCCCGCGCGCTCATAGGCATCCGCCCAGCCGCGGTCGAAGACATATTCGCCTTGCGAGTGCGATTTCAGATAGCAGGGCACGATGCCGGCGATCTCGCCGTCGAGCCGTGCCAGGAGATGCCGCGCACCCCAGCCGGTGCGGGCGCAGGCCGAGCCGGAGGCTTCAGCGGCTGCGAAAAAAGCATGAGAAACGAAGGGGTTATAGGCAGGTTTGCAGGAATCGCTTTGAGACCCGCTTGCAGCCAGCGTGTCGAGGTTTTCGAGACTGTCTGGATTTGGCTTCGGATTGGCGCAGGCGTCCCAATCGGCAGCGTTGATGTCGCTGACGGAGGGGACGGCTTCGAGGGTGATTTCGGATGACGCCATCTAGAAATTCGGACCGGTCCCATCGTGCGATCAGCCATCGCACAGGGTGGCCAACGTTTCAAAGATCGTGCATCGGGCGGGCGAGTTCAAGGTGGCATCGCGCGGATCAGGTTCCCGGCAGGAACCCCTCGAAGATCATCTGATCGGCGTTGCGTGCCGCGTGCGCGCGCTGTTCCGGCGTGCGCACGGTCCAGGTCAGCAGCGGCAGCCCGAAAATGTTGCGGGCGATCCAGGGGGCGGCCGCCGGCAATTCATCGACCCAGTAAGCGACGAAATGCGGCCGGGTGCGGAAGGCGTGGCGCAGATGTGTCATGCCCCGGCGTTGTTCAGGTGAGGCTTCAGACCACTCTTCGGCGGTATATTCGCGCTCCGCCACAATGCCGCGGGCGCGGCCGGGGATCAGTTCGCGCAGCGCTGCCACCTGGTCCGGATCGAAGGACATGCCGACGGCGGGGCCGGAATAAGCGCCAAGCACCTCCGCCATCCGCTTCACCAGCCGGCGGTCGCCATCGAAATGGCTTTTGACCTCGATCACCAGCGGCACGCGGCCGGCAACGAGCGAACAGAGATCGCCGAGCGTCATCATCCGCTCCGGCGTATTCTTGAACGCAACCGCCTTGAGTTCGGCCGCCGTCTTGCCGAGCAACGCGCCGGACCCCTCGGTGAGGCGGCCGAGCGCGTTGTCGTGATGCACCATCGCCTCGCCATCCGACGAAAGCTGGATGTCGCATTCGATGGCGAAGTTGCCGCCGACGGCGGCCTGCGCGGCGGCCGGCATGTTTTCGACGATGCCGCGCGAAATATCATGCAGGCCGCGATGGGCGACCGGCCGTGCCGTCAGCCAGTCCGGCGCGCGCATGAGGGGGCTCCGATCAGGACACCTCGAAGATGGCGTCCACTTCGACGGCGGCATCCGAGGGCAGCGAAGCGACGCCGACGGTGGTGCGGGCATGCCGGCCCTTGTCGCCGAAGGCTGCGACCATCAGGTCGGAGGTGCCGTTGAGCACCTTGGGGCCGTCGAGGAAGTCTGGCGCGGAATTGATGAAGCCGCCAAGCCTGACCACGCGGACCACCTTGTCGAGATCGCCGAGCGCTGCCTTGACCTGGGCCAGCAGGTTGACGCCACAACCCTGTGCCGCGGCGTAGCCCTGTTCGATGGTGACGCCAGCGCCCAACTTGCCCTTGGCGATCAGCTTGCCCTCCGCGTTGGCGCACACCTGGCCGGAGACGAACAGCAAATTGCCTGATCGCACGAAGCCGACGTAATTCGCCATCGGGGTGCGCGGCTCGTTCAGGACGATGCCTTGCGCCGCCAGCTTCTGTTCGACCGTACCCGCCATGTTTTTCGTCCCCGATTGATTGACTGTCCTGATCCGCGATCAGGCCGCATTGTTTCGCGCATCGCACCGCCGGTTGCAAGCGAGGGCCGATCGCTGGCGCGCGACCACAACTGGCGTAAATCGTCCCGTAAAATTGCCGAAAAGCAAGGCTTCCCGGCGTCAAATTCCTGCGTTTCCGGGGCGCTGCCCTAGTTGCGGCGCAATAGGGCCATCACTAATGTAACGAATCTCCATCGAGGAAAAACAGCACATGGCTCGCTCGTTTCCGGTTCCGGTTCGTGCTTTGGCGTTTTCGGCTGTGGCCGCTCTGCTCTCAGGCTTCGCAAACGGACCGGCTCAGGCCGCCGCCGGCGGGCCGTTTATCTCCCATCAGGCGCTGTATGAATTGAAGCTGGTCAAGTCGCGCGGGAACAACGCGATATCAGGGGCGCGCGGGCGCATCCTCTACAATTTCTCGGGCAGCGCCTGCGAGGGCTACACGTCCGAATTTCGCCAGGTGTCTGAACTCGACAGCGGCGAGGGCAAGCTGACGCTGAGCGATCTGCGCTCGCATTCCTGGGAAGATGCCGCGGGCAAGAGCTACCGTTTCAAGATCGATACCCGAATGAATGATACCGAGGCCATGCCGGTCGACGGCATGGCGGAACGGGTCGGCGACCACATCACGGTCAAGCTGAAACAGCCGGTTGCGAAGACGTTCGAGCTCGACGGCAAGATCGTGTTTCCGACCGAGCAGATCCAGCACATCATCGCAGCGGCGCGCGAGGGCAAATCGGTGCTGGAGCTGATGGTCTATGACGGCTCCGACAATGGCGAGAAGGTCTACAATACGCTGTCGGTGATCG
>JBKPMC010000199.1:0-25660 GCA_046731955.1 Pseudomonadota bacterium | reverse complement strand
TGCGGATCATGTTCTCTCCCCTGTCGAGCGCAGGAGCGCCCATGCCGGGGAGGCTAGTGTGGAAGGAAACGCAAAGGAAGCGACTGCGGTCGTTTCGTCAGCAAAATGGCTCGCGGCTGAAGCAATTTGGCAACAGCAGTGTAAGTAAGCCTTTGCAGGCAACTACTTCGGCGCGAGCACCATGAGCATTTGGCGGCCTTCCATCCGCGGGTGCGCCTCGATCTTGGCCATGTCCGCGGTCTGTTCCTGGACACGGCGCAGCACCGCCATGCCGAGCTCGCCGTGCGCCATCTCGCGGCCGCGGAAGCGCATCGTGACCTTCACCTTGTCGCCCTCCTCGAGGAACTCGAAGACCTTCTTCATCTTGGTGTCATAGTCGTGGTCGTCGATGTTCGGACGCATCTTGATCTCCTTGATCTCCTGCGTCTTCTGCTTCTTGCGCTGCTCCGCTGCCTTCTTCTGCGCCTCGTATTTGTAGCGCCCGATGTCGAGGAACTTGGCGACGGGCGGATCGGCGTTGGGCGAGATCTCGACCAGGTCGAGGCCCACTTCCTGCGCCTGTTCGAAGGCTTCGCGCGTAAACATTACGCCAAGATTTTCGCCGTTTTCATCGATCACCCGGACTTTCGGGGACTGGATGAATTCATTGTAGCGGGGACCGCTCATCGGCTGCGGCGGCGCCATCGGACGGCGCGGATAGGGTGGCGGTATAGCGAAGTCTCCTTGAAGCTGTTTCAACCGGTGTCGAGAGGTAAGCATTTCGGTCGCAATTGAAAAGGTTGTGCGCGGGAACCTCAGTCATTTTTGCCGCGACCTGTGGCGGGGCAGCGTCAGGCTGGACGACGCAAGCCCAACCGGTCCAACAAAGGCGACTAACCCACTGAAAGCTGGTTCAATCTGGGCGCAAGTCGGGCGGAACAGCTTCCGCTGCGATCATGGCCACCGCTTCATCGAGACTCATTGCGACCTGCCGCTCATCCGATCCGAGGCGCCGAAGCGCGACGGTGCCCTCTTCCGCCTCGCGCTTGCCGACCACCAGCAGCAGGGGGACCTTCGCGAGGCTGTGCTCGCGAACCTTGTAGTTGATCTTCTCGTTGCGAAGGTCGGTCTCGACGCGGATCCCCACGCCGGCCAGCTTCGCTGAAACCTGCTTCGCATATTCGTCGGCATCGGACACTATTGTCGCGACCACCGCCTGCACCGGCGCGAGCCATAGCGGCAGCTTGCCCGCATAATGCTCGATCAGGATTCCAATGAATCGTTCTACCGAACCGAGGATCGCACGGTGAAGCAACAGCGGGACATGCTTTTCGCCGTCGGCGCCAATGTAGGTCGCGCCGAGCCGCTCCGGCATGTTTGGGTCGAGCTGGTGGGTGCCGCACTGCCAGGTGCGGCCAATCGCGTCCGTCAGGTGGAACTCGAGCTTCGGGCCATAGAAGGCGCCCTCGCCAGGGAGGATTTCATAGTCGAAGCCGGTCTCCTTGAGCGCCTGCTCTAGGTCGGCCTCGGCGCGGTCCCAATCCTCGTCACTGCCGATACGCTCGTCGGGTCTGGTCGCAAGCTTCACCTTGTAATTGGGAAAGCCGAGGTCGCGGTAGACGACATCAAGGAGGGCGCAGAAACGCTTGGTCTCCTCGACCAGCTGGTCGCGCGTACAAAAGATGTGGCCGTCGTCCTGGGTGAACTGGCGGACGCGCATGATTCCGTGCAGCGCCCCATGCGGCTCGTTGCGGTGACAGGTGCCATACTCGGCGAACCTCACCGGCAATTCCCTGTAGCTGGTGATGCCCTGCTTGAAGACCTGAATGTGCGCCGGGCAGTTCATCGGCTTCAGAGCGAGCAGCTCGGCATTGCCGGTGATCACCGGCTTGCCTTCCTCGGTCGAGGGCACCTCGTCGGGGACGACGAACATGTTCGCGCGAAACTTGCCCCAGTGGCCCGACTGAACCCACAGTTTCGAATCGATCAGCTGCGGCGTCTTGATCTCCTGATAGCCGGCAGGATCGAGGCGGCGGCGCAGATAGGCTTCGAGCTGGCGCCAGATGACCCAGCCTTTCGGATGCCAGAAGATGCTGCCCTGGGCCTCCGGCTGGAGATGGAACAGGTCCATCTCCGCGCCGATCTTGCGGTGGTCGCGCTTGGCCGCTTCCTCGAGGCGGACGAGATATTCGTCGAGTTGCTTCTTGTTGAGCCAGGCGGTCCCGTAGATGCGCGAGAGCATCGGGTTCTTGGGGTCGCCGCGCCAGTAGGCGCCAGACACCCGGGTCAGCTTGAACGCATTGGCGTCGAGCTTGCCGGTCGAGGCAAGGTGCGGCCCGCGGCACAGGTCAATCCATGCCTCCTCCCCCTCGCCCGTGCGGTACATGGTAATGGTCTCGCCTTCAGGAAGCTCCATCACCCATTCGGCCTTGAAGGCCTCGCCCTGCTTTTCGAAGAAGTCGCGGACCTGGTCGCGGGTCCAGATCTCGCGGACGAGGGCTTTGTCGGCGGCGATGATGCGCCGCATCTCCTCCTCGATCGCAGGTAGGTCCTCTTCGGTGAACTGGCCGCGTCCCGGAGCGGGCGCGAAGTCGTAATAGAAGCCGTCCTCGGTCGCCGGACCGAAGGTGATCTGGGTGCCTGGGAAGAGGTTCTGGACCGCCTCGGCGAGGATGTGCGCGAAGTCGTGGCGCACGAGCTCGAGCGCCTCCTGCTCGTCACGCGATGTGATCAGCGCAAGTTGGACGTCGCCGTCGAAGGGGCGCGTGATGTCGCGGATCTCGCCGTTGATCTTCGCCGCGAGCGCGGCCCTGGCCAGCCCGGGACCGATCGCCGCGGCGACGTCGGCCGGGGTCGAGCCCTCGGGCATCTCCTTCACCGATCCGTCGGGAAGGGCGATCTTGAACATCTTGGTCATATCGGCGCGGCTCTAGCGACGGACGTGGGACGCCTCAACCGCTCGCGCAACCATAGCTTGCCAAGTTCCCATCGCGACTGCAGTTTCCACGCCGCTCGGGGAGTTGGGGAATTTTTTCATGGACGCTGCGACTTCGATGAGCGCGGCCGGCAACGACCGCGCCATCCAGTTCACCGGCACCTGGCGCGAGTATCTGCCGATTGCGGCGACCAACGCTTTGCTCACCATTTGCACGCTCGGCATCTACCGCTTCTGGGCGGTCGCGCGTGAGCGGCGGTACCTGTGGTCCCGGACACATGTGATCGACGACTCGCTGGAATGGAGCGGGACGGGGAAGGAGATGTTCCTCGGCTTCCTGATCGTCATCGCGATCCTTGCCCCCTTCTTCATCTTCCTCCAGTTCCTGTTCCCGGCCCTGGTCGCACGCGGCAAGATGGAAGCTGCGACCGGCATCATGTTCCTCTTCTACATCGCCCTGATCTATCTCGGCGGCTTCGCGTGGTTCCGGGCGCTGCGTTATCGCCTGTCGCGAAGTTGGTGGCACGGCATCCGCGGCGGCAGCAACGATCCCGGCTGGAACTATGGCGGGGAGTCCCTCGGTCGCTATGCGCTCGTCGGCGTAACCATGTTCATCATGTTCCCATGGGCGGTCACTCGCCTGTGGAACTCGCGCTGGAATGCGATGAGCTTTGGCCCGCTGGAGTTCCGGGCGGACCTTACAGCAGAGGGACTAAAGTGGCGTTGGGCGCTCGTTTATTTGGTGCCGATAGGCGTCCTTATCGCGGCTTTTGCGATCGCTGGCATCGGGGGATTTCTGGTCGCTGGCCAGGGCAAAGGACGTGGTGCGCCAACGATACTCGCGGTGTTCATCGCCGTGTTTGTGTTATTCTATCTCGCCATCCCGCTGATGACGCTAAACTGGTTCGCGGCCTACTATCGGAAGGCGGCGAAAGCTACGAAGCTCGGCGAGCTCGAATTCGGGTTCGACGCGACCACCCTGCAGTGGCTCGGGCTCTTCCTCGGCAATATCGCGCTGGCGATCGTTACGCTCGGCTTCGGCCTCTTTTACTGGGGCTACCGCAACTGGTCGTTCGCGGTCCGCCACATGCACATCTATGGAACCATTGACGTGGCCGAGCTCACCCAATCGACCACCCACGCGCCGCGCGAGGCTGAAGGCTTCGCCGACGCATTTGACGTCGGCGCGATCTGAACTTGGTCGAAGCCAAGCTGTACGACGGAATCACGGCCCATGCGCACGGCGTGCAGGTGGCGTTTGGCGACAGCGCCCTGACGCTCACCCAAGAAGGTGGATGGTGCGATAGTGTCGACGCCGGACTTCTGAAGCGGATCGAGGCCGGCCCCTCTTTCATCCGGCTTGGGCGAAGCGATCAACCCGGCTGGCGGCTGATCCTGCCCCCGGAGACGGCCGAGCAGGTGCGCTCCCTTATCGGGCGCGAAGAGCGCTATGGCCGCTGGATCGACCGGGTCGGCCTGGTTCCGGCCCTGGCGATCGGAGTCATCGTCACAGCCTCCGTCGTTACGCTCGGCTTTCTTGCGCCGCACTGGCTCGCACCGCATGTGCCGATGACCTGGGAGCGCAACGTCGGCAGCGCGATCGTCGGCGATTTCGGGGACCTGCGCTGCCGCGACGCCAATGGCCAGCGCGCGCTCGAGGCACTCGTCGAGCGGGTTGCGCCCGGAGCGACTAAGGGGCCGAACGGAATCAAGGTCGCGGCGCTCGACGTGGGTATCTTCAACGCTGCGGCGCTTCCAGGCGGCTATATCGTCGTGTTCAAGCCTGCGATCACCGAGACCGACCCGGAATCACTCGCCGGAATCCTCGCTCACGAGGTCGCGCATGTGCGGCGGCGGCACGTCACCGAGGCGCTGATCCGCGAGCTTGGAATCGGCGCGCTCATACGTTTGTTCGCTGGCGACATCGGCGCCAATGCCGAGCAGATTGTGGCGCTCAATTATACGCGCGAGAATGAGACGCAGGCGGATGCGGATGCCATCGCGATGCTGAAGCGCGCCGCCATCTCTCCCAAGCCTACAGCAGAACTCTTCGAGCGCCTGGCGAACGAACAGGACGAAGCCCCGGGTTTCAGCGCGGAATTCCTGCAGAGCCATCCCTTGAGCGGAAAGCGTGCAGGCCGGTTCGCACAGAGCTTCGATCCACACGCGCACTATCGCGAGGCGCTGAGCCGCGATCAGGCGGATGCCCTGTTTGACATCTGCACACAGCGCTCGTCCGAGAAGTAAAGGAATCTTTACAAAATTGCCCCGGCCTTGTAACGTACCGGTTGTCTAAAGCAAAGGACACTTGTCATGGCGATGCGTAGCTGATGGAAAACCGTTTGCGCGTCCTCCGCGCCGAGCGCGCCTGGAGCCAGCAGGACCTCGCCGAACGACTCGAAGTGTCGCGCCAGAGCGTCAACGCGATCGAGACGGGCAAATACGATCCCTCGCTCCCGCTTGCATTTCGCATCGCCGAACTATTCGCGCTGCCGATCGAGGAGATATTCGTTTCGCCCTCGCGGCGCAGCTCGAAGGCGATCTAGGCCGGTGCCGCAGCGCCGATTGTGACCGTTAGCCCGATTTCGGCCTTCAGCAGTTTCGAGATTGGGCAATTCTTTTCCGCTTCCTCAGCAAGCGCGCGGAGGCGCTGCTCGTCGAGATCGGGAACGTCGGCCGTGAGGGCTAAATCGGACCGCGTGACAGTGAAGCCATCACCCTCCTGTTCCAGTTTCACGCGAGCCGTGGTCTCCAGCCGTGCATTGGTGATGCCCTCCTTGGCCAGACCAAAAGACAGGGCCATGGTGAAGCATCCGGCGTGGGCGGCCGCGATCAGTTCCTCCGGATTCGTGCCCGGCCCATCTTCGAAGCGGCTCTGGAAACCGTAGCGCTGATCCTGAAGCACTCCCGATTGAGTGGTCAGCGAGCCTTTGCCGTCCTTGCCCGTGCCGTCGTAGCGGGCCGTTGCTGATCGAGTGATTGCCATCGGTGTTCTCCTTCCTTGGGTCAGGCTTCAACCGCGCCAAGTGCCTCGTCGAGGATCGCCTCTGCCTTGAGGAACAGCTGGGTGTCGACAATGACGCCCGAGGCCGCGGCATTCTCGCGTACCTGCTCCGGCCGCGACGCGCCGATGATCGCCGAGGCGACGTTCGGCTCCCTCAGGATCCAGGCGAGCGCGAACTGCGGTAGAGTTAGCCCGGCCTCCTCGGCGATCGGCTTCAGGCGCTGCACGGCGCGGAGAACCTCGGGCTGCAAGTAGCGATCGATCCAGTCGCCCATCTTCTCGCTGGCTGCGCGCGAGTCCCGTGGAGGCGGCTTGTCGGGATCATATTTGCCGCTGAGGACGCCCTCGGCGAGCGGCGACCAGACGATCTGCGATATGCCGTTGGCCGCGCAGAGCGGGATCACTTCGTCTTCCGGCTCGCGCCACAGGAGCGAATATTGCGGCTGGCTCGACACGAATTTCGTGAATCCGCGCGTTTCGCTGAGGTTGAGCGCGGCCTGGATCCGCTCGGCGGGCCATTCGGAAAAACCGATATAGCGCGTCTTCCCGCTTTCAACGGCGCGGGTCAGCGCCTCCATCGTCTCCTCGAGCGGCGTCTCCCAGTCGTATCGGTGACATTGATAAAGATCGACGTAGTCGGTTCTGAGCCGCTTCAGCGAAGCGTCGATCTGTTTCTCGATCTGAGCCCGCGAGAGGCCCCGGTCGGTCTCGCTCATCGGGAAATAGAGTTTCGTCGCGAGCACGTAGCTGTCGCGCTGCCGGCCCTGAAGAGCTTCGCCGAGGAAGGTCTCTGCCGCGCCCCGGCCATAGACATTGGCCGTGTCGATGAAGTTGATGCCCTGAGCGAAAGCTTCTTCGAGGCACGCGCGCGCCTTGTCCGCCTCGACTCCGACGCCATAGGTCAGCCAGGACCCGAGCGAGATCTCCGAAACCTCTAGATCGCTGTCGCCGAGCTTGCGGTATTTCATGAGATCTCTCCTCGCATGCCTGTCATCGTTCTTTCGGTCCGGCCGTTAGCGTCGTGGCGCCTAGCCGAACACGCGCAAGCGGCTACACGGGCGACTCATGAGCCAGCCGGAAGTTGCCTATCTCGACGTCGCGGGACGTTCGATTGCCTATAAATTACTATCCGGACAGGAACCAACTCTGGTCTTCCTGCCGGGCTATGCCTCCGACATGGAGGGCACCAAGGCGGTCGCGCTGGACGCCTTCGCCGAGCGGCATGGGCAGGCCATGCTTCGCCTCGATTATTCGGGAACGGGATCGAGCAGCGGCAAGTTCGAGGACGGGACGCTCGGGCTGTGGCTGAAAGAGGCCCTTGCCGTGGTCGATCACCTGACGCGCGGTCCTTTGGTCTTAGTCGGCGCATCGATGGGCGGGTGGATCGCGCTGCATCTCGCCTTGCTCAGGCCCGACCGGGTCCGAGCGCTGGTCGGGATAGCGGTTGCGCCCGACTTCACCGAATGGGGCTTCACGGACGATCAGAAGACTGAGCTGCAGGTGCGAGGCCGGATCGAGGAGCCAAACCCCTATGGTCCGGAGCCGCAGCTCTTCACTCGCGATTTCTGGGACTCGGGGCAGCGGCTGCTGCTTTTGAACCAGGAAATCGCGATCGACTGCCCTGTCCGCCTCATTCACGGCGAGCGGGACGAGGATGTGCCGCTGGACGTCGCGTTCCGCACCATGCGCAGGCTCCGTTCATCCGATGTCCAGCTAGTGACCCTCAAAGGCGGCGGTCATCGCCTGTCGGAGCCGCCCGAGATCGACGCGATCCTGCGCACAATTGCCGGGCTATTGGAGCCAGCGCCTTGATCCTTCTTCTCGCCGCCGCCCTTGCCGCAGCCGCCCCTCCCGCGAGCGCCTGCCCGGATGTGGTCACGCCCGACGCGCTGGTCTGCCGCGCGCTCGAAGCGAAGAACAGTGGCGATGAAGGCGCAGCGGCTCAGGCATTCGAAGAGGCAGCGAAATCCTCTTCGGAAAAGGAGCCCGCGACCGCACGCATGTGGGCGGCGGCCGGCAACATGTGGATTGCTGCGGGCCAGTACGGAAAGGCCGCGCTCGCGCTCGACAAGGCGCTTTCCCTGCCCGGCCTTGAAGCCGAGCAGCGCGGCGAGGCGCTGCTCGACCGCGCCCGCGTCGCCGAGGCGCAGAACGACCTCAAGTCGGCCCGCGCCAGGCTCACCGAGGCCGCTGCGAGCATCTCGAAGGACCCGTTCTACTGGTACTTTTCGGCCGCGCTCGCGATCCGCGAGGGCGACAAGATGACCGCCGAAATGTCGATCAACAAAGCGCTGAGCCTGGCCCCCTCCGACCCGGCGATCCTGTTTGAGGCCGGCCATGTCGCGCAATTCACGGGCGATGAAGTCGGCGCCCGTCATTATTGGCAGCGCGCCGCCGCTGGAGACCCGAACGGTCCGATCGGAAAGGCGGCGCAGGAGGCCCTGAAGCTCCTTCCCGCGCCGCTTACCGTCAAGAATTAGCCGAGGTCGTAATCGATCGTCGTCACTACTCGGACCTTCTGGAAGGGCGAGCTACCACCTGACGAGCTGCACTCCTCGCACTGTTCCCCGTCGCGCGGCCCGATCGAGAAATATCCCTGGCTCGCGGTCTTGATCCGCCCGACCGAAGCGCCGCTGTCGCGTGCGAACTGCTCCGCGCTTTGGCGCGCATTCTGGTTCGCCTCGGCAATCATTTCGGGCTTGAGCTTGTTGAGCTTCGTGAAGGTGTAGCTGATGCTGGTCCCCGACAGCTCGACCCCGTCGCGCAGCAACTCGGCCTGGCGCGCGTAGGCAGCGCGTGCCTTCATCACGTCATTGGTCCGAAGCTGGATCGAACGGCGCACGGTAAGGCGCTCAGGCCCGTCCTCGTTTTCGCGCGGGCGCTCGCGGCTCAGGCCCACGTCGCTGTCGGCGATCTCTTCGGGACGAAAGCCGACGCGCTGGAAGAAAGCGCGCACGTTTCGTGCCTGGCTGTCGACCGACTGCTGGACGGGAGCGAGCTCCAAGCCCTGGTGCGAGAAGTCGACCGACCAGGTCGCCAGGTCGGCAGTCACATTGCGCTCGGACACGCCGCGGACGGTCACCGTCCTCTCGGCCATTTTCGCGCGCCTCAGTCCGTCGCCCAGGACGTAACCGCTCGTTGTCAATCCAACCGCAAAAATCGCGACCGCGCCCAAAATGACGGCGCGGCTGTCCTGCAGCTTCTGGATCATGGAAGGATGGTCCCCATATTCGTCGTATTGCTGACGACCACCGGACACGATTGCCGGTCACGGTCGTCGACGAACCGTGCAATTATAGAGATGAATTGAGTTCGGTGAAATGAGATTCCTGCATTCGATGATCCGCGTATCCGATCCCGACGCCACTGTTGCATTCTTTCAACTGTTGGGCCTCGAGGAGCGGCGGCGGATGAAGAATGAAGCGGGCCGCTACACCCTCATTTTCCTCGCCGTTCCCGGCGACGACGGCGGCGAGGTCGAACTCACCTATAATTGGGACGAGAGCGGCTATTCCGGCGGCCGCAATTTCGGTCACCTCGCCTATCAGGTCGACGACATCTACGAGACTTGCCGACGGCTGATGGATGCGGGCGTCACCATCAACCGGCCGCCGCGCGACGGCCGAATGGCGTTCGTCCGGACACCCGACTCAATCTCCGTCGAATTGCTGCAGAAGGGGCAGGCTCTCGCTCCCGCCGAGCCGTGGTCGTCGATGCCGAACAGCGGCGAATGGTGATGCTTGAAATCATCCCCATCCCAGCCTTCACCGACAATTACATCTGGCTCGCTCATGACGAGCCGAGCGGCGAGACGGCCGTAGTCGATCCTGGCGATGCCGCGCCCGTGCTGGCCGAAGCTCAGCGTCGCGGCTGGCGCATCACCCAAGTCTGGAACACCCACCACCATTGGGATCACACCGGCGGCAACCAAGCGATCAAGGATGCGACCGGATGCCGCATTTCCGGACCGGCCGCCGAGGACATCAAAGCCAGGGACGTTGCCCTCGCAGACGGAAGCGAACTCCGCATCGGCGACCATGTCGGCCGGGTCATTGAAATTCCCGGCCACACGCTCGGCCACATCGCGCTCGTTTTCGACGAGGATCGCATGGCCTTCGTTGGCGATACCTTGTTCGCCATGGGCTGCGGACGGCTGTT
This sequence comes from Pseudomonadota bacterium, assembly GCA_046731955.1. Taxonomy (GTDB): domain Bacteria; phylum Pseudomonadota; class Alphaproteobacteria; order Sphingomonadales; family Sphingomonadaceae; genus Sphingomicrobium. The sequence goes on along the minus strand of JBKPMC010000199.1, from coordinate 15,584 downwards.
CGAGGGGACGGCGCAACAGATGTACCGCTCACTGCACCGTATCGCCGAGTTGCCCGAGGACACCGCGCTCTACTGCGGACACGAATACACGCTCGCTAATGCCCAATTTGCCGTTCACGCCGAACCGGAGAATGCGGCCACCCGCGACCGCCTCGACCAGGTTCGAGCACTGCGCGACCAGGGGAAGATCACGCTCCCGACCACGGTGGAAGAGGAACGGCGGACCAATCCCTTCGTTCGTGCAGCAGACGTCGACGCGTTCGCGCGCCTCAGATCGGAAAAAGACAGGTTCCGTTCATGATGAAACGCGCCATGCACATCGGGGGCGCATGGCAACCTGAGGAGGTCAAAATGCGTGGTCTCTTACTCCTTTTAGTCGGCGCAATGCTCGCCGTCCCATCGGCGGCCGCCCAACAGCAGCAACCGCCGCTCAGTCCCAAGGCTCAGGAGAAATTGGATCGGCTCGTTGCGGGCATGGTGGCGAAACCGCCAGTGCCGTGCATGTCGACGTTCAATGCCTATCAAACGACCGTCATCGACGATCAGACGGTCGCCTTCAGGTTCAGCGGCAATCGTCTCTATGTCGCGCATATGCCCGGTGGCTGCAGCAATCTCGGGACCCCGCCGTACAGCATGGTGACGAGGCAAGTCGGCTCCGCCCAACTGTGCCGCGGCGACATCGCAACCATCGTCGATCCGCATAACGGGTTTACCGTGGGTAGCTGCGTCTTTGGTGACTTCACGCCCTACACGAAAGCTGGCCGCTAGGAGCCGGTGAGATGCGCGCACTCATAATACTCCTAGGCGGCGCAACGCTCGCCGGCTGCGCGGCGACGGCGGAACAGCCAATGCGCAGCGCACAGAAGCAGCAGGAATATCAGCAGCTGATTGCTGGGAAGGTGGCCGGACCGCCGGTTAGCTGTCTGCCGACTTACAACGCCAATGACATGATCGTCATCGACGAGCAGACGGTCGCCTTCCGGGTCAGCGGCAATAATGTCTACATCGCGCATTTCCCTGGCGGCTGCAACAATCTCGGCCGGCCACCGTACACGATGCTGACAAAGCAAATTGGACCGACCGGGCTTTGCCGCGGCGACATCGCCCAGATTATCGACCCGGTGAACCGGATCACCGTGGGCAGCTGCACCTTCGGCGACTTCACGCCCTACACGAAAGCGGGCCGCTAAGAGCTAACGCCGGTAGAGCGCGTCCAAGCGTTCGCCGTAAACTTGTCCGATGACATGGCGCCGGATCTTCATCGACGGCGTCAATTGCTCGTTCTCGATTGAAAATGGTTCGTCGGCGCGGATGAACCGCCGAACCTTCTCGATCACCGACACGTCCGAATTCACCCGGTCGACCGCGCGCTGTAGCCTCTGCTGAACGTCTTGCTCTGAAGCGATCTCCGGATCCGGCACGAGCAGGGCGACGAGATGCGGCCGGCGATCGCCATAGACCATGGCCTGCGCGACTTCAGGCTGCAGCGTGAGCATCCCCTCGATCCTTTGCGGCGACACGTTGTCGCCCTTGTCGTTGACCAGGATGTCCTTCTTGCGGTCGGTGATGACGATCCGGCCCTTCTCGTCGAAATGACCGACGTCGCCGGTGCCTAGCCAGCCGTCGCGAAGGACTCGCGCGGTCTCCTCCGGATTTCGCCAATAGCCGTGCATGACGAGCTCGCCCCGGACCATGATCTCGCCGTCCTCGGCGATCCGCACTTCGGTGTTCTTGACCGGCGGGCCGACTGTTTCGAGCAGGATGCCGGCGCTCGGCCGGTTGCACGCAAGAACCGGCCCGGTTTCCGTTTGTCCGTAGCCCTGAAGAAAGGTGATCCCGAGAGCCTCGAAGAACATGCCGACTTCGGGATTGAGAGGTGCACCGCCCGACACCCACGCCTTTTGCCGTCCGCCAATTTTCGCCCGAATCTTGCGCCGGAGCGTCAGCGAAAGAATTCCATCCATCGGCAGATCCCACGGCTTCACCCACCCGCGAGATTTGTCGTTGCCGATCTTGAGCGCCCGCATCAGCAGATATTTCGACAGCCCGCCGCTGGCCTCGATCGACTTGATGATGCGCGTACGAAGCATTTCGAACAGCCGCGGTACGACGACCATGATGGTCGGCTGTACCTCCTCGATATTGGCTGCCAGCTTCTCGAGGCTTTCGGCGTAATAAATTTGCGCGCCGAGCGCGATTGGGAAGTGCTGGCCGCCGGTATGCTCATAGGCGTGGCTCGCGGGCAGGAACGACAGGAACACTTCGTCATCCCAACCGAAGTCGCTCGAGATGATGTCCGTACAGCCCTCCAGATTGTGTAGGATCGCGCCGTGGTGCTGCTGAACGCCGCGAGGGGCGCCGCCCGTGCCGCTGGTGTAGATGATGCAGGCAAGGTCGCCGCGGCGGACACCGGCAGTTTCCGCGCGCAGCTTTGCCACATCCCCTTCGCCCGCCGTCAGTTCGGCCCAATGGTGGATGTTGACCCAATCAGGGACCTGGCCGACGCGGATGTCCTCCATGCCGATGATGTGGTGGCATTCGGTCGAGGTCAGAACCGCCGGCGCCAGATTCTTCGCAAGCTTTTGCTGCGAAACGACCACCGCGCTTGCGCCGGAGTTCCCAAGGATATGCGCATGGTCGCGCGTCGTGTTGGTCGTGTAGGTCGGGACCGTGACGCAACCTGCGGCCATGATGCCGAGGTCGGCGATCAGCCATTCCGGGCGGTTCTCGCTGACGAGAGCGACGCGATCTCCCGGCTGTAGGCCGATGCGCTTCAACCCGGCGGCGAGCGCGGCCACTTGGCGGGCAGCTTCGGCCCAACTGATCGAGCGCCATTGACCTTCGCGCTTCGCCCAGAGGAAAGGCGCTTCGCCCTTTTCCGCGGCGCGCGTCAGGAACAGCGAAACCAGGCTATCGAAATGTTCGAGCTGCCGCGCTGCCATCGACCTTCACTCCCCCTGAGCGGCGCTTCTTAGCGCAATGCCACGGGCGTGCCACTCCTCGTGGACGGCATAGGGTGCGTGCGCTAGGCGAGCGGCCGATGCGCCTGTTCCGTAACCTGCTTTTCGCGCTCGCGGCCGCCTTCTTCACTTCCTGTACGGCACAGCCGGCGCCTTGGCCTGTCGCGAAGGATCGCGCCGCCGAGCCCTTCGTCATCGCGGCCAATCCGCTAGCCGCGCAGGCGGGTCTCAATGTGCTGAAGCGCGGCGGGAGCGCGGCGGACGCCGCGATCGCGGTGCAGGCGATGCTCTCGCTGGTCGAGCCGCAAAGCTCCGGCGTCGGCGGCGGCTCCTTCATCACCTATTACGACGGTCGGACGCGCAAGATCACGGTCTATGACGGCCGCGAGGTCGCTCCGGCGCAGGCGACGCCGACGATGTTTCTCGACTCGAGGGGCAAACCTCTGCCGTTCGACACTGCGGTGCTCAGTGGCCGCGCGACCGGCGTTCCGGGCGCGGTGAAGATGCTTGGACTCGCGCATGCCGAGCACGGCAAATTGCCGTGGAACAGCCTGTTCACAGACGCCGAACGGACGGCTGATGAGGGGTTCATCGTCAGCCCGCGCCTCGAGCGCATGATCCACAGTGACTATGCCGAGAACCATGCGCCGGATGTGATCGCTTATTTCTCGAAACCGGACGGCACGCTGCTCAATGCGGGTGATCGGCTGCGCAACCCCACCTATGCAGACTTCCTCCGTCGGCTCGCGGCGCAGGGGCCCGCAGCGCTCTATTCCGGCTCGACGGCAGCCAGGATCGTCGCGCGCACCCGCGCCGGGCCGCTTGGCGGATCAATGACGATGGCCGACCTGGCCAATTACCGGGCGATCAAGCGCGAGCCGGCCTGTGGCCCGTTTCGCGTTTACCGGCTGTGCGCGCCTCCGCCGCCAGCGAGCGGAGTCGGCCTGATCGAGCTGATGATGCTGCTCGATCGCACCGACATCGTGTCTCGCCGCCCGAATGATCCGCAGGCCTGGTTCCTGTTCGCGGAAGCGAGCCGGCTGATGTACGCCGACCGGGACAAATATGTCGCCGACCCGGCGTTCGTCAGCGTGCCCGTCGCAGGGCTTATCGACCCGGCTTATGTCGCCGAGCGGGCGAAGCTGATCGGCACAACCGCCGGGCCGCCACCGGCGGCTGGGGTACCGGCTGGTGCTCTCGTCGCAGGGGCTGACAAGACTCTCGAACCGACCGGCACGTCGCACCTCATCATTCGCGACGGTGACGGGAATGTCGTCTCAATGACCACGACTGTGGAAAGCATTTTCGGCACCGGACGAATGGTCGACGGATTCTTCCTCAACAACCAGCTCACCGACTTCTCCTTCTCGCCGGTGGATGACCAGGGCCGCCCGGTCGCCAATGCTGTAGCGCCGGGCAAGCGCCCGCGGTCATCGATGGTCCCGACGATCCTGCTGACTCGCGACGGCCGGTTTGCTGGCGCGATCGGCTCGGCCGGCGGCAATGCGATCATCGCTTATGTCGGCAAGTCACTCGTTGCGGCGGTCGACTGGAACATGCCGATGCCGCAGGCCCTCGCCGCCCCCAACCTCGTCGCCCGTGGCTCTAGGTTCAACGGTGAGGTGACCAAGTTTCCGCCGGAAGTTCTGGACGGGCTGCGTCAGCGGGGGATCGACCTTAAGCCAGGGCAGGGCGAGGATTCGGGCGTGCAGGGAGTGATGATCCGCGACGGACGGATCGACGGCGGCGCGGATCCTCGGCGCGAAGGCGTGGTGTTGACACTCCCTCGCTAGGACTCGCTTCCGATCAGATCCTCGATGCTGTTGAAGCCTTCGAGTTTCAGCCGCTTCGCAAGACCGCGCGCGACCCGCATTGCGATGCCGGGCCCGTCGTAGACCATCGCCGTGTACAGCTGGATGAGCGAAGCACCCGCGCGGATGCGCTGCCACGCATCGTCGGCATTGGCGATTCCGCCGACGCCGATCAACGGAATCGCGCCACCACTGGCGCTTCGGAATTGGCGCAGCGTCTTGAGCGCGAGGGGCTTCAGCGGCGCACCGGAAAGCCCACCTGATTGATTTGAGTAGCGGGATTTGAGCGGCGGGCGCGACACGGTCGTATTGCCAACGATCAAAGCATCAATCCTGTGCTTGAGCGCGGCTCGGACGATCCGCTCGGCATCGCCATTCTCGAGATCCGGCGCGACCTTGAGAAAGACCGGCTTGTTGGACCGCGCTTCGCGCACCGCCGCGAGCAGGTCGTCCAACGCTCCCTCGTCATGCAGTCCGCGCAAACCTGGAGTATTTGGCGAGCTGATGTTGATCGTGAGGTAACGCGCGACCGGACTCATCGCGCGCACGCCGCTCACATAGTCCGAGATCCGATCGGGGCTGTCCTTGTTCGCGCCGACGTTGACGCCGATGATTCCGTGCGAGTGGCTGCATTGCTGCAGCCGATCGAACGCGGAGGGTTGGCCCCGATTGTTGAAGCCCATGCGGTTGATCACCGCCTGGTCCTCGGTGAGCCGGAACAGCCGCGGCCGCGGATTTCCTTCCTGTGGACGCGGAGTCACCGTCCCCACCTCCACAAAACCGAAGCCGAGCGTCAGCATCTGCTCCGGCACTTCGGCGTCCTTGTCGAAGCCGGCCGCCAGGCCCACGGGCGAGGGAAAATCCAGTCCGGCAACCCGCGTCTTGAGTGAGGCAGGGAGGGGCGGCGCCTGATGCGGCGGCATGAGCCTCAGCGCCGCGATCGTCGCGCGGTGCGCCGTCTCGGCATCCATTGTGAAGGCTACCGGCCGGATCAGGGGGTAGAGGTGCACCGCTCCGGATTGCCCGCTTGAGGACATAACCGCAACGCCGTCTGTTGCGCTGTCGCACCGTTTCGCTACGCAGTCGCGCGATGCTGGGGATGGATTTCGTTAAGGCGAACCGCGAAGCGGTGGAGCGTGCGATCCGCGACAAGGGGGTGGACCTCGACCTCCGAACATTGCTGACGCTCGACTCCGAGGTGCGCGCCGGCAAGACCGAGATCGATCTATTGCGCGCCGAGCGCAATGCGGTGAGCGCGAAGTTCAGGGATGCAACGCCGGAGGAGAAGGCCGAGCTCGGCCGCCAGGCGAAAGAGGCTGGTGCACGTGCGTCTGCCTTGGAAGGCGAGCTGGCCGGGAAGGAAGCCAACCTCAAGGCGTTAATGCTCAAGCTGCCCGGCATTCCCTATGAGGGCGCGCCGGTTGGGCCGGACGAGAGCTTCAACGCCGTCGTTCGAAAGGAAGGCTCGCTGCCGGAGTTCGCCTTCAAGCCGCTCGACCATGTTGCGCTGATCGAGAAGAACGATTGGGCCGACTTGTCGGGAGTTACGCAAGTGTCGGGCTCCCGCACCTACTGCCTCAAAGGCCGCCTCGCGCTGCTGGAAACCAAGCTCATGGCCTGGGCGCTGGAGAAGATCGCAGCGGCGAATTTCATGCCGATCACCGTGCCGGCAATCGCCCGCGAGCAGGCCTTCCTCAACCAGGGCCAGTTCCCCGGCCACGAGGAAGAAACTTACCAGCTGCCCAATGACGACCTGTGGCTCGCCGGCACGGCTGAGGTCGTGCTGACCTCACTTCATTCAGGCGAGATCATCGAAGGCGACAAGCTGCCGATCCTCTACGCTGGCTATTCCCCCTGTTTCCGCCGCGAGGCGGGGAGCGCGGGTAAGGACGTGCGCGGGCTCCTGCGCGTCCACCAGTTCGTGAAGGTCGAGCAATATGTGATCTGCGAAGCCGACGACGCGCATTCCGCCGAGTGGCATGCGACCCTTCTCGACCTGGCCGAGCGGCTCCTGCAAGCCCTTGAAATACCGTATCAAGTCGTTGAAACCTCGACCGGTGACATGGGTCTTGGCAAGTATCGCATGAATGACATCGAAAGCTGGGTGCCGAGCCTCGGCAAGTATCGCGAGACCCATAGCTGCTCCACGCTGCACGACTGGCAGGCGCGGCGCGCGAACATTCGCTACCGCGGGAGCGACGGCAAGGTGCGCTTCGCTCACACGCTCAACAATACGGCGCTGGCCTCCCCAAGGATTCTTGTGCCCTTGCTCGAAAATCATCAGACTGAGGACGGAAGAGTGCGCCTTCCCAAGGCGCTCCAAGAGCTGATGGGAGGCGACTTCCTCTGAGCACGGTGCCGTCCAACTTTGCCTGGGAAGGCGACGACGCCCCGCCGGGCGGCTGGAAACACCTGCCCGAGCTCGCGTGGAATTGCATGCGGCTGGTGCGCGGATACGGCAAGCGCGGGCCGCGCGGTCCCGAGGACGGGCAGCCGGTCCTCGTCATTCCCGGCTTCCTGTGCAGCGACGGCACGACCCTGGTCCTTCGCAAGGAGCTCGCCCGGGCGGGCTTCCGCGTCCACGGCTGGAAGATGGGCTGGAACACCGGCGTCAAGCCCGACACGCTCGACAAGCTGCTCGAGCGGATCGAGGGCTTCGGCCATGACCGGCCGATTGTGATCGTCGGCTGGAGCCTCGGCGGACTGTTCGGGCGCGAGTTCGCCCGGACCTATCCGGACAAGGTGAAGGCAGTGGTGACCTTGAGCTCGCCGTTTTCGGGGGACCCGCACCAGAACAACGTCTGGCAACTTTATGAGAAGGTCGCGAAGCACAAGGTCGACGACCCGCCGATCCCGAGGATCACCGACAAGCCGCCGGTCCCGCACCTCGCTTTATGGTCCAGGCGCGACGGGTTGATTGCGCCGCGCTCCGCCCGGGGCCTCGACCACGAGCGCGACAAGGAGGTCGAGGTAAGCTGCCAGCACATGGCCTATGGCGTATCGCGCCGCGCGGCCCGCCAGGTGGTTGGCGAGCTCAATCGGTTCCTCGAGGAAATCGAAGAAGGCAAGTCGCGCCATTGATCCTTGGTGAGACCGTTGGTGCGCGAAATCCACAGAGTCCTGAAAAGGCACGCTTAATTTTGCGGAAAATATTGTTTCGTTAACGAAAAGACCCCATGTTACGCACATGAGGTCGGAACGCCCTCACGCTCCGCACGGCCCCTCCAGGGGCAGAAAACGCATCGATCCCGACGATCTTGCGCCGCCACCTTGGGCGAGGATGCGAGAGTTAGCCTGGCATTTTCCGCGGATGCTCGCCGGCCTTGGGCCGCTCGGCCCGCGCGGCCCCGAGGACGGACCGCCGGTGCTCGTCATTCCCGGCTTCCTCGCCACCGACCGGACCACGATGGACCTCCGGCGAGCGCTGGCCCGCGCCGGATGGCGGACTCACCCCTGGCTGCTCGGCATCAACGGGGGGGCAAAGGTCGACACGCTCGAATTGATCGAGAGACGGCTCGAAGAGATCAGGGATTCGCGCAAGGTGCTGCTGGTCGGTTGGAGCCTGGGCGGCATGTTCGCCCGGCAGCTGGCGCATCTCTGCCCGGAAAAGGTGCGCGCAGTGGTCACGCTTGGCTCGCCCTTTTCGGGCGATCTCAAGACCAACACCAATGTCCGCGAAATCTATGAGCGGATCGCCGGCCACGACGTTTACGAGCCTCCGTTCGCGCACCGTCTGGAGAAGCCGCCGGTACCGACGCTTGCTTTATGGTCCCGCAGGGACGGGATCGTCGCGCCGAATGCCGCCCGCGGCCGGGATCATGAGCGCGACAAGGCCGTCGAGATCGATACGTATCACACGGGGTTTGCGATCTACCGGCCGGTGCTGAGCCAGATTGTCGCTGAGATCCGGACATTTCTGACGGAGGCTGAAGGCCACCCGCCGGAATTGCGCCCGATGACCGTCCGGGCACCGTTGGCGCCCGCGCCCGCAATGAAACCTGCCTGAGCGCCCACGAGTCGCACCATTGACTCCTGCGGGCGAGTCGCTGGATAAGAACAAAAGTAGAACAAAAACGTTGTGAGTCGTGTGGCAAGAGGCTTGTCTCTGGTCGCCGGCGGAGCTGTCTCCGCGCAGGTCCGGCCGGCCACATTTCCCGCGTCCGGGTTCGACCATCCCCCGGATGGTCGCCTTCCGGCGCGCCCCAGCGGGTTGGGCGAGCGCTGGCATCTGCCTGCGCCGCCCAGCCCCACCCTCTCTGAGCTGTTCGCGGCGCACCCGCGCGACGGCGGCTGGGCCGGATTCCTCCTTGCCCAGCTCGATCGCGAAAAGCCGCTGCTCTGGATCCAGGATCGGATGGCGATCCTGGAAAGCGGGCGCGTCCATCCGCCGGGACTTCCATGCCGGAACCTCATTCACGTCGAGGTACGCGACGCCCGCGACGCATTGTGGGCGATGGAGGAGGGCGTAAGATGCTCGGCCGTGTCCGCGGTCGTCGGCGAGCTGTGGGGCGACCCCCGAGCGCTCGATTTTACCGCGACCCGGCGACTTGCCGTCGCATCGGAGCGAAGCCGGGTCCCCTGTTGGCTGGTCCGCCTCGGCGGCACGCCGAACCTCAGCGGGGCGCGCATGCGATGGCGGATCGCGAGCGCGCCGTCGCTCCTCAATTCACTCGACCCGCGAGCGCCTGGTCTGTCAGCCTGGGATGCCGAGCTGTTCCGGTCGCGGGCTTCGCCGCCGGGCCGCTGGAGTCTCGCGCATGAGGCGGGTGCTTTCCATCTGGTTGCCGCATCTGCCGGTCGAGCGCTGGGCGAAGTCGAGCGACTCACCGCCTGATGCGCCGATTGTCCTCACCGTCGAGGGACCACACGGGCTTCTGATCCATGCCGTCACCAGGGCGGCCGCTGAGCGGGGCGCACGGCCCGGCGCGCGACTGACCGATGCCCGAGCGCTCGATCCGGGCCTGATCGCCGTTCCCGCCGATCCGGCCGGGGATTCAGCGCTGGTGCAGCGCCTCGCGAAATGGGCCGGCCGCTGGTCGCCTTTGGTCGAGGTCGACGGGCCAGATGGTCTGAGGCTCGACGTCACCGGCGTCGCGCACCTGTTCGGCGGGGAGCAGGGCCTGATCAAGGACGTGCGAGCGCGCTTTGCAAGGATCGGCATCACCGCCCGCATCGCGACCGCGCCCACCGCCGCCGCAGCTTGGGCGCTGGCACATTACGCATCCCGCATCTGCACCTCCGAAGACGTGGAAGCGGCGCTCTCCCTCCTCCCCATCGCAGCGCTCCGCCTCGACCTGGACACGGTGCGGACACTCGAGCGGCTCGGCCTCAAGACGATCGGTGCACTGACTGGCGTGCCGCGCCTGGCGCTCGCGCGAAGATTTCGGGGAACCGAAGACGTCGTCGACGCGCTCGACCGGGCATTGGGTCGGAAACCGGAGCCGCTGACCGCAGCGCCGTCCAACCCGCCGCCGCGCTCGGCGCTGCGCATCGAGGAACCGGCCACGCATGCCGAAGCCGCATTGCAGGCGTTGGAACGACTGATGCCGAACCTCGTCCGCCAGCTTCAGCAACGGCATCTTGGTGTCCGACGGCTGTCGCTAATCGGTTATCGCGTCGACGGCAGCGTTGCCGTCGCTTCCGTTGCTACGGCAATTCCCAGCCGAGAGCCGAAGCATCTCCAGCGCCTTCTCGCCGACAAGGCCGCGGCGCTCGATCCGGAGTTCGGTTTCGACGCCTTCGCCCTCACTGCCGAGTGGACGGAGCAACTTGGCATGCCGCAGGAAAGCCTGGTCGAAGAACCGACCGGCGAGCGTGAACTCGCGCGGCTGGTCGACCGGCTGACGGTGAAGCTGGGGTCCGGCGCGGTGCGCCGGCCGCAGGCGCACGAGAGCCACCTTCCTGAACGGGCGAGCGGGTGGGGGAGTGTTGTTAGCTCCTCCCTATCGCGGAGCGATGGGGAGGGGGACCATGGCGCGAAGCGGCATGGTGGAGGGGTCGGCGCCAAACCCCTCCACCACTCGACTTTGTCGAGCGGTCCCCCTCCCCAGCCTACGGCTAGGGAGGAGCTTACTCGCCCACAGCGCCTGCTCGACCGGCCCGAAGCAATCGACGTCATTTATGCGACGCCTGAGGGCATGCCGCGCCGGTTCATCTGGCGGCGCGCAGTCCACGACATTTCCCGCGTCGAGGGACCCGAGCGGATCGCGCCCGAATGGTGGCGTTCGCTCTCGTCGGCGCGGCTGCGTGATTACTACCGCGTCGAGGACGCGGTCGGCCGCCGCTACTGGATCTACCGCGAGGGGCTCATAGGTGACGGACGAGGCGGGCTGCCGAATTGGTTCATGCACGGGCTGTTCGGCTGATGCCTGCACTGACCCGTCATTGCGAGGAGCCGAAGGCGACGCGGCAATCCAGCCATCGCACTGGATTGCTTCGCTGCGCTCGCAATGACGAAGAGAAAAGCGAAAGCTGATGCCCGAGAAGGTCGGATTCTCGCGGCTGAAGCTGGTGCGGCGTGCGGACATGCCGCCACCTCCGGCGACACGCGCGCCATATGTCGAGCTTGGTGTGACCTCGCCCTTCTCCTTCCTGCGGGGAGCGTCGGACGCGATCGAGCTGACATTGCGAACGCTCGAGCTCGGAATGGATTCGCTCGGCATTGCCGACCGCAACACGCTCGCCGGGGTCGTCCGAATGCATAGCGCCGCCAAAGAAGCGGGCCTGAAGCCGCTGATCGGTTGCCGCCTGGATCTCACCGACGCGCCGAGTCTGCTCGCTTATCCCACCGACCGCGAGGGCTACGGACGACTGTCGCGGCTGCTCAGCCTCGGGAAAATGCGCGCCGAGAAAGGCGAGTGCGAACTGACGCTCGCGGATGTTGCCGCCCACCAGGAGGGCATCGCCTTCATCGCCTGGCCATCTGATAATCTCGATGATTTTGAAGGAGAAGTGCCGCGGCTTCGCGACGCTTTGACGTCACTGCGTCATGTCGTAGCGACGTATCTCTATCGCGGCAACGATAATGCTCGGATCGAACGTCTCGACTGGCTGGCGCGCGCGCACGGCTGCACGATCCTCGCGACCAATGACGTCCATTATCACGTGCCCGAGCGCCGGCCGCTGCAGGACGTCGTCACCTGCATCCGCGAGAAAGTCACGATCACTACCGCGGGATACCTGCTCAATCCCAATGCCGAGCGGTATTTGAAATCACCGCAGGAGATGGCGCGGCTGTTCGCCGACTGGCCGCATGCGATCGCGGCAACACGGGAGTTCGCCGACAGCCTCAACTTCAGCCTGGACGAACTGCGCTACGAATATCCCAGGGAAACGGTGCCGGACGGCCGCTCGCCGCAGCAGCATTTGGAGCATCTGACCTGGGAGGGCGCCAAGCAGCGCTGGCCGGACGGCATTCCCGACAAGGTATCGCATCAGCTCCGCCACGAGCTCGCGCTCATCGAGCGGCTCGACTTCGCGCGCTACTTCCTGACGGTTCATGACATTGTCGCTTTCGCGCGCTCATTGAACCCGCCGATCCTGTGCCAGGGCCGCGGCTCGGCGGCGAACAGCTCCGTCTGTTACTGCCTGAAAATCACCGCGGTCGACCCGTCGACCAGCGACCTCCTGTTCGAGCGTTTCATCTCCGAGGAACGGCGCGAGCCGCCCGACATCGACGTCGATTTCGAGCATGAGCGGCGCGAGGAGGTAATCCAGCACATCTATGAGAAATATACCCGTGAACGGGCCGGGATCGCCGCGACGGTGATCCACTATCGTCCGCGCTCGGCGATCCGCGAGGTCGGCAAGGTGATGGAGCTTAGCGAAGACGTCACGGCGGCGATGGCCTCCACCGTCTGGGGTCATATGGATGCCGAGCTCGAGGAAGAGCGTGCCGACGACGCCGGGCTCGACCTGTCCGACCCGCACCTCAAACGGACGCTCAGGCTCGCCGAGCAGCTGGTCGGCATGCCGCGGCACCTGTCGCAGCATGTCGGCGGCTTCATCCTCACCGAGCGGCCGCTGACCGAGACGGTGCCGATCGGCAATGGCGCGATGGACGACCGCACCTTCATCGAATGGGACAAGGACGACATCGACGAGCTCGGGATTTTGAAGATCGACGTGCTCGCATTGGGAATGCTGACCTGCATCCGCAAATGCTTCGACCTCGTCGAGCAGCACCACGACGAAAGGTGGTCGCTTGCGACCATCCCGCAGGAGGTGCCTGAGGTCTATGACATGCTTTGCAAGGGGGATTCGCTCGGCGTGTTCCAGGTCGAGAGCCGGGCGCAGATGAACATGCTGCCGCGGCTCAAGCCCCGCTGCTTCTACGACCTCGTCATCGAGGTGGCGATCGTCCGCCCCGGACCGATCCAGGGCGACATGGTCCACCCCTATCTGAAGCGCCGCAGCGGCAAGGAGCCGGTGACTTTCCCCTGCCCCGACCCCGAACATGGGCCGCCCGACGAGCTCCAACGCATCCTCGGGCGGACGTTGGGCGTGCCGATCTTCCAGGAGCAGGCGATGAAGATCGCCCTGGACGCCGCGAAGTTCAGCTCCGAGGAAGCGAACCAGCTGCGGAAAGCGATGGCGACCTTCCGGTCGAAGGGAAAAATCGAGCCCCTTCAGGACAAGATGGTCGGACGCATGGTCGCGCGCGGTTACGACCCCGACTTCGCGCAGCGCTGTTTCGACCAGATCAAGGGCTTTGGCGAATATGGCTTCCCCGAAAGCCACGCGGCCAGCTTCGCGCACCTCGTCTATGTGTCGAGCTGGCTGAGGTGGAAATATCCTGCGGCATTCGCGGCGGCGCTTCTGAACTCCCAGCCGATGGGCTTTTACGCGCCCGCGCAGATCGTCCGCGATGCGAAGGAGCATGGCGTCGAAGTACGCGAGGTGGATGTGAACCACAGCGATTGGGACTGCACTTTGGAAGCCCTCCCCCTCGATGGGGGAGGGTTGGATGGGGGCGATTCCCGAGCCCTGCTCGACGTCCACGATCACCCCACCCCTACCCCTCCCCATCATGGGGAGGGGAAAATCGCGCTCCGCCTCGGCCTGCGGCAGGTCGATGGACTGCAGCGCGAGGCAGCGGACCGGCTGGTGACGCGGCGGCCGTACCGGACGGTCGAGGAATTGCGGTCACGCGGCGGCGTGCCGGTCCATGCGATCCAGCGCCTTGCAGAGGCCGACGCCTTCCGTTCGATGGGCCTCGACCGACGAGCCGCGCTATGGGACTCGCGCGCGCTGAAACAGGCGCCCGATCTGCCGCTCTTCACTTATGCAGAGGCGCGCGACGAAGGCTCGGAAACGGAACCTGCGCAGCTCCCGGCGATGCCGCTCTCAGAACATGTCGTGACCGATTACCAAACCATCCGCCTGTCGCTGAAAGCACATCCGATGAGCTTTCTGCGCGACCATTATGCGGCGCGGAAATTCATCACCGCCGAGCAACTGAAAAACATCCGCGACGGCAAGCGCCTGTCGATCGCCGGGCTGGTGCTGATCCGCCAGCGGCCGGGCAGCGCCAAGGGTGTGGTGTTCATCACCATCGAGGACGAGACCGGAGTAGCCAACCTCGTCGTCTGGCCGGACGTGTTCGAAAAGCAGCGCAAGATCGTGATGGGCGCACGGCTGATGGCGGTGCATGGCATCGTCCAGCGCGACCCCGACAGCGACGTGATCCATGTTGTCGCGCGCCGCCTCAAGGATCACACCAACATGCTGCACCATTTAAACGAAGAGATGATGGACCCGCCACTGTCGCGCGGCGATGCACCGGGAGCCATGCGTCCACCTCAACGCCGTCATCCGCGCGACGTCGAGATCATCCCGAAGAGCCGGGATTTCCATTAAAGCGCCATATGCGGGTAAAGGTGGACTCGGCATCGGAAAGGCGGACCGCCATGCGTGCATATCTTGCAATCCCCCTGCTGGCGCTGACTGCAGCGCAGACTCCGCAAGATTCGATCGACGGCGTCTGGCGCAGCCCCGGCGGGAACAGCATCATGAAGATCGCGCCTTGCGGCGGCAGCCCGTGCGGAACCGTCGCCTGGGCCAGCGACAGGGCCAAGAAGGATTCGAGCAAGGTCACCAGCCAGCTGGTCGGAACCCAGCTCCTCACCAACCTCGAGCAGCGCAACGACGGAAGCTGGCTGGGCAAATTGTTCATCCCCGACCAGAACATGCGAGTGACCGCGAAAATCAAACGGGTCAGCCAGGATGAGCTCAAGGTGTCCGGGTGCGCCGCGGGCAAGGCGCTTTGCAAGTCGCAGACCTGGACCGCCTTCCCCGGATCCCTCCCCACCGACACCTCGGTCCCCGCCCCCAAGTAGCAAGAAGCCCAGTCCCGTTCATCCGAGCGCAAGCTGGAGGCGCGATTTCTGCCACAAAACCCGGCTAAATCGCGGATCATGAGCCGAATTCTCACAATGACGGCGCTGATCTTCGTGGCCGCAGTCGTGCCGGTAACCGCCTCGGCGCACTCGCTCGAGGGCAAATGGGCGAACCCGAAGCACAGCGTCATCGTCCACGTCGCTCGCTGCGGCGACGCTCTTTGCGGCACGGTGAGTTGGGCCACGGCCAAGAATCGCGAGAAGGGCGCTGCGCCCGGCACCCGTGTGCTGAGCGACCTTCGGCCGGCCGGCGACGGCGTCTACAAGGGGCGCGCGTTCGAGCCCAAGCGCAACATCCGCGGCTCGGCGGTCGTCCGCCAGCTCGGGCCGGACGTGATGGTGGTGAAAGGCTGTGCCGTGCTCGGCATGCTTTGCTCCGAGCAGCGCTGGACCCGCGTCAGCTAAGCGCGATCACG
>JBKPMC010000198.1:0-5763 GCA_046731955.1 Pseudomonadota bacterium | reverse complement strand
CCACGATGCGGTCGACCACCACGTCGATGTCGTGCGGGAATTTCTTGTCCAGCGTGGGCGCTTCCGACAGCTCATAGAAGGTGCCGTCGATCTTGACGCGCTGAAAGCCCTTCTTGAGCCATTCGGCGAGCTCCTTCTTGTACTCGCCCTTGCGGCCGCGCACGACCGGCGCCAGCAGATAGAGCCGCGTGCCTTCCGGCAGCGCCAGCACGCGGTCGACCATCTGCGAGACGATCTGGCTTTCGATCGGCAGCCCCGTGGCCGGCGAATAGGGCACGCCGACGCGCGCCCAGAGCAGGCGCATATAGTCGTAGATCTCGGTAACGGTGCCGACGGTGGAGCGCGGGTTTTTCGAAGTTGTCTTCTGCTCGATCGAGATCGCGGGCGAGAGGCCGTCGATCTGGTCGACATCAGGCTTCTGCATCATCTCCAGGAACTGGCGCGCATAGGCCGAGAGTGATTCGACGTAGCGGCGCTGGCCTTCGGCATAGATGGTGTCGAATGCGAGCGAGGATTTGCCGGAGCCGGAGAGGCCGGTGAACACCGCGAGTTTGTCGCGCGGAATCTCGACGTCGACGTTCTTGAGATTGTGCTCGCGTGCGCCGCGGATGATTATCGCACGCGATGCGGAGCCGGCGGGTGGTTGGCGCTTCGCCCTGAGCACTTCATCCATATCGGCATTTCCAGACGCGCCGGAAGACGCGCCACGTTGGGCGCGCATTGCCGGCGAGAGCCGGGATCAGGCGCCGATGATTGAAAGTCGGAACATAGGAAGAACGACGAGGGATTTCCAGTGCCGCGTGCGAATCATCAACGGATTGTTTGTGCTGTCCTTCTTTGGCAGCAGCAGTCAGCAGCTCCGACCGGAACTCCTCAAATAAATGCGCCTCCGTTCCGGATCGCGGAACGGAGGCGCAGGCAGTTTCAGCAGGAAGTCTTGGACCTGCGGGAAGTCTTAGAAGTGATAGTTCACGCCGACCTGAACGCTGTTCAGGTTGAGCGTTCCGCTGTTCACGCCGCCTGGAACGATGCCAGAGAAGTAAGTCTCGCCCTGGAAGCTGCGATAGAGGTACTCGGCCTTGACCGACCATTTCGGTGCGAACATGACTTCGACACCGGCGCCGACGGTCCAGCCGGAGTGAACCTGGCTGTCCGAGATGCTCGCGCCGAGCGCCGTGGCGGTGATGCGGTTGTCGGCCCAGGCGTAGCCGCCGGTGCCGTAGATCAGGACGGAATCGAAGGCATAGCCGACGCGGCCACGAACGGTGCCCATGTCGCGAATCGTGGAGCTGACCGAGGCGAGGCCGCCGAAGAGGCCCACGGTGGCGCCCACGTCCGCCCAGGCGGCATCCGCTTCGATGCCGAGCACGACGTTGCCCATCTGCCAGTTGTAGCCAGCGGTGCCGCCGGCGAAGCCGCCGCTAAGCGTGCCCAGGCCGTCGGAGTTTTCCTGGGCGTAGCCGCCCATCGCGCCGATGTAGAACCCGCCCCAGTTGTTGATCGCAACCGCCATCGGCGGCGCCTTGGTGTAGGGCCGTGCGGCAAGGTCTGCGGCGGCCGCAGGGGCGATCCCAAGCGCGATCAGAGCGGTCGTCGTCAGCAAAATTTTCTTCACGTTCTTCTTCCTTCCTTCGGGATTTCCAACGCAGCTATGCGCGTAGTCAATTTGAGGTTGCTTGCGCATATAGCGTGAAGTCATCGCATAAGGCTGTCGCCGAAAAACCACATCCGCGGCAAAAGATAGGTAATCTGCAACCGCAGCGGGTGCGCGTGGTCCTGCGGTACAACCAAAACGAAAAGGCCGGCGTGAAGCCGGCCTTTTGCATTCAATGCGCGCGGAGCGCGGTCAGTACTTCGCGATGACCGGGCCGCCCCAGCGATAGTTGATTCGTACCGTTGCCATGTCGACGTTCTGATGAATGTCGTCGGCGCGCGAGACGGCAATGGCCGTTGCCGGGAACGTAACGTTGCGGGTGCCCATGAACAGATGGTCGTATTCAACGGCAACGGACCAGTTCGGCGCAAAACCGATTTCAATTCCGGTCCCGACAGCACCGCCCCAGCGTGCTTCGCTCGTTCGATTATATTCGACGCCGGTTGCGGTGAAGAAGGTGCTGTATTTGTCGTCGGTGACCGCAGCGCCACCCTTCACGTACCAAAGAACGTTGTTCCAGGCGTAGCCGACCTGGCCGGTGAAGAGGCCGATGGCGTCGATCTTGGTCCGGTTGGTCGCAGGAATTAGCACCGTCTGGCTGGCATTTGATCCCGTCAGGTTGGCCCAATCACCCTGGGCTTCAACGCCGAACACCCAATTGGCGGCCTGCCAGCGGTAACCGATCTGGCCACCGGCCAAACCGCCCGTCGCGTCGTGGCAGCCCTCCGAGTTCGGCGTGACCGCATTGCCGTTATCGTTGGTGATGGTCCAGCACTTGCGGCTCGATGCGCCGCCGCCGTTGAGGCCGGTATAAAATCCGCTCCAGTCATAGCCCACGGCAATCATCGGGCCTGGCGCCTTGGTGTAGGGGCGCGCCGCAAGATCGGCCGCCGAAGCCGAAGCCGTCAGTGCAATCGCGCCCGCGGCGCCAAGCAGCAATTTGTACAAGATGAGCCCCCAGCCAAGGTTGATGGAACCGACGGTACAGGAACCGGCTGGCATTTGGCTGTAGCTTGCGCGCCACAAATGGACAGAATGTCGCACCCCCAAGCGTGGGGACTCGATGCAAGCAAACAAAAAGGCCGGCGCGAGGCCGGCCTTTCCGTAATCCATTTGCTGTCGCAGCGATCAGTACTTCGCGATGACCGGGCCACCCCAGCGATAGTTGACGCGGACGGTGACGAGGTCGACGTCCTGACGGATGCGATCGTTGCCGGCGAATATACCGCCCGGCGTGATGAAGGCGTAGGTGCGGTCCTGCATGAACAGGTGATCGTATTCGATGGCGGCTGACCAGTTCGGAGCGAAGCCGTATTCGAGGCCGACACCGACCACGGCGCCCCAGCGGGTGTCATCGCCCGTGCTGCTGGTCAAAATATTGGTGCCAGCGGCGAAGGTCCGGAAACGATCCGAGGTCACGGCGGCGCCACCCTTCAGGTAGAACAGCACGTTGTTGGCGGCGTAGCCGACTTGGCCGGTGAAGAGGCCGAATGCATCGACCCGCGACTCATTGTCGACACCCAAAAAGGCTAGGCTCGCATTCCTGCCCTGGAAGTCGGCCCAGTTGCCCTGGGCTTCAAGGCCGAACACCCAGCTGCTGGCCTGCCAGCGATAGCCGATCTGACCGCCGGCGGTGCCGCCGGTCGCGTCATGACAACCTTCGTTGGCGAGGAATGCGCCGGCCGGCGTCACGAAGTCCCAGCACTTGCGGCTCGAACCCCAACCACCGTTGGCGCCAATGTAGAAACCGCTCCAGTCGTACACGAGGGCGATCGGCGCCGGCGGGGCCTTGGTGTAAGGACGCGCGGCGAGGTCGGCCGCCGCCGCAGGTGCCGCGAACGCGATGAGAGCAACCGTACCTAACAGAAACTTCTTCATCCTCTATCTCCAGCTCTTGCCCGCTTCCCGTTGGTCCCGAAGCGTTGCCGTGATGACGCGAGCGCCCGCGCCGATAGGTAATTTTATAGCGTGACTCGCTCAAAAATTGCGTCTCCATATTGCAACACTCGTGGCCTAAATATGGAGTCAAGCTTATGAAATACTTGCGTTATTCACGCTAGCGGGCGGAACTTTCGGTTCCATTTTGTCATTTTCTGGACTCGATTGTGGCGAACTAAGGTCGCCGTATAGTTGAATGGCGAGTCGATCCCGAGCCGGCCCCCAAGTCCGACCCCATGGCGACGTGAGATACCGGAACAAAGCTGGAACGCCTCCGGGGGCGATGCTATATGTGGATAACCGCGGACTTGCCGAGGGATCGCTAAGTCGGCGGGCTTTGCGAGCGTATAGGGTCGTTTCAGATGTCCTGATGCGGACGCAGCAAGCGGACAAGGCGACAGGTCAAGGAAACTGGCGACAGGTCAGGAATTGAAGGCGGCCGGCACTTGGCGGGCTCGACCAGTGATTTTTGCCCGGCGATATCGAGTGGAGAGCGGCGATGGCGGGAAGCGTAAACAAGGTGATTCTGGTCGGCAACCTCGGCAAGGATCCTGAAATCCGGCGGACACAGGACGGGCGGCCGATTGCCAATCTGAGCATCGCGACGTCGGAAACCTGGCGCGACAAGGGCACCGGCGAGCGCAAGGAGAAGACCGAGTGGCACCGCGTCGTGATCTTCAACGAGGGACTCTGCAAGGTCGCCGAGCAATATCTGAAGAAGGGCGCCAAGGTTTACGTCGAGGGCGCGCTGCAGACCCGCAAATGGACCGACCAGAGCGGCGTCGAGAAATACTCGACCGAAGTCGTGCTGCAGGGCTTCAACTCGACTCTGACCATGCTGGACGGTCGCGGCGGCGGCGGTGGCGGCAGTTTCGGCTCCGACGATTCCGGCGATTTCGGCTCCGGCAGTCCGAGCAGCTCGGCGCCGCGGCGGGCCGTCGCGGCCGGCGGTGGCCGCAACAGCGACATGGACGACGACATCCCGTTCTAAGTTGGAAGCCTGATCAATTGCCACGCAGGGTGACGCCTCCTCAGGGCAGGCGTCGCTCCGCAGCAAGGCGATGGGTGCGCATGCGCCCGCGCAAGGCATAGCGGCATTCCGTAAAAGCCAAACCCTGCTCCCGCTGTGATTTGCGGCCCGCCCGCCATCGGGACGGAAGCTTCGGCCTTGACTTAACTTGACAACGTCAAGATTGATCTTGACGTTGGAAAGATCGATGTGAATACTCCTTACATGGGGCCGGACTGGCTGGCCTGGTCGGATGATCCGAGGGAGTTTCAGATGTCGCTTGCGCCGTTGCTCAATGCCGCTCCCGCAATACCCCTTCATGCCTTTGCGGCGATGGCCGCCTTCGCGCTTGGCGTGGTCCAGCTCGCAGCTCCAAAGGGCACGCTGCCGCACCGGACGATCGGCTGGATCTGGGTCGGCCTGATGGCCACCGTCGCCGCCAGTTCGCTCTGGATCCACGAGATCAGGCTGTTCGGCCCGTGGAGCCCGATCCATCTGCTCTCGATCTACGTTCTGATCATGCTGCCGATCGCCGTTATCGCCGCACGCCGCCATAATGTGCGGCGCCATCGCCTGGCGATGATCGGCATGTTCACGGGCGGGTTGGTCATCGCCGGCCTGTTCACCTTCCTGCCGGGGCGGATCATGCATGCCGCGGTTTTCGGCCAATAGGCGGACGCGCGAAAACACCGTTTTGGGCGCTGCCTTTCCGGCCCCGAAATGGCGGTTCCAGCAAGGCCCGTGAGCGACGCCACCAATCCCGGTAAGTCCATGAAAAAACGAGCGGAAAAACAGCGCATCCGGAGCGCTTCGGGGTGGTTATCGGACCCCCGATGCGCTATATGATTCTCAGCTAGAACTGACCGGATTCCCCTTTGTCTGACCCTGAAGATAACAAGCCCGGCGAGCCGCCGGAGCCCTCCGATATCCGTCCCGTTTCCATCCTCGACGAGATGAAACGCTCCTACCTCGATTACGCCATGAGCGTGATCGTGGCACGCGCGCTGCCGGACGCGCGCGGCCGGTTGAAGCCCGTGCATCGCCGCATTCTCTACGCGATGCACGAGAACGGCTTCGAATGGAACAAGCCATACCGCAAATCGGCGCGCACGGTCGGCGACGTCATCGGTAAATACCATCCCCACGGCGACCAGTCGGTCTA
>JBKPMC010000197.1:0-9681 GCA_046731955.1 Pseudomonadota bacterium | reverse complement strand
ATCGACGAAGCGCCAGCAGTAGGAATCGAAGCTTCCGAACTCCTCCTGGATGGCGAGAAACTGGCGCGCATTGCGCACCGCTGCCGCGATCTTCAGCCGGTTGCGAATGATCGACGGGTCCTGCGTCAGTGCCTCAATCCGCTTGTCGGAGTAGCGCGCAACCTTTTGTGGATCGAAGCCGCTGAAGGCGCGACGGTAGCCTTCGCGCTTCTTGAGCACGATAGACCAGCTCAGCCCCGCTTGCGCCGCCTCGAGCACCAGGAACTCGAAATGCTTGCGATCGTCGTGAACGGGCACGCCCCATTCGCGATCATGATAATCGAGCATCAGCGGATCTTTCGCGCTCACCCATTCGCATCGCTTCCTTGGCGCGCCCATTGTTGTGCCTCTCTACCTGGAACTAGCGTCAAGCCGGACCAAGAAAGCGCGCAAGCTCCTGGTGGAGCCGCGTCCGTGCCGACCCGACGATCATCCCGACATGGCCGGAGGGGATGCTCATTGAGTTGCCGGCCGGCGCCGTCGCGGGCGGAGCGATGCGGTCATTTCCGGCGAGGATGTGCAGGACAGGTACCTCAAGATCGTCTGTCGCGAAGCGATCTCCGACGTGCCACTGGCCTGACCCCGGCAGATCGCGGCCAAACAGCTCTTCCAAAAGCTCTTTCGCCGCTGGATAGGGCAGGGCCTCCCCACCGTTCGCCCAATCCTCGAGTTCGACGAAACGACGGGCTTCGGCGCTGCGGGGATCAACCCGTCCGAATTCCGCAAACTTACGGACTGTGCGCTCGGGATCGAGCGACCAGAAAGCCGCCTGAAGCACCTCCATCGGCAAGGCGCCGAGCGCATTCGCGGCGCGTTCGGAATGGCGCCACACGCCCTCAATCGCATCGCGCGAACGGTCCGGATAACGGGCGAAGTTCCACGGAGCCGCCAGCGTGACGGCCCGCTCGCATTGAATCAGGTTTGCGGCGGCGATCACCATCGTGCCGCCGAGGCAATAACCGACCAGGGCGACGGGATCGCCGATGCTGCGCAGCAAGGGCAGCAGCAAATGTTCGACGTGGCCCGCTACCGCCAAGCTGGAACGTTCGTCGGCTTTTCCCCAATCGAGCAGCAGCGCACGCCGGCCCATACCCGCGACCGCGCCTGCCAGCGACACCTCGGCGTCGAGGTCCAGGATTCGCGGTGGGTTGATCAGCGACGGGATGAGCAAGGCCGGAGGGCCGCTGCCGCCATGGTCACGGATGCAGCTTCCATTGACGCGCGCGATTTCCGGCTTGAGCTCGGGCCGCTGAATACGTTCGGCGCTCTCATAAGCTCGAAGGCCTGTCAGCGCATCGCGCGCGAGGTCGGGATCGCGTTCCGACATCTCCCGAACCAGCTCCAGGAACAGTGGCAACGGCCGAGGCGAGCGTTCATGTTGCACCGCACTATGCTCCGGTAGTAAGTCGTTTCTCGCGTTTCGGGAGCGGTTCATGGCCAAGTCTTCGGGTAAGGTGACGATCAAGAAGTACGCGAACCGGCGGCTTTATGACACCGAAAGCTCGACCTACATCACGCTCGACCGGCTCGCGCAGATGGTGCGCGAGGGCCGTGAGTTCGAAGTGGTCGACGCCAAGACCGGCGAGGACATCACGCGCCAGGTGCTCACTCAGATCATCGTGGACGAAGAAGCACGCGGCGCAACCATGCTGCCGATCAACTTCCTCAAGCAGCTGATCGGACTCTATGGCAATTCGATGCAGAATTTCGTTCCCCAGTATCTCGAAGCCGCGATGGACGCATTCCAGCGCAACCAGAGCGCCGTGCGCGACGCGTTCGGTGGCAATGTCTTTGCCGATATCGCCAAGCGCAACATGGCGATGTTCGAGGATGCGAGCCGCGCCTTCACCGGAGGCAAGGCGAAGCAGGAGGCGAAGCCGAGCAGCAGCGAGGTTGACGAGCTCAAGGCCGAGCTCGCCGCGCTCCAGGCCAAAGTCGATCGCCTGAGTCGCTGAGCACATGAGATTCCCGATTGCTGCAGCGCTCGCGCTGACTGCCGCCACTTCGCTTCACGCCCAGGCGCCCGCGCCGGCAAACCCGGACTTCAGCATCGCGACGCCGCTGCAGGGTATGTGGACCTATGCGCCGGCCACGGGGGGGAGCGAAGCGTCATTCCTCGATGCGAACTCGCGGCCGCAACTGTTCCTGAATTGCGCGCGCGCGGCCCGCCAGGTCACCATCGCAAAGCCGGCGACCGGTGCTGCGCCGTACATCGGCATATGGACCAGCGCGCAGTCGCGCAACCTTTCGGCGAGCTTCAATCCCGCGACCAATCGGCTCAGCGCAACGGTCCCGGCGTTCGATCCTTTGCTCGATTCGATGGCGTTCAGCCGCGGCCGCATTGCCTTCAGCGTATCGGGCCAGCCCGCACTCGTTGTCCCATCGTGGGAAGAGGTTGCGAGGGTGATCGAAGATTGCCGCACCTGAAGATGAGGCGCGAAGCGCAAGAAGATTGCCGAATGTTCACATCATTACAAGTCTTGCGCTCAAGGCCGCAAAGACTCATGTTCTACGTGGCTTCAACGCAGCGAAAGGAGGTGATCCGATGTCTCATGGTTCAGCAGGGAGGTCGGAGAGGGGTGTTCGTAGGCCCTAGATGCTGACGAACGGCCACGCCTTCGGCCGCTGACCATGTCGAAGGGCATCGCTGCTTTGACGCAGCGGTGCCCTTTAACATGTCCGCGAGCACCGTCATCAACATTTCCGCGAACTCGTGCCGCGCATGCGTGGATGTAATTGCGAAAATCCGCGTAATCCCTACTTCATTCGGGAACCGTTACGTGCATAAAGTGTCTTTCTTCGCGACGGAGGGAGATTAAGCGATGGCAAAGTCAGCACGTAAAAGTTCTTCCAGATCGTCTTCCAAATCGAATGATACCATCGACAAGCTCGCCAAGGCCGCGATGAGCAAGGAAATGCTTGCTGCCGGTCTCGCAGCCGCAGCAGCCGCAATCAGCGCGAGCCCATCCGCGCGGCGCAAAATTCGCGATGCTGGACTCGACGCTGCCGACACCGCATCGCAGGCCGCAAGCAGCATGGTGACCAGCGCGACCAAATTGGGCTCGATCATCGCCGAAGCAGTTGCCGATGCTGCGCAGCGCGTGATGTCGGGCAAATGGACCGAGGGCGAGGAAGCCGGCGCGAGCGCGGCCTCCTCAAGCGCGACGCGCAGCACCGCACGGCGTCCAGCCAAGCGTCGCAAGACCGCATCGCGCTCGACCGCAAAACGTTCGACTGCGAAGCGGTCACCCGCGAAGCGTTCGACGGCAAAGCGTTCGACAAGTTCGCGTGCGAAATCCGCTGGGGCGGGTTCGACGCGCGCATCGACGGCGCGCAAGCCGGCTGCGAAGCGCTCGGCCGCTAAGCGCTCTACAGCGAAGCGGACACCTGCGAAGCGTGCGACCACGAAGCGTGCGACCACCGCAGCCAAGCCACGCAGCACCGCCTCGCGGACTACGCGTTCGCGCACGGCGCGCGGACGTCGCCGAACCACCCGCGGCGTTACTACCGGCAGTGGTGGCGGGGCAGGCGGGGGCGCGAGTTAACGGCTTAGGCCGCGCGATCCTCGAACTGTAGTCTAGCCAACCGCGCGTATAGCCCTCCGCGCGCGGTCAGCGTCGTGTGAGTGCCTTCCTCGACGATCCGACCTTCGTCCATGACGACGATGCGGTCGGCGGCGCGCACCGTCGCCAGGCGATGCGCGATGACGATCGTCGTTCGGTCGGCCATCAGCCGATCGAGCGCGTCCTGCACTAATCGCTCGCTTTCCGCATCGAGCGCGGACGTCGCTTCATCGAGCAGAAGCAGGGGCGCGTCGCGCAGAAGCGCGCGGGCGATGGCGATGCGCTGCCGCTGGCCGCCCGACAGACGCGCACCGCCTTCGCCCATGTAGGTGTCGAGTCCCTCGGGAAGCGCGCGAAGAAATTCGTCCGCATGCGCGTCTCGCGCGGCCTGCCACAGCTGCTCCTCGGTCGCGTCCCAATTGCCATAGCGCAGATTGTCGCGCGCGCTCGCCGCGAAGATCACGGTCTCCTGCGGCACCATCGCGATCCGCTGGCGGATGTCGGCCGGGTCGGCGTCGCGCAGATCCACGCCGTCGAAGAAGACGCTCCCTCGCTGCGGGTCATAAAAGCGCTCGGCGAGCTGGAAAATCGTCGTCTTGCCCGCGCCCGACGGTCCGACGACAGCAAGTCGCTCGCGCGGATGAATCTTCAGGCTGAAATTGTTGAGCGCCGACGTGTCCTCCCGAGTCGGATAATGGAAGGCGACATGCTCGAACATCAGCTCTCCGCGCGGCGGTTCGGGCAGCTTCACCGGGTTAGCCGGCGCGCTGATGTCGGGCTTCGCTTGGAGCAATTCAGAGAGACGCTCGGACGCCCCCGCCGCGCGCAGCAGGTCGCCATAGACTTCGGACAAATTACCAAAGGCGCCGGCGAGCAAGCCGCCGTAAAGCACGAAGGCTGCGATCGTGCCGCCGGTCATCCGGCCCGCAGCGACCGCTGTCGCACCCTGCCAGATGACCAAAGTGATCGCGCCGAAGATCAGGAAGATTACGATCGCCGTCATCAGCGCGCGCACGAAGATTCGCCGCTTGGCTGTTGCGAAGACCCGGCTCACGGCCTCGGCGAAGCGGGTTGCTTCGCGGCCCTGCTGGTTGAACGCCTGCACGATCTTCATCGCGCCGAGCACTTCGCTGGTCACGGTCCCGACATCGGCGATGCGGTCCTGGCTGCGCGTGGAAATCGCGCGCACACGGCGGCCGAGCACGGCGATCGGCAGGACAACTAAGGCCGCTCCCACCAGGATCTGGAGGGCAAGGGTGGGCGCGAGCGCGAACAGGATGATGACGCAGGCGATTCCAAGGATCGTGTTGCGCAGCGCGACCGAGACCGTCGTCCCAACGACCTGCTCGATGATCGTCGTGTCGACCGTGATTCGCGACGTGATTTCGGCCGGTCGGTTCTCCTCGAAAAATCCTGGCGAAAGGCGGAGCAGGTTGCGGTGCACCGCGAGCCGGATGTCGGCTACCGTGCGCTCGCCGAGCCAGGAGACGAAATAGAAGCGAAAGGCGGTCGCAATCGCCATCACACCGACCAGCAGAAGCAGATATTCAAACCAGCGGGCGATGTCGCGCGTCGTGCCCCCGCCTGACGCGAAGCCTTTGTCGATGATCAGCTTGAACGCATAGGGCACGCCTGCAGTCGCGGCGGCGGCGACGAGAAGCGCGAGCGCGGCGATCGCGATCTGGCCGGGGTAGCGAAGCGCGAATCCCCACACCATCCGCAGGTTCTTGATCGAGCGGCCCCGCGGGCGGCTTTCGGGGTTGGTGGCCATGGGTGACGACGGTTAGCAGCGTGGAGGCGGCGCCTCAAATGGTTGCGCGGGTGTCGAGCGTCAGGGAACGCCTGAATGTCCGCTTTGGGTGGAAAACGGACATTAGCGATCGATTGAGCTAGCCTCGCCACAGTTTGATGGGTTGCAGCTCAATATAGAGTCCATCGTCTTTCGAACGTGCGTGACAGTATTGCAGTCCGCACCCCGCTCGAAGGTGAGGACCATAAGCCAACCCGGCTGCAGCTGCGGAAGTCGTAACACGCCAAGATACTCACGAGCCTGAGCTTCGGTTACCGAGGTTCCGTTCCAGCGAAGTTGGCCATCCGCTTGGACAGCAAGAACGTTCACAGGACGCGAGTCTGAGGTTGGAGGCACGGCTGCGAGTTTCGACCAATTCGCGGGGGGAGCGCCACAAAGGGAGCCGCCCTGCGCTCCGGCATTCGGGGATCCGGCCTGAAGAGCTAGGAGGAAGGGCCATCCTCGAATTTTCTCATGCATCCAGTGTGGCTGCAACGGGTCGAAAGCAGACACTACGCTAATGTCCGCAATGGGTGGAAAGCGGACATTGATGTCTTCAGCCGCGGATTCGTCTCGCGTGGCTTATGGGTGCCAAGTCGAACTTGTTCGTGCGAGGATTCCATTCAAGCGGACGTGAGCACCACCACCAGTCGGCAAAGCTTTTAGCCGATCCCCGAGGCTGGCCGCATTCCAACGCGCCGACTGTAAGCCAAACCTGGTAGCATCCCTCGTGCGCTCTTATTCTCGTTCCACCTTGGCTCTTCCCTTCGTAGCCGAGGAAGGCCCTGCCCTTTGCGCCGGCAACATAAATGAAGACCGGGCTGCCGTCGTGCCCGCCATAGCCGAATGTCGCAGCCTTCCGGCATTGATAGCGCGCCACGTCAATGACGTAGTCCGCACGCCCGTCGCCGGTCAGATCGACTATTCGCAGCAGACTTGGGGAATTGGACGGAATTCCGCCCAAACGGCTACAGTAGAAATTCAAGTCCTTCACATGCTGTCTGACTTTGGCAGGTAGACCCGATGCTGAAGGTGGAGCCGCGTAAGCAGTCCCTTGAAGAACGAGCGCGATGGCGGCGATTGCAGCAGAACGCGGGCATTTCAGGGTCCCTCAGGATGCGACATCAGGACACATGTCACGCCCCGGCTAATGCCCGCAATGGGTCGAAAGCGGACGTTGGCGGTAATGTCTGCTTTGGGTGGAAAGCTGACATTGGCAGGTTCAGCAACGTGTAGTGCGCTTCCAGTCAGGGGCCGAGGCCGCTACGCGGCGCTCCCCCCTTCATTCCCCGGGCATCTCGTGTCCCCTGTTGCATGGAGCTGTCCCTGTTGCCGCTCTACTGACGATGACCCGTCAGCTGGCGCCTTCGGCACCTTCGACACAATGTCAGGGTCAAGCGGCGAGGAATGATCGAAAACGAAGGCCAGCGGAAGCGGGATCGCAGCCCGTAAAAAGCCGATCAAATCAATATCTTGACTCGTGCATGAAGTAGGTAAAGCCTTGCATCGGAGCTCTCGGCTCCTTGCCGGGGCGAATAGCTGGACGCGATGTTCTGCGTCCAAGGGGGAGATGCTCATGGAACCCATGCATCGAGTTGCGCTGATAGCGGGTGCGGCAATATTCGCGTTCACGTCCGCAGCCGCCAATCACAGTTGGAACGGATACGGGGGGCACTAGGCACGCGCTGTGAATCTCTTCTTGACGCTTAACGAGCGCATTTACCTGCTGCTGAACCAGCTTTCGGGCCGCTCCCAGCTCTTCGACGCTTTGGTCGCGCTGGCGGCTGACAACAATCTCGTGAAGGCCGGGCCCGTCTGTGCAGCTTTCTTCTTCGCCTGGTTTTCAGGGACGACATTCGAAGACAAGCGCAAGCGCCGCGGCATTCTACTGGCCACGCTCGGCGCCGCAGCCATCGTGGTTGCCGCCACAAAGAGCCTGGGCGGGAGTATCTTTGTGCCGCGACCGATCATTCAATCCGTCCCCATGTACGCTATTCAGAGCGACAGGCTGGTGGAAGCGTCGCCCTTGGCCATCCGTGTGCCGCTTGCAGGCGAAGCTCCCCGGCGTGTGGAGTCGCTGCGTCGCGGCGAAATCAGCCGCAACGATATGGTCTCGTTTCCGAGCGATCATGCCGGCATCTTTTTCGCGCTTTCGCTCGGCGTTGCAGCTGCCTGTAGGCGCGCCGGTCTGTTCGCCCTCGGCTGGACCCTGATTGTCACACTTCTCAGCAGGGTCATTACAGGAATGCACTCTCCTATCGACTTGGTTGGGGGAATTGCGATCGGCACAGCGATTGCGGTTCCGATACTCTTCCTCGCAAGTCGCTGGGGGAGGTGGGCGCTCAACCCGATTTCAGGCTGGACCGTTCGGCATGAGGCGCTTGCAGCCGCACTGCTATTTCTCGTGCTCTACGAAATAGCGCGCCTGCTGGAGAACATCCGCGATCTCGCGCACGTTCTGAAGCTGCGGTCGCTGCTGGCAGCCGTTGCCGCGTGCTTGCTGTCGGGCTGCGGCCTGGATCAGCACGGCGCGGTGCTGCTGCTGGAAAGCGGCTGGCACGCAGACATCATTGCCACGGAACAGAACGGGATTTCCTCCCCCGACGGACTTCGGTGGGTCGGAGAGGGAGTTCTTGTCGCGGACGAGGGCGGATCGGCCGTTCGGCTTTGGCGACCCGGTCGAGGTTTCACGACAATCGCCGACAGCCGCAGCGGAATGGAATCGCCGGAGGATGTCGTGCGCGGCAGCCAAGGCAATGTCTACTTCACCGACGACAAGGCCGGCGGGGTTTGGCGCACCGACAAAGCGGGGCGGACCGTGCGCCTCGCGAGCGCCGAAGACGGTCTGGGCGCCACGGAGGGGATTGCGCTTGCTCCGTCCGGGCGCATCCTCGTCGGCGACGGCGAGCACCACCGCGTCGTCAGCGTCAGCGACAGCGGCGAAGTCCGCACGTTTCTTTCACCCGCCGCGGGAATCGTGAAACCGGAAAGCATGGCGTTCGCGCCGGATGGCAGTCTTTTCATCGCCGATAACGAAGCGAACGTCCTCTACCTGCTGACCCCGCACCGCCGCCTTCATCGGCCCATCGCCAGTCGCGAGAGTTTCTCGCCCGAAAGTCTTTACCACTCGCGGGATGCGCTCTTCATCACCGACAGCGATAACGGGAAGCTCTACCGCTACACCTTGCTCGATGGCCTCACTCCGATCGCCGTTTTCGGCGGCGAATTGAGGAACATTCAAGGGATCGCCGGAGACCCTGCCGGCAATCTCTACGTCACCATCCAGAGTAACCTCAGGGGAGGCCGCGGTTACCTGATCCGGCTTTCACGGAGGCTTTAGCATGCGGCTGCTGATCACCTCACATGCGGCGCCTCAAGAGGTACGGCGGCTGTTGCGAACGCACTGGGCTTTCGACCATCGGTCTTTCGTCAGGCTGTTTAATGCAGTGTTTCGGCAAAAAGTGTTGCTTGCGCTCCTTGCGCTAGACGCGCTGCTGATCGGCGTTCACGTCGTCATCATCGGCCTTACCCCCAACGAGGATTTGGCTGCGTGGAAAAGCTGGTTCCGCTTAGGCGTCGATCGGGGGGTCGGTGAGATCTTCGAGTATCTGCAACTCGGGATCGCCAGCATTCTTCTGCTCGCCGTGGCCGTTCGTCGGTCGCCGGTCCTCGTGCCGATGTCGCTCCTCATCTTGTACCTGGTGCTCGACAATGCGTTCCGTGTTCACGAGCATCTTGGGACATTGTTGATGCCCAACCATCAGAACCGCGGGGAGCTTGCGGCATTCGCAGGACTCGGGGCGATCATAGCGAGCATAGCCGCCTTCACCTACGTTCGTGCCAGTCAACGTGAGCGAGCGGACATTCTCGCCGTAGCAGTCGGAATCCTGCTGGTCGGAGGCACGGCCGCTGGGGTCGATGCAATCCGCGCGTTGCTCGTGGGCCGCTCCCTTCTGTTCAGCCGGACGATGCTTATCGTTGAAGACGGCGGCGAGTTGATCGCGCAATCGGTGCTCCTGGTCATTTGCGTGGTCATCTGGAAGCTCGGCCGGTAACCTTCGGGCACGATGCCCCACGGCCGGAATAGTCCGCTTTTAATGGAAGGCGAACGTTAGTTGCGCGAAGCGTATCGCACAGGTTTCGCCGCTTCTTCGCTCAAGTCCAGATCCTTGACCGCCCCGAGAGCGAGCAGCCAGTCACTCCAAATGCCTGGGTCAACGGGTCCGCCGTCAGGCCAGATCGCTGTCTCGCGGTTCATCACGCTTAAGAGCCAGCGCAAATCACTACCAC
>JBKPMC010000196.1:0-4928 GCA_046731955.1 Pseudomonadota bacterium | reverse complement strand
GCTCGAATTCGTCGGCGATACGGGACAGATCCGTCCGCCGGTCCTCGGCTGAGCGCGTCTTCATCGCTTCCTGCTCAGTGCGGAGCCGCTTCGTTTCCACCAGATGATCCTTGAAGACCTGCAGGCTTCGCGCAATCCGGCCGACCTCGTTGGTCCGATCGACGAACGGAATTTCGACCGCAAGATTGCCCTTGATCAGCTCGTCCATGGCCGAGCAGGTTCTGTTGAGGGGGCCGACCAAGCCACGGCCAAGCCAGAACGCCGCGAATGCCGCGATGGCGAGCCCGGCCAGGCCGGCGATCCCCGCCCAGATCATCCGGCGAAAGACCACGGCGTCGATGTCGTCGACATAGGCGCCGGCCTGAAGCGCGAGAGCCTTGTCGCCCGCGCCGAAGGCTCCGACATAGGAGACCTTGCGAAGTTCGTCGCCACCGGCCGATCGGGGTGCCAGATACTCGACAAAGCCGCCGCCGGCGCGCGCCGTCCGCACGATGTCCTGGATCAACAGCTTGCCGCTCTTGTCCTTGAAGTCCCAGCGGTTGACGTTGATGTATTTGGGATTGGCATGCACGTAGGTGACGCCCGCATCGGAGCTGCCCGTGCCGTAGACGCCGATGTAGTCCGAATATTCGCCCCAGCGCATGGAGCTGATCGAGGCAAAGGCCATCTGGCGCGCTTTATCTGGCTCGATCCTGCCGGCCTTGGCCTCCCCCTCGTAGTGGGCGAGAACCTTTGTCGCGGCCTCGACGAGATCGCGGACCGTGGTGCGCCGCTCGTCGAGCGTCGCATCGCGCAACACCAGGATCTGCAGGGCGGAGACGGCAAATAGCACGATCGTCAGCGCCGCAATGATCATCGCAAAACGCTGGTAGACGGTTAGATTACGCATGCCGCTTGCCTTCCTGCTGGTTGCGGATTCGTACCAATACACCGTTAATCGATTGTTATCGGCGGGCGCTTCCGGCCTCAGGCGGCAGCTGCAAAAGTGAGCAAGACATCACGCCATAGCGCTGCCAAATCGGCGCTTGAAATCGTCACGCCGGGGCGACACAATGATGTCTGTTCTTTCATCAACCGTAATGCGCCAGCGATATCAGCACCTAACGGGTGGCATGGTGCGGCAAGAGTGACTCATAATGGCTGAAGCCGATCTCGACGTCGTCATCCGGCAAATCGCAAAAGCGCAGAACAAGAGCCTGATGGCCGCCGTGAAGAAACGGCGCGGCCAGATCATGGCCCGCGCCGCCAAGGCCAAGGACAAGGCGTCCCGGGACCAGTTCCGCCTGATCGCCAAGAGCACGATGGAACTCGGCACGGCCGCGGCCAAGCGGCTGCAGAATTCTGCGGAAAACACCGCCGATAGTTACGCCCGGGCGATCAGGAACGCAGCCGAGGAAGCAGCGGCCGCGAAGGCTGTGAAAAAGCCTGCCAAGAAGAAAGACGCCTGAAGCGACCGCCCGCGCTCAGGCTGCCCTATGGGCACGGTAGATGCCGCGCTCGAATAGACGGTAGACGTTAAGCGCGCGCTGGTCGGCGAACGGCAATACCTGCATCATGATCACCCCCGCGATATGCGACGCCGGGTCGATCCAATAGTAGGTGTTGTAAAGCCCGGCCCATGTCAGGCTGCCTGCGCTACGGCCATCGGGCACAGGATCGATGTTGATCATATCGCCAAGCCCCCACCGCAGCCGGACACCCGGGAAAAAATCGACGTTGTCAGACAATGCCGGATTTGTCGTCTTGAGAATTCCCGCATCGAGGTTGCCGATCTGATTGGTGGACATCAGCGCAACCGTCTGCGGCCGCAGGACGCTTTTCCCCGCAAGCCCTCCGCCGTTCAGCAGCGCCTGAAGCAATGTCAGATAATCCGGCGCTGTGGAATAGATGCCGCCGCCACCCGAAATCACTTTCGGCACAGTTCGTCTCACCAGGGGCTGCGGCACAAGCGTTCCATCCGCCTTGCGCAAATGCAGACTTGCCTGGCGGGCGCGCTGCCTCTCGGTCAGCGAGAAGGCGGTGTCGTGCATCCCGAGCGGACCAAGAATGTGATCCCGGAAATAGCGATCCAAACTCTGTCCACTGACGATCTCTACCAACCGGCCGACCCGGTCGAGGCTGCCGCCATAGGCCCACCTGGTGTCCGGATCGAACATCAGCGGCGTGCGCGGCATCGCCGTATCGTTGCGGGCTGCCTTGTTGTAACGAACGACATTCGTGTCCCAAAGCTGATAGCTAAAGCCCGATGTGTGCGTCAACAGATGGCGCAGCGTGATCGGCTTTCGCGCGGCCCGCAGGCGCGGGGCCCCTTGCGCATCGAAACCATCGAGAACCTGGGGCGACCCGAGCGTCGGATCAATTCTTGCCGCCGGTTCGTCCAGTTTGAGTTTGTCCCGTTCGACAAGCTGCAGCGCCGCGACGGATGTCAGCAATTTGGTCATTGACGCGATACTGAAGATCGTATCGGCCGACATCCCGGCAGCGGTTCCCATGCTTCTCGCGCCGAATGCGCCCTGATAGATCACCGAATGCTCGGTTGCGGCCATGGCGACAACCCCTGGCACGTCCGCCGCATCGACCCGAGCCTGCAAAATGGCGTCGATTTCCCCGTTGCGGGACGTGCGGAGTGGAGCTGCGAGGCCGGGAATGGCTGTGCCGGAGATCAGGCTTGCCGCCGCGACGGCTGCCGTTCGCAATAACGCATCGCGCCGACTGAACCGTACTGTCATCGCGCTCCCCTCAACGCCTGGGACCTAGGTGCGGCTGGCGGCAAGCATTCCCTTCAATTTGAGTACCGCGCTGTCGGGTGTCGTCAACACTGGCCGTCCGGTAACCTCGGCGACCTGTTCTGCCGCTGGCGCCATGCTGTACTGCGCGAGCGCGATGAGATCGCATTCCCGCAGGTCCTTTGAGGCTTCCACCACCAGGCGGTCATGGGTCGCGCGGTCCCCGCGGTCGAGCGCGGCCATGGCGCCTTCAGCCAGTTTCGGCACCAGTTCGATCGACGACGGAAATTCCGGCGGCATCGACGCCAGCGTCGGCGGGAACGTCGACAACAAACCGATCTTGCGGCCCTTTGCGACGGCCTGCTCGATCATCGCCTCATTGGGCTTGAGCACTGGCATGGGCGCGTGTGCACGGGCAACCGCTTCGATGCAGGGCCCGAAGGCGGAGCAGGTGAACAGAATCGCGTCCGATCCGGTGCCGGCCGCGTAGCGCCCGAGCCTGAGGAAGCGCTCGGTCATGGCGTCGGTGAGCCCGCCGTCGCGCGCCAGATCGGCCGACAGGCTGTCGTCGAGCAGGTTCATCAGGCGGGCGTCCGGCCAAAGCCGTGCAAACGAAGCCTCGATCGGCACAATCGAATGTTTCAGGGCGTGGACTAGTGTGATGCGCATGCAGGTCAGTGTGGCCGCGGCGCAGCCTGTGTCAACCCGCTGCGCCGCAGTAGTTTTTTGTTTGACGCGTTTTCTTGACGCGAACCGGTATCCACTTCGCTCGAAAACGCGATGTACCTTTACTTGAACGGTAGGGCGTACATCAGGCCGCCCTTGCTCCAGGTCGCGTTCAGGCCGCGATCGAGCTTCAGCGGGCTCGACTTGCCGACATTGCGCTCAAAAATCTCGCCGTAATTGCCGCCTGTCTTGATCGCCTTCAGCATCCATTTGTTGTCGAGGCCGAGCCGCGACCCGAGTTCGCCCGACGTGCCGAGCAGCCGCTGGATGGCCGGGACGCTGCTGGACTTCGCCATCTCGTCGACATTGGCGGCGGTGACGCCGAGTTCTTCCGCCTCGATCAGGCCGTAATGCAGCCAGGCGATGATGTCGGTCCACACCTCGTCGCCGTTGCGGGTGAACGGCCCGAGCGGCTCCTTGCTGATGGTCTGCGGCAGGACGACATAGTCGGCGGGGTTCGAGGCCGCCGTGGTGACGGCGCCCGCCAGCGCGGAAGCATCCTGGGTCATGGCATCGCAGCGCCCGCCGAAGAAGGTCTGGTACATGGTGTCGGTGCGGTCGAACACCAGCGGCTTCCATTCGATCCCGTTGGCGCGGCCGTAATCGCCGAGCGTGACCTCGTGGGTCGTACCCTGCGCGACGCAGACGGTGGCGCCGTTCAGGCCCTTTAAGTCCTTCACGCCGGCATCGGCACGCACGACAAACCCCTGGCCGTCATAGAAATTGACCGGCCCCTGCCGCAGTCCGAGCGTCGTGCCGCGCAGATAGGTCTGGGTCGAGTTGCGATAGAGCACGTCGATTTCGCCCGATTGCAGGGCGGTGAAGCGATTCTGCGCGGTGAGCGCGACGTAT
This sequence comes from Pseudomonadota bacterium, assembly GCA_046731955.1. Classification (GTDB taxonomy): domain Bacteria; phylum Pseudomonadota; class Alphaproteobacteria; order Sphingomonadales; family Sphingomonadaceae; genus Sphingomicrobium. The sequence goes on along the minus strand of JBKPMC010000196.1, from coordinate 624 downwards.
CGCACTTTTGTGGCGTCACCGAGTACGACGGCCGCCAAAGCACGGCAATAGTCGACGTCGAGCCCCTTGTAATTGCCTTGCGAGTCCGGCGTCGAGAAGCCGGCAAAGCCGGCGCTGACGCCGCACACCAGCGTGCCGCGCTGCTTGACCGTATCCAGCGTGGCGGCCGCCTGCGCCGTCAGGCACGATGCGGCGAGCAAGCCTGTAGCGATGATGATCCTCTTCATACTGCTCCTCCTGCTAATGACCCACACTCTTCAACGCTAAGTCGACCGCGTGCCCCAAGCGGTCGACGATCATGTCGATATCGGCCGCCGTCGCAATATAGGGTGGCGCGAGCAGCACATGATCGCCACTGCGACCGTCCATGCATCCGCCCGCCGGATAACAGCCGAGCCCGCCTTCGAAGGCGATCGCCTTGATGCGCTGGTTCAATTTCAGCGCCGGATCGAACGGCGTGCGGGTGGCGCGATCGGCGACCAGTTCGATGGCCTGGAACAGCCCGCGGCCCCTGATGTCGCCGACATGCCGGTGATTGCCGAAACGCTCGACCAGCCGCCGCTCAAGTTGAGCGCCGAGATCCTTGACCCTGTCGAGCAATTGCTCGTCATCGATCACCCGCTG
>JBKPMC010000195.1:0-11061 GCA_046731955.1 Pseudomonadota bacterium | reverse complement strand
CCCCGAAACGGGGACATTGTCGGTGCAAAATCAATAACCAGGCCGCATGGCATTGCAATGAAACTCGCCCGTTAAGCTTGATGCTGAGGGTGGAGGTTAATTCCGGAACAAGATGCTCGGTTCAGAGGTCAGCACCTATGACCCGAGCGCATCCAGCGAATCTTCGTGAAGGGTTCGTCGCCCTGTTACGGCAAGCGAAAGGTGTCGGAAGTCCGCTTCAGTCTTCACAGTGTCCGGGTCCAAATCCAAAGTCTGGTCGGGAATATCTGTTGCCCGGACTCTGCATTGTTCGACGTGGAAATGTCGACAGCGACCAAGATCTTTGCCAAGCAAGTTAACTACTGGGTCAGCTTATTGCCAGTTTGCGTTGAACAGGTTAGCGTTTGGTGATCACTGCGCCAAGATCACAAAGTCAGGTGGTCGGGGCAAGTCGAGCGAATCCAACCTTGAAGGAATGTCCCGTTAATGCGCATAGCGATTGTCGGAGCCGGATACGTAGGTCTAGTGTCCGGGGCTTGTTTTGCTGACTTCGGTCACCAAGTCACATGCATCGATAAAGACGCTTCAAAGATCACAGCGCTCCGACGTGGTAAAATCCCGATTTTCGAACCGGATCTCGAGCGGCTTGTACAGAACAACGTTAAGAATGGTCGGCTCGATTTTGATACCGACCTTGCAGGGCCGGTAGGCGAGGCCGACGCGGTGTTTATCGCTGTCGGAACGCCGTCGCGCCGCGGCGACGGTCATGCCGATCTAAGTTACGTGTACGCGGCATCGCGGGAAATAGCGACGGCGGTCGATGGCTTCACCGTCGTGATAACAAAGTCGACTGTGCCGGTGGGGACAGGCGACGAAGTAGAAAGACTTATTCGCGAAACGAACCCATCGGCCGATGTCGCCGTAGCCTCGAACCCCGAGTTCCTGCGTGAAGGCGCGGCGATCCGCGACTTCAAGATTCCTGACCGCATCGTAGTTGGCACGCATGACGAACGGGCCCGCAAACTTATTTCTGAAATCTACCGGCCGCTTTACCTCAATAAGGCCCCTCTCGTATTCACGAGTCGCCGTACTGCGGAACTCATCAAATACGCGGCGAATGCGTTTCTTGCCACCAAAATCACGTTTATAAACGAAATCGCGGATCTAGCCGAGAAGGTCGGCGCGGATGTGCAGGAAATTGCGCGCGGTATCGGACTGGACAACCGCATTGGCTCGAAATTTCTTCATGCCGGGCCCGGCTTTGGTGGATCCTGCTTTCCGAAAGACACCCGCGCGTTGATCAAAACCGCGCAAGACCACGATGCCCCGATGCGCATTGTCGAAGCGGTAATTGCAGTAAATGAAAACCGCAAACGCGCTATGGCGCGCAAAGTCGCGTCTGTGTTTGGCGGAACGCTACGGGGTAGAACGATCAGCGTCCTCGGCCTAACGTTCAAGCCCAATACCGACGATATGCGAGAATCACCCTCAATCCCGCTGATCACCGCGCTTCAAGACCTTGGGGCCAAAATACGGGCGTACGATCCGGAAGGAATGGAGCAGTCGAAGACCGAGTTATCGGAAATATGCTACTGCGACGGTCCTTATAGTTGTGCGGAAGGTGCCGACGCATTGGTAATCGTAACCGAGTGGGAGCAGTTCCGCGCCCTAGATTTGGACCGCCTGAAGCGCGCGATGGCGTGCCCGGTCATTATTGATCTTCGCAACATCTATCAGCCTCAAGACGTGATTGCGCACGGCTTCCGCTACGAAAGCATCGGCCGCCACACGCACAACGGTGGCGTTTAGGAAGAACGTTGCAACCAGGAGGCCTCTGCCCTTTTCATATTCCTCCTGTGCCGACCTCTATCGATCAGGACGACAAATTCTGAGGAACAGCCCGGCCGTCATCGCGCAGTTTCCTCTAAAGTGGATCTCCAATGATGAGGCAAGTGTGCCGAGCGCAGACTACTTACTCTGCGCGGGGCGGCTTGAAATCAGGAAACCGACTCAACGTGGCCGTTTTCAGAAACTTGAAATGCGGGATCGCCGCGGCCAGTTCCTTGAGGCGACGTTGACCGTTTGAAATCTCGGCTGAAAACAAGTCCTGATGGTGGCTGTCGCGCGCATCGCGCTCCAGATATTCGTCGGTGCCATTTCCAAGCGTCACCGCGGCGCGCGCCAGGACGTCCTCAACCCGCTCGTTGAGGCCTGACTGCTCCTGCTCGGCCGCATGGAGTGCATTTTCGATCGCCGCAAGGATGCTGCCCACCCGCGACCGGTCGGTTTCAGCGTCGCGATCGGCTGAACGCGCCTTAAATTCTCGGTCCGCCTGGCGACGCTTAAAAAAGTTGGGCGCGCTGGCCCGCATGAAACGCTGAAACATCGTGTCGGTCCGATTGGAAGCCGCGGTTATCCGGCGCAATAATCCAAATCACCCTATCACGGTTAACAAGCCCTGAACGGATGCGACAATTCTGCCTGCCTTCCAGCAAGCGCTTCTCCCACGTGGGGTCAGGGCAGGTGCGTGCGCCGCTGCCCAGCCATCGCAGGCAGCCCTAATTTAATTTTCTAAAATTTAAGCTTATACCCAAGAGATTAATGTTGCATCGCAAGTTTCTTAAGCTTATGTTAGCGCCAATTAAATCGAAGGTAATTTAATTAGCCGGCGCCTTAAATTAAATATTGAAATGAAATCGGCGGTTTCGTTATGTCGGTAGGCTCGGATATTCGCGATAAATTAGTCCAGCTCGAGGATTTCTCGATCGAGCCACGGGCGGGCTTTTCCAGCGACGCGATTCCTTATTTTTTATCGATAGCTGATGCATTGATCATCGTGTTGTCGTGCATCGCGGGCGGCGTTGCCTACCAGTTGTCGGTCGGCCATCCAATGCCCGATATCCTGCCGCATTGCGCTATCGGCTTGCTCGCAAGTTTTATTTACATTTTGCGAATGAGCGGGAGCGGTTACTACGACTTTCCGGATAGTGCCAAGCCGCGGGTCGAGATCCGCGAAATACTGGTCTGCTGGTTCACGACAGGATTGATGCTGGCATTCTTTGCGTTCCTTCTCAAGGTTGGCGTCGACTATTCCCGCGGTGCCTTCGTAGTCTTTTATTTCCTCGCCCCCGTGGGCCTGCTCGGAGTGCGCAAGCTCTCGAAGATTGCTTTGGCTGCTGCGATATCCAAGGGAGCCGTCGGACGTCGCGATATTGTCATGATCGGCGATTTCAATGAAATTGCGGCGTTGGAGTCCCGAGATTTGCTGGCCTTCTTTGGCGCAGGGGATGTCAACCACTTCACATTGAGCCGAGAAGACGATCCTTTAAAGCGTTTGTCGTCAGACACTCGGATTATCAATTCCGTCGCTAATTTTGTGCGGCGCCATAATTGCCGAGAGATCCTGCTCGCGTTGCCTTGGGGTGATACTGGCCGTATCGAGTTCGTCCGCGATCAAATCAAGGCTCTGCCCGTCGCTGCGCGGTTGTTGCCGGATGCGCAGGTTCGGTCGTTGTCGAATTTCAGGTCGTCGGCGCGTCAGCGCGTCTTGGCCATCGAAATTCAGTGCGCGCCCCTCAGTGGCGCCCAACGTTTCGTAAAGCGCATCATTGACATCTTCGTAGGTGCTCTGGCCCTGGTATTTTTCTTACCTCTCATGGTTCTTACCGCTATCGCAATCAAACTCGATGGTCCGGGGCCGGTAATCTTTCGGCAGAGCCGAAAGGGATTCAACGGCAAGGAATTTGTCATATTCAAATTTCGAACCATGACGGTCCAGGAGAATGGACCAGCCGTTGTACAGGCGACCCGTGATGATGCGCGAGTGACACCCATCGGACGGTTGCTGCGATCGGCAAGTATCGACGAGCTGCCCCAAATCCTGAATGTTTTGAGGGGTGAAATGTCGCTGATTGGACCGCGCCCACATGCGCTGGCACACGACAACTATTTCGAAAGTATTCTGAGCGACTACGCCTTTCGCCATCACGTCAAGCCGGGCATCACCGGTTGGGCACAATGCAACGGAGCACGAGGCGAGACGCCGTCGATCGAACATATCGCAGAGCGTGTAAAGCTTGATCTGTGGTACATCAATAATTGGAGTCTTTGGCTCGACATCCAGATCTTGATCAAGACGTTTTTTGAGATCTTGCGGAAGCGGAATGCTTACTGAGCAAGCTGGCCTTTGCCTTTGCGATACCGAGCTTTCTCTGCTGCCGTTTGAATATCGGGTTGCTGGGGAGATTCAACCGTTGGTCCTTATGCGTTGTGTATAATATACAATCATAGGTATCTAGGTATATATTCACTGATCCTGAAGCCGCTCTTCTTCGATATTTGCACTGGAAAGGCTCAGCATAACGTCTATATGATTTACCGCCGAATCGAGCACTCCTGAAGGCCGCCGGATGAGCAAGAAATTCAACCTTGATGCCATGTCCATTGACGAAATGTGGCAGTTGCACGAGGAAATTAGCGCGGTTCTTTCCATCAGGTTGACGTCGGAGAAACGTGAGCTTGAAAAGAGATTGGCGCAGCTTCGGCGCGAGAAAGAAATGCGTCAATCGGAGTCGGCGGACAGTCAGGCGAGAGATGCGCCTCGGGAGCGAAGGAAATATCCGAGGGTATTTCCAAAATACCGAAATCCGAACGAGCCTACCGAGACGTGGTCAGGGCGTGGCAAACAGCCACGGTGGCTGACTGCTGCTCTCAAGACTGGTCACACGATCGACGAATTCGTGATTGGAACTGTGGAATCGAAGAAGAACAGTTCTAGCCGGCGGCAAAGGGCGTAGCGACCTTAAGACAGGTCTGCTAGCAACTTGCAGCGGGCGTCCACCAAGGTCTCCATATCGCGACCGCGTGATAGCCTGCTAGCTTCTTCAACCAAGCAAACTCGGCCCGAGAGCTGGTGTTTGTTTCAACTCGAGCGGTCCCAGGCCCACGTTGCGGCTTGGTTCAACCCAAAGTAGCCTGACCTGAAAGCGGTGCGGTCCTGGCCCACGGGCTAAGGACGGATTTCCGATGGCCTGACCCGCACGAAGGCGACTTTCCTTGCCTTCGATTTTATCGGTCTTGGTCATTAATTTGAAATGATGCGGCGAAAAGCCATCAGCCAGGTAGCGAATTGCCAACAATGCTCGGCTACTCCTGCTTCTATATGTGAAGGGCTGCCTGGCGCCGCATTGGAAGGGGATCGGGCACTGAATGCTGGATTACGGCAGTCCGACCTTAACGAATGGACCGTCAGATGGAAAACCGACGATTAAAGCGCACCAGGACGTACCACCCCGCTAAGGTCTTGGTTCAAGATGAGGCCGTGCACCATTGCACTGTTCACAATCTTACAGGTTTCGGCCTTTGTATTGAGCTTACCTTCGAAGCTGACGAATTGCCGGACACGTTCGATTTTAGCTTCGACAATTTCAAAACTGTTCACGTCTGTAAAACGATCTGGCGCGAGGACAATGTTGCGGGAGTCACCTTCGAAAGGCCACCGCAAGGCTCTCCGGGAAGCCGGCGGGCAAAGCTCAGAGTTGTAAAATAGCCGGCTCATTTCTTTTAAGATCCCTCCCCCAGCGCTGGCTCAGGTAACCCCCTGGTCCATGTTCTTGCCGCGGTCACCCTCAAACCTCGCCGGGGCAGAAATAGCTTTCGCAGCCAGACACAATTCCGTGATCGGGGCTTCTGGTTTGAACCTTAACGATCAGCCGCCAGTCCCATGGCTGGGCCGAACGGCCGTTAAGTGGCACGGCGGTTGCTTCACTTTGTTCAGTCAGTCAGTAGAGGTTTAAGATGAGCCAGCAAATCGATACTGCCTTTCAAAGAGCGAAACATAAGAGAGAGACAAAATCGGCCCCATCCTTCGGAACACTCGCCAGGCAATACTTCGACCTTCAACGCCTTCGGCAAGAGGTGAGAATTGCTGAATGCGGAAAAACCGCCGGCGAGGAATGGCTGCTGGATAACCACGGAGCGGCGGCGGACTGGCCGACGCCGAGCGCGCGCCCCCGCGCATATCCTCTGATGCAGCACTGACCACGAAATCGGCACCACCGAAACCGAAACACCGCCATTCCCGGCGCTGTTGGCCGTTCTGATCGCGATCCCCGCCATCGCCTGCGGCATGGCGGGTCGACTTTTGAGCGCGTCATGGCCGGTGGTCGCGATTTAGTCCAATTTCTGATTTCGACCGGGAGCGAGGTATCTACCGCGGCGAAGCACGCGCTCGTGCAGACACCCGCGGCGCCCAAGTATGCGGCGGCGGCCCCATCGATCGGTTGTCCGATACGAAGTCAAGCCACCACCGCTCTTTGGGTGGCAAACGGCCGAATCGGCCGTCGACCAGAGAAGTGTGCCGCAAGAGAGCCGCCCGAGATCCGGATACCAATCGGCGCCCGAATCCGTCGGAATGCGGCGGCCAAGGTCATTTGCCGGGATAAGAGCAGGTATTTTGATACCGAACTCAGTAGTATATCGGCTACCCCCTTCACGAAGAATCAACGTATTCGGGAGCAACCTACCCGCAGCGAAGCCGTTGAAGTCAGGGAGTCCAAACGTGCTTGTACTTTCAACGGTCAGTTTTATGGTCGGGGCGGCGCTCGCGCAGCGCTTCAAAATCATGGTCTTGGTACCTGCGGTCGCAACTGTGCTGACGGTTGCGGTAGGAATCGGCGCCACGAACGCCTACACCGCCTGGTCAATCGTTGTGACGGCTGTCATAGCCGCTACGAGCATGCAGGTCGGCTACCTGATTGGGATGAGCATTCACGGTTTGCTGGCGGGTGCATCATCAAGGTCAGCGCCCTCAACGCCGGTTCGGCACCCCGCGCGCTAACGGCTCGCGCAAGATACGGCTAGTCCAAGGATTCAAGGAATTTGGGGGCGGCCCCAGCGTATTCTGGTCGGGACTCACATCGCCAGACCGCAATCGCCATCGCTGGCTTCTAGCCAGGGCCGGACGATTGTCATCGCAGACGAGCTGGCCTTCCCGCTTCAGCTCAACTCTGCAGTCCTGCACGAACTTTCCGGACCAACTCTAACGCACTTCATGGATATCGGCCTGCACCCGATGAAGTGTGGCATAGCGGCCGCCCTTCTTGATGAGCTCGTCGTGTGTTCCATCCTCGACCAATCGGCCCCGGTCAATGGTTATGATTCTATTGCTTCGGCGTACGGTCGAGAGGCGGTGGGCGATAATGAACACGGTGCGACCTTGGGCGATGCGCTGCATATTCTCCTGAATTATTCGCTCGCTCTCGTAGTCCAGCGCGCTGGTGGCTTCGTCGAAAATCAAAATGCGAGGATTAGTCACCAGCGCCCGGGCGATGGCGATGCGTTGGCGCTGTCCGCCTGAAAGGCTTGCACCACGCTCGCCCACGACCGTGTCATACCCCTCCGGCAGTTCCAATATGAAATCATGGGCGCCGGCGAGCTTCGCAGCTTCGACGACTTGCTCGATCGGCATAGATGGATCCGGTAAGGCGATATTGTCCCGGATCGATTGATTGAAGAGTACGTTCTCCTGCAGCACCGAGCCGACCTGGCGGCGCAGCCATGACGTATCCACCATAGCCAGGTCGACCCCATCGACCAGCACGCGGCCCCGCTCGGGAATGTAGAGGCGTTGTACGAGCTTTGCCACGGTGCTCTTGCCGGAGCCAGAGGGTCCGACGATGCCAATGACTTGTCCGGCGGACACGCTGAAACTGACGTCGTGCAGCACCTCCGGGCCGTCTATGCGGTAACGAAACACAACATGGTCGAACGTGACGTCGCCGCGTATCGCGGGCAGTGCGGCGCGCGCCGGATTGAACTTTGGTTCCGGCGGCGTATTGAGGATGTCGCCGAGCCGCTCCACCGAGAGCTTTGCCTGGTGAAACTCCTGCCAGATCTGGGCCAGCCGCAGCACCGGCTGGCTTACCCGGCCGGCCAGCATGTTGAATGCGACCAGCTCGCCCACTGTCAGATCGCCGGAGATGACAAGTCGGGCTCCGAAATACAGGATGCCGGCCATAACGACCTTGCTGACAAATTGCACGCTATTGCTGGCGGTGTTGCCGAGCCGCAAGACCCGGAAGCTCGCCGCTACATAGCCAGCGAGTTGCTCTTCCCAGCGCCGCTGCATCTGCGGCTCGACCGCCATCGCCTTAAGGGTTTCTACGCCAGTGACGCTTTCCACGAGAAAGGCCTGGTTCTCCGCGCCGCGCTTGAACTTCTCGTCCAGCAGCCGACGAAACTGCGGCGTGACCCCGGCCGAAATACCCACATAAAAAGGAAATCCGGCGAGGACGATGCCGGTAAGCAGCGGCGAGTAAAGAAACATGACCCCTAGAAAGACAACGGTGAAGAACAGATCAATCACCAAGGTCAGCGCCGAACTGGTCAAGAAATTCCGGATGCTTTCAAGCTCACGCACGCGTGCGACGGAATCGCCGACGCGGCGGGACTGAAAATAGGCTGTGGGCAATGCCAGTAAATGCTGAAATAACCGCGCGCCGAGTTCTACGTCGATCCGATTGGTGGCGTGGGAAAAAAGATAAGTCCGCAGGATTCCGAGAATGGTTTCGAACAGGGCTATCCCAAGTAGCCCGATCACCATCACATCCAGCGTGCCCATACTGCGATGGACCAGAACCTTGTCGATGACCACCTGAAAGAACAGCGGCGAGGCGAGCGCAAACAGCTGAAGAAAAAAGGATCCAAGGAGCACCTCAGCCAATTGCTGACGATACTTGTGAATCGCGCCCACGAACCATGTGATATCGAAGCGACGAGACAATTCTGTCAGGCTCGCGCGCCGGGTCATCAGAACGATACGTCCGTCCCAAATCGCCTCCAGGTCAGCCCTGCTCATCAATTCCGGGCGCGGCGTTTTCGTCGATTGTACGACAACCTTGTCGTCTCCCACTTTGCCGAGCAGGAGAAAGCCGCCATCCTTGAGCGCCGCAATGGCAGGCAAAGGGGTAGTCGCCAGGCGCGGCCAGCTTGTCTTCATTTCGCGCGCCTTGAGGCCGAATTCCTTTGCGCATCGAATCATGTCGGGAATGCCGATGGCCGCAGTTCCGCACTGATGACGAATTTGGGCGGGATCCGCGCCGGCGCCGTGAAAACGCAGCAGCATGACCAGCGCGGTAAGGCCTGGGTCATTCCGTCCGGGCACTTCCGAATGTGTCGTCATATCAGCTCTCACACCCTGTCGTTTTGCCGCTAACCACGCCCAATGGACGGCATCCTATTCTACAGTTCTAAACTTATTGGACTGAATTAAGGGAGACTCGCCGCGGCGGGCCCACAATATTCAAGATTTAATCGCAATTAGGACAGAAAATTCACTCGACAACTGCTATAATTGGCCTTCTGGACAGCATTGGGGCGCTATGATTGCCCGATTTATCGAGCTTGCTTACGAAGGGGCTAACTGCTTGAATTTTAGGCGAAATCCATGAAGGCGGAAGCGAAAGTTGTTCCCTTTCCAGCAGCAGCTCCCAAGCCGCGCGAGCGGGAAGAGTTGGCGTTCCTGCCGGCCGCGCTGGAAATCGTCGAGACGCCGCCCTCCCCGATCGGTCGGGCAATAGGCGCGACCATTATCGCGTTGTTCTTGCTGGCTTTGATTTGGGCGACCTTGGGCCATGTGGATATCGTGGCTACCGCAACCGGAAAAATTATTCCGACCGGCCGCAGCAAGGTAATTCAACCCTTCGAGACCGGTGTTGTGCGCGCCATACGCGTCACGAACGGACAAATAGTCAATGCCGGCGATACACTGATCGAGCTCGACCCCACCATCAACGAAGGCGAGCTCAATCATATCCGGAGCGACTTGCAATCCGCTCAACTCGATATCGCTCGCCTAAATGCAGCGCTAACCGATACTGACGATGCGCTTGCGGCATTCCGCGCTCCGGAGGGAGCGGACCGGACGCTGGTCGCCACCCAACGAAATCTTCTGTTGGCTCAAATCTCGGAGCACAAAGCGAAAATAGCAGCACTGGACGGGCAAAAGGCTCAAAAGGAAGCTGAACTGGCGACCATCTCGGCCACGATCAATAAGCTTGACGCGGTCATTCCGACGATCGAGGAGCGCGTCAATATCCGCAAAAGCCTCGATCAATACGGCTCCCGGTTGCAATATTACGAGGTGCTGCAGCAGTTGACGGAGAGCCAGCAGGAGCGCCTGGTCAAGAAAAGCAACTTGAAAGAAGCGCAGGCGGCGGTTGCGGCGATCACCGAAACGCGTGCCCAGACCAGGGCCGAGTATCGCCGAACACTATTTGGCGAATTGACCGAGGCGAAGCGGAAAGCCGCTGGCTTGGCGGCCGATCTGTCGAAGGCCGAACAGCGCACCAAGCTTCAACAGCTGACCGCGCCGGTATCAGGCATGGTTCAGCAGCTGGCCGTATATACGGTCGGCGGTGTTGTGACGCCGGCGCAGGCCCTGATGGTAATCGTGCCGAGCGACAGTCAACTGGAGATCGAAGCCATGGTGAGCAACCGTGACATCGGTTTCGTGCATGCCGGCGATGAAGTGCAAATCAAGGTCGATACGTTTGATTTCACCAGATACGGACTGCTGCACGGCAAGGTATTGAGCATCTCATCGGACTCGATCGTGCGCGATGCTTCGAGCGACAAATCGAACGACAAGCCGGCCGGTGCCACAAGCGAGCCCAAGGGCCAGGAATTGACCTATGCGGCGCGGATCTCCGTGGACCGCTCGAAGATGCAAGTCGAGGACAAGATCGTCAACCTTTCACCCGGCATGGCGGTCACCGCCGAGATCAAGACCGGATCTCGACGGATCATCGGCTACCTGATGTCACCGCTGTTGAAATATAAGCAGGAGAGCCTGCGGGAAAGGTAAGTAGGGAAAGTTTGGAAGGGCCCACCGCCGCTCGTGCGTTCCGCTGTCAAGACAGCCTATTTCCCTCAGCCGCAGATTTGTATCCCGTTCACGCGGGACATGGTTTTCTCTAAGGCTTCGGCGGCGATACTCCGGGCTCGACCCTGGGACGGCGCACCACGGGAACCGACGGCGCCACCCTATTGCGCAGGACCGCGGGTTGCTGCGCTTGACCAGCT
>JBKPMC010000194.1:0-7904 GCA_046731955.1 Pseudomonadota bacterium | reverse complement strand
TCCACGCATTCTTTCCAGCTGGGGAACCTACGGGACGCGCGGTGACACGTCGAAGGCGCGTGAACTTTATGCAAAGGCTTTGGCTGGCGGCATTCAACAAGCAAAGGATCGTTTCGACGCGTTGCGTCAATGAAAATTGTTTCTTCAATAATGTTATTTCACGGCATTCGTGACGACTCGACTGAGCCGGCCGAGGTCATCCTTCACTAAACAAACATTCTGATCGCCGCTTTCCGGCACGATCGAAGGCGTCGAATTTCTCCGCATCAGCGCGCCGTGATCGCCGCCTGCCATGCCATCACCTTCTCGTTATCGCCGGCGGGCTACCTGCAGAATCTCAAGGCAAAATGAACGATAAATCGCGCGCTTCTGAAAGTCTCGGCTTGAAACTGATGTATGTTGAGACCAGCTTTTCAGGACGATGATATGATTTTATTGACGAACAACAGGAATTCTCCTGACTCTCCGATGGTGACGCCAATTTCGTTTTTTCTGGTGCGGGCAACGCGGCCTGACAACGACGGGAAAAACCGGTGACCACTCTCCAGGCCGTGCTCTTCGGTATCATGCTGTCATGGACGCCATGCTTGCTGGCTTTTGCTTGGATACTTTGGCGTGCGCCACATGCGCCGGGTGAGATCCATCACCAGTCGCGCGTCGTCAGACCGACAGGTCCAATCCAGTATCGCCGAAATAAATCAGCGCGCAGGCGGTTCAGTGCGTATCTTTGCGGCGGATGAGGCTGAACTGCGTCCGCGAGCGGATAACAGAGCTGGCCCATTGTGGTCGCTGCAATAGATCTGCAGTTGGCGAGGGCTGGACCGTCGCATTTGACCTTGGGTGATCTTCTGCTGACGCTACAGAGTCAGGTGCCAGTCCGATATGCGTCGATGGGGTGAGCGGCGAAGGTCACAACGCTTACCAGGGCCGTAATCGTCATTGAGACTTCGAATCATAGCGCGACCTCGCGCGCGGCGATTGCGACGAGATCGAGGTGTCGGGGATCGCCGCCAGGCACTCCCGCGTCACGTCGTCGATGACATTCAGGATCCGGAAGCGGCGGCCGCGAGGCAAAGTTCGTTCAAAATGGGATCGGCATGCGAATACTTGTCGTGGCGGCGGTAGCTGCCTCCGTTATCACGTCCGCATTTGCGCAGACGCAGCCTACGTGGTCATCTGCCTATAACGACCGTTCCACATGCTACTAGGGCTGCTAAGCAGCAGCCCTAGAGGAAGGATTTCTTTACTGCACCACGGTCACCAGCGGCGAAAGCGAACCGATAAAAACCGCCGCGGGATCTGAATTGCGATGCTATTTCGACGATCAAGCTGCCGCGAGAACGCTATTGCTCCGCTTGCGTCGATACCCCAAGAAGCCAAGGATTCCGAGGCCGAGAATCATCATTCCCCATGTTGATGGCAGCGGAGTTGCGGCAACGGGGACGGCGGAGATACCGCCAATTGAATTTTGCCTCGAGTTGAAAAGGTCAGTGAAAGCGTAGTTCAGACCAAAGGTACCCAGCGACATGCTGATTCCGTTTGATAAGCCCACATAGAGGATGCTTACCAGACTACCATTGTTAAAGGTAACGCTTGCGTCGAAGAGATCATTGGCCAGCGAAAAATTACTTCCACCGATCGAAAAGTTCAGTGATGTAAGAGCGCCACCTTCGGTAAAGGTGCTTATACCGCTGGCCGCAACAGGACCGTTAATAGTGAACGTCCCGGTCCCGACTGCAGGTCCCATAGTGGGATTCAACGACAGATCGTAGGTTAGAGCTTGCGCATTACCCGCTGAAAGCAGGGTAACTATGATCGCCACCAGCCCAAAAGACTTAAATATTGCCATTATCTTCCACTCGCTATTTAATTTATATATTATTTACCGATAAAAATGGCGTCGGTCAATCCGTCAACCGAGGTTTTCCAGATAAATTAATCCGAAATGATAATGAGTTGGCGGCAGCCTCAATCAGTGCGCTTCCGTTTCCGGTCCGCCCAATGAATCCGTGCCGTCATCGCGGCTCCGCCCGGTTAGGCAACCGGCATCGGCGCTTCGATCGCGGCCTGCCATTCCGGCGCAGGCTTCATCATTCTGGCGGCTGGTTACGTGTCGGCGGCGTCCTTGAGGTGCGGTAGAATGTCGCGCCATTCGCAGTTGGAAGGCGATAGAGCGGCACAGCCGCATTATGCCAGCGGCTGGGGCCTTCCCCAGGGCGCAGTAGCCAGTGACCGTCCTCCGCCCTCATGTCGGAGGGCCGGCCAAGCACCACAGGGGGCGGCAGGTCGAAGGAGGATCGCCTCTTTGGCAGACGCGTCGGCCGTCAGAACGGCCCGGAGCGCGGGAAGAGGGCCGGCATGTGCATCGGAGGCAAGATCGAGCTAGTTGGAGGTGACTTTGCCCTTTACATCGAGGGTCACATCCACCTGAAGCCCATCCTTCGACGCTTTGGCGTGCCAAACCCCTGCGGCGTCCTTGCGCAGCCCAGAAACACTTGAAAACCCGTTCGCCTCAATCTGCGCCTTCGCTTGATCTTTGGTGATGGCGCGGACATCGGCTTGTGGTGTTGCAGCGGCTGATGGCGAGGGTGCCGGCGAAATTTGCGAGCTGGGCGTGATCGTCGTGGAGCAGGGTACGCCGGGCGCGGCTGCATCGTAACATGGATTTCGGGGAGACTTTGCAGCGTAACAAGGACTGGTCGGGTTGGTTGAAGCGCACGGAGCGTTGGGACTTGTCGAAGAAGAAAACGGGACGGTTGGGGTGGTCGAGGAGGCGGACGGATTCGTACGGGTCGTTTGTGCGAATGCGCAGCCGAAGGTCAATGAAAAGGCGGCGGTAGCAGCAAGAATCTTGTGCATGTTCACTCGCAGCACCAATGGCCGCTCTGTCCGCCGGATGAGATCCGATCTCAACGATCTCGGTTCCTCTCTTGATGTAAGTACCGAACGCTTCCGCTTCATTATCGCCTCCCGTTCCCTGGTGACCGGCTTACGCGGTCTGTGCGCACAAGCAACGGCGCTTCGAGCGGATCCGTCGATGACGGCATCGGCTCCGAAACCCCGACGCCGATCGTGCCTTTGCAGTTGGGATTCCCCAGCATCGGATCAAGACCCCAGTTTCTGAAGCGCGTTGCGTATGGCCTCCGCCAGTTCATTGTTCGGGGCCAGTTCCAGCGCCTTTTTCAGTTGCTCAGAAGCCTTATCTGGCTGGTTGGTCGAGATATAGCCCATGCCGAGATGATACCGAACCGCAGGCTGATCGGGCAGGGCGGCGGCCGCCTCTTCGGACAGCGAAACTGCGGTCCTGTAGTCGCCTTGAAGATAACTAAGCCAACCGAGGGTATCCTTGAACTGCGGTATCTGTGATTTCCGCAGAACTGCCGCAAGCGACTGGGCTTTTTTGAGGCTCGCCTTGTCGGTACGGCGGTCCAAAAGCAAGCTGGCCAGATTATTGGCCACGATCAGGTTACCTGGCTGTTTGTCCGCCATAAGTTCGTATTCCGAAATGGCGCCTTCATAATCTCCCTTCCGTTCCAATGCGCCGGCCAAGATGATGTGCAGAGCCATACTATCTGGCTGCTGCTGCAGTCCCGTTCGAACGACCTTGATTGCTTCGTCGTAATTTTTCTGACCGAGATGGAATTCGGCAAGCGCCTGGTAGCCGGCAGCATGCTTGGGCTGCGCGTTGACGGCCGCAAGAAAACTCTTGAGCGCCTGATCCGCTGCGCCGCTCGCAAGCTGGGTCGAACCCTGGAGCACAAGGGCATTTGCATCGCCGGGATTTTTCGCCAGCACGGATTTCAGGAAAACTGCTGCCTGATCTTTCTTGTTCGCCTTCAGAAGCGCTCCAACCAAAGAGTTTATCGGCTGAGCGGCGGTCGGATCGGCGTTGTAAGCGTTTTGGAACGCCGCGATCGCCTCATCGTATTTGTTGCGTCCGATCAGTGCCGTTCCAAGAATCTGGTCGGCTGTGGCGCCGTTGTTACCGATTCGCCGGATCGACTCGGCAATCTCTTGCGCGCCGATCCAGTTCTGCCGCGCCAACCTGACCTGTCCCAGCATCGACAAAACCTGGATGTCGTTCGGCCGCCGATTGTTCAATCCGGCCAGAATGTCCTCCGCGCGAGCTATGCTTCCTCGACGCTGCAGGAAGCCAACGTATTCAAGGCCGACTTTCGCATCGAAATCGGATGCTTTCGTTGCGTCCGCGAACTGTTTGTCAGCAAGTTCAATCAGTCCGCTGCGCTCATAGGCGGTCGCCAACAGCGACATGATTTCAGTCGATCGTGGTTGATGGTTGAGAGCGTCAAGGAGATCGGCGACGGCCGCGTCAAGCTGCGCACGTTCTATCCGGACGGACGCACGAAGCTTCAGGGCGGCGACGTTGTGAGGATCGTCGCGGAGAATATCGTTCGCCAGCGTCTCCGCCCGACCGAAATTCCTCTGGCCCAGATACATTTGACCCAGTGTGATCCTCGCCGTCCGTACGTTCTCGGCGGACTTGCCAGTGTTGACGAGATTCTCGAGCGACTGCTTGCCGTCAGTCAGGTTGCCTTCCGCAAGATCCATCTCGGCCAGTGCTATCTGAAGCGGAAAAACCTCCCCCCCAGCGCTGATACGGGCATTGAGCTCCTGCCGCGCTGCGGCTGGAGCCCGTTTGATCGCGTATAGAAATCGGATCAAATCCAACGTCGCCGTCGAATCCGCGGGATTTGCCGCCGCCAGGGCGCGCATTTCGCCTTCCGCATCCTCGATGCGACGCTGTTCGACATAGAAATTAATCAGGAGCTTGCGATAGCCGGGCTCCTGTGGGGTTAGCTCGACGAGCTTTTTGAGCGCTGCCTCAACGCTGTTAAAGTCTCCTGTTTGCCCAAAAAGCTTTATCCTTAGCAGCTGCAACCCAAGATTATTATTTCCATTATCCTTCGCGTTAGCGACAAAGGCTCCTTCCAAAAGCGCCAATGCCCCCGTGGCGTCGCCCCTTCCTAACCGATCAACGGCCAGAACCATGAGAGCATCGGCGTTGGCCGGATCAAGCTCAAGCGCGGTCTGCGCCTCGCGAACGGCCTCCGCACGGTCATTTTGCTTGAAAGATATCGCAGCCTTCAGCGCGTGAAGGTCTGCATTGCGGTTGTCCAGATCAATACCAGCGTTAGCCAGTCTAAGAGCTTCGTCCGAGGAGCCGGCAAGCAGCAGGAGCCTTGCGAGCTTCAATCTCGCCGAAACATCGTTCGGGGCGAGTTCAACAATTTCCCGCATGTCCGTCACGACGCCTGGCCAATTGCGAGCGGCTTCATCGATCTCGGCCAGGGCTTTCCACGCGCCGATCATATTCTTTTTCAGCCTGACGGCATTTCTGAGTTCAATCGCGGCCTTTGCGTTCTCGTGTTTCGAAAAGAGCTTCATGCCTTGGTCGTAATAGCTCTGCGCCCGATCCTCCGGTGAGCTGCAGCCAACGATCTGAAGAACTACCAGGACGAGAAGAGCTGATCGAACCGTCCTCTTACGAAAACCAAACATCTTGAATATTCCTATAAACGTTTTCTCGGATTTCACTCAGCCTTGGTAGTCTAGGCACCCGGCAAGTAACCGTTCAGACGCGGCAGCAGATCGTTCATAAACAACTGCAAACGGTTATCCGCGTCACGTTCCAGTTCGTTGGGCAATATTGTTGTGATCAGACGAACCAAGGCTCCATCGGATCTGTTCTTGGCGATGGCGTCGGAGAGCAAGTACCACTTCGCCCAATGTTCGCTTGCGATCTTTCTGCCGCGCTCCTCGTACCAATAGTAGACAAGTTGTCTTGAGCCATTTCGCTCGATAATAGCTCGGTTCAAGGGTTTCTCAGCGTCACGACCCGTTCGTTCGAATTTTGTTATCAACCAGCCGTCCGCGGGGATGCAAAGCAACGGTGAGTGGGGCATTTCGCCCGCTCGCTGCGAGGCGTAGTAGGCGACGTAAAGGTTGACGGCCTTGCCATCCGACTTGCTGTAATCCGACAGGATATAGTCGTCCAAAGCCAGGAAGTGTTCGACCTTTGGCTCGAGCAAGGACGTACGTCCCTGCCATTCTCCGAGTGTCGCCGGAAATGTTACGAATCGGCTGCGCTCTGGAATAGCTTCCGATCGGTTGGTGATCAACGTGGTTGTCAAGACGGTCGCGCAGATCAAAAGCAGACAAACATAGAGCGGCATGCGATCGGCAGGTTCCAATCTAGCTTTGTCGGATTGAACCGTTTCATCTGGGGCGCGGAAGGCTTCGAAAAAACGTCTGCCCGAAAGGCGCGCGAGCAAATAGATTTCCACGGTCAGTAGAAATGCAGACGCTCCGAATATGATCCAACCTTCGAAGAAGTGAAGCGCGCCTTCGGCCATTCGCGGACCCCATCGGTCCACGGTCACGCCGACAAGCCCGATCCTGAATCCATTCATCGCTATGGTGATAGGGATGCTGGAAAATAGCACCAGAGCGCGCTGCCAGGCCGGCGCATGAAACATATATGCGGCCAGGAAACTCAAGCTGAAGAGAGGAAATAGGTAGCGCAACCCACTGCAGGCATCGACAACCTGTATCTTGAAGGTGCCAAGATCGATGGTGTTTCCATCGAGATAGACAGGAATCTGAAACAACCTGATGAAGAAAACGCCCAACTGCGATGAAACGAGTTGAAGTTGCAATGACAGACTGGCGTCGATGAAAGACGGAAGCGGAATCGCAAAAGTCAGGAATATGATTGGGACAAATGCGGCCCGAAGCAGAGAGAATCCTCCGATCGATAATATGATCCCCAGCAGAACTGTAACGAAAGCCAGTTGCGAAAAAATCAGGATCGCGCTCAGCGAGCCGATGACGTGCATGACCATCGCCAGCAGGATGAGAATGGCTCCGCTCCAGGCAGGCCGACCGAGGCTCGCGAGGAGGGCGTCTCGACGTATCCACAGCAGCCACGCCGTGACGACCGGTATCAAGAAGCCGTGGCTGTATTCTTCCTGCGTGGTCCAGCGCTTGGGTAATTCAAGGAGCGCTCCGCCAAAGGCGACAGCCGCTATCAGTATTCCAATAAATCCCAGTACCCATGGTCGAATTGATCTGGCTCTCTGAAGTTCAATGGGCAGTACGGACATTAATGACGCCTTGGTCGATATGAAGAGACTAGTCGCGCGGGACACGCTGTTTGCGTCCAACCGCCGGGCAGCTTCCTTGCATACGAATTAACCGTGTAACAAGGGAGCCGCAATTAACCATTCGAGACGATTTAACTATTCGTCCCGTGGAACTTTCCTGTCGTCCATACACCAAATGGTCGCGGTTCCCTTGGTAGTTACGACTGTTTCAATGATATTGGAGCTAAAATGCCAGGCCGCGATGCGACGCTCGGAGACGGGTCCTTACCAATCGTGGAGTTGCGCGTTTTTAGCACTGCGAACGGCGTCAAGTTAAGATAGAAATCCCGAAAATTACCCGTTTTATAGTTTACAATGAATCAGAGTGAACCCAGCTGGGGCGGATACGATCGGAGCTATACGTTGCCGAACGATGAAGTCCATGTTTGGCAAACGAATTTGAATATACCACCACCCGATTTTCCCCAATTGCGGCAAGTCCTTTCCCCGGACGAGCGCGCACGCGCGGATCGTTTTCACTTTGAAGTCGATCGAAGAAGAAGCATTATCGGGCGGGGTTATTTGAGGCTGCTGCTCGGTCAAATTTTGGATTTGCCGGCGAACGACTTGCAGTTTGAGTATGATGAATTTGGAAAGCCTGGCCTGATCCTAGGGCAGGGGCGGCCGCTGGATTTTAACGTATCTCACTCAGGGGAATTGATACTGATCGCGATTACGGCAGGACGCGCGGTTGGCGTCGATGTTGAAAGAATTAGGACCGATCTGGACCCGGTCAGTATT
>JBKPMC010000193.1:0-3035 GCA_046731955.1 Pseudomonadota bacterium | reverse complement strand
CGAGTACAGGGCGTTGTCGACATCGGCAAAGGACTGCACCACGGTCTTGCGGTAGGTCTGCAGCAACTCGTCCTGCTTCGCCTTGGTGAACTCGAAATTGCCGAGGATCCTGCCGCCGTCGAAGATCGGCTGGGTCAGGCTGCCGACCATGCTGAAGAACGCGGCATGCGGCTGAAACAATGAGGACAGCGCCGAACTCTGGTAGCCGCCCTGCCCGGTCAGTTGAATGCTCGGGAAAAACTGCGCGCGGGCGTTGCCGACATTGGCGGTCGCCGAGGCAAGCTGGGCTTCCTGGCGGCGAATGTCAGGTCGCTGCGTCAGCAATTCCGACGGCAGGCCGGGCGTGACGCGTGGCGTCGCGATCTGGTTCAGCGATCCGCCCTTGACGCGTACCGCTTCCGGCGGCCGCGACACCAGGGTCGCCAGCGCGTTGATGTTCTGGTCGAGCGTCTGCTTCAGTGGCGGCACCTGCGCCCGTTGGTTGCCAACCACGCTCTCCTGCTGCGCGACATCGAGATCGGTACCGGTGCCGGCTTTGAAGCGATCCCTGATGGCATTGAGGATGCGCTCGGCGCTGGCAATGTTTTGCTGCGCGGTGCGGAGCCGGTCCTGCGCCGCGAGCACCTGGAAATAGGCGTTGGCAACCGTCGTCAGCGTGGTCAGCGCGACGACGTCGCGATCGAAGCGGTTGGCGACCGCGGTCTCTTCCGCCGACTGGGCGGCGTCGCGATTCTTGCCCCAGAAGTCCAGCTCGTAACTGGCGCTGAGCGAGGCGGAATAGTTGACAACCTCGCGGCCGCCATTGGTCAGGCCGCTGGCGCTGGAGCCCGAGGTGCGGGAATAGGTTTCCTGACCATTGCCGTTGAGGGTCGGCAATAGCGCGGCGCCCGCTACCCGCGCCTGCGCATCGGCCTGCTGGAACCGCGCCGTGGCGGCGGCAATGTCCAAATTGACCGTCTGCGCCTCTTCCATCAAGCCGGTCAGTTCCTTGGAGCGGAAGCCGCGCCACCAGTCGAGCGTCGGCGGCGCGTCCGCTGGCCTCGAAAACCGGGCCGCCTTATAGCCTTCGGGGATGTCGAGCGCGGGATCGGGAAGATCCTTGGTCAGAATGCAGCCCGCGGAGCTGGCGACGAGGCCAAGCGCGGCAAACGACCGCGCCAGCCGCCTGCCGCCGGAAAGCAAAGCAGGCCAACCTCTGAACGCAGCAATCGCAATTCGCTGGGTCACACCCATTCTCCACCGGGCAAATCCCGGCTCGGCGCAAGACGAGCGCTTCTCCTGATGGTCTGCGACGCGATCACGGGTGATGCTTCCGTTGGAACCGGGCTGGATATTAGCCTCGCCACTGGGGCGCGGACAGCCCCGGGTACCCTTCGCCAATCCTCTGTCCGCGTGCGTAAAACCAGCGGCAAAGCACCCGCCTTCCCTTATTTTATAGGGTTTGCGGCGACCTCGGGACGCGTCAGGAGCACCGAAATCTTACGAAGATTTCATGGGGTTTTTCCCCCGTTCTGCCGCGAACTGTGGCCGATTTGAAACTCCGGGAACAGCCCCTCCGTAGCTCGCACGTGCAATGGAGGGCCAAAAATGCGCGTCGCGGTGGTCGGGACGGGAATCAGTGGCAATGCCGCGGCCTGGACCTTGTCGAATCACTATCCGGTCACTGTCTACGACCGCGAACTCAGGCCCGGCGGCCACAGCCATACGGTGAGCGTCGACTATGACGGCGCCCGGCTTGCGGTCGACATCGGCTTCATCGTCTATAACGAGCTGAACTATCCGGACCTGACGGCGCTGTTCGCCCATCTCGGTGTCGAGACCGTCGAAAGCTGCATGAGCTTTGCGGTAACGGCGGATACCGGCCGCTTCGAGTGGAAAGGCGGCGGCAACAACTGGTTCGAGACCGCGCGCGGATTGTTCGCGCAAGCCAGCAACCTGTTGTCACCCTCCTATCTCTGGATGCTGCGTGACATCATCAGCTTCAACCAAGAGAGCATCGAGGATTACGCGGCCGGCAGACTCGCCGGGCTGACGCTCGGCGACTATTTCCGCACGCGCCATTTTGCGCCGCGGCTGTTGACCGACTATCTGGCGCCGATGGGCGCAGCGATCTGGTCGGCGCCATCGAGCGAGATGCTGGATTTCCCGGCCGAAAATTTCGTCGCCTTCTTCGCCAACCATCGCCTGCTGCAATATGACCGCCCGGTATGGCGCACCGTGAAGGGCGGCAGCCAGCACTATGTCGAAAAACTCACCGCTTCATTCCGCGACCGGATCAAGCTTGGCTGCGCCGTCACGGCAATCGAGCGTACCCCCCAGGGCGTCGTCATCCACGACAGCCACAGCAAGGCCAGCACCTACGATCACGTCGTGATTGCTTCCCACAGCGATCAGGCGCTGGCGATGCTGTCGGATGCCGATGACCGCGAGCGCGCCATACTGGGTGCGATCGGCTACTCCCCCAACACGATCTATCTGCATCGCGATCCCGCGCT
The DNA here is from genome assembly GCA_046731955.1 of Pseudomonadota bacterium. Taxonomy (GTDB): domain Bacteria; phylum Pseudomonadota; class Alphaproteobacteria; order Sphingomonadales; family Sphingomonadaceae; genus Sphingomicrobium. Next base: position 540 of record JBKPMC010000193.1, on the reverse strand, counting down.
GATGCCGAAGCGCCGGCGCGCCTGGGCCTCGTGGAATTTCCTGCGCTGGCCGCGCCAAGGGGGCCTCGATCACAGCGTCGATAACGACGTCTCCGTGACCTACTGGATGAACGAGCTGCAGGGCATCGATCACGACAAGCCGTTGTTCGTCAGCCTCAACCCGCCGGTCGCGCCCGATCCCTCACTGACCTTCGGCAAGTACCTGTGCGAGCATCCGCAATACAATGCCGCAGCCTTCGCCGCCCAGAAGCGCCTGCCCGAGATTCAGGGCCGGCGACACACCTGGTTCTCCGGCGCGTGGACCGGGCATGGATTCCACGAGGACGGATTGCGATCCGGCCTCGCCGTCGCCGAAGCGCTCGGCGCGGTGGCACCATGGCGCGAAGCGCCGCCAGAGCTGTCGGAAGCCGCGGAGTAGTCATGCGCGCAACGCCGGCACGATCAAAACAGCCGCCCTCCGACGCCGCGGCGCTTTACGTCGGCAACGTCATGCATGCGCGGCTGAAGCCGATCGGCCATCGCTTCAGCTATCGCGTGATG
>JBKPMC010000192.1:0-5317 GCA_046731955.1 Pseudomonadota bacterium | reverse complement strand
CCCTGTCATCATTGGACCGTGGAGCAACTGGCCGCCGAGACCGGCGTTTCACGCTCGGTCCTTGCCGAGAGGTTCTCCCAATTTCTTCGCGAGCCGCCACTGACCTATCTTGCGCGCTGGCGATTGCAACTCGCTGCCAGGATGCTGCAGACCACGCGGGAGGCCGTGATACGGGTGGCCTCCGAGGTAGGCTATGACTCGGAAGCGTCGTTCAACCGGGCGTTCAAGCGCGAGTTCGGTATTCCGCCCGGAAAATTCAGAGGCCAATTCAGGCGATCACGCGCGGCGCCCGGTCTGGCTGGCGGCAACGGGCCAACGCGCATTCCCTCAGGGACCGCGTGAAGGGAATCAAGAGCTACTCCCGTGGAGACCTCTGTGGCGCAATCCCCGATCCGCCGGTGCCGGTCTACCAGTAGATCAATCCCCGTCGCGTCTTTCCGGCGCCGCTTCTGGCAAATGCCGCTGCGAGCCTTTGCTTTTCGGCGCAATGTGCAGCCAGGGTCTCGTATAGCCTTGCCTCCATGAACGGAGCGTGTTCGCTGCTGGTGGACGCTGCATCTGCGGTTGCGGATATCAGCGCGCTGATCTGGCGTATCAGCAGATCGTCTGTCGATGGCTGCATAACCTTCTCCTTCGATCTCGATCCGACAAGATGATTCCTGATTTCGGTTGACCGCAAGTCTGCAAGCCACAGGAACCGCAAATGCTGCCTGCGACAGATTGCTCGCGCTTTACCAGTTCAGCGAGCAACGCTGATCTTGCGCATCTCCTGCAGCCGAGCGAGACAATATTCCCGGTAGAGCAGATCGATGATCATCCACATGATCGACTCCTTGTCTGATCACGGCATCACGCTACGACTGTATCGTTTCGGGATTTCTTCCTCGGCCGGGAAAATGGCTTCGCGTGAGGCGCGGAATATTTCATGCCATCCGCAAGCGGCGAAACAGCCTCACGGCGCGGTGATTGGTATGCACCGTCCGCGACCTGTCGCGGTACAATCGAACCTTGGCTCAATCCGACCTGGTATCGCTCTTGCTCTTACGCTCGCTCTCGCCCCCGTCCTCAAGGTCGTCCTCTTCCTTGACCAGCGTCAGCAGTCTCAGCGTGAGGAACGTGAACACGGCAACCGTCACCGCGACGTCGTAGCTACCGAGCCCGACGGAAACGCCGATCGCGCCGGTGGCCCACAGGCTCGCGGCCGTCGCGGTACCCTGCACAGTCGTTCCCTGCTTGAGGATCGCGCCGCCGCCGATGAAGCCGATGCCGGTGATCAGGCCTTCGATCACCTTCGCCATGCCGTCAGGGGAATGCGCCAGCAGGTTTTCGCTGGCCTGCACGAAGCCGCAGCTTGCCAGCGCGACCAGCGGGAAGGTGCGCAGGCCCGCGCTGCGCGCCCGCTTCTCGCGGTCCCAGCCGATCGGCGCGGCGAGCGCAAAGGCCGCCGCCAGCGCCAGAAAATGAACGCCTATCTGAAATCTGTCCAAAGCTCGCCTCGCTGAGCCAACGCCCCACGACGGCGATAGACGAACTCCGGTCACGCCGCCATGCGACGTAAGGCTTCAGCGGCCAACCGCGATGGAGCTACGGCGCCGCGTTCTTCTTCGACGCATCGTCCACAGCGGAAACGTTCAACACCGGCACGGCGCCGGGCGCACCATGACGAGCCACTGCATCAGGCGACACGCTGACGATCGCCGCTTCGGTTCGGTATTGCGGCAGATGATTTTCGAACGAGTAGAACACGCAAAGCGCAAGGCTCGACCAGACCGCCAGGCTGAAATAAAGCGACATCCAGGCAATCTCGTCCTTCCACTCGGCAAGGTCGTGCGTCACCACCCAGCGCGTGCTGACGTCGCGCAGGCCCTCGCGGGGCGTCAGGCGCTTGTCGCCATCGGCATCTCCGGTCCGCCAGCGCTTCAGGTACATCGGGACGTCGATCGTCATCAGAAAAGCGAGAAAGCCCGCAATGCCTGCGATGGCTATGGCCAGGACTACGCGAACCACGCCATGGAATTCCGGCAGCAGGCGGCAAAGACCGACGCCGATGACAAAAAAGGCAACCGCCCACAGCGAATTTTCGATGGCGTTGCCGAGATAATTCCTGGTCAGCACCGCATACCATGAGAGGCATTCCGCGATCAGGATGAGAGGTACGATCACCCACGCGGCATTCACGGTCGTTTCCGCGCCGGTCATCGTGCCGAGCTGGTGCAGCAGAATGGCCCACTGCGCTACGAAACAGATCTCGGCCACGGTCGCCACCGACCGTCCGACCAGAACGCTCGACCACCAGGTGTCGAACAGGCAGATCCGCTGAACGTCCGCGCGCGGCAGAAACGACCTGAAGGCGCAGCCGAAAACATAGGCCGCACAGAAAAGCAGCATCATCCCGATCCCGGCCGTGCCGCCGGCAGCTCCGGCCGGCTGGAGCGGGAGCTCGCGATACAGCGCGAACCAGACGGCGATATTAACGCCGCTCACCAGCGTCAGCAGGCCCCACCACCAGGACACGGGATTCGACCAGGCCAGGGTACCTGACCGTGCCTGCTGCCATTCCAAGCTCATTACGTCGCTCCGCTGTAATCGAACTGACATTTAACTGTAATAATGCAGTCACATGTCAAGGCGAATCACGACATAGATATGTCCGCGGAGGATGGCCGTGCGGGGCGTGCGTGTTGCCGGTCGGTATCGGCCGCTGGTCCGGCCCAGGTCAGAAGCGGCCGGACCCGGCCGATCTCAGAGTCTCACTCGAAAATCAGCCAATGGAAGCAGGGCTTTGCTGAGCATTCGTGACGGCTCGGAGAAAGCTGCGAAGCGCGTCTTCGCGCTGATGTCCCGAGCATCTGCACTCTCGAAGGCAAGCAAAGGATGCGGATGGCCGGGACAGCCCGGCCGTGCCAAAAATCAAATCAAGTTGAGCACCTGACAGTGCCTGCCGCTTTTTGCCGGCCAGGCTCTCAGGACAGGAATTTGACGCCGTAGGTCTTGCCCCGGCGCCAAACCACTTCGCACAACTGGCGCGTCGCATGTTCGGGCACCAGCGCCAATTCAAAGCTGTCTCTGACATCCAGCGCGGCATCGGTCACGATCTTGGCGCCACCCGGTGAGACGTCCAGGACGACGCATTCAATTTTGGTCACCCCGTCGTCGACCGTCATCCATGTCGGCCGTTTGCGCAGTTCGCGCCGCGGTTCGCGCTGCACCTTTGTCCTTTGCTCGTCGACAATCATCGTGGCCATCCGTCATTGATACCCAGTCGGTTGGGTCTTTGAAGCAAGGCGCAGAATGAAGGGCAACTTCGTAAAGTTTCCTTAGTTTATCGTTTCAAATTTACTGGTTTGCTTCGCGAGTTGTAAGGCGAGCGCTTTCGCAACTTTGCCTGCGCTGCCTAGCGTGTCCGGCGCGTCCGCAATTGTCTTCGCGACCGCAGCAAACGGTGCGTAGCGCGCGATACGCACGCCCAAATTGAGTTTCAACCAGCCTGGAAAACGCCTACTGTCGACGCCAGTCGGGCAGCGCAGGGGGACGGCCCGGCCGCAACATAATCAATACCCTCATAATCAATATCCTTGGGAGGAAGATATGCGTCACAGGACTTTGGCGGTTCTTGCGGCTTGCGCGGCCGTGACGATCTGCGGCCAGGCTAAGGCCCAGCAGCCGGCAGCCGCCCCGGCGACGGTGCCCGATCAGATGCCGTTCGATATTCCGTACGGAAATTCGATCACGGCGGATCGCGCCGCTGACATCGTGAAGGCGGTCGTCGCCGAGGCCACGAAATCTCCCCGTAACTGGAAGCTCGCCATTTCCGTCGTCGATACGCACGGCGAGCTGGTTTATTTCTACAAGATGGACAACACGCAGCAGGGATCGGTGGTGATTTCCCAGAACAAGGCGCGTACTGCGGCGCGCTATCGGCGCCCGACGCAGATCTTCAACAACGTGATGCAGACGCCTGCCGGCGGCTATATCGCCACGCTGGAGTCGCCCCCGCCGACGGCCTCTCCCGGCGGGATTCCGCTCGTCGAGGGCGGCAAGATCATCGGTGCGGTCGGCTGCAGCGGCGCCACCGGCGATCAGGATGCGGTGGCCTGCAAGGCCGGCGCGGATACGGTGAAGTAGGCGAGTCTACAAACAGATCGTGGCTCCGCTGATTTGTTTGGCGGAGCCATTGGGAAATCGTAGCAACCATTAAACCCTCATGGTGAGGAGGCGCCAACGGGTCCGCGCGTAGCGCGGCCCGATGACAGGCTCCGCGCCGTCTCGAACCATGTGGCCCGGCTGATGCCATTCATCCTTCGAGACGCCGCTGCGCGGCTCCTCAGCGACTGTCTTGGGTGTCAAGCGCTTTGCCATGGTCGATTGTCCCGCAGGATGGCGTTGAGGATGGTGAGAAGCTTTCGGGCGACGGCGATCAAGGCCACCATTTTCGGCTTACCGACGGAGACCAGACGCTGGTAGAAGTCTTTCAAAGGCGGATTGCATCGACTGGCGACGAGGGCTGCCATGAAGGTGGCGGACCGAACAGCGGCGCGCCCCCCTCCGATCATGCTCCTGCCGCGCCAGCGGCCAGACTGGCGGGCATAGGGCGCAAGTCCTGCCAAGCTTGCAATGTTGCGCCGATCAAGACTTCCCAGTTCCGGCAACTCGGCCAGCAAGGTGCGCGCCAATGTCTTGCCGATGCTCGGCACCGAAGCGAGCAGATCCTCCTTCACACGCCAGACCGGAGAGCCACGAACCAACGTGTTGATGTCCTGGTCGATCGCAGCCAGTTCCCTCTCCAGCATGGCGATATGACGGGCCAGGCTTTTGCGCACACGCACATTCGCGGCCCGTTTCTCGCGCTGGCGTTCGGCAACCATCATTTCGATGATCTGCCGTCGCCGACCGACCAGTTCGGCCAGCAAGCGCGAAGCTTCGTCAGGAAGCGCGCGCGGTACTGGTCGGACCGCTTCGACGAAGTGTGCGATGACACCGGCATCAATCGGATCGGTTTTGGCCCGCTTGCCGACCGCTTGAGCAAAGTGGCGGATCTGGGCCGGGTTCACCACCGCCAGAGGCAAGGCCGCGCCGGCCACCGCCGCTGCCACAATCGTCTCAAAGCCTCCGGTTGCCTCCACCGCAACCAGTGTCGGCCCCAACTCTTGCAGCCGCCCCACCAACTCTTCCAGACCGTTGCCGTCGCGGGTGACCACAAAGGCTTCGCCGCCGGGACGCACATGGACGTCGAGGCGGTCCTTCGAGACATCAATGCCAACAAATATCGGCTCCATCCTTTCCCTCCCTTGCGCAATCGGGCTCGCTCTGCGGCCCT
>JBKPMC010000191.1:0-8231 GCA_046731955.1 Pseudomonadota bacterium | reverse complement strand
GACCAAGGCCGCGACGATCGAGGCGGGCGCCAAGGTCAACCATTTGTCCTATGTCGGCGACGCCCATGTCGGCGCCAACGCCAATCTCGGCGCCGGCACCATCACCTGCAACTATGACGGCTTCTTCAAGCACAAGACCACGATCGGCGAGGGCGCCTTCGTCGGCACCAACTCCTCGCTGGTGGCGCCGGTGAAAATCGGCAACGGCGCCTATATCGGCTCAGGCTCCGTCATCACCAAGGACGTGCCCGACGACGCGATGGCGGTCGAGCGCAGCCCGCAGAGCAACCGCGAGGGCGGCGCGGCGCGCTACCGCGAAATGAAGATGCGGGCGAAGAAGCCGAAAGAGGGGTGAGCGCGGCGGCAGCACATTCAGGCGACGTCCATGGCGACTTCGCCCAATCCATCAACCGTGAACAGCGCGCGGTCGCCGCTCGCAATTGAAACCGTTGGAATAACGCTGCCGGTGATGACCACCATGCCGGCTTTTAGATCACGACCACGCTCGGCGAGGTGATTGGCGACCCAGGCAAGCGTTGCGTAGGGATCCTCTGCGTTGCCCTCGCCAGCCGTCTTGCCACTAATGCTCAGCCGACCGGCGATGCCGACAAGGTCTCCGGCCTGAACTGGCTGGGGGTTACCCAGGACTATTCCGCCGTTCCAGCAATTCTCGACGATCAGCGACGAGGCATCGGTATTGTTGTAGTCCGCGTGCCGGTCCTCGATCAGTTCGAACGCCGGCATCGCGCTCGCGACGGCTGGCGCGACAGTATCGCGCGTCCAGGGTGCACCCGTTGCGGGCAAATCAGCCCCGAGTTTCAGCGCAATCTCGCTTTCGACACGCAGATTGACAAAATCCGCGGTCCGCAGCTTCGCCGGCGACGTATGGATCGTTCGTGCAAAGATCGCTCCGCCGCATGGATGCGTGATGCCCATTAATTTCTGCATCACCTTGGTTGTGGTGGCAATCTTGGCGCCGGCAACCGGGCCATATACCGGCTCCGCAAGCCGATAATAAACCTCCTGGGCTGCGTAGGCCTCGGCGATGGATGCAGGCCGCAACTCGCTGGGCAGGTTGGAAAAGGTCTGGCGACGCTGTCTCGCGTTCCACATCCATCGCGCCATCGAATCCAGGCGATCGTTCTCATCCATGGTGTTTCTCCGCTATCCCCGAGCGTCTCATTGTAACCGCTCGGATGGGCGCATTGTAGCCCGGATGAGCAGCGACATCCGGGGTTGCGGTTATCCCTGCATTGCGCTGGCTGAAGCGACCAAAAGGGGGGCGGCCGGGCGGCACCACGTCCGGCCGAACCCTTTTGGCGTCTAGGCGTTCGCGCCACCGTCAACGGTCAACGTCGAGCCGGTGATGTACTGGGCCTTCGCGCTCGCCAGGAACGCCACCGCGTTGGCGATGTCGTCCGCTCTGCCATACCGGCCTAATGCCATGAACTGCCGGAGCGTGTCCGCGACCGGGCCGTGCGCCGGGTTCATGTCGGTGTCGATCGAGCCGGGCTGCACGAGGTTGACCGTGACCTCCTTTGGGCCGAGCTCCCGCGCCAACGCCTTCGTGAACGCGGCCAGCGCCGATTTCGATGCCGCGTACACCCCGAGCACCGGCGCAGGGACGCGATCTGCGAAATAGCTTCCGATGGTGATGATGCGACCGCCCTTGGCAAGGTGGGCGAGGGCTGCCTTGCTTGCAATGATTGGCGCGCGCACGTTGACGTTCAAGAGCGCGTCGATGTCGACCAGCGAGATGTCCTTGAGCCCAGCCAATCGAAGAATTCCTGCGTTGTTGACGAGGATGTCTAGCCCGCCCAGTTCGGCGACGGTCTTGTCGACCGAGGCCTGAACCGCTGCGACATCGGCGCTGTCGGCCTGGATCGCCACGGCTCTGCGCCCCTTTGCCTTGATGGCGTTGACGACCTCCGCGGCACTTTCCGCGGACTTCTCGTAAGTGATCGCCACATCCGCGCCTTCGGCCGCGAGCGCCTTTGCGATCGCGGCGCCAATACCTCTGCTTGCTCCCGTCACCAGAGCCCGTTTTCCCGTCAGCGTCATCGTAATCTCCATTTATGTAATGATCGACACAGAAGTAATTGGCGACTTGATCGACGGCTTCAACTCACTTATGTGTTATTCATTACAGAAAGAACGGCGATGGCGGTTATCGGACGGCCGAGGGGATTTGATCGCGACGCGGCGCTCGAGGCCGCCATGTTCCTGTTTTGGCGCAAGGGCTTCGAGGCAACTTCGATGAACGACCTGTGCGATGCCATGGGCGTCCGCTCGCCAAGCCTCTATGCGGCCTTCGGCAGCAAGGAGGCGCTCTATCTCGAAGCGGTCGAGCGTTACGTCCAGACCCAGGGACCGCCGATCTGGAGCAAGCTTGCGGAAGGCGCGACGGCTCGCGCCGGCATTGAGAACATGCTGATCGCGGCGACCGAGAACCTGCCAAAATCCCGGGCGAAACCGGCGGGCTGCATGGCCGCGCTGGCGGCCGTCGGCGACGAGTGGCCGGCCGCGATCGCCCGCGTCATGAAGAAGGTGCGGCTGGAAATGCTGGGCACGTTACGCGCGCGGCTGGAAACGGCCGTGGCCAACGGCGAACTGCGCGCCGCGACGGATGTCGATGGCCTGAGCCGGTTCTATCTGAGCGTCTACCAGGGAATGGCGATTCAGGCGCGGGACGGCGCCACGCAGGCGGAGTTGAGAGGCGTAGCCGCAGCGGCCATGGCGGCTTGGCCAGGCGACGGCTAGAGGTAGAATTATCTCCGAACCTTGTTTGTCCAGGCCGCGGACAAGGGAGACGCCATTGCCCAGGACAGTCACCTTCCAGGCCGCGGCAGTGCTGATGCTTTGCTGCATCGTACGTGCGCTGATGGCTGATGCATCGGCGGCAACTCTGGAGCGCGTCGAGTTTGAAAGCGCCGCTCAACGGCTGGTTTCGGGCACGCTCATTCTGGGCGAGCGCATCGAGGGCTATCTGGCCAGGCCCGATGGCGCAGGCCCATTTCCCGCCGTCGTCGGACTGCACGGCTGTGCCGGAATGCATGACGCGACAAGGCAAAGGCTGGCCGATCAACTTGTCGCCTGGGGCTATGTCGTCCTGCTCGTCGACAGCTATGCGACGCGTCGTATCGATCACGCCTGCACATCAAGCGCGTTTGCCACCTTCCTCAAGCGCAGGCCGGATGCCTATGGGGCTCTGGTCTTCCTGGGCAGCCAAAACTTCGTCGATTGGCAACGTGTCGCGGTGGTCGGCTTCTCGGCCGGCGCCCGGGTTACCCTTTCGGTGGCGCAGACCAACTCGTTCGAGCAGTTCGCCCCTCCAGGCAACCTGCGGTTCCGGGCGGCGGCTGCGTTCTATCCTCCATGCAAGGCCGCATGGGCGCCTCCGGAAATACCCACGCTCATCTTCATCGGGGCCCTCGACGACTGGACGCCGGCGGCCGACTGCGCCGACAAAGTCGCCAGCTGGGGCAACGACGGGCCACCGATCGAACTGGTTGTCTATCCCGGCGCGCACCACGGATTTTATTACCCGCACCTGCAGCCCGGCACGACCATGTTTGATCACTGGCTGGAATACAATGGCGAGGCAGCGGACAATGCAAGCCACCGCCTGCACCAGTTTCTCGATCGCCACCTCCACTGAAGGCATGCCAAAACCGGACTTGCGTCAAAGTGCGCGCCATTTGGCGAAGGTCTCTGTAGGGTGGAAAACGATCATGATTCCGGCGGCCTCGACGGCACGGGCTTCTTTTTTTGCGCGCCGCCGATGTTTGCTCCTTGCGGCAGGAGGACGGGCGATGCGGGGATCCCTGGGGGAGCAGATCGGCGCAGGCGCTTTTGCGGACGTCCACGCGTGGGCGCCCGGTCAGGTCGTGAAGCTGTTCAAGGCCGGCGTCCCGCGGCGGGTCAGCTGGTATGAGGCGCGCATGACCCGGGCCCTGTTCGCAGCCGGCGTCCCGGCGCCGGAGGTGCTCGACGAGGTGACACTGGAGGGGCGCTTCGGCATCGTGTTGCCGCGCCTCGACGGACCGACCCTGCTGCAGCACTACCGGAGCGGCGCCGTGACGTTCGAGCAGGCGGGCGCGATCCTCGCGACCCTCGCCATGTCCGTTCACAAGACGCCCCCGCCGCCGGACGTATTCTCCTTGCGCGACTATATGCACGGCTCGTTGCAGCTTCTCGGAAGCAATGTACCGAAGCATATCGGCACCGGCATCCTCGCCCTGATCGAGCGGCTGCGGCCAGGGGACGGGCTGTGTCATGGCGACCTTCATCCCGACAACGTGATCATGACGGCGGAGGGGCCGAAACTTATCGATTGGCCCGGTACGGTCCGCGCGCCTGCCGCCTTCGAGCTCGCTTACATCCACGTCGCCCTTTCCGAGGTCGCCCCGGAAATCGTCGACAACCCGGCGCGGCCGCGCGCGGTCAATGCGGCCGCGCAGTCCGAGTACGCGCGGCTGGCCGGCATGTCCCCCGCGGCGCTGGCGGCGGCGATCGAGCCCTATTTGCCGATCGCCCGCGTCCTCGTCATCCTCCCGGGACATTTGCCTGCCCTGCGGGAGCGGCTGATCCAGCGCGTCGAAGTGGCCTTGAGTTCGGAGAACTGAATTTTTCAGTTCAAGAAACCTGACAGGAGGCCGAATGTCCGCTGATCGATTTTGGATGAATCGGTCTGGTCCCTCATGTCGCCGCGCGTGCCAGGCCACCTCGCGGTTCCCTGGAAATTCTCGGGATCGAGGCGGAGGCATGCACTAGGATATTGCGCTCAATACTCGCAAACGCGGGAGAGACGCGATGGGAAAGGCCGCCGACAATGAAGCGATCAAGCTGCGTGCCAGCTACAGTAACAATCTGGCGGTAGGCGTGACCGCAGCCGGCATAATTGCGCCGTATCTGCTGCTCGTTCAGAAAATCATGACCGAAGGCAAGCACGTTAGCCTCACGGAAGGGGTTGGGCTCGCGTTTGCTGTCTTCGTGGCTTTCGCAATCTCATGGAAGTTCAAGCGGCGCGCGCAGGACATCATCGCCGCGCTACAAGACTAAGCGGCAACGGGTGCGCGGACTTATCGTTCGCTCCCAGGCTGGCTTGCTTTCGGTGGCACGACGATGGCGCCAGCGTTGCGGTGATGATCGTCGGCGAGCGCTCCCTGCCGGACGCCATCGCCTCGCATTCGTCCATCAAATAGAAACGGCCGTGTTCCATTCGGGCTGGCAACGGCTGGCGTGTGGGATTGTTCAGACTTGGTATCTTGCGCGTTGGCCGTGGTCGCGGCGAGTGCCAACACAAACGCGATTGCTAGTCTCGACATGACGGGATTCTCCTCTTGCGCGCGGGACCAACGCGTGGCGACCGTCGGGGAGGAACTGGGCGCCAAGATGGCCGCCATCTAGACGATCGCCGATCCTTGGATTTCTGCGCCGCCGCTTCGCAATTACGGTGACAGTGAGCGTAGCCCGGATGAGCGCAGCGACATCCGGGGTTGTTTGTGCTTTCCCGCATATCGCTGCGCTCATACGGGCTACCTGCTGAGCAGCCGACGAAAATCGCGCCGTGCCGGGATATACGTCGCCGATTTTCTCAAAGCTTTTGTACGCCGCTGATGGCCGTATCGACAAATCGTGCTCCATCGGAAATAACGGGCCGCGAATATTGGGTTGCGAGGTTCTGACATGCCTGTGGCTGCCGCCAATTACATCGACCCGCGTAGTGGAAAGCTCTATCCGCTCGACTCTCCGCGTTGGTGCTCGGATGATCGAACGCCGCTGCTCGTAACGCCCGGGAAAGGGCTATCGCGCGACGAGATAGACGGTCGCAACCGCTCGCTCTGGCGATATCGTGCCGCACTGCCTGTCGATATCGCCAGGCCAATTACGCTGGGCGAAGGCTGCACGCCGCTCGTCCAGCAGGAGTGGGGAGACCTTCGTCCGTTCTTCAAGCTCGAATGGTTCAATCCGACCGGCAGTTTCAAGGATCGAGGTTCGGCGGTCATGTTGTCCTACCTCCGGCAGATCGGTGTTGAAGCCGTGTTGGAGGATAGTTCGGGCAACGGCGGATCGTCTGTCGCGGGTATCGGCGCCGCAGGTGGGATGCGCGTAAAAATACTCGTGCCTGCTGCAACGTCTCCGGCCAAGATAGCGCAGGTTCGGGCGTATGGGGCTGAAGTGCAACTGGTTGAAGGTCCGCGTGAGGAGTCGGAAGCAGAGGCGATCCGGCAATCGAACCAGACCTTCTACGCCGGTCATAACTGGCAGCCGTTTTTCCTGGAGGGCACCAAATCGCTCGCCTATGAATTGTGGGAAGACCTCGGCTTCCAGGCGCCGGATAATGTCGTTGTTCCAGCCGGTGCTGGCAGCAGTCTGCTCGGGTGTGCTTTCGGATTTCGCGAGTTGTTGAGAGCGGGCCAAATTGACAGATTACCCCGTTTGTTCGCGTGCCAGCCACTCAACTGTTCACCCATCGATGCGAGCTTCCGAGCTGGGGTGGACACGCCTGTGCCTCGCGACGTTCAAAAGACCATCGCCGAAGGGACTGCCATCAAATATCCAATGCGGTTGCGCGAAATAATCGGAGCGGTCCGTGAAAGCGGCGGCGGTACCGTTGCTCTCACAGAGGAAGAAATTGTGTCCGGTCTCCGCAAGCTCGCCCGACAGGGGTTGTTCGCTGAGCCCACCAGTGCAAGCGCGGCTGCCGCGTTAAAGAAATTGTCCAATGCCGGCTCTATCAACGCGCGCGATACGACAGTCGTGCTTCTCACCGGAACAGGTCTGAAAGCCGCATCAACGGTAGCCGACCTAGTGGGATCGTAAGATCTCGACGGCCAGCGGATCCAGGCCCATTCCGGGGCCGGGCCGACAGTCTTTCACGAGTCGATTACGGCGCCAGTGCACTCAATTGCACTTCGCGAGTGCAGATTAAGCAAGCGTAGCCCGGATGAGCGCAGCGACATCCGGGGTCGTGGTTTATCCCCGCACATCGCTGCGCTCATGCGGGCTACTTGCTGTCCGTATTTGCCCCTGTGTGGTTAGCGGTGTCCTGATTCGATTTTATGGGCCGGCTTCATTCGGTATCCGACGACGGCCCCGAGAATAATGCTCGCAAGCAAGAATAATGGTGCAGCTACGACCAAGATAAAATAGCTCGACGCCGAACTATTATATTCGGGCTCACAGGCGCCGCACTCAAGATACAGCGTCAGTATGAAAAGCAGAACCATCGCGAGAAACGACATGATCGTCGTCGCGCATCCAATGGCAACTCTCATCAACCAAGTCGGCATGCACCATTCCTAAAAGGCCGCTTCAGTTGGGGACCTCGTTCATAGCAGGCCAAAGCTGCGCCGCGCCCCGTCCGTAGCGTCGTTGCTCTCGTTGGGCTTTTGCCAAGGGCTCCGTGATTATCAAAAACCTAAACAATTTTATGGGGAGGCGCCGATGAGATTTGGAGGCAGAACAATTACCGTTGCTTCGATCTTAGCGTGAGAGAGTCAGCAGGTAGGACTCCTGGTGCACCAACGTCGCGCGCCCTCTGGATCACCACGGTAACGTCCTGATGGAGATGTGGCTCGTGCATAGCAGCCGGGGGTAGCTCCCATGCACTGCATGTAGCTACCGTTTGCTTGTGCGGCGGCAGCGCGAGCTGTGGTTCGTTCCTTTGGCAGATCAGTCTCGCCTGGAGCTGAAGCCGGCTTGCGCACTGCAATTTTCTGACAAGTGCCCTGGTCGTTCAGGTGATAGCCAGAACGGCAAGCGATTTTCGTGCAGCGGTCGCCGTCCGCTCGATAACCCGTTTCACAGATCAGCGGACAGACACGGCCGGTTTTGATCTTCACGGCGTCCAACGCATCCACGCTGGGCGCCTTCAGGTCGAATTTCGTTCCAGCATGCTTGTTGAAGACAGCCAAGGAGCGCTCTGACGCCGAGTTCCACTTGCCGGTAGCTACAGCCGAGAGACAGCCGACGCGACGTAATTCCAGTTGCAGCGAGGTGATCAGTTTGGACCCAGATGGAGCAGGAGAGGCGGATGGCTGAACCGCTGCGAGTTTGCCCGCAGCCATTGAAGCAGATTTCTCCTGTTCGTCTCTCTTCGCGTGTTCTGCAGCGGCTTGCGTCTTCTCTTGCTCCGTCAAGCGCGCCCGTTCCGCGGCAGCGGCCTTGTCAGCCTCGATTGACTGCGCCTTTTCAGCGGCTAAGCGGGCTTCCTCCGCGGCCTTAGC
>JBKPMC010000190.1:0-30757 GCA_046731955.1 Pseudomonadota bacterium | reverse complement strand
TTCAGCAAGGATCTGAAGCAACGCGGTTTCAGCTTCGTCAGATCGACCGTCATCTACGCCCACATGCAGGCTGTCGGGATGGTGAACGACCATCTCGTCGACTGTTTCCGATACCGCGAGGTGCAGCGGCACGATTAGACGCTTGCCCGTTCCTTGATCCGGGTTGCCGCTGGCGTCCGCGGCCATTAAGTGGACCCGCACGCACCCATAGCTCAGCTGGATAGAGCGCTGCCCTCCGAAGGCAGAGGTCAGAGGTTCGAATCCTCTTGGGTGCGCCACTCGGTGTCCAGATCCCGCAGGCCGTGAACTTTCGCCTTTCCCCCGGCCCGTCGAGCTAATGGCAGGAATGGGTGGAAAGCGGACACTAGAGGTCGAAAATAAGCGGCGGTTGAGATAGCCTGATAGGCATGGGCGAATTGGTCGCACAACTGTACATGGGGCTGGCGGAGTTTTTCTCAGGCCTGTTTCCCGAGCGCTTCAAAAGGGCGGCACGAACAGGACCGATCTGGCGCAGAATTATTATGGCGCTCTTAGTCGGATTTGGCAGCCTCTTGGTCGGCTTGGTTGTTGCTGCGTTGCTGTTTGCCGTCGCTTTTTTCATTGCCGGCTTCGTAATCGCGATCGTCAGAGCCTTCTGATCTGGCAGACTACGATGTCTGCAATGGGTGGAAAGCGGACCTAAGCCGCTAGCGTCCGGAATGGGTGGAAAGCGGACATTGGATAGCGTGAGTGGTGGACGGCGTCGTTGCAACGCCGCCCACACCCAAAATACTAGCGCAGCGAACGGAAGCCTGCGCGCATATCCTCCGTGAGTGCTTGCGGCTTCTCCCACGCCGCGAAGTGGCCGCCACTCGAGTGGTTCTGATAGTAGGCCAAATTGGAATAGGCTTTTTCGGCCCACTTCCGCGGGACTGGGCAGAGCTCGTCCGGGAAGTTGCTCACCACGACCGGGAGGGTGACCTGCTTCGGATCGAAGAAGGCAAACTTGCCGTTCGCGTTGAGGCGTTCCCAGTACAGGTGAGCGGCCGATACCCCAGTGCTGGTCAGCCAGTAGAGGGTGATGTTGTCGAGAATATCGTCTCGCGTCAGGCCCTCATCGGCGCCGTCGAACACGCGAGCGATAAGCTTGTAGCTCCAGATATCATGATCGATGATCCACGCTGCGAGGGCAATCGGGCTGTCTTCGAGTCCGTACAGCGTCTGCGGCCGGTTCCCCATCTCGATGGCATAGCCAAGGCCATACTTGTAGAAGAAAGAGACCTGATCGAGCGCCCGTTTCTCGTCATCGTCGAGGCCTGACGGCGCTGTGCCAGCACTGGCCGCCGCGTCGATCTCGGGCGGAAGCGCGCCAGCCATATTGGTGTGGATGCCGATCAGTCCGGGGACGGCTTGCACGCCCATCAAGTCGACGATGAGCGCGCCCCAATCGCCGCCCTGGGCGACATATCGCTGGTATCCCAGGCGCTCCATTAGGGTCGCCCATGCCCGGCCGATACGCTCGGGCTCCCAGCCGGTCTCCGTCGGCTTTCCGGAGAAGCCGTAGCCCGGCATCGATGGAATCACGACGTCGAACGCGTCGGATTCACGGCCGCCGTAGGTGGTCGGATCGGTCAGCGGATCGATGACCTTCAACTGCTCGATAATAGAGCCGGGCCAGCCATGGGTGATGATCACTGGCAGGGCGTTGGGATGCTTCGACTTCACATGGATAAAGTGGATGTCGAGCCCATCGATGTTGGTAATGAACTGCGGCAGTCCATTGAGGCGTGCTTCGACTTTCCGCCAGTCGTAGCCGTCCGCCCAATAGTCGGCGATTTTCTGGATTGTCGCCAGCTGGACGCCCTGCGTTGCGTCAGCAACCCTTTCCCGCTGAGGCCATCGGGTCGCGGTGATGCGACGCTTGAGGTCCGCCAGCGCGTCGTCGGAGGCGCGGAACTGGAACGGCCGGATCGATGTGTCCCCTTCAGGGGCAACAATGAGCGTTTCAGTCAAATCGGCGTTCGGTGTTGGCGCGGTTTGCGCGGGCTTGGTCGAAGGCGTTGCCTGGGAGGCATCGCCCGGTGGTCCGGTTGTGGTGGTGTTCATAGTCGTCGTCCTCCCCGCCCGCAGATCAACGCTATGCGTCGAGCCGGCGAGCGGCAAGAGATGCCGGCCGTCAGGACCGGTGCTGTTGTCTCGTGAAGGGGCCGAAAGGCGGGGTGCTGGGTCCGTCGAAAGATTTCGACTCGGTCGCAATGACGGGCAAGCTATACGCCCTTAACGGCCACCGGTCATCGTGGATTAGGCGCCGATGCAGAATGTCCGCTTTGGGTCGAGCTGCCATCCCCGGCTAGTGTCTGGAATGGATGGAAAGCGGACGTACCCCAACGGGCACTACTCTTCGACGCGCTTGTTGTTCGTCAGTCGCTCTCCAAGTTCGCACTGAACGAGAAAATCTCGCATCACCGCGGTGACGGCAGCTTCATCGCCCAGCTTGACCGACGCGATTGTGCCCGGCCAGCTCGCCCAGACAAAGCCATCCACCAGGCTGAGGATCAAATCTTCTTTCGCGTGACCAATGCCGTGACGGTCAGAAGGGTTCTCAGGTCCCCTCATCGCTCGCAGCCTTTCCGTCCCATCTAAACTCGCTTGTTCGAAGTCTCCGAGCGGGCGTCCATCAGTTAAACTCGCGATCGGGGGTGGGGTCATACCCGTAGGCAAATGTACGCAATGGGTCGAAAGCAGACATAAGCAGCTAGCGTCCGCTTTGGGTGGAAAGCGGACATTCCGCAGCGCCGGCCAAGGGAAAAAACCGCGTTATTACAGGTTCCAACGAGCGTATATCGCTCCGTCACCGCTTTGAGTCGGGGGACGGTGGCCTGTGATCTGAAAAAGGAGGAAGGCCATGAACGGACGATCGAAACTTGCGCTGATCCTGGCAAGTCTCGCGATTGCCATTCCGCAAAGCGTGAACGCGGCGCCGCCAAACGCTAAGCTGTGGAACGGCACCTGGCATCTCAATGCGGCGAAGTCGAAGTTCACGTCTACTGCCAAGATGCAAAGCGAGACGCGTATATATGACATTTCCGGCAACAAGGTGACGATGAAATCCAGCTCGAAGGACACGTCGGGCAAGACGATGAATGTCAGCTATTCGGCGGGGTATGACGGCAAATGGTATCGGATGGTCGGAAACCCGAATGCCGATCGCATCTCGCTGACCGCCGTGAGCGATCGGGAAATGAAGTCGCGTTCACAGCTCAAGGGCAAGCCTTCGTCGGAATCCACGGCGACCGTGTCGGCCGACGGCAAGCACCTTACGATCAAACGCAAGTTGGTGAGAATGAAGACCGCACCGACAGATGTGCTGGAGTTCGATCGGTAGGCCGCGCGCTTTAAGGAGCTCCGGCGCTCCATAAAAGTCAGCGCCCAAAGCAGCAGCAGCGAAGCTCCGACGATCCCGCGCAGCCTGAGGACGACGCGGCGCTAGAGTCTGCTTTGGGCCGAAAGCCGACGTTGCATTTAACCCATCGCAAATTCCACTTCTGCTCGACGCCCATGCTGGACCATTATGTCAGCAAGCGCAGGATTGTGTTCGATCTGATGTGCGTAGAGCGGTCGTAGGGCTTCAAGGAGCCGTCCTCCCCGCCCCAATTGGTTGTCGGCGAGGGTAATCATCAGCATGTTTGGCCAAGCCTGGGGGCGCAGTTCGGCGACATGCGACATGAGCGCCCTTTCATCTGCTTCGGGATTAGCCTGGGCGAGCAGCGCTGCCATCGCAGCCGTGGATCGCGAGACACCCATGTGGCAGTGGACAAGCAGGTGTGGCGAGTTTCCACGCCTCAGGGCACGCCCGAACGCCAGGAGTGTATCGATGTGGCGAGGGTCAGGGGCGACCAGGCCGGGCTGCGGCTCTATGATGTCGTGGAAACGCAGGCAGAGGTGGTCCTGAAGCTCTCCCCCCGAACAGTTCGCCGGTTCCGGAAAGTCAGGATCAAGAATTGAGAGGATATGGGTAGCCTGCGGACCGAGCGCATCCAATTCACCGAGTCCACAAATGGTTCGAGGTACGGACCAACTGATCACGGGCGTTCAATGCGGCTCGCAATAGCGCACATCACAAGGCTGCCATCCTTCCCTGGTGTCCGCAATGGGTAGAAGGCGGAGCTACGAACGATTGGGGCATGGGCGCTTAGGTTTGGACAGCCACCTGACGATAACTCCCGGCTCTAGCGGTCCCGGACCCGGCGCGCTCGCTAAGGTCAGCGTGCTTCCATCCGGCTGCCTGACGCCCACGCGGTTGCGGAATACTCCCCGCACGATCGCGCTTCGGCGGCTGTCTTTCTTCGACACCCCAGGCCACTCCTCCCAATGAGCGTAGATCGCCGCGCGTTCCGCTCCGCGGCAATACGTTCCATAGTCTTGATAGAGACCAAAGCTGCCGGATTCCCAGACTACCAATCCGACGATCTCGACTTCGCGCCCGTCCCAAGTCCCCGGAGAGGCGGCAATGCTCGCGGGATTGACCTTGGCTATCTCAGCTCCCGCTTGCGGGCTCGTTGCGCAGGCAGCGAGAAGGAACGCGGCGGCAGCCACACTAAGCGAACCCACCGCAATTCGATTGAATCCGCCTAAGGTTGTAGGGCGTGTCAGCATTGGCCACTCCCCAAGCAGGCAATGTCCCGTGCCACCCAAATGTTCCGCACTGGGTGGAAAGCAGACGTTACAGGCGTTCGGGGGATGGGATTCAGCCGGTCGAGGCTCTCGAACGAATTCCGCACATACGCGCGTCGAATTCCCAGGCCATATGTCTACTTTGCGTGGAAAGAGGACGTTGAAGGGGATATTCAGGAAAAGTCAGTTTGAGGAGTGAAAGCAGTTGCTTACACCTCGCTTGAGCCTGGTCCTGGCATTGGCTCTGACGTTTTCGGCACTGGCCGGAAGTGAAGCGGGGGCCGCGCAAGCTTCCCAAATACAAAAGCCGCGCCCCGTTCCGACCAAGAAATTGCCCGACCTTCCATCGGCGGTGATCGACGATACGCTGGTCATTGGCGGAGAAGACATCAGAGCCCGCAAGGTCAGTACGCGCATGACCGTCGAGGTGCAGGTGAATGGCCGCGGCCCCTACCGCTTTCTCGTCGACAGCGGGGCCGACACTTCGGTCGTTGGCCTGCGCATTGCGCGCGATTTGCAGCTGCCGGTTGGCACGCCGGTAAACTTGCACGGGATGACCGGAAGCGCCGTGGTCGATCGCGTCCTGGTCGACGAGCTGTCGATCGGACAAAGCAGGTTCAGGAATCTGGAGCTTCCCGCGTTGCGGGAATACGATCTGGGCGGCGAGGGCATGCTCGGGATCGACGCCCTCGTCGAGCAACGCCTGATGATGGATTTCGAGAAGCGCGTGATCAAGGCCGAAGACGCGCGGCAGCCCGCGACAATGCGGTTCGACGGAGCGATCGTGATCACGGCGCAGCGCCGGCGCGGCCAGCTGATCCTGACCGAGGTCAGCGCCGCCGGCTTGCCGGTCGAGGCGGTCATCGACACCGGATCGGAAATCACGATCGGTAATCTCGCCCTTCGTGACAAGCTGATCCGCGGGAATCGGGACAAGTTCCTGACGGTCGCAGCGACCGGCGTCACGGGAGCGACCATGGAGTTGCAGCTCGCCCGCGTCGGCGAGATCAAACTGGGTTCGGTGACCCTGCGCGATGTGCCCATCGCGTTCGCGGACGTGCAGCCATTCAAGATGTTCGGCCTTTCCAAGGAGCCCGCATTGCTGCTCGGAACCGACCTGCTCGAGACGTTTCGCCGGGTGTCACTCGACTTCCGGGCGCGCAAGGTCCGCTTCCAGCTGAGGCGCTGCGGAGAACAGGGTGTCATCATCAGCACGTCGACCGAGTTTTGGTCCACGCGCCTCTCCTCGGGCGATAACCTTGACGTGTGTCGAAGGTAGCCGGGACGGCAACTTCGACTTCGCGGTACCAATCTTATGTCCGCAAATGGGTGAAAAACGGACGCTTCGCGAATCTCCGCCTTGTCAGAAGCGATCAGTATCCCCCGCCGGCGATCGCCTCACAACTGGAAGAGATCGGCTCCCGGCGCCTGCTGTACGGCCACGTTGATCTGGAAATCAGCAATGCCATCGCCGTTTACGTCTCCCTGGACGAGTGTCGACGTCGCCCGCAATTCGCCCGCAGTGCCGCTGAAATCGGCGGTACCGATAAAAGTGAACGCCTGATTCCCCGCGACGGTCTGGTCCGCATCGACGGCTGACAGAACGATGAGGTCGCCCGATTGCAGGTCCTGGATCGTGTCGGGCGCCGACGGCCGGCTGTCGGCTAAGGATTCATAGACGAACCGATCCGCCCCCTCTCCACCAGTGAGGCTGTCCGCGCCGGCTGCACCGACCAGGACATCATTGCCGGGGATTACCTCCTCATCTTCCGGATCATCGGAATCGCCGAAAATTTCGTCGTTCCCGGCGCCGCCGCGGATCACGTCGTTACCGGAGCCGCCACTGAGGATATCGTTTCCTGCAAAGCCGGAAATGGTGTCGTTCCCACCGAAACCATGGATTCCATCCCCTGAACTGCCGCCGTTGAAGGTGTCGTTGAAGTCGCTCCCAAAGATGCCCAAGAGTTCGACCCCAGTGAGCGTCTTGGCGCCGATGGGTGTCTCCATCGTGACCCCGTCGGCGAGTTTGAACCGAGCACCCGTTGTGGCAGCGCGAAAGTCGAGGAAGACTCGGTCGAAGAAACCCGAGCCACCGTTTATCTGATCGTCGCCAGTACCCGGGAATAGGGTGTCGTTGCCCGCTCCTCCGAAGAGCTGATCGTTCCCCGCGCCGCCGTCGAGAAAGTCGTCTCCCTGCCGACCCCGGAGGATGTCGTTGCCGTCATTTCCGATGAGGCGATCGCCGCGGACGCCCCCGGTTAGTTCATCGGCTGAGTTCGAACCGCCGAGGATGACCGCCTCGATGCTGGTAAGCGTGAACGTTCCGATCGACGTCGAGTAGGTTTGATTCCCAACGAAGGTGAAGTTCACTCCAGGCGTGTCGAGGCCGAAGCCGATTGACGCGACATCCGTTCCTTCGCCACCGTCCAGAAGGTCGGTGCCTCCCCCGGGACCGAATGAAAGCACGTCGGTGCCTGGCCCGCCGTGGAGCTCGTCGTCGCCGGGACCGCCCCGGAGGCTGTCAATGCCGTCGTTTCCGAACAGCAGGTCATTGCCTTCACCGCCGTTCAGTTGGTCGTCGCCCGAACCACCCCGCAACGTGTCGTTGCCATTGTCCCCGTCAAGGCGGTCGCTATCGTTGTCGCCGAACAAGGTATCGGCGCCGTCACCGCCTTGCAGAAAGTCGCTTCGCTCGCCGCCACGCAGGGTATCGGCGCCTTTGCCGCCCTGGAGCGTGTCGTTTCCATCTCCGCCATCGAGGAAGTCAGCGCCGCCGAGACCGACCAAAGTGTCAAACCCGCCAAGGCCGCTGATAGTGTCGGGGTCGTCAGTGCCAGTTAAAAGTTCGTCAATGGGAGTGCCGATAATGTCTGCCATGGGGAGCCCCCGTTTCGAGCAGAGGAGTAGAGTCACCCGAGCGACGTGAGGTTATCAGAAACTCAAGGAATTTTATACGGTTGTCGGCAGCTTGACGCTAGGCAGACGGTCGCGCAGCAGAGATTCTTCGGCCGAACTGGGTGGAAAGCCGACGCTACCCGTCAGAGATAGTCGAGCGGAAGATCGACTGCGCGTTTCGCTCCAAAGACGACTGCGAGAGCCTCGTACCGGTCAGCCAACTCGGCGTGGGCCGCGGCGGCCCGCGAGTCGGGGGCATGGCGACACATCGCCCGCTCGCGCCGCTCGCGACTAGCGAAATAAAGACCCTCGGCTTCTTCGGTCATTGCCCCCCGAACGCAGATTTTGCCCCTTGGTTCCGACCGCCGATTCAATGCCGGGACGGGCTAGAAAGCCGAGGTTTCCTGGAGACCGAGTGCGGCACAGATTCCGCCCCGGATTCACCCGGCCCGGCACCGCCGACTTCCTCAACTTCGTTAATATTGGAGGCTTTGCTTCGCGCGCTTCGGGGCCGGCCGCGTGGCTTGCGCGCGGAACCCTCCCCTCCCGCCTCCCGTTGAGGCGGCGCATGGACCAGCGGGTTACAAAAAGGCCCAACGGCCGGCTTCTTCAGCAGCCGCCCGCGACGGAGGCCTTCTTCTCGGAGGTCCTTCAGTTGATGGCGCAATCGGGAATCCCGTTCCTCCTGTCGGGGACCTATGCCCTGGCGAGCTATACGGGGATCGACCGGCCGACCAAGGACGTCGACGTGTTCGCCAAGGCCGGCGACGCGCTGAAGATGTTGGCCTATTTCAAGGATCACGGCTTCGACGTGGAGATTGTCGACGAGCGTTGGCTTTACCGCGTCACCCGCGGCGAGCTGTTCGTCGACATCATCACCAACATGCCGACCGTGACGACGCACGTCACCGATGAATGGTTCGCCGGCGCGCCCGATGCGACGCTGTTCGGCGCCACGGTCAAGCTTGTCCCGCCCACGCAGTTCATCTGGTCGAAGATCTTCGTTGCTGATCATCACCGCTACGACGGCGCCGACGTCGCCCACATGATCCTCAGGAAATCTGACCAGATCGACTGGCGGCAGCTTCTGTCGCACATGGAGCTCTATTGGGAAGTGCTGCTGATCGCGTTGCTCAATTTCCGCTTCATCTACCCGAGCGAGCGCCATCTGGTTCCGAGATGGTTGATGGAGGAACTGCTCGAGCGTTTGCACGACCAAGCCAACATGAAGGGTCCGGGCAGGAAGGTTTGCCGGGGACGAATCTTCAGCCCGCGTGACTACGCGGTCGACGTCGATCACTGGGGCTTCTCGGATGCCGTTGGCAATCTCGAAGAGCAATATGGCGAATAGCAACGGCAAGCTGCGGGTTGCAGCGATCGGGGACCTGCACGTGATGGAAGACAGCGTCGCGCCTTACCGCGAGCTGTTTGCCGAGGTTTCGAACCATGCCGACGTGCTGGTGCTGTGCGGCGACCTCACCAATTTCGGCAAGACGACGGAGGCTGAAATCCTTGCCGACGATATTCGCCATTGCTCGATTCCCGTACTCGGGGTGCTCGGCAATCATGACTTCGAATGCGGGCAGCCGGAGGAAGTCGCCAGGATCCTCCACGAGGCGGGCATGACCGTGCTGGACGAGCAGGCCGTCGAGATCGACGGTGTCGGCTTCGCGGGCGTCAAAGGCTTCATGGGCGGCTACGGCCGCGGCGAGCTCGCGCCGTTCGGCGAACCGATCGCGAAGGCATTCGTCGACGAAGCTATGAACGAGGCGCGCAAGCTCGAGAACGCATTGCGAACAATCCGCACAGAGCGCAGCGTCGCCATTCTTCATTATTCGCCGACAGTCGAGACGCTGGAAGGCGAACCGCTGGAGATCTTCCAATATCTTGGATCACAGCGGCTGGCGGACGCGATTGACCGCTTCGACCACGTCAAAGCCGTGGTCCACGGCCATGCCCACCACGGCCGCTACGAAGGCCGCACGCCGTTCGGCAAGCCGGTGTACAATGTCGCGCAGTTCGTTCTGACGGAAAAGTTCGGTAGGCCGTACGTGGTACTGGAAGTCTAGGCGGCGGGCCAACTCTCGAGAATTTCAACGAAGCGCGTGAGCCAGGCGTTGGTTTGGTGGCCATCGACGACCCGGTGGTCGATGGTCAGTGTCACATAGGCCATCGGACGGACGAGAATGGCGTCCTGGCCTCCCACCTCGCGAACGATCACGCGTTTCTCCAGCTTGCCGATGCCGAGGATCGCCGCCTGACCCTGGTGGAGGATGATCGGCGCGGCGAGCAGCGAGCCCGAGACTCCGTGATTGGAGATGGTGAAGCTGCCGCCGGAGACCTCCGCCCGTTCGAGCTTCCCCTCCCGCGCGCGGCGCGTGAGATCGTCGAGCTTTGCGCCGATCTGCTCCAGCATGAGCGAGCCCGCATCTTTGACGACGGGGACAACGAGACCCTTCTCCCCGAGCGCGGTGCCCACGCCGATGTCGATGGTCGGGGAGATCGCGATTCGGTCCTTCTCCCAGCGGCCGTTGATCGCCGGAGCGACGGCCATCGCATCGGCGGCCGCTTTGACAATGTAGGCCGTGTAGCTGAGCTTCAGGCCGCGACCGGCCATTGACGCCTTGTGGGCTGCGACGGCGGAGAAATCGGCCTCGAACACTGCGGTGACGTGCGGCTGTTCCGCAACCGCTCGCGCCATGTTCTCGGCAATGGTCAGCCGCATGCGGTCGTGCGGGATATCCTGAGGCGAGAATTGCCGCGGCTGGGCTGTCGCCGGCTCGCCGACGCTGACGACGGTTGCAGCGGCAACGGCGCGGTCGACATCCTCGCGCGTGATGCGACCGTTGCGGCCGCTGCCCTGGATCCGCGCGGGATCGATTCCGTGCTGGTGCAGCGCGCGGCGAACTGATGGAGAAAGGCGCGTTTCGGCAAGCCCTTCTGTCCCGCTTTCCCGTTTCTCTTGCGGTTCCTCCAGTCGTGGAAGGCCTTGATGCCGTTCAGGGAAAACTGTTTCCGTGATTTCCGCTGGAACGTCATTCGGCTGCGCAATCCTTCCGAGCAGCGCACCGGGGATTGCTTCGGCGTCGGTGTCGAGGATTATTTCCGAGAGCACGCCAGATGCCGGCGCCGGGACTTCCTGCGTCACCTTGTCGGTCTCGAGCTCGACCAGCGGATCGTCCTTAGCGATCGGATCGCCAATTCTTTTCAGCCACGAGCGGACGACCGCTTTCGTGCCCTCCTGCTCTTCGGGGACAATGATGTCGATCAAGCTCAGAACCCCACCAGCCGCTCGATCTCGGCGCGGATACGCGCCGGGGTCGGAAGCGCCCATTCCATGAGCTTGGGATGATGCGGGCTCGGAATGTCGGGCATGGTCACGCGAGCGACCGGCGCGTCAAGGTCGAGGAAGGCCTCGTCGGCAACCACCGCCGCGATCTCCGCGCCAAAGCCGCCGGTGCGCAGATCCTCATGCACGATGAGACAGCGGCGCGTTCGGCGAACGCTTTCGAGCACCATCTCGCGGTCCCACGGCAACAGAGTTCGAAGGTCGATCACGTCGGCGCTGAAGCCCTCGGCCGCCGCCTCGCACCGCGGAACCATCGCGCCCCAGGTGACGATGGTGATCTTGTCGCCCTCGCGCGTCTTCTTTGCCCGACCGAAGGGGAGCACATAGTCATCGCCCGGCCACGGCCGACGGGCCCAAGCGTCGTCGAGCATCGCGCGATGCTCGAAGAACAGCACGGGGTCGTTGCCGCGCAGGCTCCCACGCAGGAGCCCGACCGCGTCCTCGGCGTTCGACGGCACCGCGACCTTCCAGCCGGGATTGTGGATGAACTCGACCTCATTGGTCATGCTGTGCCACGGGTCGCCGCACTTGAAGAAGCCGCCCGGCACGCGCAGCACCATCGGCGCGGCGAAGCGGTTGTGCGTGCGCCAGCGCATCGTCCCGGCATCATGGATCTGCTCGGTCGCAGGCTCGGCATATTTGCGGAACTGGATTTCGGGCACCGGCATCAGGCCGGCGAGCGCCATTCCGACGGCGCGGCCGACAATGCCTTCTTCGTTCAGCGACGTGTCGAACACTCGGTCGCGCCCGAATTTCTCCTGGAGGCCGAGCGTGACCGCGTGGACTCCGCCCTTGGGCCCCACGTCCTCGCCGAAGATGAGCACGCGCGGATTAGCTTCGAGCTCCTGATCGAGCACTCGGCGGATGGCCGTGACCATGTTGATTCGCTGCCCGGCGCCGACGGGCTGGTCCGTCGTGGGCGGCGGCTCGTAGCCGCTGTTCCACAGACCCCCAACCTCCTGCAGCTCGCCTTCGTAGAACACGTTGCTCGTGACATCCTCGGGGGAGGAAACTCCGCGAGCCTCGGCTTCGGCGCGCGCCGCCTCAACCTGCCACGCCGCCTCGCGCTCCAGGTCGGACCATCGCTCGTCGGCGATCTTCAGCTTCGCACACTGCGCCTTGAGCTTGGGTAGCGGGTCCCGCGCCCATTCGCCTTCGATCTCAGCCTCGCTCTTGTAGGTCTGCGTGTCCTGGAAGCTGTGTCCCTCGAGCCTCGGCACCGTCAGCCGCAGCAGCGCCGGCGCGCGCTCGGTTCGAACGTGCGCAACCGCCTCATGGACCAGCCGCGCGGCTTCGAGCGGCTCGGTCCCTTCGCCGTTGAAGATCGTGAGCCCTTCGAAGCTCGCGAGATTGGCCGCGATATCCTTCCCAGGTGTTTGATATTCCGAAGGAACCGAGATTCCGTAGCCATTGTCTTCGATGTAAATTAGCAGCGGCAATTGTTGTGTTGTGGCAATAGTTAGCGCAGACCAAAATCCACCCGTGGCAGCGCTCGCATCGCCGCCGAGCACCAGCGAGATGGCGTCCGGCGGCCCCTCGCCCAACACCTCCTGTTTGTAGGCGATCGCCTGCGCCCATCCCGCTGCCGGCGTATATTGCGCCCCTACCCCGCCGCACATCGGAAGCGCATGCGCGCCGCCCGGATTGGGATAATTGAACACCACGCCGATATCGCGCCCGTCCGAATACCCGCCGGCGAGGCCCATTCCGGAGCCGAGCGCATCGGCAAGCGGCACCCCGAGCGCGAGCAACAGCGGCCGCGAGCGGTAATAACCGAACGCCCCGTCACCATCCTTGAGCTGCAGTCCGAGTAGGACCTGAGCCATATCATGGCCGCGCGCCGAGAATTGGTAGAGCACCTTCTTTGCCGGAACGAGTTCCTGCTCCTCGATCCGGTCCATCTCGCGGCTGGTCAGGACCAGCCTGGCGACCTCGCGCCAATCCACCTTAGCGGACACCCGGCCCGGGTCGCGGTCAGCCATGGGCCGGTTACGCGTCCAGCGCGTCGACCACGGCGGCGATAAATCGATCGATCGCCTGGTCGGCCATACCGACGACGTTGAAGCGGCCGCTGTCTGCCATGTAGATCGCGTCCTCGCGCAGCGTAAGCACCTGTTCGCGGCGGAGCGGGAGCATCGAGAACATGCCGAACTGCCTGCCGATGAAGGTCAGACGCGGGTCCGCGGCGGCGATGCGACGGCGCACCGAGTTGATCCGATCGCGCATTGCTTCGAGCTCGACCAGCCACTGGGCGCGCAGCTCCGGATCCTCGAGGATGATGTGCACCGCTGCCGCGCCATGGTCGGGGGGCATCGACCAGTTTTCGCGAGCGCGCTGGAAGACATGCGCCATAGCCCTGGCGGTTGCGTCCGGCGCACCGGTCTTCACCCAGAGGGAGCCGACCCGGTCGCGGTAGCAGCTGAAATTCTTGTCGCAGCTCTGCGCGATGATCACTTCGTCACAGGCGTCGAGCATCAGCCGGACGCCGAAGGCATCCTCGTCCAGCCCGCGGCCAAATCCCTGGTAGGCGATGTCGATGAGCGGAATCAGCCCGCGGTCGACGACCACGCTGACGACCTCGCGCCATTGCTCGTCGCTCAGGTCGGCGCCGGTCGGATTGTGGCAGCAGCCGTGGAGCAGGGCCACGTCGCCTGGCTCGCCGCGGCTTAGCGCCTCGACCATTTCTTCGAAGCAGATCACGGCCTGGCCGCGCTCGTAATACGGATATTCTACAATCTCGAGCCCAACGGCGCGGACGATCGGAGGGTGATTGGGCCAGGTCGGCGTCCCCAAAAAGACGCGCGCGCCCGGATTCACGCTGGCGAGGAGCTCGAAACCGAGGCGAAGCGCGCCGCAGCCGCCGGGCGTCTGGACGCCCGCAATCCGATCGTCGTCGGCATGGTGCCCCAGGAGAATCGGGCGGAGAAGCTCGGCGAACCGCTTGTCACCGGCGCTTCCAAGATAGGATTTGGTCGTTTGCGTCTCGAGCAGCCGCCGCTCGGCCTCCTTCATCACCTTGAGGATCGGCGTGTTGCCGGCTCCGTCACGGAACACCCCGACTCCAACGTCGATCTTGTCGGGCCGCGGATCGGCGTTGGCCAAGGCGATCAGCTGGAGGAGCGAATCGCTCTCAACGGGCGGAAGGTCGGCAAGGCCCCTTGCCTTGGCGTGTGCTTGGGTCAGCATGGAACCGCGATTAGCTAAGTTACGCGTCGTAATCCACCGCAACGCCGTCGCCGAGCGGGACAGACTGGCAGGTCAGCACATAACCGGCGGAGACTTCCTCGTCGGTGAGGCCATAGCGCGCCGCCATCTCGACCTTGCCCTTCGTGACTTTCGCCCGGCACGTCGCGCAAACGCCCGCCTTGCAGGCGAAGGGCGCAGGAAGCCCGGAAGCACGCGCGCTGTCGAGGATATTGCCTTGACTGAACGGCACACGCCGGGTGCGGCCGTCGAGCGTGACGGAAACCGTCATGCCTTCGGCCTTGGTCTGGAGCTCGGCGATTTCGCGGGCCACTGCGTCCGCCGGCCGGTCGGCGGTGAAGCGCTCGATGTGGATCCGCTCCCTCGCGATCCCCCGGTCGAGCAAAGCCCCTTCGGCCGCGTCCATCATCGGCCCGGGGCCGCAGATGAACCAGCCGTCGACCTCCACGGCGTCCGGAACGAGAAGCGCGAGCGCTTCCTCGCAGCGGGTGCGGTCGAGCATTCCGTTGAACAGGTCGATCTCCTGCTCTTCCTGGTCGAGGAAATGGTAGATTTCGAATCGATCGAGGTAGCGGTCCTTGAGCGCCGCCAGCGCCTCCAGGAAGATCACCGAATTGCTGTCGCGGTTGCCGTAAATCAAAGTGAATGCGCTGTTCGGCTCGTATTTGAGCGTGGTCTTGATCAGCGACATCACTGGAGTGATCCCGGAACCCCCGGCGATCGCTACCAGGCGGCGCTTGTTCGACGCATCGAATTCGGTCGTGAACGAGCCATGTGGTGACATCACGTCGATGACGTCGCCCGGCTTCAGATGCTCGGACACCCAGGCCGAAAAGTAGCCGTTCGGCATCCTTTTCACCGTGACCATCAGGTCGCGCTCGTCGGGTGCGGTGCAGAGCGAATAATTGCGGCGGACTTCCTCGCCATTGATCGTCGCGCGCAGGGTGAGGTGCTGGCCTGCCTTGAAGTGGAATGCTTCCTCGAGCTCGGGAGGCACGTCGAACCGGATCGAAACTGCTTCATCGGTCTCGGCAACGATCTCCGCCACTTTCAGCGGATGGAAATGGACGCTCATCCTGCCCGGTTAGTCTACCATTTGGCGTCGGGGTAGGTGCGCGGCAGGAATTGCATCACGGCGAGGATGTGCCCGAGGTGCTCGCTGTGGTGTCCGCGCCGCCCGCCGAGGATCGGGCGCTGGTCGGCGGGCGCTTCGATCCTCGCTTGCGCGAGGACTTCGGCGAGCGCGCCGCGATATTCCTCCTCGAACTCGCGCGGATCGAGAGCGATTCCACGATCGATGGCCGCCTGTAGAGTCTCGTCGACCTCGAACAGCTCAGGGACGAAGCGCCAGCACCAGTCGAGGCCTTCGGCCATCCGCCGGGCGCTCTCTTCAGTGCCGTCGCCGAGACGAATGGTCCACTCGCCCGCGAGCTCGCGGTGATAGGCGACTTCCTTCACCGCTTTGGCCGCAAACTCGCGTATGAACTGGTCGCTCGAGGCGGTCAGCCGTTGCAGCACCATATGCTGCCACGTCGAATAGAGCAGCTGGCGCGCAATCGTTTGGGCGAAGTCGCCGTTGGGCTGCTCGACCAGCAGGCAGTTGCGGAAATCGAGCACGTCGCGATGAAAGGCGAGCTGGTCGGCATCGCCAGCGGCACCTAGCAGGTGCGTCGCCTGCCCGATCAGGTCGAGGGCAAGGTTTGCAAGGCTGAGATCGACTTCGAGCACCGGCGCATGGCCGCACCATTCGCCAAGGCGCTGGCCGAGGATCAGCGAATCGTCGCCTAGGCGCAGCAGGTAATCGAATCGAGCCGGGTCCGGCTCGCCCGCGGCAGGCGCGTCGAACGCGCCCTCCCCCGTCGCTTCCTTCGGCACATCGATCGGCGGCAGCGACGCCATCAGATGTGCTTCACCTCGTCCGGGATGTCGTAAAAGGTCGGGTGACGGTAGATTTTGCTTTCGGCGGGTTCGAACAGCTCACCGGCCTCGTCAGGATCGCTCGCGACGATCTCCGCAGATGGGACCACCCACAGGCTCACGCCTTCCATGCGCCGCGTGTAGGTGTCGCGCGCGTGCCGCAGCGCGAGCTCCGAGTCAGGAGCATGAACGCTGCCAACGTGGCGATGCGAGAGACCGCCACGAGCGCGAACGAAAACCTCCCAGAGGGGCCAGTCATTCATGCATAGTCCTTCGATACGGGCCTTCGATGCGCTTCGCTTACTCAGTCCCTACTCAGGATGAGCGGTAAAGGGAATCCGCTCATGCTGAGGAGCCGCTGAGCTTGTCGAAGCGGCGTCTCGAAGCACGCTAAGCCGCCTTCCTCTCGCGACGCTTCGACTCATGCGCGTCGGCAGCCTCGCGGACCCAGGCGCCATCTTCCCAGGCATCGCGACGCGCCTTCATCCGCTCCTTGGCGACCGGACCTTCGCCGCGCACGACCGCGTAGAATTCTTCCCAGTCGACCTCGCCAAAGTCGTAGCCGCCCTTCTCTTCGTTCCATTTGAGGTCCGGGTCGGGGACCTTGAGACCAAGGAAATCCGCCTGCGGCACCGTGATGTCGACGAATTTCTGGCGAAGCTCGTCATTGGTCTCGCGCTTGATCCGCCAACGCATCGACTGCGCGGTGTTCGGGCTGTCGGCGTCGGGCGGCCCGAACATCATCAGGCTCGGCCACCACCAGCGATTGAGCGCGTCCTGCGCCATCCCCTTCTGCTCCGCCGTGCCGTTCGCCATGGCGATCATGATCTCGTAGCCCTGGCGCTGGTGGAAGCTCTCTTCCTTGCACACGCGGACCATCGCGCGGGCATAGGGGCCGTATGACGTCCGCTGCAGCGGCACCTGGTTCATGATCGCCGCGCCGTCGACCAGCCAACCGATCGCGCCGATATCGGCCCAGGTCAGCGTCGGATAGTTGAAGATGGTGCTGTACTTGGCCTTCCCCGAGTGCAGCGCCTCGATCATCTGCTCGCGGCTCGTGCCGAGAGTCTCGGCCGCGCAATAGAGGTAGAGGCCGTGGCCTGCCTCGTCCTGCACCTTGGCGAGCAGGATGACCTTGCGCCGGAGGGACGGCGCGCGCGTGATCCAATTGCCCTCAGGGAGCATGCCGACGATCTCCGAGTGCGCATGCTGGCTGATTTGCCGGGTCAGCGTTCGGCGATACGCCTCGGGCATCCAATCCTTGGGCTCGATGAACTCGTCGGCTGCAACCCGCGCCTCGAATGCCTCGAGGAGCTTGGGATCCTCGAGATTTTCAATCTTGGCGGACTTCTGAAGCTCGGTCGTGTACATGGCCCAAGATGTAGCCCTTGCGGTTCCGCCGTTCAAATGTGGCGTGTTTGTAATCAACTCGATCGTGGGCTGTAGGGTTTCACCGTTCACTCATGCTCGAATGAAACGACGAGGAGGCGCACATGGCCACGCATTCCACGGACAGCCCAGGATCAGAGTTTGCAAGGGGCTGGTCGCTACCCGTGCACAACTGGGGCTGGTTCATGCTCCGGGGCGTGCTCGCGCTGATCCTCGGCGTGTGTGCCATCATTTTCCCGTTCAGCGCGCTGTTCGCTTTCACCATCGTCTTCGCAGCTTACGCTTTCGTCGATGGGATTTTCTCGCTGATCGCCGGAATCCGCGGCGCCCAGGCCGGGGAGCGGTGGGGAGCCCTCGTGTTCCGCGGAGTCACCGGCATCCTCGTCGGAGTCATCTTCCTGCTGCTGCCGCTCATCGCAACGGTGACCTATGCCTATCTCAGCGTCATCATGCTGGCGGTCTGGTCGGTGATAGCCGGTGCTTTCGAGATTGCGGCCGCTATCAGGCTGCGCAAGGAAATTGAGGGCGAGTGGCTGCTCGGCCTGTCCGGTGTCATATCGCTACTGCTTGGCCTCGCCATCCTGTGGTTCGTGATCCCGATCCCTGCCGCGACGATCCTGACGGCCGCATGGCTGATCGCCATCTACGCCTTCATCGTCGGGATCGTGCTGATCATCCAGGCTTTCCGCCTGAAGGGCAAAGCGCCGGCTAGCCGATAACCGCCCCGCCGAGCGTGCGCGAATAGCCGGTGAACTCGGCAATCGCGCGGCCGTCGGCAGTGTGCACCGACACGCGCGTGACTCCGCTTCGGCCGGCCGTCGCCGCCTCTTCGGCTTCCGCGATCAGGGTTTCGCCATCCGCCGCGCTGCCGAGGAAGACGATCGACGCCTGCGCCGCGACCGTCTTCTCGTTGCGCCCGTTGCAGACGTAAGCGAAAGCCGTGTCGGCGAGCGAGAAGACCATCCCGCCGTGAACGATGCGATGGCCGTTCAGCATGTCGGCGCGGATGGTCATCGAAAGGCGCGCATAGCCGGCGCGCGCCTCGTCGATCTTGATGCCCCAGGCGGGCCCGGTGCCTTCCGCGGCCAACATCCCGTGCGCCACGGCGCTGGCGAGTTCGTTTGCGTCCACGCCCCCTCCTTCGCTACTCCCCGGGCATGGCTTACCAGACCATCGACTTCAAGGCGGACGGACCGGTAGCGCGCATCACGCTCAGCCGACCGGATCGGCTCAACAGCTTCACCGCGGAGATGCATAGCGAACTGAAGGACGCGCTCGACAATTTGGGCGAGGCGCGTGTTCTCATCCTCACCGGCGCCGGCCGCGCCTTCTGCGCCGGGCAGGACCTCAATGACCGGGCGGTAACCTCGGGCGACCATCCGGTGGATCTGGGGATGACGGTCGAAACCTGCTGGAACCCGCTTATCCGCCAGCTCACGTCGCTTTCGCAGCCGGTGATCGCGCGCGTCAACGGCGTCGCGGCCGGCGCAGGAGCCAATATCGCACTCGCCTGCGACATTGTGGTTGCAGCAAGGTCTGCAAAGTTCATCCAGAGCTTCTCGGCGATCGGGCTGATCCCCGACAGCGGCGGCACGTGGGTGCTGCCGCGCCTCGTCGGTCAGGCGCGAGCGCTTGGACTCGCACTCCTCGGCGAGCCGCTTCCCGCCGACAAAGCCGAGGAATGGGGTCTGATCTGGAAGGCGGTGGACGACGAGATGCTCGACTCCGAAGTCGACGGAATCGCTGCAAGGCTCGCGTCGCTGCCACCGCTCGGGCTCGCTGCGATCAAGCAGATGATCAGAGAGAGTTGGGGCCACACGCTGGACCAGGAATTGCATCACCAGCGCGATGCGATGCGCCGCCTCGGATTCTCCGAGGACTATCGTGAAGGGGTGGCGGCCTTCCTGGAGAAAAGGCAGCCGAACTTCACCGGCCGATGATCATTTCCGCGCTGCACAAGTTCATCTTTGTTGCGATCCCGAAGACCGGGACGCACGCGGTCCGGCGCGCGCTTCGCGAGCATATGGGCCCGGACGACCTCGAACAGGTCGGCCTGTTCGTACAGAAGAAATTTCCTTTCCCTGAGCTCGCCCGGCTTCAACACGGCCATCTCAGTCTCGACCAGGTGCGCCCCTATCTGCCGCCGGAAGAATTCGACGGCTTCTTCAAGTTCGCCTTCGTTCGGAACCCGTTCGACCGCTTCGTGTCTTACTGCGCGTTCATGACACGCGCGCAGGGCCATTTCGAGAAGGACCCGCAAATTGTGATGCGCCAAATGATTGAACAGCCGCCGTGGCAGCATGTTCTGTTTCAGCCTCAGCACAGCTTCATCGCGGGCGCGAACGGCCAGCTCCTGACCGACTATGTCGGCCGCGTCGAAGAGATGCAGGACTCCTACGACGCGATCGCGAGGCGGATCGGCATCCCGACGGCCGAGCTCGAACGGGTCAACCCGTCCAGCCGGCAAGACTATCGTGAATATTACGATCAGGCGCTGATCGAAGGGGTAGCCAGGCTTTATGCCCGCGACCTAGAATTGTTCGACTACGAATTCTGATGATCGAGATCCACGCCAACCCGCGCAAGACCACGTCGATCCGCCGCCTCGGCACGGTGGATATCGCCGAGTTGCGTGAGGCGGCCCTTGCGATCCCCGAATCCGTCTGGAGCGCGGAGAACGAAAGCAAGCCGAATCGCTTCGGCGCTCTCGACGCGACCCAGCACGTCATCTTCCGCTTCGTGTCCAACTTCCAGGATTGGCGCGAATCGTATGACCGACCGCTGTGGAGCGAGTGGAAGCTGCTGCTCGAGCCGGTGCTCGCCGCCGCGACCGCCCCTTACGGCTACGCGCGCGGAGCATTTCCGCGAGTGATGCTGGCGCGCATGGCGCCGGGCGGAGTGATCCACCCGCACCGCGACCAGAACCCGGCCGCGAAGTGGCCGCACAAGATTCACGTGCCGCTCCAGACCAACGAAGGCGTCACCTTTTTCGTCGACGGCCAAGGCTATCATTTGGCCGAAGGGGAGGCGGTGGAGGTCAACAACATGGGCCTGCACGCGGTCGAGAACCGCGGCGAAACCGACCGAATCCACCTGATCTTCGAATATTACGACCTCGACCAGCCCGAGCCCGACTGGCTGGAGCAGCTCCAGTCGGCGATGCGCTGAGGCGTTCGCAACTCTCCCTCACTTTGGTTCGTTACGGGCGCAACACAGCAACCAAATGGAGGCGCGCGTGCTTGGCACCATCCTGCTCATCCTGCTTGTCCTGCTTCTGGTCGGCGCACTGCCCCGCTGGGGCTATAGCAGCGGCTGGGGTTACGGTCCGTCCGGCCTACTCGGCCTAGTACTGATCATCGTCCTAATCCTGCTGCTGATGGGCCGCATCTAGGCACCACCGCCCGCCTTCTGAGCGAAGTTCCAGGCCGCTTGCGCAAGCATCGGCACGCGCTTGGCCATTTCCGCAGCTTCTGCGTGCGACGCCGTGCCGTCGATCACCCGTTTCTTGATTCCCTGAACGATGCCCGCGAGGCGGAAGAGGTTGTACGCGAAATACCAGTCGAGCTTCTCGGCTACGGGTACTCCAGCGCTCTCTGAATAGCGTCCGACGAGCTCCTGGAGCGCCGGGATGCCCAGTTCACTTAGGTCGAGTCCGGCAAGGCCGGCGCCACCGTCTGCCGGCATCACCCACTGCATCGCGAAATAGGAAAAGTCGGCGAGCGGGTCGCCGAGCGTTGCAAGCTCCCAGTCGAGCACCGCGGTGAGCGTCCCATCGCCGTCGAACACGACATTGTCGATCCGATAGTCGCCGTGGACGATTGACGTCCGTGACTGTGCCGGAAGAGTCTCGGGCAAGAACGCAATGAGGCGTTCCATCTCGGGAAGATAATCGGTCTGGGAGTCGCGGTACTGGCGGGTCCATCGCATGACCTGCCGTTCGAAATAATTGCCCGGCTTTCCGAAATCGCCAAGCCCGGCCGCTTCCGGTTCGATGGTATGGAGGTCGGCGAGCGTGTCGATCATTTGCTCGTACATGTGCCGCCGGGTGCCCGCATCAAATTCGGGGAGCGCGCCATTGGCGTAAGGCCGGCCTTTCGCGAGCTCCATCACGTAGAAGATCGCACCGATCACTCCCGCTTCGTCACACAAGGCAAGCGGCTGAGGCACCGGGAATCCGACCGGGTGGAGGGCCGTCAGCAGCCTGTACTCGCGGTCGACTGCATGCGCGGAGGGCAGCAGCTGGCCGAACGGCTTGCGGCGAAGCACGTAATCGCCAGACCCCGCGCGGATACGATAGGTCGGATTGGATTGACCGGAGGGGAATTTCGTCAGCTCGAACGGGAGTTTGAACCCCTCGACATTCGCCTCGAGCCATTGGCCGAGCGCCTGCTCGTCGATCTGCTGTCCGCTCACCGGTGCTTCTTGAACTCCAGCCTCGCGATCGCGCGGCGGTGGACCTCGTCGGGCCCGTCGGCGAGGCGCAGCGTGCGGATCGACGCATAGGCACGAGCCAGCCCGGTGTCCTCCGACACGCCGGCGCCGCCGAACGCCTGGATCGCATCGTCGATCACCTTCAACGCCATCAGCGGCGCCGCGACCTTGATCATCGCGATCTCGCCCTGCGCGGCCTTGTTGCCGGCGCGGTCCATCATGTCCGCGGCCTTGAGGCAGAGGAGGCGAGTCATTTCTATGTTGATCCGCGCGTCGGCGATGCGCTCTTCCCACACGCCTTGCTCGGCTATTGTCTTGCCGAACGCCGTGCGTGACATGAGCCGCCTGACCATCGCATCGAGCGCTTCCTCGGCGGCACCGATCGTGCGCATGCAATGGTGGATCCGCCCCGGCCCGAGCCGCCCTTGTGCGATCTCGAACCCCCTGCCCTCGCCCAGAAGCATGTTCAAAGGGGGCACGCGAACGTCGTCGAGCACGATCTCCATGTGGCCGTGGGGCGCATCGTCATAGCCGAAGACCGGCAGATGGCGGATCACTTTCACTCCGGGCGCATCGAGCGGCATCAGGATCATCGACTGCTGCTTGTGAATCTCCGCACCCGGGTCGGTCTTGCCCATGAGGATGGCAACCTTGCAGCGCGGATCTCCCGCGCCGCTCGACCACCATTTGCGGCCACTCACCACATATTCGTTGCCGCGCATTTCGATGCGGCACTTGATGTTCGTCGCGTCGGACGAGGCGACGTCCGGCTCGGTCATCAGGAAGGCTGAGCGGATTTCGCCGTCCATCAGCGGCTTCAGCCACTCGTCCTTCTGCTCGCGCGTGCCGTAGCGGTGCAGCACTTCCATGTTGCCGGTGTCGGGAGCGGAGCAGTTGAACGCTTCCGACGCCCAGAGAATGCGGCCCATTTCCTCGGCGCAAAACGCGTACTGGAGGTTGCTGAGGCCCGGACCTTCGAACTCGAAGCTGTCGTCGACCGGCGTTGCGCCATGCGACGGCGGCATGAACAGGTTCCACAGGCCTTCGGCCTTCGCCTTGCCCTTGAGCTCCTCGACGACCGGCAGGACCTT
The DNA here is from genome assembly GCA_046731955.1 of Pseudomonadota bacterium. Lineage (GTDB taxonomy): Bacteria > Pseudomonadota > Alphaproteobacteria > Sphingomonadales > Sphingomonadaceae > Sphingomicrobium. The sequence goes on along the minus strand of JBKPMC010000190.1, from coordinate 7,828 downwards.
CCAGCGCTCGCCGTCGCTCTGCTGAGCGTCGTAATCGGCGACGCGCGGGCGGACGTGCTCGTCCATGAAGGCGCGGACCCGGTCGCGCCATTCGGTCTCGGCCGATCCAAGGCTGAAATCCATGTAAAGCCGCCTATCAGCAAGTCATTGCCATGGCTATGAGCGGCCCATGGGTGATCGCCTCGCAGGCAAAATCGCAATCGTCACCGGCGCAGCGTCGGGCATCGGCAAGGCAACGGTCGAGCTGTTCCGCGCAGAGGGCGCGACGGTCGTTGGCGCGGACATGAGCGAAGGCGCCGACGTTCCGATGGACGCCGGCGACGAAGGTCAGGTCAACGACCTCGTAAGCCAGGTCGCGCGCGAGCTTGGCGGGGTGGACATCTTCTTCGCCAATGCCGGCATTTCAGGTGGCTGGGCCACGATCAGCGAGCAGTCGGCCGATGACTGGGTCAAAATCCTGCGCGTGAACCTGATCGGGCCGTTCCTAGCGATCAAATATGCAGCCCCGCTGATTGCAGAGCGCGGCGGCGGGTCGATCATCTGCACGGCGAGCGTCGCGGGGTTGCGCTCGGGCGCGGGCGGCGCGGCTTATTCGGCGTCCAAGGCCGGCGTCATCAACCTCGTCCAGACCGCCGCCCAGCAGCTCGCCGGCTCAGGCGTGCGCGTGAATGCGATCTGCCCGGGCCTGATCGAGACCGGGATGACAAAGCCGATGTACGACATGGCGCGCGACAGCGGCCAGGAGAGCCGCATCGGCGAGCTCAACCCGCTGAAACGGGGTGGCGAACCGGACGAGATCGCCCGGGCGGCGCTGTTCCTTGCGTCCGACGAGTCGAGATATGTGAATGGCACTGCGCTGGTCGTCGACGGCGGCCTGTCGAGCAGCCATCCAACCACGCGGCGGTTCGACATAAGGATGCTGTGAGCGATCCGCTTACGCGTGCTCCAACGTCTTTTCCACTTGCCGTTTCTCGGCTGCGCTGAGGCCCATGCCGGTGTTCAGCTTCTGGCTCTCGGCGAAATACCAGCCGAAGATATCGCGGGCCTGCTGGGCCTGCGGCGTGGCCCAGTCGCGGAACAGCTCACAGACCACGGCGAGCGCGGTGTTGGGGACGGCGCCGGCGTGCGTCATCCGCTCGATCGAGGTCTGGTGCGCGATCTGAGTCCGGCCGCCGACGGCATCGCTGACGAACATGGCCTCGTATCCGGCCTTGAGGGCTTCGATCACGGCGTAGGTCAGGCAGATCTCCGTGTGCAGGCCGCCGAAGATCAGCCGCTTGCGCCCCGTGACCTGTACTGCGTCGCTGAATGCGGCATCCTCGAACGCATTCATCGACGTCCGGTCGAGCGGCTCGAGGCCGGGAAGCTCCGACGCGATCGACGCATTGGTCGGCCCGTTGATGCCGACCTTGACGCCGACTGTGGACAGCACGATCGGCATGCCGAATGCCTGGGCCGCCCGGGCGATGAGGCGGGTGTTGAGGATCGCCACTTCGGCGCTCGGGTCCGAGCGGATCGCCTCGAACATCGCATCTTGATAATCGATCAGCACCAGGGCGCTGTCGGCGTAAGTCCAGACGCCAGGATTATTTCCCATTTTTCATTCTCCCTACGGTCGGTCGTTGGACTTGGAGATTGGAACCGGCGTGCCGCAAGAACGCACATTTTTGTGCCTGTCAGGCGGCCGTCAGCTCGGCGAACTTGGATAAGTCTATATTGCCTCCAGAAACGACGCAGACGATTGGCCCCTCGCCCGCCTGACCAGTCAGCGCAGCGGCCAGCGACAGGGCGCCTGCCCCTTCCGCAATCGTCCGCGATTTCTCGGCGATCAGGCGCATTGCCTCACGGGTCTGGTCGAGCGACACGGTGATGGCGCCGTCCGTGACGGGCCGCATCCGCTGCCACATTCGGTCCGTGACGCTCTTCCCGCCCGCCCCGTCGACGAACGAGGCCTCCCAATCCGGAAACTTGCGCGGTTCGCCTTCGCGCAGGGACAGAGCGTACGGTGCCGCGGTCTCCGGTTCTGCTCCGAGGACCTTCGCCTCCGGCTTCCTTGCCTTGATCGCGCTTCCCACCCCCGTGATCAGCCCGCCGCCGCCGATGGCGCAAATAACCGTCCGCACGTCCGGACAGTCCTCGAGGATCTCAAGCCCCATCGTGCCGTGGCCGGCAATGAAATCATGGTTGTCGAAGGGGTGGACGAAGGTGCTGTCGAGGCTGGGGAATTCGTGCGTCTCGGCGGCGACCCAGGCACGATCGTACGACACGGGGACGATGGTCGCGCCCAGCGCCCGCATGCGATCGAGCTTGGTCTGCGGCGCAGTCTCGATCGCGACGACCGTGCACGGAACTCCAAACTGCCGAGCTGCATAGGCAACGCCTTGTCCGGCATTGCCGGCGCTGATCGTCCAGACGCCCTTCGCGCGGTCCTCGTCCGACAGCTTTGCGACCGCATTGCTCGCGCCGCGGATCTTATAGGCGTTGGTCGGCTGGAGGTTTTCGAGCTTGAGGTAGATGCCGTCGTCGAACTTCACCAGCGGAGTCCTGAGCACCGTTCCGGCAATCCGCTCGCGCGCGGCTTCGATATCCTCGATCGCAATCGGTCTGACCGCTGGAATCATGCGCTCGCCCTCTCCTGCTCGTCCCCAACTTCCTCTAAGGGGCGCACATGAAGACTCTCAAGCTCCTAAATTACGAGCGCGACCGCTGGATCAGCGGCGACGGCAATCTCTCCGAGATCCAGAGCGCGATCGACGGCGCGCCCGTGGCCCTCACCGGGTCCGGCGGCCTCGATTTCGCGGCCATGCTCGACCATGCGCGAAACGTCGGTGGCCCGGCTCTGCGCAAGCTGACCTTCCATGAGCGGGCACGGATGATCAAAGCCCTCGGCCTGGCGATCATGGCGCGCAAGGAGGAGCTGTACGAGCTCAATTACCTGACCGGCGCGACGCGCAAGGACGGCTGGATCGACATCGAGGGCGGCGCGGGCACGCTCTTCTCCTTCTCGTCGAAGGGCCGCCGCGAGCTTCCCGACGCGCATGTGCTGCTCGACGGACAGCTCGAGCCCCTGTCGAAGAAGGGCACCTTCGTCGGCCAGCACATCTACACCCCGCTGCAGGGCGCGGCGGTGCACATCAATGCGTTCAACTTCCCGGTGTGGGGCATGCTCGAGAAGCTAGCGCCGACGCTGCTTGCGGGCGTGCCAGCGATCGTGAAGCCAGCCTCTGCGACCGCCTATCTCGCCGAAGCCGCCTTCCGCGTCATGATCGAGGCGGACATCCTCCCGGCGGGCGCGATCCAGCTGATCGTCGGTCACGTCGGCGACCTGTTCGATCACCTCACCGGCCAGGATATCGTCAGCTTCACCGGCTCGGCTTCGACCGCGCTCAAGCTGCGGACGCATCCGACGGTCATTCGAGAATCGGTGCGCTTCGTCGCCGAGCAGGACAGCCTCAACGCTTCGGTGCTCGGACCTGACGCGGCACCTGGTACGCCCGAGTTCGACCTGTTCGTGAAGGAGGTCGCGACCGAGATGACGGTCAAGGCGGGTCAGAAATGCACCGCGATTCGCCGCGCGATGGCGCCTGCCGAATATCTCGATGCGCTCCAGCAGGCGCTCGGTGAGCGGCTGGCGAAGACGAAGGTGGGCGACCCGCGCGCCGAGGACACGCGCATGGGTGCGCTGGTCAGCGTCAGCCAGCGCGAGGACGTTCGCGGCAAGATCGCAAAGCTCGAGGCGGCGGGCGCGCGGATCGTAGCCGGCGATCCGTCGGCAGAGCCGCCGATTTCGGGCGGAGCCTTCCTGCCCCCAGTTCTTCTGCGCACCGACGACCCGTGGCGCACGGAGGCCGTCCACGACGTCGAACCGTTCGGGCCGGTTTCGACGATCATGCCCTACAAGAACATGGCCGACGCGATCGCTCTCGCGAACCGCGGACGCGGCAGCCTGGTGCTGTCCCTGTTCAGCCATTCGCCTGACGCCGCGCGCGACTTCGTCCAGGGCGCCGCCGCCTATCATGGACGGATGCTGGTCATCGACCGAACCAACGCCGCGGAATCCACCGGCCACGGCTCACCGCTTCCGGTGCTGGTTCACGGCGGCCCCGGCCGCGCAGGGGGAAGCGAGGAGATGGGCGGCGTTCGCGGCGTGAAGCATTACATGCAGCGGACCGCGCTCCAATCTTCTCCGACGATGATAGCGGCAATCACCGAGCAATATGTGCCCGGCGGTCCCAAGCACATGATCGACGTGCACCCGTTCCGGCTAAAGATGAGCGAGCTGAACATCGGCGACACGTGGAAGACGAAGAGCCGCACGGTCACGCTCGAGGACATCGAGCATTTCGCCGAATTCACGGGCGACAAGTTCTACGCTCACATGGACGAGGAGGCGGCGAAGGCTTCGCCGATTTTCGAGGGCCGCGTAGCACACGGCTATCTGATCCTGAGCTTCGCCGCCGGACTCTTCGTCGATCCTGACCCGGGGCCGGTGCTGGCGAACACGGGCCTTGAGAATCTTCGCTTCCTGACGCCGCTCTATCCCGGCGATTCGCTCCGCGTCGAGCTCACGGTCCGCGCCAAGTCGATCAAGTCGGAGGAGACCGGCCAGGTCCGCTGGGCGGTCGAGGTCTTCAACCAGGAGGACGAGCTGGTCGCGACCTACGATCTCCTGACCGAGAACGTGCCGTAAGCCGCAACCGCCGTCACTGCCGTTCGTTTCACCGTCCTATTTCCGACAGGGAGAGCGACCATGAAAGTCAGCGAAGTGATGACCAGTGACGTCGCGACGGTACGTCCGGACCAGCCGGTGCGGGAGGCCGCGTCCTTCATGCTCGACGCCGATGCCGGGTCGATCCCGGTCACCGAAGGCGATCGCCTGATCGGGATGATCACGGACCGTGACATTGCCGTGCGTGGAATTGCCAAGGGTTACGGGCCGGACACTCCGGTGCGGGAGCTGATGACCAACGACATCGTCTGCGCGCGGATCGACGACGAAGTTGAGGAAGTCGCCAACAAGATGAGCGAAGCGCAGGTCCGCCGGCTCCCGGTGATCGACGAACAGGAAAGGCTGTGCGGGATCGTCAGCCTGGGCGATCTTGCCCGGGAAACCGACAACGACACCGCGGAACAGGCACTCGAGGGCGTGAGCCAGCTAGGCGGCCAGCATCGGCAGTAGCCCTTCGATACGCGCCTTCGACGCGCTTCGCTTGCTCAGTCGCTACTCAGGATGAGCGGGTAAAGGAAATCCGTTCATGCTGAGGAGGCGGTGAGCTTGTCGAACCGCCGTCTCGAAGCACGCGATTTACCGCCCCCCGATTTCCTTGATCGCTTGATCGACTAGCTTTGAGTCCGTCGCCGCGTCGTGACGCTCGGCGATCAGCTTCGCAGCGGCCTTGGAGGCAGCGTCGGCGGCGGCGGCGCGAAGCTGCTCGATGGCCGTGCGCTCCTCGGCCGCAATCTTGTCCTCGGCCATCCGGCTGCGGCGCTCAATCAGTGCCTCGGCGTCGGTCTTGGCCTTGGCGACGATCTCTTCTGCCTCGTGCCTGGCGCGCTCCAGAAGCACCTCGCGGTCCTTGTCGACCGAAGCCGCCTTGGCCTCATATTCGGCCTTGAGCGCCTCGGCTTCCTTGCGCAGTGACTCGGCCTCTGCGAGCTGGTCGCGGATCAGCGCGATCTTGTCATCGAGCGCCTTGGCGATTGCACCCGGCACCTTCTTCCAGATCATGATCCCGATGACGACCAGTATCGCGAGCGCGATCCAGGCTGGCGGAGTCAGGCCCAGCGCGGTCGGCTCGGCATGGGCCGGTGTTCCGCCCTCGTGCTGGACGGTCGCCGTAGTCTCCGGCGCTTGTGGCTGCTGCGCCTCAGACATGGAACTCCGCCTTCACCGCATCGGCGGTTTCTTTCTTTTCGAGTTTGATTCCGGTCAGGCGGGCCACCATTTCCTGCGTCGCCTCGGCGGCTACGGCCTCGATTTCGGCGCGGGCGGATGCGACGGCGTCCCGGATCTTTCCTTCGGCAGACTCAACCTTGTCATGGATCTTGTCGGCCGCCGCCTTCACCCGCTCCTCGGTCTCGCGCGCGCTCTCCTGCCTCGCATCCTGCGCGAGCCGAGCCGCGTCGGCACGCGCTGCGTCCATGCGGGCGCGCCACGCGGCTTCCGTCTCCTCAGCCTCGGAGCGCGCGGCCTGGGCACGCTCGAGGTCCGCGCCGATCTTCTTCTCGCGCGCGTCGACGGTCGACTGGATCTTCGGAACCATTCCCCGGCCAATGACGAAGAAAATGATGCCGAACACGACCAGCAGCCAGAACAGCTGCGAGAAGAAGATGTACGGAAGTTGCGTGATCTGAGGCATTCAGGGTCCTCGGCTTGAGCCTGCTATGCGATCAACGCGCGTAGAGGATGATCATCGCCACCGCGAAGGCGATGAGGCCGAGAAGCTCCGCCGCCGCGAAGCCAATGAATAACCGGCCCTGCTGGCTGTCGGCAGCTGCTGGATTGCGAAGCGCGCTCTCGAGGAACGAGCCGAAGACATTGCCGACGCCGACGGCCGCAGCGCCGACGCCAATCGCCGCGAGACCGGCTCCGATGACCTGTGCGGAAGCGAAATCCATCTGGGTAACTCCTTGGGTTGAACTCTAGTGAAGGTTGATCGCGTCGTTGAGGTAAAGCGTGGTCAGCAGGGCGAACACATAGGCCTGAATCGCGCAAACGAGGAGTTCGAGCGCCACGACGCCGACGATGAACAGAAAACTCAGGGCCCCGACGCCCCATCCGACCAGTCCACCGTTGAAGCCGCTGACGATGAAACTTCCGAACACTTCCATCAGGATGTGGCCGGCGATCATGGCCACGAACAGTCGCAGGCCCAGGCTGAACGGACGGACCATGAAGGAGATGAATTCAATCGCCGCGATGAGCGGGATCATCACCTTGGGCGTGCCGTGTGGCACGAACAGCGAGAAGAAATGGAGCCCGTGCCGCCAGAAACCAACGATCAGCACGATCGAGAAGCTCATCACCGCAAGCACGCCGGTGAGACTGAACTGACTGGTCGTCGTGAAGGGATGAAGGCCGGGGATGATCGCGAGCGGTAGCAGGCCGAGCAGGTTCGATATGAGGATGAAGACGAACAGCGAGAAAATGTAGGGCATGAACTTCTTGCCCTCAGGGCCGATGTTGACCTTCACCATATCGTCTATGAAGCCGGTCAGGCCTTCGACGGCTGCCTGCCAGCGATCGGGAACCATTTGGCGCTTCATGCCCAACGCCATAAAGCCGAAGATCAAAGCCAGTGCGACCAGCATCCAGGCTGAGCTGGTGGTGAAGCTGACGTCATAAGGGCCGATGTGCAGCGGAGCGATCGGCTCCACCGTAAATTGGTGCATCGGGTCGATCTTGCTCTCGGCCGCCACGCTTGCCTCTTGCCTCTACTCAGTGCCTGGACCGGACTGGGTCCGCGTCTTGGAAAGTCTCATGATGTTCCTCACGCCGACGCCGAACCCGAAGAACAGCATCAGCAGAAAGAACAAGGGGAAAGTCCGATAGCCGGCAAGGGAAGCCAGGCTGTCCAGTCCCCATCCGATCACCGCCCCGCCCACCGGCGCACCGATCAGATGACCGAAGAGCTGCTGCCATAACCGATCGCTCGGGTTCGGCTGTGCTCTCGCGGTCCGCTTCGCTTCCGCCTGCTGCAAACGCTCGAGCCGCTCATCGAGCGATCCGAGCCGTGCGTCTGGTGGAAGCTTCGGAACCTCGTCGGTCTCGTCCTCTGCCATGCGTCTCCCCTGTGCGTCGCCCCCGCACAATTTCAAGGGCCGAGCT
>JBKPMC010000189.1:0-10762 GCA_046731955.1 Pseudomonadota bacterium | reverse complement strand
CAATTTTCATTGACGCAACGCGTCGAAACGATCCTTTGCTTGTTGAATGCCGCCAGCCAAAGCCTTTGCATAAAGTTCACGCGCCTTCGACGTGTCACCGCGCGTCCCGTAGGTTCCCCAGCTGGAAAGAATGCGTGGATCATACGTTTCCGCGAGCGCAAAGCTTGCTTCGGCGCTGCCCATCTCAACAGCTCGCTCAAGCACGATACGCGCCGCACCGATATTTCCCTGAGCAAGCAACACTTTCGCGCGCGCCATCAATCCCACCGCTTCCGGATCGCCTTGCACCGCTGGGGTCACTGGCCGCTCAGCCGCAACCGGCTTTGTCTGACCATTTTCGCCGCTCGAGGTGGGACCGGGCGACTGGAGTGCTCCGCTCATGCGCTTTGTGGATTCAAGGTCCGGAGCCAGCGCAGCAACTTTTTCTCGCTCCTGCTGCAAGGATTGCCGTAACTCTGCCGTTGTGCCTTCCGTCGTTTTTCTTAGTTGTGCCAGCTCCTCGACCGCGTTGCTCGAGGCCGCAGCTCTCGTTTCGAGGTCGCGGCGTGCCGTCGCAAGCTCGCTCGCCAGCGCAGAAACTTTTTCTCGCCCCTGCTGCAAGGATTGCCGTAACTCTGCCGTTGTGCCTTCCGTCGTTTTTCTTAGTTGTGCCAGTTCATCGACCGCATTGCTCGAGGACGCTGCTCTCGTTCCGAGGTCGCGGCGTGCCGTCGCAAGCTCGCTCGCCAGCGCTGCGCTGCGACTGCGTTCTTCCTCGAAAGATCGCTGCAAGGCGGCTGTCATGGCTTCCTGCATTCGCGCGAACTGTACTGCCTCCTCACTCGCCTTGCTCGATGATGTCATCCTCGTATCAAAGTCGCGCCGCACCTCCGCCAGTTCACTTGTTAACGCCGCGGTACGCTCCTGCTCCCTTTGCAGCTGCTGTTCAAATGATTGCGCTTTAGCGGCCTCTAAACGAAGCTGAAGATTGATCGCATCGAGACTGCGGCGGGCCTCAGCAAGCTCATTCGCCAAAGCGTTGTGACGCTCACTACTCACTGAGAGTGGTTGTGCTTCCGGAACGGGGGCCCCGCTCCGCGCGTTGAGCGGCACTCCGGCCGGATTGGGTTCGACCTGAGGCTGATGCGCTTCCTGGCTCGCCTGCTGGATCTGCTTTTCGAAAGTAGTCTGAAGGCTTGGATATCTTGCCAGAAGGGATTCCAACTCGGCATGGAAAGACAAGCCGATTAGCAATGCCGCCACAAGGGCCACGGCTATTGAAGTCACAAATCGCCGCGGCCGTGGAACTGCCGCTGTTTGCGACTCGACATGTGGAACGATTGCAGGCGCACTTGCGATATGAGCGGGAACAAAGTCATCCGTAGATGGCTCATGTGGCGCCTCGTCCCTTGAGGGGACAGGAATCGGCTCGTCCTGCTGCGGCGCCTTGACTGCATTCAGGCTAAAAGGCCGATTTTCTCCAATCGCAATGGGGCTCCAGTGGGAAGGCGTGATTTGGCTTGGCTTACCATCTTCCCGAACCCACTCCCGCGATACCAACCATTGAGCGATATCGAAGCGGTTGCTTGCATCATCTACGATGATGACAAACTCCCCATTTCTCGGTGCGGTATCGATCGTGTGGCGCATGAACGCCTGCTCGTTCACCAAAATGCTTTGCTATGTGCTAGTCAATCGTTGCACGGGCAAACAAGAATATTAGAGCCACGTCTGGCCTCCATCAATCTGGAAACGGCTGATTCAGCATCTTTGGATGGTTAACGTAAATGCAGGGACAAGAATCCTGCCCCGAACGGTAAACAGTACTTCCGTTCCGCGTCTGTGCATACACAGGAACCTGCCCCCTAGAAAGCCCGGGAGAACACTGGCCTTGCTGGTCCACCCAGCGGAATGGCCTTCAGCCTGGGGTGGCAGAATTGCGCGCCGTAAACGGCGGCGCGATGACAGCGGCTCGCCTTGATCTACCCGTTGATTTTCACACTTAGAGTATTTTCCGCTCGCGGATGTTCCGGTTTGGGAACCTGAAGGAATTAGCAATTGCAGCTTACACTCGAAAAATCTTGATTGTAGGCTGTTGCAGGAGTGGAGGGTTGGACATGCGTAAAACCACCGCAACGGCACGGGCTGCCAAGTGCAACTTCGCGAAGGCCTATTTCGAAGTAAAGCGGTTAAAAGGAGACGTTGAGCGCATCGAAAAATCGTTGAAGTGGCGCCTAGACAAAGCACCAGTTGCCGACCGCGGCACACCCAGAGATGATCGCACTCGAACTAGCTTGCAATCTTAGGCTATCGGGCATCCATTTGAGAAATGGATGCCGCATTTTCCTTATTGCGAATAGTTGGTGCGATCTAAAATCACGGCGGAGGCGAACGGACCCGTTGAGGATACTGCGCTATCCCTCAACGACTCCGCTGCCGCCGCGCCGTTTGCGTTGCCCCGCCAGGTATTGATGATCAGGGGCGCAGTGCGCCGACAAGCGCGTGTTAGCCCGATGGCCGCGATTGTTCGTTGGGAAAAGTCGGCAAATCTGCACGGCTGGGCTTGTTGCGTAACATGCCTAGCCCGTCCCACCCCTGCTTCGCTTTACCAGACAAGCGCCGCCGGCACGGCGGATGCGTCCGCAAAGGTTGTCGGCCTCACGGCGCCGGTCGGTGCCGATCCGAACTTGGTAGAAAGAACTAGTGCCACGGCTGCGAAACAGCATGGGCTGGAAACTCGGGTCGTCCTGATGGCCGATGATGGTGCTCACCCCCTTCATTGCGAGCGCATACTGCGCGAGTGCGTGATCGCGATTGAAGCCAGCGGCAACCTGCACGCCCCATAGCTTGAGGGCCGCGCGTCTTACCCCGTTTTCAAGCTGAGCGACAAAACGATTGGGTCCGCGTTTGAGCAACGCAATCAGCTCGCGACAACCGGTGTGCGGTGCGCTGTCAGAGATCTTTGTATTCTTGCCGGCCGCCGCCCAATCCTCGACGCTGGTACCGGTAATGGCGAAGACGTAGTTGCGCGTCTCCTGCGGCATGGCGCCGATGCCGGCCAGCCAGTCCTGCACCCGCTTCGGCCCGGCGTTGTAGGCCGCCGCGGCCAGACCGAGATTGCCGAACTGACCTCGAAGCTCGTTGAGAAACTCGGCCGATTTCGGCAGCGCCTGCACTGGATCGAACGGATCGAGCAAACGCCGTTCGCTCGCGGTGCCCGGCATGAACTGGGCGATGCCCTGCGCGCGCTTGCCACTGCGTGTCACCGGACCCACCGCGTCCGATTGAAAACGGCTTTCCTGCCAAATTACGCGTGCGAAAAACTCAAGCGGCAGTTCATTTGCTCTGGCCGCCGATTCGATCATTAGGCACAGCGACTCCTGGGTGTCGTTATCCCGCGCAGCTTCTGCGGGCTTTTGCGGGCTCCCCTTGGTTTCTTTCGCAAGGATTGAGACTTCTCGTCCACTCGGCGGTGCGGCGTCAGTCGGAACGGCCGCCGGGTCCTGGGCGAACGCCGGCACCTCCGCCAAGAGCATGGCTGACACAACACACAAAGCAGGCAGCGTGGTGATCTTTTGCATTGACTTATGGCTTACTCTACCAAGTTCATTTTTGTTCGCCTCCAATCGCACACAGCGAGCGCTGCCGCCTGTTCCTCGCTGTTCCTCGATTAAAGAATATTGGTCTTTATTATCTACCCTGCCCTCAAAGCCCGGGACATCGCCGGCACTACAGGACGAAACAAGAAGGCCTTAGCTGCCCTTCTATCCGGCGAACGAGCGGAGCGGGAAAATAACAATGGACCAGCCAGGCGCGCGCCTGCCGCGCGTCTAGATAGTCTCGCGACAGCACTCGATAATTTCAAGACATCACGTGCTGAAATTGCGGGACCGTCGAACAAAGTCGGGTCGGAAGAACAGCCCTCGGCTCCAGAAGAACCCGCTGGTGGTGAGATGCGCGCTTATTCGCAAAAAGCCATGTACTATCAAGTGTTGTAAACGCTCTTTAATATCGGGCTTTGCTATCTCGCTGCCGGAGTGCCTCGATCGTTTCCAGCAGATTGTCCCGGCGCGCTCTCAGTTCTCTGGCAAGGCCGGGGTATTCCGGGCGCGCAGGATCGGTGACTCCGGCTTCCTGTTCTCTGGCGGCAATATCTGCGTTAAGGAGATCGACGATCCGGGAGAGGTCGGCAATCAAGTTGGTTACTTGGGTCGCCTCCCGTACGGCGTTGAGACTCCCAAGATGGCGCTGGTGTTTCATATTGTGACGTCCAAATGGTCGAGTTTGGCACACCTTGAAAACTTGGCGGCCTGTAGAGGGTGCATAGCAATACCCGCGCCAAGATCCCGGACCGGAGAAACCGACCCGGGACTTCGCCGGCGTAAACCGGCGGGCTGTCTCGCTCGTTCCGCGCTTCAGGGGCCGCCCCACCGCCGTTGGCTTCATGGCTTCGGTGCTTCCAGCCCGCGGCTCGTAGTCGCCGCCGTCTTCTGCCGGGTCGCCCAGCCGTCTACTCCCTCCCCTCGTCAATCGTGGAATCGAGCCAGTCGATAAGGCGTTCTGTTTTCGCCCCTGGCGGCCTTGCGGGCCCCTCCCAGCGATTGGAAGAACTGCCCGGGGAGATCATCCGAGGGCAGATTGGCTAATCCTGGGGCTCCGCACCGCGCGGAAACATGGGGCGTGTCGATTGTCATGACTGCGCCGCCAGATTTCGGGCGATGCATAGCGGTCGCAATCGGTCGAGCAAGGCGTCCAGTGTGCCGCTAGCTCTCGAAAGCCAAGCCGAGGAAATCACCTTCACGCCAAATCAGGCGGCATTTTCGGACGGTGCGAAAATTATCGAAGGTCAGCTCGAAGCTGGTCGGCAGCACGGACAAATCGTGCGTCCGAATTCCTGCGCCACGATTCGTCACATCGGTGACGTCGCAGGCGCGGACCCCGAGCTGGCCCTTGAAGAAAAGCAGGGCGCCTTTCTCGATGCGCGTCCGGCCAACTAGTCGCCGATCGTTACTAGGACCCGGTGCCATCCCGCCCCTGATGGTTGTCGACAAACTCTTTATACCGCCAGCGACGCCCGTCATGTCGGCGCCACACGCGCCCGCGCACCAGGCGGCCGGCAATTGATCGCCTCGGAATGATCACGGTCCAGGGGTGCCAAAATTCCGCCCCTGCGGGCTTTGAGCTCCACGTCTCCGGGTGATTGTTCGCGGTCGTCATGCGATGCCAGTCCTGAAAGAGCATGTTTCGCAGTTCGCCTGATCGGACATCAATGCAGGTATTGAAGTCGCCGGCATCGAGCGGTGGATATGCCCCGCGTCCGGCGACTGCAGGCTATTGGCTCAGAGGTCCAGAGCAACGAAATTCGCCTGTTAGTATTGATGCCGCGGCTGGAGGTTAAAGCTGGAACCGCTGGTGGCGGCCACCGCGGGATGATGCGGCACCGGTATATGGGATGTCCGCCCCAGCCTATCCCCCGGCTGGCGCCGTTGTTTGAGAACGATCCCGAAGGCGTCACCTTCGAGCAGCCGGTCCGTGGGACGAAACCGTTTTCCGGAGCCGACGAAACCACCCTGAAACAAAGGGCTGGGTATCCTCATCTCCATCAAGCAGGGGATGACCAAAATGCAGTTTTTGTTCGAATTGATTTGGAACCAGTCACGCAGCAATTACCTCGCCGCAATGGGTCAGCGGGAGGTCGAGCAATGATGGAGGCAACAGCAGGTATTCTCACGCTCATTAGCGTTGTGATCTTCGCCGCTCACGCGCTGGACGCGTATCGCACCCATTAGTCGCAGGCAAAAGATGGCCCGACGCATCGAGGGAGTAGCATCATGCACATCCGCCCCGAAATCAGGCCCACTAAAGCAGCTGCCGCCAGCAGCGGCACATGGAAACAGCGCGTTTTGGTAGCCGGTTATCTGACCGCAGCCGCCGTCGCGATGCTCGGCTGGCTCTCCGCGTTCAGTTGGGCCGCAACTGAGGTTGCGAAAATGGTACTTGCTTGATCAGTTCAGATATTGGACGAGCTGCACAGACTTGAATGCTGCGCAGCCAATCATCCCCCAGAGAGCAAAGTTTATTTGTAGTGCGTTCGCCATCGCGTCTGTCCTCTTTTGATTTTTGAGACTCAGGAACGCTGCCCACCAGTCAACGATTGGCGAAGAAGATTGGGGCCGATTTAAGGTTGTGCACTGCATCATTGCAGTTATCGAAAAACCTGACCGCGTCAGATACGCGCTGCGCTTTCGAACTGTTGCCGTGACAGGCCGAAGAGCAGCTTACATGAGCGAGCCATAGCCACCGACATATGATAAGGTCGCCTTAGTGGCGACGCCGGCCATCGCGAACTTCGTAACGCTGGGCCGAAAGCATGGAAATGCCTCGTTTGCGCCCAAAATGTGCCGCACGGCGGGCCTGCACTTTGCAGGCCTTTTGCGGAGCCGTTGAATGCGTATGAAGTTGGATGCGTATGAAGCAGCCAAGAAACCAGCGTAGCCTCCCGCGGGACCAGCTCTTCCAAAAAATGTCGGAAGTGATTTCTCTGCGAGAGAAGGTAGCGCAAGCCGAACTCGTGGCACGCGTCCTTAGCCCACCTGTCGCCGAGCGCGAGAAAGTGGCAGGGCCGCCGCAAAAGGCGATGCGGCGATAAACGCCAACTCTGATCCACGGTGTGAACCGCCGCAAGAGCTTACTTCGCCGCGAGGGACGGAGCCTGAACCGCTTCCAAATATCCGTTGCGGGTCTGCGGGATTTTTGTGTCGAGAATCCTGGATGCCACCAGCGTCCTCAGCACCTGTGCCGTGCCGCCGGCAATTGTGAACATGCGGGCATCCCGAACCATCCGTTCGAGCGGATAGTCCCGCGAGTAGCCCCTGGCGCCGAACAGCTGGAGGGCCTGGTTCGTGACCGTGTTGGCCGTCTCGGAAGCGATGATCTTCGCCTGCGCCGCGAGAAGCGGATCCGGGAAAGGATCGGCGCTAAGTGCTGCCTGATGAAGCGACAGCCTCGCCGCATTGAGCGCGACCGCCATGTCGGCCAGCATCCACTGCAGGCCCTGGAATTCGGCGATGGGGCGACCGAACTGCTTGCGTTCTTTCACGAAGGCCATGGCCTTCTCAAACGCCCCCTGCGCAAGCCCGAGCGCGACTGTACCGGCCCCGACCCGCTGGCTGTTGTATGCGTCGATAAGGTCCGCAAAGCCGCGCCGAAGCCCGCGCGGCGGCAGCACCAGCATGTCGTCCTGAACTTCCAGGTTTTCGAAGATGATCTCCGTTTCGGGGATGCCGCGGAGCCCCATTGCGGGTTCGCGTTTGCCGACGGTCAGGCCGGGCGTCCCCTTGAGGGCGAGGAAGCCGCCGATCCCCTGCTCCTCACCCCGCTCATCGAATACCCGGGCGAAGATCAGGTGGAGTTTGGAAACCCCGCCGCCCGTGATCCAGTGCTTCTTGCCTCGGATGACATACGTGTTGCCGTGCTTGTCCGCACGCGTCGTCATCTCGGTCGCGGCCGATCCGGCTTCCGGCTCGGTGATGCAGATCGCCGGCTTGTCGCCTGAAAGAACGAGATCAGCTCCCATCCGCTTCTGCTTCTCGGTGCCATACTGCATGACCGCGGAGATGGCGCCCATGTTGGCTTCGACCGTGATGCGTCCCGTCGCCCCGCATACCCGCGCCATTTCCTCGATGATCAGGGCCGCCTCGAAATAACTTCCTCCCCGGCCGCCGTAGGATGTCGGAATTGTATAGCCCATGAAGCCCGCGTCCTTCAGAGCGGCCACGTTGTCGAAAGGGTAGGCTTCGGTTCGATCGATCTCCGCCGCCTTCGGCGCGAATTCGGTTTCGGCCAATTCACGCGCAGCGCTGCGGAGCCTGGTTTGCCCGGGCGTTAGTTTCATATCCATTGCAATCATCCTCCGCCGAAAACGGCGCGGTCTTTTCGAGCATTCGGCTCCGAAGTGCTCCAAAACGCAACCAAATAATTTATGATCCCGACGTTCAAGTCTGGAGACCTTCGAGATGTCCAATTCGAAAACCCCGCTTGTCGAGCGCTTCGGTCCTGACGCTGCGGATGTGGAATTCGGCGGCGACGCCCCACCCATTCTCCGTCAGTTGGCGGCTCGCGGCTCGGTACGAAAATTCCGGTCCGATATCATTCCGGATCGGACCTTGCGGCGGCTATGTGCGCTGGCGCTATGCGCTCCGACCAAAAGCGATCTCCAGCAGCGCGACATCATTATCATCGACTCGGCGTCCCTGAAATCCCGGATCGGAGCGCTTCTCGCCGACGGCCCGTTAGGCCAGAAATGGCTTGCAGGCGTTCCGAACCTTCTCATCTTCTGCGGCAACAATCGACGACAGCGCCGAATCCACGCATTGCGCGACAGGCATTTCGCCAACGATCACCTCGATGCCTTCTTCAACGCCGCGGTCGATGCGGCGATCGCCTTGTCCGCGTTCGTGATCGCGGCCGAGGCCGAAGGCCTTGGCGTCTGTCCGGTTAGCGCGGTGCGCAATCACTCCGACGCGCTGTCACGGCTCCTGAAACTTCCCGACCATGTCTTCCCGGTAGCCGGCCTCGCCGTGGGATATCCTGCAGAGGCGCCGAAACTCAGCATGCGGCTTCCGCTGTCCGTGACCGTGCATCACAACGCATTTCTCGAAGACGGCCTCGATGATGCCATCGAGGCCTATGATCGGCGCCGCGAGGCGGCCCAGCCTTACGCGGCTCAGCGCTATGTCAGGGAGTTCGGATTGGCCGATACCTATGGCTGGTCGGAGGATAAGGCACGGCAATATGCCCGCCCCGAGCGCGCGGATTTTGGCGCCTATGCGAGGCGCATCGGCTTCAGGCTGGACTGATCCGTTCGCACGATCCCGCGCCGCCGCCCGGGCGGACCATCAGTTGAACAGGTGAATCAGGCCGATACTGATCGCGAGCAGGAGCATCAGCGACAGCGTCACGGCCGCCGTCACCCTGCCGCCGACGGTCGCGAGAACGCGAACGTCGACGCCGAGGCCGAGCGCCGCCATCGACACGACCGTGAGGAAGCCGGTGACCGCAGTCAGCGGGCCGGCCACCGTTGCGGGCACGATATCGAGCGAGCGCAGAACGGAAAGTGCGAGAAAGCCGAGGATGAACCAGGGCACGAGCCGGAAGAAGCCGACCGTTGTCTTGCCGCGCGCGCCGCCAGGCAGACGCGGGGCGAGCAACGAAAGCCCCACCACGATCGGTCCCAGCATCAATACGCGCATCAATTTCACCAGCGTGCCGATCTGCGTGCTCACGAGCCCGGCCGGCACCGTTGCGGCAAGCACTTGCGGGACGGCGTAGACCGTGAGGCCGGCAAGAATTCCGTATTGCGTTGCGGATAATTGCAACAGCGGAATCAGCAGCGGCAGCCCCAACACCATCATCACGCCGAGTATCGCGGTGAAGGAGATCGAGGACGCGATGTCGTCGCTATCGGCGCCGATGACCGGCGCGACCGCTGCAATCGCCGAATTGCCGCAGATGGAATTGCCGCAGGCGATCAGGATCGAGAGCCGCGTCGACAGCCCGAGCATCCGGCTGATGCCGAAGCTCAGAGCCAAAGTCACGACCACAATCGCGGCAATCGCGCCGAGCAAGGCAGCGCCGGACGCCGCGATCGCGGCAAAGCTGATGGACGCGCCAAGCAGCATCACGGCTACCTCGAGCAGTTGCTTGGCACTGAAGGCGATGCCGGCCTGCCAGCGCTCGGCCGGATTCCAGAAGCTGCGCACGGCCATGCCGAGCAGGATCGCCAGTACCAGCGCCTCCACATAGGGATGCGCGAACAGGTGCCGTTCCGCGGCTTCGAGCGCTGCCGAGACGCCGGCGACGACGATGCAAAGCAGAACGCCGGGAATGAGCGCTGCAAGACGGGTCACGCTGGTAGCCGGCCCATTTCCTGGGGCGGAAAATTCCTCGTCCTGCGGCACTAATTTCTCCCGGGGAGAAAAATCTATGCGTCAGATGGCGATAGTTAGGTAATATCTTTTCGATCTGGCTCGATAAAGGGAAGTTATGTCCTTGAACCTGCACTTGCTGCGCCTGTTCACGACGGTGGTGAGAACCGGGAGCTTCTCGCGCGCAGCCGACGCCCTTCATATCAGCCAGCCGGCGATCTCGAAGGGGGTGCGGGATTTCGAGCTTCAGGTCGGCTGCCGCCTGCTCGACCGGACGCCGAAGGGCGTGCGGCCGACACGGGAGGGAAAGGCGCTGGTGCGGCACGCGGAAACGCTGTTTGCGGCCGAGCGCGCGGCGGAGGACGAGTTATTGTCGCTGCGCAATCTCGACAGCGGATCGCTGCGCATCGGCGCATCCACCACGATCGCAACCTACATGATATCGGACTATCTCGGGACGTTTCACCGAAACTACCCCGGAATCGATCTGCATCTCGTGATCGCCAATACCAGGGACATCGCCGACCTCATGCTGGCGCATGACATCGAGATCGCACTGGTCGAAGGTCCGGTCGAAGATGACGAACTCGAGAGCCATGCCTGGCGCACCGACGTGATGAGCCTGATCGTCGATGCGCGGCACCGCTTCGCTGAAGCTGAACACGGCATCGACGGCGCGGCGCTTGGCGATGAAGTCCTGATCGTGCGCGAGCCCGGTTCCGGATCGCGCGAGGTGGTGGCGCAGGCGCTGGCCGCCAAGGGCATCGAACCCAGGCGTACACTGGAGATCGGCAGCACCGAGGCAATCAAGCAGGCGGTCGCCGCCGGCCTCGGCGTCGCCATCGTCTCCAGCGCCA
>JBKPMC010000188.1:0-10072 GCA_046731955.1 Pseudomonadota bacterium | reverse complement strand
ACCGCGTCGGACTTCGACCTGGGCAATGAGAAGGTCAGGGTGTGGTCGGGGATGGTCAACGGCCTGCTCGACTTCGGCGGCGAAGGCGGCATCGGCGCCTATATCGGCGCCGGCGCGGGCTATGCCAGCGTCAAGGCGCTTGACGAGAGCAAGGGCAAGTTCGCCTGGCAGGTGCTTGCCGGCGCCTACATGCCGGTCAGTCCAAACATCGATATCGGCCTGAAGGGCCGCTACTTCGCGACCGGCAGCATCGACACGAACGACGTGGTAGCGTTTGCGGGCAACCCGAACACGATCGCGGTCGACACGCCGGGCGGCCCGGTCCTCATCGACCAGACGACCAACGCGGTGCTGTCCACCGACTCCCATGTGAAGTTCAAGGCGTTCAGCCTGCTCCTGAGCCTGGTCTACAACTTCGGGGCGGCCGAACCACCGCCACCGCCACCGCCACCGCCACCGCCGCCGCCGCCGCCGCCACCGGCGACGCAGACCTGCCCGGACGGCTCGGTGATCGACGCGACGGCTACCTGTCCGCCGCCGCCACCCCCGCCGCCACCACCGGTCGAGCGCGGCGAGCGCGGCCAGTAACAGGCGTAAGCGAAACGACTTCGTTCCCAAAAAGGGGAACGACTTGCCCGGGCGAGGCCCCAACCTCGCCCGGGCTTTTTCTTTTCGCGACGCAGAAACGAACTGTGGCCCGGACGCAACAGAATCCGAGGATTTCCGCGGTCTGCTAGTCTGGCGAAACCTTCGCTGGCCGCGTAAGTTGCCGCCGCGACTAAAGCATCCAAGGGGGTCCAGTACATGCGCAGATATATGCTTCTAGCGGCCGTCGCTGCCGCGGCCGTGACGTCGCCCGCAATTGCCCGCGACAATTCGCCATATATCGGAGTCGAAGGAGGCGTTCTTTTCCCGCGCGACACCAATTTCGATGTCGACGCGCTTTTCCCAGCGAACCCGGATCCGTCGATTCCGAGCGGCCTCGTCCATTTCAACGAGGGTTTCGATGCCGATTACAAGACCGGCTACGATGTCGACCTGATCGGCGGCTACGATTTCGGGATGTTCCGGATCGAGGGCGAGATCGGTTACAAGCGCGCAAGCATCAATGACCTCGAATTCGACGAGCCCTTCCTGTTCGCAATCAACGGCGCCCTCGACATAGATCCAGCGCTGCAGAACGACGACATCGATTTTGGCGGGCATGTCAGCGTGCTCTCGGGCATGGCCAATGCGATGCTCGACTTCGAGGACGGCAGCTGGGGCGGCTTTGTCGGCGGCGGCGCGGGCATCGCCAAGGTCAAAGTCCTCGGCGACAGCGACAGCGGGTTTGCGTGGCAGGGGATCGCCGGCGTGCGGATGGCCGTCAGCGAGAATATCGATCTGGGCCTGAAGTACCGCTACTTCCGGACCAAGAAGCTGGACTTCAACGACACACTGGACTTCGGCGCCGCCGGAGTCGTTCCGATCGATGCAAGCGGCAAGTTTGAGTCGCACAGCTTGATGCTGAGCCTGGTGTATAATTTCTACACGCCGCCTCCGCCTCCACCACCGCCTCCGCCTCCCCCGCCTCCTCCACCGGCGACCCAGACCTGTCCGGACGGCTCGGTGATTCCGGCGACCGACACTTGCCCGGCTCCGCCGCCTCCGCCGCCGCCGCCGCCACCGGCGCCAGAGCGCGGCTAAGCGACCGCAGAGGGCAAAGGGACACCGGCCCGGGCACCCGCCCGGGCCGGTTTTCTTTTGTGGCGCGGCGCGTGCAGTCAACACAGAGACTTGATCAGGGAGCGATTTTCGCTATAGGCGCGCCCTCGCGTTCGGCCCCGGCCGTTCGCAACCGTCCGAGACAGTTGCTGCTCCCCCGGGAGCTTAATTTGCAGCCTAGACGGGGACAGGAATTCTTTCGGGATGAAGCGTGCGATGCTGCATCCCGGTCGTGCGTCGGGCTTGGCCCTGCGCCGTCGATCCATCCCCTCGGACATCAATGCTCAGGCGAGTAACCGCCGGGGCTTTTGTTGAACCTCGGCCAAAGCACCACTTTGGCCGAACATTGGAGTTGGCATGGATCGTTCGCAAAAAGCCGATCTGGTCGCCGAGCTGAAGCAGGTCCTCACCGAGACCAGCGTGGTGGTCGTCACCCGCAATCTCGGGCTGTCCGTGGCGCAGTCCACGGAACTGCGTTTGAGGATGCGCGACGCAGGCGCCCAGTTCAAAGTTGCGAAGAACCGACTTGCCCTGATTGCGCTCGAGGACACGCGCTACAAGCCGATCGGCGACCTTCTCAAGGGCCCGACCGCGCTTGCAACGTCCGGAGACCCCGTCGCGGCCGCCAAGGTGGCGGTCGATTTCGCCAAGACGACCGACAGGTTCGAGATCGTCGGCGGAGCGATGGGCGACACCGTTCTCGACGTGAACGGAATCAAGGCGCTGGCAGCACTGCCGTCGCTCGACGAACTGCGCGCGAAGATCGTGGGCCTGATTCAGGCGCCCGCGACCAAGATCGCCCGCACCATCAACGAGCCCGGCGCACAGCTGGCACGGGTCTTCGCTGCTTACGGGGCCAAGGAGGCCGCGTAAGCGCAACGCACTTTCATCAACGCACGACAACGAGGGGCACGCGCCCCGCAAGGAGTATCAAATGGCTGACATCACCAAGCTGGTCGACCAGCTTTCCGAACTAACCGTCCTCGAGGCCGCGGATCTCGCCAAGGCGCTCGAAGAGAAGTGGGGCGTCTCGGCCGCGGCTGCGGTCGCGGTTGCCGGCCCGGCCGCCGGCGGCGGCGCGGCCGCTGCGGCTCCGGTCGAAGAGAAGACCGAGTTCGACGTCATCCTCACCGGCGACGGCGGCAAGAAGATCAACGTGATCAAGGAAGTCCGCGCGATCACCGGCCTTGGCCTCGGCGAGGCGAAGGCGCTGGTCGAGGGCGCTCCCAAGCCGATCAAGGAAGGCGTCAACAAGGACGAGGCCGAGAAGATCAAGAAGCAGATCGAGGATGCCGGCGGCACCGTCGAGCTGAAGTGACCCAGCGCCCTCGGGCGCGCGGAGTGATCCCGGACTTGATCCGGGATCCACCTGTGATCCCGGACCCCGGCCTTCGCCGGGGAACAGAATTTAGGGCGGTCCTCGGGGCCGCCCTTTTCTTGACGGCTAATGTCCGCTTTGGGTGGAAAGCGGACACTCCAATTCGCGCGAAGGTCGACGTTTTCAGCGAGGGATTTCGAGAACCGAAATCGTTCCTTCGGCCGGGAAGGCCAGCTCAAGGGGTTCACGTGGCGCATGGCCAATGGCGTTTAGAAACGACATTGCCAATCGCACTTCGATCCGGCTCCAGACACCATGGAAACCAACATCGAGAGGCCAATCGGTGAGGGTGCCGATGGCTTTTACAATCAATTGGAGAATCTCAAACGGTCGCGTTCGTAGTTCGCCATCCATGATCTTTGAAAGATACCGAGCCATGGAGGTCGCCATCTCGGCATCATAACGGGGCGCCGAGAATACCAAGGAGCTCCCTTCGGATCGGGGCACGAGCCCGAAGAAAAACAAACTCGTTCTTCGCTCCGAGAAAAAGGGAATCAGGCGTGGTTCGCGTGGTTCGGAGGGCGTGATGTAAAATGGCGATTCCGTTTCAGGCATAAGCAATCGATCGCCTGTCAGAAGAGGGTCGTGCCAAACATCGACCATCTGGACTCCGTTCATCTCCAGGTCGAACCGCCCCAAGGTCACGGAGACTTTCAATTTCGGCGAAACAGCGCAGCGCCCAGTCAAGGGGACGAAATCATCCGCAATGCCCGGCAAACCCGAATGACCGCCGCTGTTCGATTGTTGCGCCATGCCTGGAACTGTTTCACTGAGAACCCAAGTGACCGCATGGGTGGAAAGCGGACATTAACAGGCCGACCCTTAAAGCGGGCCTCATGGACAACCTTCACCGCGCGAGCGTTACGCTGCTGATTCACGGCGACGATCTGGTCCCAGAAGAGCTGACTTCTCTAATGGGACGTCAGCCGATGATCGGCGCGCGCAAAGGTGGGACCTTTCCCGGACACAACGGCCGAGAGGTGACGGCTCGAACTGGCAAATGGATTCTGGGCACAGGTTACCGTGAGCCTCCGTGCATCGATCAGCAGATCAACGAGCTACTGAGCAGCTTCCCGGCTGGTGCCGACCTTTGGCAAGACCTGACCACGAGATTTGACTGCTACGTCACCGTCGGAGTTTACTTCGACGACGATAGCTGGACCGGAGGCATTGTGCTGGAGGCGCAGACCCTTCGGATGCTCGGAGAGCGTGGGCTGGCGATCGACTTTGATATGTACGCGCCCGGAGCGTCGAACTGATCCGCTAGTGTCGGCTTCGGGTCGAAAGCAGACATAGCGATCGAGGATGCCATCCGATCCGCTGCGCCTTTTGCATTTGGCGCTCAGCCAACGTCTCGACTATCTCTCATCGTCATGCAGCTCGACCGTCCGTTCCTGAAGCTTCCGATCCGCTTCGACGCGGACGCGCTGGCGGCGGATGTGCGCGCTCTGCCCGGGTCAGCCTGGGTGCCGCATCCCACCGGATTCGTGGGCAACGAAGCGGTCAGGCTGGTCACTCCCGGTGGCGGGCCGACGGACGAGCTCAAGGGACAGATGGGTCCGACCGAGCAACTACTCGCCTGCCCCTACATCACGCAGGTCATGGCCGAGATCGGTTCGGTCTGGGGACGCAGTCGCCTGATGGGGCTTGGGCCGGGAGCCGACGTCCCCCAGCATATCGACATCCATTATTATTGGCGCACGCACTGGCGGATTCACATCCCCGTTATCACCAACCCTGAAGTCACCTTCACCTGCGGCGATGAAACGGTGCGGATGGCCGCCGGCGAATGCTGGGTGTTCGACTCATTTCGTATGCACAGCGTCCATAATGGCGGTGATCAACAGCGCATCCATCTCGTGCTCGACACGGTTGGCGGCGGCCGCCTTCGCGACCTGATCGAGGCGGCGCAGGCCGGAACTGCCGAAGAGGAATTGGTTTCTCGCACAAACGGCCCCGGTGGCACTCTCGCGTTCGAACGGGTCAATTCGCCGGTGGTGATGTCGCCGTGGGAGATTCGCGCGCACATCGCCTACCTCGCCGATCATGCCGAGCCCCATCGGCTGCTCGGCGCAGTTCTTAAGAGGCTCGATCGTTTCGCGGATGACTGGGCGTCGGTCTGGGCCCAGTTCGAGACCGACGAAGCCGGCTGGCCCGACTATGTCGAGCTGCTGACCGCGCTGAAACGCGATCTGGCCACTCTTGGCGGATCCGGGATCGTGCTGAAGAACGAGTGGCCGCTCTACGTCGTGCTCGAACAGATGGTACTCATGAACCTGTTCGCGGACCCCGCCGCGGTCATGGCACCGGCGAGCCCAACGCTGACACCGGAGCGGCGGCTGGCCTCTTAGACGCTCGTGACATCTGCAAGGAAGGTGTCGATCGCCGCGTCCGCTTCGGGCTCGTCAAGCATCGGCGAGTGGCCAATCCCGGGGACCAGCGCGAATTTCACGTTCGGTGCGGCGCGAACCATCTTCTCGGCGGTTGTAGCGCTAAGAAGATCGCTTCTCTCGCCGCGGATCACGAGCAGCGGCCTTTGCGCGAGCGCGACGAATAATGGCCACATGTCAATCTTGGGAGTTGGGGCAGTGTTCAATGGCTGCGCAATCGCCATGTCATAGTCGAAGCGGATCTCGCCTTTTTCCTCGCGCGCGGTGCGCCTTGCCATTTTGACCCAGTCGGCGTGCTCGTAGGCGGGGAAATTCGCGTGATTTACGGCAAGCGCCTGGGCGGCCTCGTCCCAGCTTTTGAACCGCGCGTCCCTGCCGACATAAGATCTGATACGATCCAGCCCTTCCTGGCTGAGCTCTGGCCCGACATCGTTGAGGATGGCGGCGGCAATGCACTGTGGCGAAATCGCAGCGACAGTCATCGTCACGAGGCCGCCGAGCGAGGTGCCGACGAAGATCGCCCGAGTTATGCCCAGCTGGTCGAGCAGCTCGATGACGTCGCCGGCATAGGTCAGCGGATTGTAGCGCTGCGGAATCGGATCATAGGCGCTCTCGCCGCGACCGCGGAACTCGAGCACGACGATGCGATAGCTTGGTGAATAGCGCTCCGCGAAATCCGCGAAATCGCGCGCGTTGCGGGTGAGACCAGGGAGGCAGAGCAATGGCGGCCTTTCGGCGCCGCCCGGATAGTCGCGATAATGAAGCCTCAAGCCGTCGCGGACGTAGTAATAGCCGTCTTTATAGCGAGGCTCGTCGGCTAGCTCCCCCTCCGTCACGCTGCGTCCCTAGCTTTCTGCCCGGCCCATTCGCAACGGCCGCGCGAGAGTTACAAGACAATTGCCGTCCAGGTCTTGCACCTCCTCTCAAAACAACTATATCAGCCTCATCCATCAAATAGACGGCTCCGCCGCACGGTGACGTGCGCCCGGGGCTTTTCCCGTCCTCTCCGGGACAGGGTCCGAGTTGGCGCACGGACCGAACGCATTGGAGAGGGTAGCGGGACAAGCGCTCCACAAAAGACCCGGCGAAAGCCGGGAATGGGCGCCGGCTTCGGCCGGTGTGCAACTTGGCGGGGCGCAACCTGTGCCTCGCACAGCGCAGGGAAGACAATGGCGACAAAGGCGATCGACGCTCCGGCCAAGACGAAGAATGGCCGAAACACCGCGGCACGGCGAATCCGCAAGATTTTCGGCAACATTCACGAAATTTCCGAGATGCCCAACCTCATCGAGGTTCAGCGCGAGAGCTACGAGCAGTTCCTCCGCTCCGATCCCTCGACCGGCTACGTTTCGGGCCTCGAGAAGACCCTCCGGTCGGTGTTCCCGATCGTCGACTTCGCCGGAACGGCTCACCTCGACTTCGACCATTACGAGCTCGAGGAGCCGAAGTACGATACCGACGAGTGCCGCCAGCGCGGCCTCACCTATGCCGCGCCGATGCGCGTCACCTTGCGCCTGACGACCTTCGAGATCGATCCCGAGACTGAAGCCAAGTCGGTCATCGATATCAAGGAACAGGACGTCTACATGGGCGACATGCCGCTCATGACGATGAACGGCACCTTCATCATCAACGGCACCGAGCGCGTGATCGTCAGCCAGATGCACCGCAGCCCCGGCGTGCTGTTCGACCACGACCGCGGCAAGACCCACGCCAGCGGCAAGTTCCTGTTTGCCGCGCGGGTCATTCCCTATCGCGGCAGCTGGCTCGACTTCGAGTTCGACGCCAAGGACATCGTCAACGTCCGCATCGACCGGAAGCGCAAGCTCCCGGTCACGGCCCTGCTCCATGCCCTCGGCATGACCAGCGAGGAGATCCTCAACACCTTCTATAACCGCGTGACCTACGTCCGCGGCAAGAACGGCTGGCAGATCCCGTACAATTCGGAGGCATGGCGCGGGCAGAAGCCGACGCACGACGTGGTCGATGCCGATTCCGGCGAGGTCATCTTCAAGTCCGGCGAGAAGATCACACCGCGCCGCGCCAACCAGGCCGGCAAGGACGGAGTCAAGAACCTCATCATCCCGACCGAGGAGATCTTCGGACGCTACTCGGCCTACGACCTCATCAATGAGAAGACCGGCGAGATCTACATCGAGGCCGGCGACGAGGTGACTCCGGAGAACCTCGAAAAGCTCGACGAGGCCGGCGTCAAGACGCTCGAGCTGCTCGATATCGACTATGTCAACACGGGTCCCTGGATTCGTAACACGCTGAAAGCCGACAAGAGCGAAGACGGCGACAGCGCGCTCGCCGACATCTACCGCGTCATGCGTCCCGGCGAGCCGCCGACCCGCGAGACCGCGGACGCGCTCTTCTACGGTCTGTTCTTCGATCCCGAGCGCTACGACCTTTCGGCGGTTGGCCGAGTAAAGCTCAACATGCGCCTCGCCCTCGAGGTCGAGGACACCGTCACGACGCTGCGCAAGGAGGACATCCTCGCGGTCGTCCAGGAGCTGGTGAACCTCAAGGACGGCAAGGGCGAGATCGACGACATCGACAATCTCGCCAACCGCCGCGTTCGCTCGGTCGGCGAGCTCTTGGAGAACCAGTATCGCGTCGGACTGCTGCGCATGGAGCGCGCGGTCAAGGAGCGCATGTCGAGCGTCGACGTGTCGACGGTCATGCCGAACGACCTCATCAACGCGAAGCCGGCGGTCGCCGCGGTGCGCGAGTTCTTCGGCTCGTCGCAGCTCTCGCAGTTCATGGACCAGACCAACCCGCTGTCGGAAGTCACCCACAAGCGGCGTGTCTCGGCGCTTGGCCCGGGCGGCCTCACCCGCGAGCGTGCCGGCTTCGAGGTGCGCGACGTGCACCCGACGCACTACGGCCGGATCTGTCCGATCGAGACTCCCGAGGGCCCGAATATCGGCCTGATCAACAGCCTCGCGTCGTTCAGCCGCGTCAACAAGTACGGCTTCATCGAAACCCCGTACCGCAAGGTCGTCGACAAGAAGGTGACCAACGAGGTCATCTATCTCTCGGCGATGGAAGAGGCGAAGCACACGATCGCCCAGGCGAACGCCGAGCTGAACAAGGACGGCACCTTCGCCGAGGACATCATCTCCGCCCGCCGCAATGGCGAGTTCCTGATCGCTCCGCGCGACCAGATCACGCTGATGGACGTGTCGCCGAAGCAGCTGGTGTCGGTTGCGGCTTCGCTCATCCCGTTCCTCGAGAATGACGACGCCAACCGCGCGCTCATGGGATCGAACATGCAGCGCCAGGCGGTGCCGCTGCTCCAGGCCGAAGCGCCGCTCGTCGGCACCGGCATGGAAGAGACGGTCGCACGTGATTCCGGTGCGGCTATCGCGGCCCGCCGCTCGGGCGTGGTCGACCAGGTCGATGCGACGCGTATCGTCGTTCGCGTCACCGGTGAACTGCGCGCGGGCGAATCCGGCGTCGACATCTACACGCTGATGAAGTTCCAGCGCTCGAACCAGAACACCTGCATCAACCAGCGCCCGCTGGTGAAGGTCGGTGACACGGTCGAGGCGGGCGAGATCATCGCCGACGGTCCGTCGACCGAATATGGCGAACTCGCGCTCGGCCGGAACGTGCTCGTCGCGTTCATGCCGTGGAACGGCTACAACTATGAGGACTCGATCCTGATCTCCGAGCGGATCGTGAAGGACGACGTCTTCACCTCGATCCACATCGAAGAATTCGAGGTGATGGCCCGCGACACCAAGCTCGGGCCGGAAGACATCACGCGCGACATCCCGAACGTCGGCGAGGAAGCGCTGCGCAACCTCGACGAGGCGGGCATCGTCTATATCGGCGCCGAGGTCGAGCCGGGCGACATCCTGGTCGGCAAGATTACTCCGAAGGGCGAAAGCCCGATGACTCCGGAGGAGAAGCTTCTCCGCGCGATCTTCGGCGAGAAAGCGTCGGACGTGCGCGACACGTCGCTGCGGCTTCCGCCGGGGGTCAGCGGCACGGTAGTCGAAGTGCGCGTGTTCAACCGCCACGGCATCGACATCGATGACCGTACGCGGGCGATCCAGACGGAGGAGAAGGAGCGGCTCAAGAAGGACGCCGACGACGAGCGCGGGATCCTCAACCGCGCGACCTTCTCGCGCCTCAAGGAAATGCTGATCAAGCAGGTCGCGACCGCGGCCCCGAAGAGCATCAAGAAGGGCTCGACCCTCGACGAGGCGATGCTGGAAGGCACGGAGCGCCACGATTGGTGGAAGATCGCGGTCAAGGACGACAAGCGCCAGGCCAATATCGAGGCGCTGAAGGCGCAGTACGACGAGGCCGCGAACGTCATCAACCGGCGCTTCGAGGACCGCGTCGAGAAGCTCGAGCGCGGCGACGAGCTGCCGCCGGGCGTTTTGAAGATGGTCAAGGTGTTCGTTGCGGTGAAGCGCAAGCTTCAGCCGGGCGACAAGATGGCCGGCCGCCACGGCAACAAGGGCGTGATCAGCCGCATCCTGCCGATCGAGGACATGCCGTTCCTCGAGGACGGGACGCAGGTCGACATTGTCTTGAACCCGCTGGGCGTGCCAAGCCGAATGAACGTCGGCCAGATCTTCGA
>JBKPMC010000187.1:0-13711 GCA_046731955.1 Pseudomonadota bacterium | reverse complement strand
ATCCATCTCGGCCGCAGCCTGGTGGAACTGGGATGGTCCCCATCCGGGCGCCGAGGAGCTGAACGGGAACGCCGGTTTCTGGTCAGACCTCGAGGCGCGCGGTCGGGTCATCGAATTCGAAGGCCTGCGCCAAGGCTGGGCAAGCGCAGTCGATCGTGCATTGAGCCTGCCTCCGGCGATGCTTGCCGATGAGCGCATGTGGGCGGGCATCCCGCTCATCCACCACGACCGCCTCATCGGCGTCGTCGTGCTTGCTGCACCCGACTACAAGCGCCCGCTCGACTGGGAGGACTTCGACCTTCTGCGCGCCGCCGGTCGCCACGCTGCAAGTGCACTGGCGGAAGCAAGCGGGCAGGAGGCGCTGTCCAACGCGCAGCGCTTCGAGGAATTCAACCGTCGCTTCGCCTTCATCCTTCACGATGTGAAGAATCTGGTTAGCCAATTGTCGCTGCTCGCGCGCAACGCGGAGCGGCACGCCGACAATCCGGAGTTCCGGGCCGACATGGTGGAAACGCTCAAAGGGTCGGTGGGCAAAATGAACGATCTCCTTGCGCGCCTTTCACCGCGCTCAGGTGCGCGCGTTCAGCGCATCGAACCGCAACCGCTGCGGCCGCTCCTCACCAACGCGATCGCCGCCAATCGCGCGGACCATGATATTCGCCTGCTGGGCGACGAGGGCGTATGGGCTCAGGTCGACGGTCCCGCGCTCGAGCAAGCGGTCGGGCATTTGATTCAGAACGCGGTCGAAGCCTGTTCCGCGATCAATCCAGTGACCGTCCGGGTCGTCAATGATGGGTCGACCGTCTCCATCAGCATCGCTGACAATGGCGTGGGCATGGACTCCGATTTCATTCGCCATCGGCTTTACCAGCCCTTTGCCTCGACCAAGCCTGGCGGATTCGGGGTCGGCGCGTTCGAAGCGCGCTCGCTCGTTGCGGCGATGGGCGGGCGGCTTGCCGTCGAGAGCAACCCCGGCAAGGGAACCACCTTCACCATCAGCCTACCGGCCGCCGAGCCGGCCATCGAACCCAAACGGAAACGCGCATGACCGAGACCAGCGAACTTCCCGTTCTGCTCGTCGTCGAAGATGACGAGGGCCTTCAGCGCCAGCTCAAGTGGGCCTATGACGGCTATCGCGTCGTGTGCGCGAGCGACCGTGCGCAGGCGATCGAGGAGTTGCGTGCCAACGAGCCGGCCGTGGTGACGCTGGACCTCGGGCTTCCGCCCGACCCTGACGGCACCGACGAAGGCTTTGCCGTCCTGGAGGAAATGCTCCGGCTGAAGCCCGACACCAAGGTGATCGTCGCCACGGGTCACGGGGCACGCGAAAGCGCGCTCAGGGCAATCGCGATGGGCGCCTACGATTTCTACAAGAAGCCCGTCGACATTGACGAGCTCGGGCTGATCGTCTCCCGCGCCTTCCACTTGCACGAGATCGAGGCCGAAAACCGGAAGCTCGAAGCGGGCGGGACGACCGTGCTCGGCTCGATCATCACTGCAGCGCCGGAGATGCTCAAGGTTGGCAAAACCATCGAGCGCGTCGCCAGCGCGGACGTCTCGGTCATGCTGCTCGGGGCTAGCGGGACCGGCAAGGAATTGCTCGCCCGCGCGGTTCACGAGAAGAGCGGGCGCAAGGGCTCCTTTGTCGCGATCAACTGCGCCGCTATCCCCGAGAATCTGCTCGAGGCCGAATTGTTCGGCTATGAGCGGGGCGCCTTCACCGGCGCGGTCAAATCCAACGTCGGCAAGATCGAGCTTGCTGAGGGCGGCACCTTGTTCCTGGATGAGGTCGGCGACATCCCGCTGCCCTTGCAGGTCAAATTGCTGCGCTTCCTTCAGGAGCGGGTGATCGAGCGGATCGGCGGGCGTCAACCGATCGCGGTCGATACGCGGATCGTCTGCGCGACCCACCAGGACCTGCACGCGATGATCGCCGACGGGCGTTTCCGCGAGGATCTCTATTACCGGCTCGCCGAAATCGTGGTGACGATCCCGTCGCTCAGGGAGCGGGCGGGCGACGCCGTCCTCCTCGCGCGGCACTTCGTCAATCGCTTCGCGCGCGAGCTCAATCCCAAGGTGCAGTCGCTGTCGGCCGACGGGCTCGCCGCGATCGACGCTCATGGCTGGCCCGGGAACGTCCGCGAGCTCGAGAACCGCATCAAGCGCGCGGTGATCATGGCCGAAGGGCGGACGGTCGGAGCGGAGGACCTCGATCTGCCCGGCACCGCCGCGGATCAGCCGGAGCCCATCAACTTGCGCGCGGCCCGCGAGGTCGCCGATCGCAGGGCGATCCGCCAGGCCATGAGCCGCACCGACAACAATATCTCGGGCGCGGCCAAATTGCTCGGCGTCAGTCGGCCGACGCTCTACGACCTGCTCAAGCAATATCGTCTGCAGGCGTAGGCTCTCCTTCGACGAGCGGATTTGCGGCCTCCGAGGAGCGCGCTAAGGTCGCGCACCTCCTCCGCAAATCACGGGATAGTCGATGGACCGTCGTTTCTTCCTTGCAACCAGCGCTACCGTTGCCCTCCTTCCGCTCGCCGAGGCCTCCGTCTTCGCCGCTCCGGCGAAAGCCGGCAGCGGCGACGCGCGCCTCAACCAGCTGTTCGAGGAGATTTTCCAGGAGCGGGTGAAGAGCTCGCCCGAGCTCGCCACGCAGCTCGGCCTCGACAAGGGACCCAACGCGGCGCTCAAGTCGAAGCTCGACACTCGCCCGACGGCGACCGCGCGCCAGCAGGAGCTCGCCCGCTGCCGCCGCGCGATTGCCCGCCTCAACGCGATCGGCGCTTCCACCTTGTCGGACCCGGCGAAGCTCAACCGAGAAGTCGTCCTTTATTCGCTCGACACTGACACCGTCGCGCCGGCGCGCTGGGGCATCGATGCCGCGCAGCGCCCCTATCCGATCTATCAGCAGGGCGGGTCGTACTTCTCGACACCGGATTTCCTCAACAGCGCGCACACGATCGAGACTGCGGCGGATGCCGAAGCCTATCTATCGCGCCTCAGCCAATTCCCGACCCTGCTCGACAATGACACAGCGGAGCAGCGCGCGCAGGCGGCGCGCGGGTTCCTCGCGCCGTCGTGGTCGATTGACCTGACTCTCGGCCAGATGCGCAAGCTGCGCGACGTTCCCGCGGACAAGAGCACGATGGTCGAGTCTATCGCCAAGCGCACGACGGAGAAAAACGTCGCTGGGGAATGGGACCAGCGAGCAACCGCCATCGTCGAGAAGTCGGTATACCCGGCGCTCGACCGGCAGATCGCCGCGATGGAGAAGCTCAAGCCGACCAGCCGCCCTGGTGACGGGGCCTGGCGCCTGCCGAATGGCGAGGCGATTTACGCCGAGGCTCTGCGCCAGGCGACGACGACCAATTTCTCGCCTGACGAAGTGCACCAGATGGGGCTGACGCAAGTCGCGGAGATCAGCGCCGAGATCGACAAGATCCTGCGCGGCGCCGGCTACACCAAGGGCGGTGTCGGCGAACGCCTCGCCGCGCTAAATGCGGCGCCGTCGCAGCTTTACCCGAACACCGATGAGGGGCGCTCCGAGCTGCTTGCCGGCCTCAACGGGGATGTGAAGGATATGTACGCGCGGCTTCCGCGAGACTTCGAGACTCTGCCGACGCAACCGCTCGAGATCCGCCGCGTGCCACCGGAGATCCAGGACGGCGCCTCGAATGGCTATTACCGGCGCGCGGCGCTCGACGGCTCGCGGCCCGCGATCTACTTCATCAATCTGAAGGACGTCGCCGACTGGCCGAAATATACGCTCCCGACGCTCAGCTACCATGAGGGCGTCCCGGGCCATCACCTGCAGATCAGCATCGCGCAGGAATCGAAGGACATCCCGACCATCAGAAAACTCGGCTTCTTCTCTGCTTATTCCGAAGGTTGGGCGCTGTACGCCGAGCAAGTCGCTGACGAGCTGGGCGCCTACCAGAACAACCCGCTTGGTCGCGCGGGCTTCCTGCAATCCTTCCTGTTCCGCGCCGCCCGGCTGGTGGTCGACACTGGCCTGCACGCCAAGCGCTGGAGCCGGGAGAAAGCGACCGATTACATGGTCCAGACCACAGGCTTCGCCCGCCCGCGCTCGCAGCGCGAAATCGAGCGCTATTGCACGATGATTGGCCAGGCCTGCAGCTACAAGGTCGGTCACACGGCCTGGATGCGCGCCCGCGCCGAAGCGCAGAAGACGCTCGGGCCGAAGTTCAACCTCAAGCAGTTCCACGAGGTGCTGCGCGAGGGCGCGATGCCGCTGTCGATCCTCGAGCGGCGGATCAAGGAGCGCACTGCGGCGCTCGCCTAGCGCCTCTCGCCCACCGCTCCGAAGAGGAGCGGGATGTTGGCAAGCGTTGGCGAGGACGCTTCCGGAAAACGGAGCCCGCGGATACGTTCGGCGGCGGCCGCGCGGACTTCTTCAAGATCCGCGTCGTTATTGGTTGCGAGCCGGTCGAAGATCGGCCGTATTTGGTCCACCTCGCCCGTCGGTGCGATTTCTATGCAGAAGACGAGCGGCCCATGAACAGCCCTGCCCGGGCCGCTGCGCAATTCGCTTAGCACCTCGACAACGACGTCCTGAATCGCGTTGGGGGGAACTGCGCCGTGCGCCACTACGCCGGCTTCGCGGACGTGTCCGTGCAGGACGAAACGGCCCTCCACTGGATCCATCGAGCCGTCGACGCGCTGGACGGCGTGCGGGATCCGGTCGTCGAACAAGGTGAGCCGATTGAACCGCGGTTCGACCAGGTCGAACAGGCCAGGGCCTGCCGCTGCCTGATCGAGCAGGGTCCGGAACAGGTCGCGATCGTGGACCAGCACGGTCTCGCCGCCGATCGTCAGGCGTTCGTCGCGGGTCAGCGAATAGACATAGCCGAGCTGCCCGTTGACGGAATCGTTATGCAGTCCCTGCGCGCACCCCGGCACGTAAAGGCTGAGGAAAGGCCAGCTCACGCCGGCAAGACCGAGAGTCATCGCCGTCCAGGTTCGAAGCGCATCCACGAAGGCTTCGACCTTTTCTTTGGCGATCACCTTCTCGGGCGTCGTCCGCAAATAAGTGTAGGAGCCGGGAACGTGCCAGTAATTCCACACCTGGTGCGTGGCATTGTGGCGTTGAGGGTCGGAAAAATGCGTGTCGATGTCTTGCCGCATCGAGAGGCAGTCCTCCTGCGGCAGGAACTCGTCGACGACGACGAACCGTTCCCGAAGACATTCTTCCATCAGCCCCATCCACCTGAAGAACGCGAGGACCGGATAGGTGTAACTCGGCCGCAACCCTCTGTCAGGTCTTCGGGGCACAAAACGAGCGCGTCAGCGGGCGAGTGCCTCCGCCATTTCGGCAACTTCCAGCCAACGGAGTTCCAGCGCCTCGATCTCGGCGCGATTTCGGGCGATGCGTTCGGTCAGCTCGGCGAACCGCATCGGGTCGCGGCTGTAGAGGTCGGGATCGTGGAGAGCCCGTTCGTCCGCGGCAACCTCTGCTTCTAGCCGCTCGATCTCGGCGGGCAGCCGGTTGTAGTCGCGCTGATCGTTGTAGCTCAATTTCTTGTTCCCCTGCGAAGGCAGGGGTCCAGACCTTTCTTCTTTGGGCGCTTCGCGCGTCTGGGCTCCTGCCTTCGCAGGAGCACGCACCGCTTCATACCGCTTGCGCACCCAATCCTCGTAGCCACCGGCCACCACGTCGACTTTGCCCGATCCGTCGAGGCCGAGCGTGATCGTTACGGTGCGGTCGAGGAAATCGCGGTCGTGGCTGACGATCAAGACGGTCCCGTCATAATCGGCGATCACTTCCTGCAGGAGGTCGAGCGTTTCCAAGTCGAGGTCGTTGGTCGGTTCGTCGAGCACCAGCAGGTTGGCGGCGCGCGCGAACTCCCGCGCCAGCAAAAGCCGCGAGCGCTCTCCGCCCGACAATGATCCGATCGGCGCGTCGGCGATCGCGGAGCCGAACAGGAATTCCTTGAGGTAACCCTTGATGTGCTTCTTCAAGCCGCGGACGTCGATCCAGTCGCCGCCGTTCGCCAGGATGTCGCGCACGCGCTTTCCGGGCTCCATTAGCTTTCGCTGTTGGTCGATTACGATCCCGCTCAGGGTCTTCGCGAGGGTCACCGTGCCGCTGTCGGGTTGAAGCTCGCCGGTGAGCAGCTTGAGCAGGGTTGTCTTTCCAGCACCATTCGGCCCGACGATGCCGATTCGGTCGCCGCGCTGAATGCGAAGAGAGAAGTCGCGGATGATCGGCCGCTCACCATAGCCCTTGCTCACATGATCAGCCTCAATCGCCGTTTTGGAGCGCACGTCGTCCTTGGCGAGCGCCAGCTTGGCCGCGCCGCTGCTGCCGATCATCGCGGCGCGCTGCGCGCGCATCTCGTGCAGCTTGGCAAGACGGCCCTGGTTGCGCCGCCGCCGAGCCGTCACTCCGCGTTGCAGCCAGTGGAGCTCGATCTTGAGCTTGGCGTCGAGCTTCTCCGTTGCCCTTGCTTCCTCCTCGTAAAGCTTCTCGGTCCACGCCTCGAAGCCGCCAAAGCCGATCTCGGCGCGACGGAGCTGGCCGCGATCCAGCCACAGGCAACTCTTTGTCAGCCGGGTGAGGAAGGTGCGGTCGTGGCTGATGACGATGAACGCCCCCTTGAACCGCTTGAGCCAGTCCTCAAGCCATTCGATCGCACCGAGATCGAGATGGTTCGTCGGCTCGTCGAGCAGCAGCACGTCAGGATTTTGGGCAAGCGCGCGGGTGATCGCCGCGCGGCGCCGTTCCCCGCCGCTGGCGGTCGCGACCGGCCGAGAGAGATCGATCCCAAGCTGGTCAGCGATCGCCGCCGCCTGATGCGCTTCGGGCGCGTTCGGCCCGTGGAGGGTCCAATCGAGCAGCGTCTCGAACCCGGACATTGGCGGATCCTGTTCAAGGAGCACGACGTGCGTGCCGGGAACGATGGTCCGCTTGCCCTCATCAGGGTCGATCAGTCGGCCCAGGCATTTGAGCAACGTCGTCTTGCCGACGCCGTTTCGGCCGATCAGCGCCAGCCGGTCGCGCTCCCCGATGTAAACGTCGAGGTTGCGGAACAACCAGCCTTCGCCCTGGATGAGCCCAAGGCCTTCATAGGAGAGGATTGGCGCTGCCATCTCGCGCCCACTAACCAACGAGTGCGCGCTGCTAAAGCCCTTGACCGGAGGCTGAACAGTCCCGTTCATATGCATTAATAGCGGGTTCAATGGGTGATGTTAGAAGGGGGGCCCTCGAGAATCGTGTTGATGACCTTGCTGCGTACCCTTTTTCTCGCGGCCACCCTTGCCGCGAGCCTGACCAGCGTTCCTGCGCTGGCCGATCCGCCGCGTCGCGGGCCGGACCGCGCAAACCAGGCGCCGCGTGGCGGGCCGGATCGCGCGAGCCAAGCGCCGCGGCGGGATGTCGATCGCGCTAGTCAGGCCCCACGCCGGGACGCCGATCGCGCTTTCCAAGCCATACGTCAGGGCCGCTCGATGCCGCTTCCGCAGCTTGAGCAGCGGGTAATGCCGTTGATGGGCGGGGCAGACTATCTCGGGCCGGAGCTCAATGGCAGCACCTACCGTTTGAAGTTCATCCAAAACGGCCGAGTGATCTGGGTCGATGTTGACGGCCAGGGCAGGATCGTCCGTCGCTCTCGTGATCGGTGATTTTCGCGGATTGACATTCGAAGGCCACGCCCCAGCTTGTTTCGCTAAAGCAACTCTTCGCCGCAACGCGGGTTGACGGCGCGAAGATGAACAAGTCCGGGGAGCTGGAATGCGCGTTCTGATCGTTGAAGACGAACCCAATCTCGGGCGGCAGCTCCGCTCTACGCTCGAGGGTGCCGGCTATGCCGTCGACCTCGCGACCGACGGTGAGGACGGTCATTATCTGGGCTCGACCGAAAATTACGACGCGGTGATCCTCGACCTTGGTCTTCCCGAGGTCGACGGGCTTACGGTGCTCGACCGCTGGCGCAAGGAAGGGCGGAAAATGCCGGTGCTCGTCCTCACCGCGCGCGACAGCTGGTCGGACAAGGTCGCCGGGCTCGATGCGGGTGCGGACGATTATCTCGCCAAGCCGTTTCAGACCGAGGAACTGATCGCCCGGCTTCGCGCGCTGATCCGCCGCTCGGCAGGCATCGCGTCGTCCGAGCTAATGGCGGGCGACATCCGGCTCGACACACGTTCGGGCAAGGTCACGAAGGACGGCGAGCCGGTGAAGCTCACTGCCCAAGAGTATAAGCTCCTGTCCTATCTCATGCACCACAAAGGGAAGGTAGTGAGCAGGACCGAACTCATCGAGCACATCTACGATCAGGATTTCGACCGTGACTCGAACACGATTGAAGTGTTCGTGACTCGTATTCGCAAGAAGCTGGGAGCCGACGTGATCACCACGATTCGCGGGCTCGGATACAGCCTGGAGGATCCGCAGAGTTGAACGAGCAAGCCGCCCCGGCAACGGCGGCGGCCGAGGCTCGACCCGGCGCCAGGACTCTGGCGCAACGGCGGCGAACCGGCTCGCTCACGCGGCGCATGATTGTGGTCGCGGCGCTATGGATCGCCGCGCTGCTCCTTCTCGGCGGGTTCGGGCTCGACCGGATCCTTAGTCGATCGATCGTCGACAGCTTCGACAACCAGCTGGTCTTCGTCCTCAATTCGATGATTGCCTCATCGGAGATCGGTCCGGACGGAGAAGTGCGGTTCAACCGCCCGCCCGCCGATCAGCGCTTTGTTGAGCCCTATTCCGGGCTCTATTTCCAGATCAGCGGCGCGGGGGTCGACACCTTCCCGTCGCGCTCCTTGTGGGACCGGCGGCTACGGGTCCAGGAGACCCATTCGGACGTCAGGCCGCACCTCTACGACAGCGACGAATTCTCGACGCCCGAACATGCCGAGCCGCTTCGGATTGCGGAGCGCGACATCGTTCTTCCCGGCTCAAAGGTGCGGTGGCGCTATCAGGTCGCGCAGTCGCGCGAGACGATCGACGACCAAATTCGCCGCCTTCGCTCGACCCTCTTCTGGAGCTTCACTGCGCTCGGAGTCGGGCTCCTCCTCCTCGCCGCGCTGCAGACCTTCTACGGCCTCTGGCCGCTGCGTCGCGTGCGCGACGAAGTCGCCGCGATCCGCTCGGGCGAAAAGACACGGATCAGCCAGGACTTCCCGGCCGAGATCCGGCCCCTGACCGAAGAGATCAACCAACTCCTCGCGCATAGCGAAGAGCAAGCGGAAGAGGCGCGGCGGCACGCCGGCAACCTCGCCCATGCGCTCAAGACTCCGCTCACCGTGATCACCAACGCCGGAACAGCGCACTCGCCGGACCTTGCAAATACGGTGATCCGCGAATCTTCAGTCATGCGGCGGCAGATCGACCACCACCTCGCGCGTGCCCGGGCGATCGGCAGGCGCGCTTCGGCGCAAGCGCGCGCGACGGTCTGGGCGAGCCTCGAGGCCGTGCAGCGAGCGGTCGACCGCCTGTACGAGCACGTCACCGTCGACATTGCCGGCGATCATAATGCGCAGGTCCGGGTCGAACGCCAGGACCTCGACGAGATGCTCGGCAACCTCGTCGAAAATGCCGCCAAATACGGCCACGGCCGGGTGTTTGTGACCGTCGAACGCCAGGGCGAGACGGTGGACATCCTCATCGAGGACGATGGCCCGGGCATTCCGGAGGCCGATCGCGGTTTGCTGTTCGCGCGCGGGGCGCGGCTCGACACGACCGGCAAGCCGGGAACCGGACTCGGCCTGGCGATCGTGCGCGATGTTGCGGAAATTTACGGCGGAACGATCACGCTCGAAGAGAGCGAGGACCTGGGCGGGTTACTTGCGCGCCTAACACTTCCGTCTGGCTAGGAAAAAAGACGCTGTCCGGCTAGGGCGTCGCCGTGGCCGCAACTGTCCATCCGCTTCGCCCGAAAACTGAGCCTTCGCTCGATCCCATGATCGAGCTCGTCGCCGCGGACATGAACGGCGTCAACGCCGTCATCCTCGAGCGGATGCAGAGCAAGGTCGCGCTCATTCCCGAGCTGGCCGGGCACCTCATCGCCGGCGGCGGCAAGCGCATGCGGCCGATGCTCACGCTCGCATCGGGAGCGCTGCTCGGCTACCCGGGCACGCGCCACCACAAGCTCGCCGCCGCGGTCGAGTTCATCCACACGGCGACCCTGCTTCACGACGATGTTGTCGACGGCTCCGGAATGCGCCGCGGCAAGCGCACCGCCAACCTCATCTGGGGCAATCCGGCCAGCGTGCTGGTCGGCGACTTCCTGTTCTCCCGGGCCTTCGAGCTGATGGTCGAGGATGGCAGCCTCAAGGTGCTGCGGATCCTCAGTCACGCATCCGCCGTCATTGCCGAGGGGGAGGTCGAGCAATTGACCGCTCAGCGGCGGATCGAAACCGACGAGGAGCATTATCTGACCATCATCAGCGCGAAAACCGCGGCGCTCTTCGCAGCCGCGTGTCGCGTTTCTCCAGTGGTCGCGGAGGCGAGCGAGGAAGCGGAGCTCGCACTCGACGCTTACGGCAAGAATCTCGGAATCGCGTTCCAGCTGACCGACGATGTGATCGACTATGCGTCCGACACTGCAACGATGGGCAAAGGTGTGGGCGACGATTTCCGCGACGGGAAAGTGACGCTGCCGGTTATCCTTGCCTACGCGCGGGGGAGTGACGCCGACCGGCAATTCTGGCGCTCGGCTATCGCCGGCGAGCGCGCCACGGATGGGGACCTTGAGCAAGCCACTGCGCTGCTGCGCTCGGCCGACGCGCTTTCGGACACCATCGAACGTGCCCGTCATTACGGCCGCCGCGCGATTGACGCGCTGGCCATGTTCCCGGCGAGCAAGGCCAAGTCGGCCCTGACCGAAGCCGTCGAGTTCGCGATCGCGCGCGCTTACTGACGGCGTGGATCGCAACAGTTGCGCGCTTATCGAAGTCCCTTAAGGCGCGCGAACATCAGGCTAATGAAGATCAGGACCACGAGTCCCATTATCGGCGCGATGATCTCATGCACTCGCGGCTTGCGGACGAATAGCGCAGTAAGCGTCATTGCCGTGAAGAAAACGAAGAAACCAAGCGCGATGCCCCCGCGCTGAATGTGTCCGTCCAGGAGCCAATCCTTCACATAGCCGAATGCGAGGAACAGCAGCCCGAACAAAAAGAAGGGCCCTGCCTCGCGATAATAGTGGGCTTTAAGGTCGATTTGCTGGTCCGGCCGAGTCTTGGGAAGGAGCAGCGATGCGCCCATGAACAGCATCACCGTTTGCATGAGCACCGCCGAGAACGCCGTGAAATCCCAATCCTCCCGACCGGCGAGACCAAAGCTCGCCCACCAGAAGTGGATCGCGAGGACCAGCATCGTCGCGGACCAGATGAGCGGTGGCGCATAGAGCTTCACGCTTCCGCGAGCGAGCAGCAGCGACCTGTAACCCATCAGTATTTCCGCGATCGCCAGGCCGAGGATGATCGACAGGAGCACCGATAGATAGGCAAATGCGTCGCTCATCCCTCCCCTTTCGGATGCCCAGCTGACGACACGGTATCACGAACAGCAGTTCGCGCGGAATCATCCCGGTTTGTGTCGTGACCCGTGCAGGGTGCGCAGCAGTCCTAACCCGATGAGCAGAGCCGCGCTGGTCAGCGAAACTACAACCAGAATTATTCGCACAGCATCGCCGACGTTTGGCAGCAGGAGCGGCGCTGTCGCGCTTGTCCAGACGATTGCCAGCACTGGTGCGAAAGGTCGGTAATCGCGCGCACGGAACGGATGGATGACGTGAACGGGTGCGAGGGACATCACGATGAACGCGATGACCACCGCGGCAGCAAGCGGCGGCGCAGGGTTCAGCAGGAAGAAATAGAGTGTGACGACGTTCCACAGTGCAGGAAAGCCGCGGAAATATCCGTCCTCCGTCTTCATGTCGCGCCGCGCGAAGACGTAGAGCGAAGATAACAGGATCAGCGCGACCAGCGGCAGCGCGACAGCCGACGGGAAAGCGCCGATCCGCCACAGCAAAAACGCCGGAACGAAGACATAGGTCAGGTAGTCGACGACGAGATCGAGTGCGGTGCCATCGATTTCCGGCAGCCGTTCGCCAACCTGCGCCGCGCGGGCCAGTGTCCCGTCAATCCCGTCGATGAGCAGCGCGGCGAGGAGCCATAGCAACGCCTCGCGCCAGCGGCCACCGTCGACCGCGTGAAGAGCGAGCAGCGCGAGCACGGCTCCGCTCGCGGTGAGCAGATGGACGCTCCAGGCGAGCGGGCGACCCGTTCTTCGTCCGGTCATGCCCGCCGCCTGTGGATGCGCTCTAACTGGCCGGTTTCACAGGAATCATCAGATGAGCATAAGGCGTGCCCGCCCACATCACATAAGGCGCCGAGGTATCCGGTTGCGGGCCCGAAGGATGGCCGGCGAGGATCTCCTTGGAGCCGACCACCATGATGTGCGGCCCGGTCTTGATCCAATTATTTTCCGCGGTCGGTTGCTTCGCATAGGGATCGGTGTTGCTCGCATCGGTCCCGCCTTCGAGCATGTACATGACCCCGGCCGTGCCGGTGGGCGGCGATTGGTGGCCGATCCATGCCGCAGCCCATTTGGCGGCATTGGCATCCATGCACATCGGGTCGGGTCCCGGCGTGTCGGGAGCGTCGGGCATGCACGTCCAGCCGTTCTTGCCCTCTCGCAGCGTGGTCGTTTTGCCATCGGCCCCGACCGACACGATCGACGCGTCATGGGCGATCGCGGCGGGAGCTGCGGATTCGGCGCTTGCGACTGGATCCCTCTCGGCGGTGGAGTTGGAGGCGGCGAGCGACGCACTGCCGTTCGTCGCCGCGGCGTTGTCGGTCTTCGCGGCCTTGTTGCAACTTGCGATCGTGAGGACTGCCGTCCCCGCCATGAGCAGGATGCCAAGTCTCGACAATCTCATAAGACCCTCCTTCCAGCTTGGAAGGACAGGCGGCTTATCATGATTCAACTGTCGTAGCATCTAAACTCAAGCGGGTTGATTTGATCGGCCGTCTTTGCCACCTGCGCCGGCAATGACGATTGCGCGCATTTCGGAACTCGACCGCAGGACTACCCAGTCGGGCAAGGCGAATACCGGCCGCTGGCTGCTCGAGTTCGAGCGTCGGCAACCGCTCCGCCCCGACCCCCTCACCGGCTGGAATGGATCGGGCGATACAAACCCGCAGGTCCGGTTGAACTTCCCGACAAGGGAAGCCGCGATTGCCTATTGCGAGAAACATGGGCTCGACTTTCACGTGGTTCCCGCGCCGCCGGTCAAGCTCAAGATCCAAGCCTACGCCGACAATTTCCGGTAGGGCCGCCAAGCGCCTCCTTGCGCCAAGTCCATAGTGGAGGCAGATAGCTCGGGCCGAGCTAGGGGGAAGGCTGCGCTCCGACATTTGGCTGGTGATCGGCACCAGACCTGAAGCCATAAAATTGGGACCCTTCGCGCGGGCGCTTACGGCGCACGACCTCGTTCCGACGTTGATTCTCACTGGCCAGCATCCGGCGCTGGACCCGCGCGAATTCGGCCTCGTCGGCTTTCCGGTCGTGCAACTGGATTGTCCCGGAAGACCGGACCCCCACGCGCACGTTCGT
Organism: Pseudomonadota bacterium; assembly: GCA_046731955.1. Classification (GTDB taxonomy): domain Bacteria; phylum Pseudomonadota; class Alphaproteobacteria; order Sphingomonadales; family Sphingomonadaceae; genus Sphingomicrobium. The sequence goes on along the minus strand of JBKPMC010000187.1, from coordinate 129 downwards.
GCGGTGACCGCTTCTGCCGATGCTTCGCGATGGGCCGGACCTGATCGTCGTTCAGGGCGACACGTCGAGTGCGCTCGGCGCGGCGCTCGCCGCCTTCACTGCCGGGGTTCCGGTCGCCCATGTCGAGGC
>JBKPMC010000186.1:0-4606 GCA_046731955.1 Pseudomonadota bacterium | reverse complement strand
CCAGATGGGTGCTGCTCGATGATGCCGTCGGCAACTGACGGCTGATCCTTTCGCGAAACGAAGCTGCTTGATGGTTGGATTGGTGCCAATGACCGACCGACTGAATATTACCATCGTCGGCGCGGGGATCGGTGGATTGTCTGCCGCACTGGCGCTGCGCGCGCGGGGAATGAACGTCACGGTTTTTGAAGAAGCCCAGTCCCCACGTGAGGCCGGGGCTGGAATATCTATCCCTCCGAATGCAGCGATCTTGCTCAAACGCGCCGGTCTTTGCGAGGCGATCGAGAAGATCACCACAAGGAGCCAGGGACTCACGCTACGAACGTCACGGGGAGAGCCTGTTCCGGGGCCGTCTGCTAGCCCCACGGTGCCGAGCTATCAGATTCACCGCGTCGAGTTCCTCGAGATGCTCCTTGCCGCGTGGGCGGGAACGGTTCGGTTCGGGCATCGCTGTGTTGCCGTCAACGACGTGGGAAGCGGAGCGCGGCTGACTTTCGCTGATGGTGCCGTTTGCGATGCGGATGTGGTCATAGGGGCAGATGGCATCCATTCGATTGTCCGGCGCGAGATCGGCCTGACGGCGAGCCCGACGAGCGAGGGCATCGTGGCTTACAGAGGTCTCGTGCAGACGCAAAAACTGTCGTGGGCCGCAGACCTGCGCGGCTTGAACATGTGGATGGGCGACGGTCGTAGCTTCATTTGCTTCCCGGTTTCCCAGGGGCGCCTGATCAACATTGTCGCGTTTGTGCCGAGCTCACTCGACATGGAGGAGACCTGGTTCGCGCCGGGCGACGTCCGGACACTCGCAGGCGAATACAGCGGCTGGGACTCTCCGGTCCAGAACATCATCGCGGCGCTCGATCAAACCTTTCGCTGGGGCATCTACGATCGGCCACCGCTACCCTATTGGTCGAGAGGCTGCGTCACCCTGCTTGGCGATGCGGCTCACCCGATGGTCCCGCATTTTGGCCAGGGTGCCGGACAGTCCATCGAGGATGGCTTTGCGCTTGCCGTTCTGCTCGAGCACGCAGGGCGCGAAGAGATTCCGGGCAGACTGCAAGCCTACCAAAATCTGAGGCTGGGACGTACGAGCCGTGTTCAAGCTGCCTCGCGCCTGGCCGGCAGGTTCTATCGATCCGCAGCCGGAAATCCCTCGGAGCAGGCGGAGAGGATGCGGGAATGGATGTCGGCCGCAGCCTGGATATTTCCTTACGATACCGAGGAAGCGGCGGCGGCATTGCTGAGGAGCGTGAACTGATCACAGGTCCGCTTTGACCCAAGCGGACCTCTATTGCTCGCGCAGCGCGTAGGGCGGATTAGCCGAAGGCGTAATCCGCCGCAGCACCTCAGACAAAGATGGCGGATTACGCTTCGCTAATCCGCCCTACGCGCTGGACCCTTCCGCCTCCATCCTGCGTGCAGCGCCACGCCCCCGACGCCACTGCGTCCACCGCCGGACACCAGAGTGCCCGTGCGGGCAGGGCTCTTCGCCCTGCGGCCGGCGGAAGCCTGGATGATTTGGCCCGTTGTCCCGGCGGGCCGATCGGATCAAGATGCAACCTGTGGTGCTGCTTTTGGAGTATTTTGGGTATGTCGACACTCATCCCGCATGGCGCGTGCCTGCTTTGGCGCCCGGAATTGATCTGGCTGAATGTCATTTCCGACGCCATGCTCGCTTGCGCTTTCTTCGTTACCGCGTTCGTCCTCGGGTTCTTTGCATGGCGGCGGCGCCGCGAAGTCATGTTTCACAGCGTGTTCCTGGCATTCGCGACTTTCCTCGCCCTCTGCGGAGTGGCACGCCTGCTGTCGATCCTCACCTTGTGGGTGCCGGCCTACGGCATCGAGGGCGTTGTAAAGGGCTTCCTGGCGCTGGTCTCGGTCGGAATCTCGGCGGCCCTGCTGCTATTGCTGCCGCGAATCCTGGTGCTGCCGACACGCATTCAACTTCAGCAAGCCTATGCGGCACTGGAGGAGGAGGTCCGGCAGCGCCGCAGCGCCGAAGCGATGGTCAAGCGTTTTCAGGAGATCGAGGCCACCGAGGCGCTGGTCCGGCAGGCACAGAAGATGGAAGCCATTGGGCAGCTCACCGGTGGCGTTGCGCACGACTTCAATAACATTCTGACTGTTATCACCGGAACGATCGAAATCCTCAGTGACGCGGTGAAGGACCGTCCGCAACTCGCCCAGATCACCGATATGATCAGCGCTGCGGCGGCAAGGGGCGCCGACCTGACCCGGCATCTGCTGGCCTTCGCTCGCCGCCAGCCGCTGCAGCCGCGCAACACCGACGTCAATGCCCTCGTCATCGATGCCGCGCGGCTGCTGCGGCCGACGCTCGGCGAACAGATCGAAATCGAATCGATGCTGGCGCACGATTCCGCGACGGCCCTGATCGATCCCAGTCAGCTTTCCACGGCGATCCTGAACCTCGCCCTGAATGCGCGCGACGCCATGCCTGATGGCGGCAAGCTGACGCTGGAGACCAAGAATGTCGTGCTCGACGAGAACTACGCGAGCGCGAATCCCGAAGTGATTCCTGGAAACTACGTGATGATCGCGGTGAGCGACTCAGGGGAGGGAATCCCCGCTGACTTGCTCGACAAGGTGTTTGAACCGTTCTTCACCACCAAGGAGGTCGGGAAGGGAGCGGGGCTCGGCCTCAGCATGGTCTATGGTTTCGTCAAGCAGTCCAACGGGCATGTCAAGATCTACAGCGAACCGGGACACGGGACTACCGCAAAACTCTATTTGCCGCAGGCCGCAGGCGCCGCAGAGGCGCTGCCCGACGAAGCAGGAACGGGCGTGGTCGAGCGCGGCGACGAAACCATCCTGATCGTCGAGGATGATGCCCTGGTCCGTGAATACGTCGTGACCCAGATTGGCCGCCTCGGCTATGCCACGCTCACTGCCAGCAAGGCCGCCGAGGCTCTGGCAATCATCGATGGTCCTGAACGTATCGACCTGCTGTTCACCGACGTTATCATGCCCGGGGGAATGAACGGCCGCCAGCTCGCGATCGAGGCGCGGAAGCGACGCCCCGGGCTCAAGGTGCTGTATACGTCGGGCTATACCGAGAACGCCATCGTGCATCACGGCCGGCTCGACGCCGGCGTGCTGCTACTGACGAAGCCTTACATCAGCTCGGACCTCGCGCGGATGATTCGTGCCGCACTTGTTTGAAATGAAGTCGGTTCGATCTGCGTCGCACAGCCTTCGATTTACTGTTTTGCTCCGGTCCAGCTTCCCGCGCATCCATCGGATCGCCGGAATGTGCCGGATCCGCTGCGGCCCGAGAAGCGGCCGGACATGGTCCAGCTCAGGCTTCCCGCGGACCCGATTCCTGACACGGCGCCATTCGGACCGACTAGAGCGGTGCCGTATTGCCCCACCATCCTGCTGCCGGTGATGACCACCGTATCGGTGGAGCTGCCGCAGGGCGTGCCGACGCTGGTAAGCGCCCATGCTCCATCCAGATTGCCGCCGCCACTGCCGCCGCTCTTTCGCGACGCGCGACCCGGCGCGTCGGTCTCGGGCTTGCTGCGTCGTTCCGGCTTTGAGGGTTCAGCCGCGCGAGGCGTCGCGCGCGAACCGGATAGCGACTTTTCGTCATTGCCTATGCTGCCACCGGCGCTGCCTGATTGCGCGCGCGCCAGCCCCGGCAAGGCGACAACAGCAAGCGTGGCTGACAACAGAACGGCCTTGGTCAGATGTCGAATGACGTTTGGCAAAATACACACAATTTCCAATGAACAGGGTCCTGACGGCCGGACCCATCGCGCCGATAATGCAGCAAGATTTGCCGATGTCGCCGCAACCGTCAAGCGATGGCGGATGACGCCGGAGCCTGTCGTCGGGCCGCGCCTTTGCGCTGACCCGTCAGCTGATCCGGCCTGCAGGCTTGACCCCGGGGGATACCGGTAGGGGGGCGTTGCAGTCCTTGACGCAACCCCAATTCGTGTTCATATGTCGACGAGTCGACACTTGGCCGAACTGCTGGGCGGTTTGCGTTTCAGACCCTTCTCCAAAAATCGATCAACCGACGAAGGCGCCGATCCATCGGTGTCTCGATTCTACGTGCACCGTCAGAAGGGGATATTTCTTTGCATAAGACAGCTGTGCAGTCGTCCAACGGGCAACCTGCCGGTGGCGGCGATGACGTCCTCAACGCCCGGCGCTGGCAGCGCATCCTGGTCGACTACAGCACCCCAAGTCGTCTGCGCAGCATCGCTGAACTCGCGATCACCGCTTTGCCGCTCATCATGTTGTGGGCCGCAGCCTGGTTCGCGTTCTACCTTGGCCATGCCTGGGCTTCTTTCCTGATCGCGATTCCGGCTGCCGGCTTTCTCGTGCGCCTGTTCATGATCCAGCACGACTGCGGTCACGGCACCTTCTTTGCCGGCCGTCTGGCGAATGACTGGGTCGGCCGCATCATTGGCGTGCTCACGCTCACGCCCTACGATTGCTGGCGCCGCTCGCATGCGATTCACCATGCCACCACCGGCAACCTCGATCGCCGCGGTATCGGCGATCTCGATACGCTGACAGTGCGGGAATACCGGGCCCTTTCCTGGTGGGGTCGTCTGAAATACCGGCTTTACCGCCACCC
>JBKPMC010000185.1:0-4970 GCA_046731955.1 Pseudomonadota bacterium | reverse complement strand
CTTCACGTCGTTGCGAGCCGGCTGATTTGCCCGACCTGTTAAGAGGAATATTTTTTCCTGAGGGATTGAACAGAATTTCGGTGATTGGTCCGTCCTACCAATTGTTCGCACCCGATTTCGTCGCTGCGAGCCGAGCAAATCAAATCCATCACTTCTTTCTGCCGCCATGGATTGCCTTGCTCGCAGTGACGGCTGGATCCAGGCCGCCCACGAGGAGCGTGCATTATGCCGGATTTTTTCAGGATTATTGTACTGGGCGCTCTGCTTGCACTCTCGTCCAAGTCGCTCATGGCAAGCGACCAGAGCACGGTTGCCCCAGTGGTGTTCGATTGCTGGGAGCCCGAGCGCACTTTCAAGCAATGCGCGGCAACCGGCCCCGACGGGCGGCCGAGCCTGAAGCGATCCTATTCGGCTCGACTCCGATACGACCGTAATGGATTGGCCTCCGTCATGCTGTTCAATGGGACTGACACGCGGAAATACCAATGGTTCTACGTTCGGCGTGGCGTCATCCCTGTGCCGGTTGAATCAATGGACAACGGCCCGGACTATTTCGAGGATGGTCTCGCGCGGTCGCGGGTCGGAGGCAAGATTGGATACATCGACCGCAAACTCAATCTCGTGATCCCGGCGACGTATGACGGAGCCTATCCGTTCAGGGATGGCGTTGCTGTTGTCTGCACGGCTTGCACTTATGTCTCTGACCCCACTGCCACCGAGGGCGAGCGTGGCTGGTACCGGGGCGGGCAATGGGGACGCATCGACCGCAGGGGACGTGTGGTCTCACCCTTCCGATCGTGGGAGACCTATCAGCGCCTCGAATTCAACTGACGACCGAACTCTTGGTCGAGAACGCGAGAAAGAAGAGTCGGGGATGCTGTAGCCCGGATGAGCGAAGCGACATCCGGGGCGGCGTTAGAGTTGTCCCGGATATCGCTTCGCTCATCCGGGCTACGACCTTTCAAGGAGTTGGCAGCTCTCCCTCACCGTCATTGCGAGCGCAGCGAAGCAATCCACCTATCCGCTCGTGGCACGATGGATTGCTTCGTCGCTTCGCTCCTCGCAATGACGGCGAGAGACCTTCTTCACTCTCCGATCAGCTTCAGCCACTCGTCCTCAGTCAGCACCTGCACACCGTGCTTCTTGGCTTCCGCGAGCTTTGAGCCCGCGCCCGGCCCCGCGACGACGTAGTCCGTCTTCTTCGACACCGAGCCCGCCGCCTTCGCGCCCAGCCGCTCGGCCGTGGCCTTGGCCTCGTCCCGCGTCATCTTTTCGAGCGAGCCGGTGAACACCACGGTCTTGCCGGCGACGGCCGAATTGCTCTTGGGCTTTTCGGCGTCGATAATTTCGACTTCTTTGGTCAGCCGCTCGACGATGCCGCGGTTGTGGCTTTCGCCGAAATAGGCGGCGACGCTCTTGATCACGGTGTCGCCGATCTGGTCAAGCGCGTCCATCTCCGCGACGGTTTCCTCATCCTCCTTGGCGACCTTGAGGCAGGCGTCGTGGAATGCGTCCCACGAACCATAGCCGCGCGCCAATGCTAGCGCCGTGGTCTCGCCGACATGGCGCATGCCGAGCGCATAGATAAAGCGCTCCAGCGCGATGCGGCGGCGATTCTCGATCGACGCAAACAGATTGCGCACCGACGTTTCGCCGTAGCCCTCGATCTCCTCGAGCTTCAGCTTGTTGTTGCGCTTCTGCAGCGTGAAGATGTCGGCGGGCTCTTTCACCCATTCTTCGTCGAAGAAATACTGCAACTGTTTCTCGCCGAGCCCGTCGATATCGAAGGCCCGCCGCGACACGAACAATTTGAGATGCTCGATCTTCTGGAACGGACAGGCGAACTCACCCGTGCAGCGGGCGCGCGAGCCTTCCTCGCCTGTTGCCGTCTCCTCGCGCACGACGTCGGTGTGCAGCGGGCACGGGCACTTCTTCGGGAAGTGAAACTCCTTCGTACCCTTCGGCCGCTTGTCGATCACGACATCGACGACCTGCGGGATCACGTCGCCGGCGCGCTGGATCACAACGGTGTCGCCGATCCTGATGTCGCGGCCTTCGCGCAACTCTTCGCCCTTGTTGCCGATACCCTTGATGTAGTCCTCATTATGCAGCGTGACGTTCTGCACGATCACGCCGCCGACGCCGACGGGTTCGAGCTTGCCGACCGGCGTGAACGAACCGGTGCGGCCGACCTGGATCTCGATGTCGCGCAGCACCGTCATCGCGCGTTCGGCCGGGAACTTGTGCGCAATGCCCCAGCGCGGCGTGCGTGAAACGAAGCCGAGCCGTTCCTGCCAGTCGATGCGATCGACCTTGTAGACGACGCCGTCGATATCGTAGTCGAGTTCGGCGCGCTGCTCCTCGATCTTGCGGTGGAACGCGATCAGTTGATCGACCGAGTGACACAACTTGGTCAGCGGATTGGTCTTGAAGCCGCAACGCTCGAACCAGTGGATCATGCCGGACTGCGTATTCTCCGGCATTGCGCTCATCTCGCCCCAGGCATAGGCGAAGAAGCCGAGCGGGCGGGACGCGGTGATGGAGGGATCCTTCTGGCGCAGCGAGCCCGCGGCGGAATTTCGCGGATTGGCGAAGATGGTATCGCCAGCGGTTTTCTGACGTTCGTTCAGCGCGAGGAACGCCTTCTTGGTCATGTAGACCTCGCCGCGCACCTCGCAGACGTCGGGCACGTTGCGGCCCTTCAGCTTCTGCGGCACATCCTCCAGCGTGCGGATGTTCGCGGTGACATCCTCCCCTTCCGCGCCGTCGCCGCGGGTGGCGGCGGTAACGAGCTCGCCGCCCTCGTAGCGCAGCGACATCGACAGCCCGTCGATCTTCGGCTCGGCGGAAAAATCGATCTTGTCATCCGGCAGCTTCAGGAACCGCGCGATGCGGCCGGCGAAATCGATCACATCCTGCTCGGCAAAGGCATTGTCGAGCGACAGCATCGACACCGCGTGCCGCACTTTCTTGAAGCGCCCCGATGGCGCCGCGCCCACCTTTTGCGACGGCGAGTCCGAACTGACAAATTCCGGGAATCGCTTCTCGATCGCATTGAACCGCTGGCGCAACGCGTCGTATTCGGCGTCGGTTACGCTTGGCGCATCGTCCTGATAGTAACGCTTGTCGTGCCCCTCCAGCTCCAGCGCCAACCGCATGTGCTCGACCTTGGCCTGCGCCTTGGTGAGTTTTTCGACGTCGGGGAGCGCCTTTGCTTTTGCTGCTTTGGCCATGACGCCGCCAACACTACGCCGTCGCCGCGCGCAACAGCCGCTCCGCCGCTGCCCGCGCCTCCGCCGTGATCTCGGCGCCCGCCAGCATGCGGGCGATCTCCTCGCGGCGGTGGTCGGCGGCGAGCGCGTTGACGCGGGTGGCGACGCGCTTGCCCTTGTCGAGCGCGTCCTTGGAAATCAGGAGGTGCTGGTTGGCGCGTGCGGCGACCTGCGGCGCGTGCGTCACCGCCATCACCTGGACCTGGCCGGCCAGCCGGGCCAGCCGCGCGCCGATCGCATCCGCCACCGCGCCGCCGACGCCGGTATCGATTTCATCGAACACCAGCGTGGGCGCCGAACCGCGGTCGGACAGCACCACCTTGAGCGCCAGCAGGAACCGCGACAGCTCGCCGCCGGAAGCGACCTTCATCAGCGGGCCCGGCTTGGTGCCGGGATTGGTCTGCACCCAGAACTCGACGCGGTCGATGCCCTGCGGCCCCGGCGCGTTCGCATCCGTGTCGACCTGCGTCATGAATTTTGCGCGATCGAGTTTCAGCGGCGCCAGTTCGGCATTGACCGCCTTGTTGAGCTTCTCGGCGGACTTGTTGCGGGCCGCGGAAAGCTTCTCGGCAGCTCCGCCATAGCGCTGGTCGGCCTCGGCGGCCGTGGCTTCCAGCTTCTTCAACTGATCCGCGCCGGCATCGATCAGCGCAACGTCGGAGGCGAATTTGGCGGCAAGTGCGGCGAGCCCATCGACCGGCGTCGAATATTTGCGCGAGGCGGCGCGCAGCGCAAACAGCCGCTCCTCGATGCGCTCCAGCTCGGCGGGGTCGAAATCGGCCGCGACCAGGGCTGCATTGAGATACTGGTCGGCCTCTTCCAGCGCGTTGATCGCGATATCGATCGCCTTCACGGCCGGCTCGACCAGCGCGGGCGAATTGGCGGCGCGGCGTTCGAGGCGGCGTACGGCGGCCGCCAGCGCCGGCACCGGCGAGTTGTTGCCGCCGACCGCTTCCAGCGCCTCGCGCAGGTCGCTCGCGATCTTCTCACCCTGCATCATGGTGGTGCGGCGCTCGGCGAGCGCCGTCTCCTCGCCGTCCTTCGGCCTCAGCGTCTTCAGTTCGTCGGCGGCGTGGCGCAAATAGTCCGCCTCGCGCGCGGCGCGTTCCATGCTGGCGCGATGCGCGTCGAGCGCCGTGTTGGCCGTGCGCCGCGCCTCCCAGAGCGTCTCCAGCGCCGCGACCTCCTTCTCCAGTCCGGCGAAGGCGTCGAGCAATTGCCGGTGCGTCGAGGCATCGACGAGAGCACGTTCGTCATGCTGGCCGTGGATCTCGACCAGCGCCGCGCCCACTGCTTTTAAGGTCTGCACGCTGATCGACTGGTCGTTGATGAAGGCGCGGGTGCGCCCGTCGGCGAGCTGCACGCGGCGGAGGATCATCTCACCGGTATCGTCGAGGCCGTTCGTGGATAGTATCTTTGCCGCCGGATGCCCCTTGGGAACATCGAAGCTGGCCGTCACCTGGCCCTGCTCCGCGCCGTGGCGGACGAGGCCGGCGTCGCCGCGCCCGCCGAGCGCCAGCGCGAAGGCATCGAGCAGGATGGATTTGCCCGCGCCGGTTTCGCCGGTCAGCACCGCGAGGCCACGGGAGAATTCGATATCGAGCCGTTCGATCAGGACGATGTCACGGATCGACAGACGCGCCAGCATGCGAAGTAAATTCCTAACCGCGACCTATATTGGTCAAGGAACCGAGACCC
>JBKPMC010000184.1:0-4687 GCA_046731955.1 Pseudomonadota bacterium | reverse complement strand
CATCTACGGCTCGCCGCCTCTCGCCTATCCGGCGACATTGTCCCAGTACGTGATCTACAATACCCCGGACCCGGCCTACCTCACGGGGCGTATCAATGTCTCAGCATTCGCCAATCTGGGGGCCGCGACGCCGTGGCCCTTTACCAACACGAACGTACCCCTCAATGGACATGTCTGCATTCCGCGCGGAAGGGGACCCTTCCCGCTCGCCGTTTTCGCGCACGGCAACCACAATCCATTCGAGAACTCCACGCCCGGCTACCTCTATCTGTGCCAGTTGCTGGCGTCACACGGGATCATCGCAGCGACGATCGATGTCAACTTTCTCAACGGATCCAATTTCGGCGAGAACGACGCGCGGGCCATCGTCCATCTCGAACACCTGAAACAGTTTCGGACCTGGAACAACACGTCCGGGCATCCGCTGCACGGCAAGGTGGACCTGAACCGGATTCTGATCGTCGGCCATTCGCGTGGCGGCGAGGCCGTCGGACACGCTTCCTTCTTCAACCGGCTGGCCGCAATTGGCCCCGTTCTCCTCGATGGCTCCGCGGGGCTTGGCCCATACCGCTTCGCACTGAGCGCAGCGGCGGCCATCGCCCCTACCGATCGGCAATTCGTCCCCGTCACGGGACCCACCGTCGTCCCGGATTCCTACTTCATTATTCACGGCAGCAAGGACTCGGACGTCTTCACCTTCGAGGGCTATCATACCTACGAACGCGCCCACGCCGTAGACCTGGCCAACCCGACGGTCTCTGACGGCAAGTTCAAGGCCATGCTGTGGGTGCACAAGGCCAATCACAACCAATTCAACAGCGTCTGGGCGCCGGAGACCGCACCGGGTGTGGCGATGCCGCGGCCCAGCCAGGAGCAGATCGCCAAGGTTCATCTCGGCGCCCTCGCCCTGGCCGTTCTCCTTGACCGCCACGAATACTTCGCTGTCCTGCACGATCACGCTGTGGCCACCGCGTGGGATCCCGCCGGCACCGAGCTGGTCTCGCAATATCAGGATCCCCAGCGCATCTTCGTTCAGCACAATCAGGAAGGTCTCGGGCCACTGGTCGTCTCGCTTCCGGTACAGGGCACCGTCGCGGCCGATGGCGTGGTGGCAACGCGGCAACTCACGGCACTGGTCGGCGGCGCCGCCACGACGACCATCACGGCCCGCCTGGCCTGGAACGCCGCCGGTTCCCGGCTGCTGCTGCAGGTGGATCCGGCCACGCTGCCCGCTGAACGCTACAAGGTGCTAGCCCTTCGCGTGGGCCAGTCCAATGAGGCCGCAAACACCGCAAATCGGGACCAGGATTTCACCCTTGAGGTTTCCAGCGGTTCGCGTACCGCCGTCTTTCCAGCGAGTTCCCTCCACAGGCTGCTGTTCCCCGACCCGCCGCCCTTTGGACCGGCCAAGATCGTGATGCAGACGCTGCGGTTGCCTGTGGCCCGGCTCGTTGAATGCGGTGTGGACCCGAGCGACCTTCGCGTCGTCGCCTTGGTATTCGACCGGCGTCTGACGGGCGTTGTTTACACCGGCGATTTGCAGTTCACTAACTGAAAATATTCCATTCGAGGTATCGTCATGCCGCTACCGGAGCCACCGAAAGTCGCAGCGGTCGAGGTCATCGCCGCGCAACCTACCGAAACCGACCGCGCCGCAGTTGCGCATATGGGCGCGGCAGAGCCGAAGGCCGTCTACGTTGTGAAGGTGAAGCTCAAAGCCAAGCCTCCGGTCACGTCGATGGCCTGGGCGCTGTACGTTAATGACGAGCTTGTCTCGAAATACTGGGAGTACGCCGACGGGATTTATTTCACCGTCTCCGACCCCCAGTTCTTCACCAGGCACCGGGGGAAGCAGTTGCGCTTCTCGCAGAACGGCACCGACTTCTTCGATACCGGCGTGAAACTCGCGGCGGCGCCATCGGTCGCCGAGGACAACGCGACCAGACTGCCGTTGCAGGCCGACGTGCTTAAATAGGGTTGCGCTGCAAGGGTGTCCTCCGTGCCCCGACGCGGCACAGCCTGGGCGATGCGCGCCACGCCGCAAGCGCGGCGCGCTGCGTTGCGTCCGGTGAACGCCCCTACCAGTCCAGCGCCTGGCGGTTGGAACCGATAGCCCGACCATTTATTGGTGCATGTACCTGCAACTGGCTTTGCTTGGGAGATCAGAACATGATTTCGCGCCCATTCGTTGGTCTTGCGCTGGCCGCTGCTGTGGCATTTTCCGGTCCCGCCTTGGCGAAGGACCGCGCCAACCCGATCAAGATGTTCGACTCCGACAACGATGGTACCCTCGACCTGCCCGAGGTGAAGAAGGCAGCGTCGGCAATGTTTGCCAAATTAGACCCGGATCGGGATGGCACACTCGATGCGCGTGAGTTACGCGGCAGATTGAGTGCCAAGGAGTTGGCTGCAGCCGATCCCGACCATGATGGTACGCTGACGCTGGACGAGTATCTTGCTGTCGTGGAGCAGCGCTTCAACGCAGCCAATCCGGACAAGGATGGAACGTTGGATGCCAAGGAATTGCGATCACCTGCCGGCCGGGCTCTGCTGCGGCTCATGAAATAGTGCCAACCTGGCGCAATCGTCCTCGCCGAGCGCCATCAACCAAAATCCGGCTGCCAGCCGCGGACCTCCCGTGCTGCCGTGGTCACGTCGCCGATGCTGCGGAACGACGCCGTCTCCACCATCATGGTACGCGCGAGCCGCAGGCTCCGCGCCTCGCAGATGGCCCGCTGCTTTGGATCCTCGATCAGTTCGAAATCGGCATTGTGCGCCAGCCCGAGAATGCGGCGGATGATTTTTGCTGCCGAGAATCCCACGGTGTCGCCGAACAGCCGCGCCATATAGGCCTGCCGCTCGGCCTCCAGTCGCGCCGCACCGCCCACGCCGGGAAACAGCGTCCGGGGGTAGGCGTCGCCGTGGGCTTCCGTTCGCCAGAGATCGAGGAACGCGCGGGCGAACTCCGTCCAGACGTTTTCGATCGTTTCCAGCACCCAGACCTCGAACAGCCGCCGTCCGCCCGGCGAGCGTTCGTGGCCGGCGGAGGCCAGATAGCTCATCAGGAGATTGCCGATGACGGCGCCGAGATCGAACCCCATCGGTCCGTAGAACGCGAACTCGGGATCAATCACGACCGTCGAGCCTTCGGTCACCATGATCGAGCCGGTGTGGAGATCGCCGTGGATCAGCGCTTCCGGTGCGTTCAGGAATTTCAGTTTCAGCCGCGAGATCGCGACGTGGAGATCGAGGTCCTCGCGAAAAGCGGCCGCGGTCGCATCGAGCCAGGGCTGTGTCCAGCGGTTCTGCTCGGCCACGCGGTAGGGATCGGTGAAGATCAGGTCCTCGGTGATCTTGCAAAGCGCATGGTTGCCTGCGAACGCCGCGATCCCCTCCTTCTTCTGGGCTGCAGGAATCGCGAGGTCGGAAGAGAAAAACAGCGTGCGCGCCAGAAAGGCCACGATGTCCCCGACAAAGCGCGGATAGAGCGTGCCGGCAATCAGCCCCTTGCGCATGATGATATGAGGCTCGATCAACTCCATGACGACGAGCGCGAGCCCCTCGTTGTGGTGCAGCACGGCCGGCACCAGGCCGGGCGCCAGCCGCGCCTGATGCGTCAGCGCCAGATATTCGTAATGCGAGCGCGACAGCGGCAGCGGCCAGCTTTCGCCGACGAGGCGCACATAGGGCAGCGCCTGCTTCACGGCGATGCCGCCCGCGGCTCCCTTGACGATGAACACGAGATTGAGGTTGCCGTCGCCAACCTCGCCGATCGACCAGGAAGCCGGCGCGCCGCCTAGCCGGGCCGCGACCGCCGGGAGCCCCGCAAGATAGTCCCGCAGGTCGGCTTCATGAAGAATTCGATATTCGTCCTGCCGGGGATCCGCCAATGATCGCTGCTGTGAACTCATCGCCGCCTGACCCCCATGCCGGTACGGGAGGTCCCACGCACTCCCGCTTCAGGAAATTCGATCCGATATCGGCCTTTTCTTGACCGGATCATAATCGCAAAATGCGGTCAGCGACCAGCGTTCACCGTCCGCATTTGCCCTGGCATCTCAAATGAGCTGCGCGAGCCAGATGGTGTGGCCGCCGCAGTCGGGGTCCTCAACGACATGCGACACGACGCGAAACCCGTTCTGATCGAGCAATGAGCGATATTCGGCGGGGTCGAGGCTCGCATGATACAGCGGCTCGCCCGCAAAACTTCCGATCGCCTCGCCATGCGCCGGGCCACTTGTGAACATCAACACTGCCTGGGGCGACGCATGCTCGCGAAACACCGGAAACATGTTGCGTTGGTCGTCGTAGCAGAGGTGAAAGAAACTGTCCCACGCCAGGATGCCGGAAAACTTCCGCTGCAGGGCAAGCTTGCGCATATCGGCGACGACCCATTCCTGTCTGGGAAAATGCCGCCGGCAGACATCGATCATGGCCGGCGATGAATCGACGCCAACGACGGGATGATCAAGCTCGATCAGATACCGGGCCATTGGCTCGGCCGATCCGCAGCCGAGATCGAGGATCGGGCCAGCCGGTGTCAGCAACGCGCGGAAGCGGTCGAGCCAGGGTTTTTCAAACAGCCTGGTGCGTCCGCGACGCTCGATCCAGTCCCGCGCCTTGCGTTGGTACAGATCGATAATGCGGGCGGCCTCTTCCGACGCCATTCAGGAACTCACGTATCCCG
>JBKPMC010000183.1:0-4291 GCA_046731955.1 Pseudomonadota bacterium | reverse complement strand
CTTTCTGTCGCGGCGTCGCCAGCACGAGAGCGTTGACGACGCCGAGGCGGGACAATTCGTCGGGTAGTTGACGCAGCGTGCCGGCGCCGAACACCACCCGCATCGGCGCGCTCTGGTAGATGAAGTCCTGCATGGCCGCTCCTTTTGCGGACGAAACGGCCGGCTCCGGGATCAGATCGCTTCCGTAGCCGGACTTTCCGCATTGACGCTCCGCCTCAAGAGGCGGGCTGTGCAGCCTTGCGCAAGCCGGCCGTCGCTTCAAGGCTATCAGCGCGGGCGCTTGCCGGCCGTCGGGCCAGCAGGATGATCGCGCCGGCGGCAATCGCTGCCCCGCCGATCGACAGGAACATCGGCGTCGGGCTCTGGTAGTATTGCTGAAGCGCGCCGGCGACGAACGGGCCGAGAATGGCGCCGACGCGGGCGACCCCGAGCTCCATCCCAACCGCGGTGGCGCGCACGCCGGTCTCGTACGAAGCCGCGGTGAAGTTGTTCAGCACAAACTGCGCGCCGATGATGAAGAAGCCGGCGGCTGCGACCGACGTGATGTTGACGATGTGGTCGTTCATCACCACCAGCGACAGCACGGCGAGGCCGCCAATCGCCCACCATGTCGCGATCAGCCCGCGGCTGCTGCCGGACTTGTCGACCAGATGCCCAAGCACGAGAGCGCCTGCGAATGACATGATCTGCATCAGCGCGCCGAAGCCGAAGCTGGCTGCAAAGGTTTCTCCACGCTGCATCATCACGGTCGGAATCCACCCCGACAGGCCGAAGATGCAGAACAGGCTGAGAAATGCCGACGCCCAGATCGCAAGCGTGGTCCGGCGATATTTGGGCTGGAGCAGCGCCGCCACAGAATTGACCGGCTTCTCGGACTCCTCGACGGCAATTTCGGCCGACTGATAGACGCTTGCGCGCTCGGGCCGAAGCTTGCTCAGCATGTCGCGGATTTCGCCGGTGCGGCCTTGAAGGGCAAGGAACTTCGGTGACTCCGGCAACATGAAGTGCATGAAGGGCAGCAGCAGGAACGATAGCGAGCCGATCCAGTATAACGAGGTCCAGCCGAACACCGGCGTCGCGAACACACCGGCGACACCGGCGAGCGTTCCGCCAAGCGCCCAGCCGAGGGCTACGCCCCAGAGCGCGAACGTGTTCGCAACCCGTCGCGGCGCCAGTTCGTTGATGTACGTCGTTGCCAGGGGCAGCAGCACGCCAAGACCGATCCCGGTCAGGATGCGCAGGATGCAGAACGACAGAAACGAATCCGCCGAAGTCGCGGTCAGCAGCGTGAAGATACTGGTGATCCAGAGGCCTCCGAGCAGGGTGCCGCGGCGGCCGAGCCGGTCGGCGATGATCCCGTGGATCGCAGCGCCGATCAGGAATCCGACCAGCCCGCTGGAGATCAAGATGCCCGCCTGGCCGGGCTGAAGGCCCCAGGGTTTTGCGACATAATGAATGACGTAAGCCGGATTGAACGTGTCATATCCGTCGAACAGCGTGAGCAGTCCCATGATGGCGCCGAGGCGCCAGTGAAATTTTCCGACCTTTGCCTCGGCTAGTTCCTCGTGAAGATCGATTGCTTTCGCAGTCATGGCCGTATTCCTCCCGGATGGTGATTATGTCGTATGGGACCGCTTATTCCGCGGCTTGATGGATGCCGTGCCCGGTGGTTTCGTCGAGGTCGAGCTTGAACAGGTCGATGGCATTGCGCCGGCCGATCTTGATCCGATCGTTCTCGCTGATGCTGGCGCTGTTGAACCAGTCGGAGGCATGATCGACATTCTCGAACGGCCAGTCGACCGAGAACAGGATGCGGTCCGCTCCGATTTCGAGAATGGAATCGATCAGCGTCTGCGTGCGGAAATTGCCCGACGTGGTCAGGAAGAAGTTGGCGTTGAAGTAATCGCAGATCTTCTTTTTCGCCTTGTGCTTCGGCGGCGCCTTGACCCAGCCGTTGCGATGATCGACGCGCCACATGCTGTAGGGCAGGCCTTCGCCCATGTGCCCGAGGATGATTTTGAGCTTTGGATGGGCATCGAACAGGCCCGATCCCATCAGGCGCAACGCATGCACGGCGGTCTCCTGTCCGAACGCCCAGGTCGGGCCCATCAGCCACGGATGCCCTTCATAGATCGCGCAGTCCTCCGGCAGCGGATTGCGCGGATGCAGGTAGAAGGGCAGGCCTGTCTTTTCGACTGCTGCCCAGAATGGCCAGTATTGCGGCAGGTCGTAATAGAGTGGCTTCTTGCCGTCGCCGATTTGCGAGAAGCCGTTGACCAGCGCGCCGCGGAAACCGAGCGTCGTGATGCAGCGCCCGAGCTCCTTGATCGCAAGATCCGGATCCTGCATCGGCAGCGCGGCAAAGGCCTGAAACCGCGACGGCCGTTTTGCCACTTGCTCGGCGAGGAAGTCGTTGGCCCGGATCGCAATCTCGTTGGCGCGGGCTACATCGGAAATGGCCTGAACCGCCGGCGCGTTCAGTGACAGGATCATCATCTCGATGCCGTGCTTGTCCATTTGCGCCAGCCGCTTGTCCTGGATATCCAGCAGGCGGTCCTTCAGCTCCGGCCAATAGGAGTCCGGGACGAAGCCCGCCGAGTCCATCAGCGTGTCCGGGATGGCGAAATGTTCCTCTAGTGCGATCTTGCCCTGCATGTTGTCCTCGCTGATTTCCGATGTTGATTAGTACTGTCCTTGCGGCGTTAGCCCGAGCGCGAGCTGACCGTACATGGTGCCGACGGCATCCCAGTTCATGCTGATGTGGCGGCCGACGGCATTGGCATCGCGCCAGGCGCGCTGTACCGGATTTGAAAGATCGAGGCCGAGCCCGCCGGTCGAGGCGTTCAGGGCTTCGGTGGCGCGAATGGCGAGTGCGACCGAAAACGCCTGGCCGCGGCGGCTGACGATGCGGTCCTCGATCGAAACCGGCTTGTGATCACGTACCGTGGCTGCGCGATCCCTGAGATCACGCAGCAGCACTTCGCGCGCCGCATCGGCCGAGGCGGTCGCTTCCGCAACGCGCAACTGGATGGTCGGGAAGTCCGCCATGCGATTGTTGTTGCCGGCCACCGCGCCGCGGGTGATCCGCCTGGAGGTGACGGCAAGATAGTCTTCCAGCGCACCGGCCGCCGCGCCGACGGCGGCCGAGGCCAGGCAGGAAGGGATGTTCGACAGCATCGGGATCGCGAAGGTGGGGTTGGCGGCATAAAGCGCGGCGCCCGGCGTTTTTCCGGACGTCGTGTCGGCGAACGACAGCAGGCGGTGGGCGGGCACGAACACGTCATTCAGCACAAGCGTCTTGCTGCCGGTGCCGCTGAGGCCGACGACATTCCAGGTGTCGTCGATAACGTAGTCGGCCGCCGGAACCAGCAGGAAGGCCGGCGCAAACTGGCCGCTCTCGGTCTTCGACGGCAACAGCGCGGCACACAACGACCATTGCGCATTGTCGCAGCCGCTGGCGAACGACCAGCGTCCGCTCAAGCGATAGCCGCCCTCGACCTCGATCGCCTTGGTGGCCGGTGCGTAGGAGCCGCAGGCTACCGCATCGGGATTGCTGGCCCAGACGTCGCGCTGCGCGCTTTCCGGAAAACCCGCGATCAGCCATTGATGGGCCGCGAGCAGGCCGCCGACCCATGCTGTCGAGGCGCAGCTTTTCGCCAGCTCGATGTTCAGTTCGACCAGCACGTCGAAATCGTGCTCGTAGCCGCCGAACATCGCCGGCTTGACGATATCGAAATAGCCGATGTTGCGCAGAGCAATGATGTTCTCTTCGGGAACCCGCCCGGCCTTTTCCGTGGTGTGGGCGCGCGCCTTGATCTGCGGCGCGATCTGCGCCACGCGGCTCCGCAACTCGGCAATGTCAGGCCGAGGCGACGGCTGCGCCGGAACGTCCTTCAACTGGGCGACTGATACCATTGGTTTGCTCCGTGTCTTCGATGGGTCGAAAGGCGGTCAGGGGCAGGGGCGGTTCACGCAGCCTGGCTGTCGTGGGGTACCGAGAAGCAGTAGGTCGCGTCCTGGTAGATTAATGGCTCGATCGGATCACGGACGTTCACGGTCTCGGCCTCGCCGATGAAAATCGTGTGCGTGCCGTAGGGCACAGCGGCCGCCTTCTTGCAGAAGATGTTGATCTGCGCGTCGGCGAGGTAGGTGACGCCCTCGGCCGTAGTCTTCCAGTCGCCGAGCCCGAACCGCTCCTCGGCCGGCAGCGCGCCGCTGAAGGCGGATGAAAGGGGGACCTGATCGCGGCGCAGCACGTTGACGCAAAACCGGCGCGCCAGCAGCATGATGT
>JBKPMC010000182.1:0-19254 GCA_046731955.1 Pseudomonadota bacterium | reverse complement strand
AGAGTCTCGCGGTTGTAGCGGGCGCCGTGGCAGACGTCGCAGGTGACGTAGACGTCGGGCAGGAAGTGCATCTCGATCTTGATGAGGCCGTCGCCCTGGCACGCCTCGCAGCGGCCGCCCTTGACGTTGAAGGAGAAGCGGCCGGGCTTGTAGCCGCGCGCCTTCGCCTCCGGCAGGCCGGCGAACCAGTCACGGATCTGGGTGAAGGCGCCGGTGTAGGTCGCGGGGTTGGAGCGCGGGGTTCGGCCGATCGGCGACTGGTCGATGTCGATGACCTTGTCGAGCTGCTCGAGGCCGGTGACCTTGTCGTGCGGGCCGGCGACGATCCGCGCGGCGTTCAGGGCGCGCGCCGCCGCGGGGTAGAGCGTGTCGACGACGAGCGAGGACTTGCCCGATCCGCTGACGCCGGTGACGCAGGTGAAGGTGCCGAGCGGGAAGGCGGCGGTGATGTCGCGCAGGTTGTTGGCGCGCGCTCCGGTGACGGTGACGTACTTGCCTGAGCCCTTGCGGCGGGTGGCGCGCATCGGGATCTCGCGGCGGCCGGAGAGATAGTCGGCGGTGAGGCTGCCCTTGCAGGCGAGGAGGTCGTCGAGCGTTCCGGTGCAGACCACCTCGCCGCCGTGGACTCCCGCTCCGGGCCCCATGTCGATGATGTGGTCGGCGGTGCGGATCGCCTCCTCGTCATGCTCGACGACGAGCACGGTGTTGCCGAGCGACTTGAGGCGCTTCAGCGTCTCGAGGAGGCGGTCGTTGTCCTTCTGGTGGAGGCCGATCGAAGGCTCGTCGAGCACGTAGAGGACGCCCGAGAGGCCGGAGCCGATCTGCGAGGCGAGGCGGATGCGCTGGCTCTCGCCGCCGGAGAGGGTGCCGCTCGTACGGTCGAGGTGGAGATAGTCGAGGCCGACATTGTGGAGGAAGCCGAGGCGCTCGTTGATCTCCTTGAGGATCGCGTGCGCGATCTCGTTCTGCGTCGCGGTGAGCTTCTCGTGGAGCGAGCCGAACCAGGCGAGCGCGTCGACGACGCTTCGGCGGCTGGACATGGAGATGTCCTCGCCGGCGATCTTCACCGCGAGCGCTTCGGGGCGGAGGCGGGCGCCGAGGCAGGTCTCGCACGGGCGGCTGGCCTGGTAGCGCGACAGCTCCTCGCGCATCCACGCGGATTCGGTCTGGAGCATCCGGCGGTTGAGGTTGCCGATGACGCCCTCGAACGGCTTCTTCACCTCATAGCTGCGCCTGCCGTCGATGAAGCGGAGGGTAACCGGGCGGCCGTCGGTGCCGAACAGGATGACGCGGCGTGCTTCCTCGGGGAGGTCCTTCCAGGGGACGTTGAGCTCGAAGCCGTAGGCTCGGGCGAGCGAGCTCAGCACCTGCATGTAGTAAGGCGAGGGCGGGTTGGACTTGGCCCAGGGCACGACCGCGCCCTTGGCGATCGAGAGGCTGTGGTTGGGGACAACGAGGTCCTCGTCGAATACGAGCTTCTCGCCGAGGCCGTCGCAGGCGGGGCAGGCGCCCTGCGGTGCGTTGAACGAGAAGAGGCGCGGCTCGATCTCGGCGATGGTGAAGCCGCTCACCGGGCAGGCGAACTTCTCGGAGAAGATGATGCGGCCTTCGGGCGCGTGAGTGGCGAGGACGTTGCGCTCGGCGGCTTTCTCGAGCGCCGCGGCGACACCGGTGCGCTCGCTTCCGCGCGGGTCGGGTGGAGGCTCGGCCGGATCGAGATAGGCGAGGCCGTCGGCGAGCTTCAACGCCGTCTCGAAGCTGTCGGCGAGCCGCGCCTCGATGCCTTCGCGGACGACGATGCGGTCCACGACGACCTCAATGTCGTGCTTGTATTTCTTGTCGAGCGCGGGCGCGTCCTCGATCGCGTGGAACTGGCCGTCGATGCGCACTCGGGTGAAGCCCGCTTTCTGCCACTCGGCGAGCTCCTTGCGATACTCTCCCTTGCGGCCGCGGACGACGGGGGCGAGCAGGTAATGGCGGTTGCCTTCGGGAAGGGCCATCGTGCGGTCGACCATCTGGCTGACGGTCTGGGCGGCGATCGGGAGGCCGGTCGCGGGCGAGTAGGGGATGCCGACGCGCGCCCAGAGCAGGCGCATGTAATCGTAGATCTCGGTGACAGTCGCGACGGTCGAACGCGGGTTGCGGCTGGTGGTCTTCTGCTCGATCGAGATGGCGGGCGAGAGGCCGTCGATATGCTCGACGTCCGGCTTCTGCATCATCTCCAGGAACTGGCGGGCGTAGGCGCTTAAGGACTCGACGTAGCGGCGCTGGCCTTCCGCGTAGATGGTGTCGAACGCGAGGCTCGACTTGCCCGATCCCGAGAGGCCGGTGATCACCGTCAGGCTCTCGCGCGGGATGTCCACGTCGATGCCCTTGAGATTGTGCTCGCGCGCCCCGCGCACGGAAATGTGAGTCAGCATCGGATCAGATTCGTTCCGTTTATGTTCCAGTCTAGCGTGAGGTGCCGCAGGCGGTCAACGCGGCTTTGGAGATATGGGTGCTCGGGCGGCAGGCTGCCACTCCGGAGGATCGTTAGTTTACGATTGTAAGCACATATTAACATTGAAGTTCAGCTACATGTGCTTGCAAACTTGACGATCCGAATTGTTTCGCTGGCAAGTCTGGCGTATACCCGCGCAGACGAGAAGGCCCGCCTTTGCGGATCCGGGCCGCTTCGTGCGGCCTCCGTGTGCTCGGGTCGGCGTGCCTCCCCGCCGTTGAACAGGGGACACGCTCATGAAAATTTCGCACCGGCGAATCGCGCTCCTGGGTGGCGCGTCACTATCCGTGTTGGCCGCGATCGGAATCTCCGGCCCTGCTCTTGCGGCTCCCCACGACGGCTTACCGGACGGTGTCTATCCGGGAGTTAGCACATCCAACGACGTGGAGATCTGCGATCTCGCAACGCCAGCCGGCAGCCCCTGTTTCTTCGGTGTGATCGACGGGGTCTCCGTGCCGCAGGCCACCGCGACGGCTGTCGTGACCACTGCCGCCAACGGCCAGATCATCCAGTTCCCGGGCTTGACGGGATCGATCGCCAATAATGGAAGCGCAGAGATCGGCGCCATCGCCCAGGCGACCAATGCGGCGGGTAATGCGGTTGCAACTGCTTCCCTCCTTGGAGCCATCATCCAGACCACCGGCGCTGCGCCCGACATTTCACTCACAATTCACAACAACGGCACGTTGCTGCTCGACGCTTCGGCGTTTGCCAGTGCAACGGGCGTTTTTGCCGATGCAGTTGCCAATGCAGTCGCAACCAACGTGCTTCACCAAAGGGCGATTTCCACGAATCCCGAGGACGTCGCGCTCGCAATCACGAACGACGGTTCTCTGACGATTCTTGCAACTGCTAATGCGGTGGCCGGCTCCGATGCGGTTGCCCACGCATTGGTTCAAACCGCAATCTATCAGCACGGCACGGGCGCGAACGTCGCGCTCAGCCTGGTCAATAACAATTCGATCGACATCAACGCCATCGCCCATGCAACCGGTTCCGGCACCTTCGTCTCGGCGAGCGCGCATCTCGTCATCGGCATCACGCAGCAGGCCAATGCGGTGACTGCGGCGACAGCGAAGTTCACGAATGCGGGGACGATTTCCGAGATCGCGAGCGCGCATGAAACCGGCTTCGCCGGCGGTGCGTTCGCCGGCGCAACAAGCGTTAACTACCAGATCGTGAACGCGGGAGCGACGGGTTCGGCGGTCTTCCACAACAGCGGCGTGATCAGCGTCGCCGCCGTCGCTTCTGCCAAGGACCCGTTCTCGGTTGGCGCGCGCGCCTTTGCGGAATACATCATGGAGCAGGACGTCACGGCCGGCATCGCTGTAGCGTCGATCACGAACACCGGGACGATGAGCCTTGCTGCAACGGCGAATGCCGCCAGCAACTCGGCGTTCGCGGGTGCGACCGCGAACGAAGCGTTGGTCCAGGAAATCGAAGGGACGACGAGCGCGATCGCATCGATCAACAATGGCGGCATCATCAACGTCGCCGCGAATGCGAGCGTGTCCGGCGGCGATGGCGCGGGCGCCAGCGCCGTCCTCAGCCACCCGATCACCCAGGCGGCGGCTGCCTCGACCTTCGCCAATGTCGTGTTTGCGAACAGCGGCACGATCAACATCAGTGCGAACGCTAACGCCCTCGGGCAGTCGCCTGGTGGGGCTGCGTTCGCCTTCGCCGGCATGGGCACTACCGGCGGGGGCGGAACCCCCCAGTGGGCGATATCGCAACACGCAATTGCCACCGGGACTGCCGTCGCTTCCTTCACCAACAGCGGCGCGATCAACTTCAACGCAGTGGCTGCTGCAAGCGGCAACTTTGCCCGTGCCACCGCCCTCATGGCTGGCGTGCTTCAGTCCGCCAGCGCCTTCGATTCGGCAGCGGCGAATTTCGCCAACAGCGGTACCCTTGCGGTCGTCGCAAGCGCGAGCGCGGTGGGGGTAGCCGGACCGACCTTCACCGGATCCGCGAACGCGTCCGCGGTTGGACTTGGCGTCATCCAGGTGGGAAGCGCAGGGGAGACTGCTGCATTCGCCGCGACGAACTCGGGCGTGATCAGTGTGACCGCCAATGCCTTCGCGGACGGAGTCGTCGCGGCCAGCGCGGTCGCCGTTGCAGCTCTCGGCATGGGTCAGTTCCCGACCGCTGGCC
Organism: Pseudomonadota bacterium; assembly: GCA_046731955.1. Classification (GTDB taxonomy): domain Bacteria; phylum Pseudomonadota; class Alphaproteobacteria; order Sphingomonadales; family Sphingomonadaceae; genus Sphingomicrobium. The sequence goes on along the minus strand of JBKPMC010000182.1, from coordinate 14,600 downwards.
TGGCGATCGAAACCATGACGAACGCCGGCACCATCGCGCTCGCTGCGAACGCAACCGCCACGGCGGACACCGGTCCTGCGGCGGCCATCGCCGTAGCGACAGGGGGAATGGCACAAGGCGCCATTGCCACGGGGGCGGCGAACCAGCTGATGACCAACAGCGGTTCGGTGTCGCTTGCGGCGAACGCCAGTGCTGTGGGCGACGGCGCGGTCGCCAGCGCCATTGCGGTTAACGCCATGAGTCAAACCGCATCGGCCTCTTCTGTCGCTCAGACGATGGTGAATGCGGCGACGGTCACCGCCACGGCCAACGCCTTCGCAAGCGCAGATGGCACAGGCAGTGCGCTCGCGCGCGCCCAGGCGATCGGCATGGCCCAGTTTGGCTCTGCTTCCATTCTGACGCAGGTGATGACCAATAGCGGCACGCTCAACATCGGAGCGCACGCCACCGCAAGTGGTGCCGCGGTGGCCAACGCAAGCGCGTTCGCGCTCGGCGCTTTCCAGAGCGGCTTGGCGGTGGCGGCCACCCAATCCTTCACCAACAGCGGCGCGATCAACGTCAACGCCCTGGCGTCCGCCGTCGGAACGGCCGGCGCTGCATTCGCGTCGGCGATCGGCTATTCTGCTGCCGGCACTGCTACCGGCTTTGCCCTGACTGCAGTGAACAGCGGCACCATGAATGTCGGCGCTACGGCGGTTGCCCCCGGCACTGCCATCGCGGTTGCGGACGCCATGCTCGCTAGAGGCGTAGCCGGTACCGTCAGCATGTCCAATGGAGGCGCGTTGACCGCCGTCGCCAACGCGAGCGGCGGAGCCGCGAGCTCGGCGATCGCCGGCGGAATGATCGTCGTGAACGGCGCCGGCCCGGTAACGGTGAGCAACAGCGGATCGATTTCGGTCGATGCGATCACCGCCAACGGCGGCCTTACAAGCGCGGTTGGAATCGCGGTCGTGCCGACCGGAGCGGCCGATATCACCACGATCAACAACTCGGGAGATATCATCGTCCGCCGGTCGGGCGACGGCGGTGCGACCTGGACGCGCGGGGTCGCGATCTCGGCCGTGAATGCCTTCACCGGCGTTCCGTCAACCAACCAGACCGTCATCAACCTGCTCGGTGGCAACATTTACGGCCACATCAACAACAATGTTGGCGATGTGATCAACGTCACCGACGGCGAGACGCTGTTCGACGGGATCATCAACCCGGAGTTCCTGCCGGTTGGCGGAGTGGTGGACACGACGCTCGACAGCGGGCTGTTCGGCGAGGGCACGCTCAACATCAACAATGGCGGGACGCTGGTCCTCCAGGATCCTCGCTTCAGCGGCGATCCGACGATGTACGACGGTCCATCCTATGCGTTCGTCGACACGCTCGACATGCGGGCGCCGGTCGACGGCACGACGGGCACGATCGCGTTCGGGCTGGAGCCGGCGACGGGCGGCGACCAGGCACCGGGAACCTATCCGCAGATCTTCGCGAATACGGCGCACATTGCCGGTGCGCTCGAGGGTCGGTTCACGACTCCGAACGGCTTATTCTTCGACGATTATTTCTGGGACAATGTGATCGACGCGAACGTCCTCGACGGAACGTTCGACACCTGCTCCGTCGGCGGCACCCAGGCAAACTCGGTCCTGCTCGTCTTAGAGTGCATCTACGATACGAGCAACAACGTCGACCTGGCGCTGAGCCGCATCGCGTTCAACGCGGTTCCGGGCCTGAACCAGAACGGGCTCGCCGTCGCCACGGGTCTCGAGTGCCTCTTCGATCCGAGCCTGACAGGCGGTTTCGCAACGCTGTTGGCGGACCTGTTCCGGATCAGCGATCCGGCGGCGTTCAACACGGCGCTCAACCAGCTCGGCGGGACCAGCTACGCCAACTATCTGCAGTCGTTCCCGTCGCTGGGCGTCCACTACAACGACCTCATCGACCATGCGACCAACTGCGAGGTTCCGGCGCTCGCCGGGTCCGTGCTGGAGTGCCGGGCGTCCTCGCCGATCCACCTCTGGGGTCAGCTCGACTATCAGTGGCGCAAGGCCGACGGCGACATCGAGGCCGGCACCGCCAAGTCGAAGCGGTTCAGCGGCCTCGTGGGCGCCGACTACGCCATTAACCAGTCAATGATCCTCGGCATCAGCGCGGGCTACGTGAGCAACCATGTCAAGGATCGCCAGTTCCACGACAAGGTAAGCGCCGACGGCTGGCAGGTCGGGGCCTATGCCGTCTACGATCCGGGGACGTTCTTCGTGAAGGGCGTCACGACCTACAGCTGGTTCGATGGTGACTCGACGCGGCACATCAACCTGGCGCCGTTCGGCGGGACCTTCACCGCCTCGGTTGACGGCGATCCGGATGTGAAGATGTGGACGGCCGGCCTGCACGGCGGCTACCGCTTCCCGATGGGCGGCAGCTCGGTCATCACGCCGTACCTCAACTACGACTATGTCCATGCGAAGCTGAGCGGCTTCATCGAGGACACGAGGTTTGGCACCGACGGCGCCAACCTCCACATCGACAGCAGCAGCTCGAATCACAGCTTCCTCACCGGCGGCGTGAAGTGGGCGACTCAGATGGGCGGCGTAGTTCCCGAGGTGAACGTCGGCTATCGTCATCGCTTCGGCGATGCCCGCTCGAAGGTGACCGAGGCGTTCCAGTGCTCGACTGACACCTGTCCGTTCGACATCGTCTCGGCGAACCAGAAGCGCGGTACGTTCCTCGCCGGCCTGAGCGTCGGCGGGAAGCTCGGTCCGGCCGACCTGAGGATCGGCTACGAGGGTGAGTTCAACGGCGACGTCACCAGCCATAGCGGCAACTTCAAGATTGTGCTGCCGCTGGGCGGTCACAAGGCGCCACCGCCGCCGCCACCGCCAGAGGCAGCTCCGCCGCCTCCGCCGCCTCCGCCGCCTCCGCCGCCACCCCCGCCGCCTCCGCCACCGCCGGTGGAGCGCGGAGAACGGGGCGACTAGCGCAGTCCTTTTCGCACCAAGTAGATCGTGGAGTTCGTCGACTGACTCCCCACCTTCGTCGATGATCGGTGGCTGCTCGACCTCTGCTGTTCCAGCGAGGCAGCATCTCATTGCAATATCGGGGGAAAAGATGCGTATCCAAACGAAAAGCAAGTTTGCATTTGTGCGCGCGGCCGCGGCGCTGCTCGCTGCGTCAACGGCTTTGGCGGCCGCGCCTCCGCCGGCAGGCAAGAGCGGCACCGGGTCGAGCGCGAACGTCGAAACGGTTCGCTTCGGCAGCTGGGGCGTCGATCTTACGTCCCGCGACCTCAGCGTGAAGCCGGGCGACGATTTCCAGCGCTACGCCATGGGAAAGTGGCTCGATACGCACCCGATCCCGGCGGATCAGGCGTCGAACGGCGTGGGCTACGAGACCTATCTCCGCAACCAGGAACGGCTGCAGTCGATCGTCACCGGCGCGCCCAAGGACGGCCAGATCGGCGCGCTTTACGCCAGCTACATGGATGAGCCGCGGCTCGAGCAGCTCGGCGATGCGCCGCTGAAGGCCGATCTCGCGCGGGTCGACGCGATCCAGGACAAGGCCGGGTTCACGCGCGACATGGCGCTCAGCCTCGCCGACTTCGGAGCGACCCTGTTCGGGCCTGGAATAGGCCCGGACCCGGCACAGCCAGACGTCAATACCCTGTACCTCGGCACGGCGGGCATGGGCCTCCCCGACCGGGATTATTATCTGCTCGACAAGTACAAGAAGCAGCGCGACGCTTATCGCGCCTATGTTGAACGCACGCTGGGCCTGATCGGAACTCCGAACCCCGGCGCGGCGGCCGACCAGATCATGGCTTTCGAGACCGAGATCGCAAAGCTGTCCTGGCCGCAGGCGGACCTACGCGACATCGACAAGGTCAACAACCCGATGACGATGGCGGAGCTCAAGGCCTATGCTCCCGGCGTTGACTGGGACACCTATTTCTCGGCAGGTAACATCAATTCGACGAAGCTCGTCGTCGGCGACAAGACCGCGGTGAAGGCACTCGCGGCGCTCTACGACAAGACGCCGCTCGAGACTCTCAAGACCTGGCAGCGCTTCAAGATCGCCGATCAGGCGGGTAACTATCTTTCGAAGCGGTTCGATGACAGCAAGTTCGAGTTCACCAAGACTCTAAGCGGCGTGGAGCAGCAGCGGCCTCGCTGGCGACGCGGGATCGACCAGGTCGACGGACGTCTCGGGGAGGTGCTCGGCGAGACCTACGTCCAGCGCTACTTTTCGCCTCAGTCGAAGGCGATGATGGAAGAGCTGGTCGTCAACCTCAGGAAAGCGGCGGCGAAGCGCATCGAGGGCAACAGCTGGATGGAGCCGGCGACCAAGCAGGCGGCAATAGCGAAGCTCGCCAAGATGGACGTGATGGTCGGCTACCCGGACAAGTTTCGCGATTATTCGAAATTGGTGGTGAAGCCCGACGACCTCTACGGCAACGTCAAGCGCAGCGTCGCCTTCGAATGGGATTACCAGCTGAGCGATCTTGGTAAGCCCGTTGACCGGAAGAAGTGGGCGATGAGCCCCGCGACGGTGAACGCCTATAATGGAGGGCTCGAGAACAAGATCGTGTTCCCTGCCGGGATCCTTCAGGCGCCCTTCTTCGACCCGCAGGCGGATGCGGCGGTAAATTACGGGGCGATCGGCGCGATCATCGGGCACGAGATCATGCACGGGTTCGACGACCAGGGTCGGAAGATCGATTCGAGCGGCGCCGTCCGGGACTGGTGGACGCCCGCCGACGCAACTCGGTTCAAGGCGCTCACCGCAGAGCTGGGCAAGCAATATTCAGGCTATGAGGCGGCGCCGGGCATCTTCATCAACGGCGACCTGACCATGGGCGAGAATATCGGCGACATGTCGGGGCTCGAGGTCGCCTACGAAGCCTACAAGATGTCGCTCAGCGGCAAGAAGTCGCCGGTGATCGACGGGCTGACCGGCGACCAGCGCTTCTTCCTGGCGTTCGCCCAGGGCTGGCGCGGAGCGCAGCGCGAGGACGCGATCAAGACGCAGGTCGCGTCCGACCCACACAGCCCGCGGCGCTATCGTGTGATCGGACCACTCCGGAACCTCGATGCATGGTACGACGCGTTCAAGGTTGGGCCGGACTCCAAATTCTACATCCCGCCGGAGAAGCGGGTCCGCATCTGGTAAGCGGGCGTCGCGCGTCAGGGACGCTGCGAGGTGTGCGGCCGACGCCGAAGCGCCGGCCGCGAAGATTCAGCCCCGTTCGCCGGACCGGCGTACCGGCGGTGGCGGTGGCGGTGGCGGCGGAGTTGGACAGGTCGCGCCCGCCGGGACTGTCGATCCGTCCGGACAGCTCACTGTCGGCGGCGGCGGAGGAGGCGGTGGTGGCGGTGGCGGCGGACACGGCTCTGTCGCCGCGATCGTCGATCCGTCGGGGCAGGTTTGCGTCTTCGGCGTTGTTGCGCATGCCGAAACCGCGACCGTAGCCACGATGATAAGCGCAATCCCTCTCATTCTCGTCTCCCTTCACACAATTTCGGCGTGATAACGGTGCCGGAGCGGCAGCGTTCCCGACGTCCCCTAACAATGACAGCGAGCGGTCGGAACCGGACGCGTTGTGCCCGCACCGTAGGACGTTGCATTTGCGCGACCGGTGGCCTTGGGTGGAGGCGAACGATTCAACTTTTCAGCACGACTACGTAAAGCGCGATCGTCAGTGGCCAGATGAGCAGCAGGCTCAGGAAGCATTTCCATGGTTTATCGGGGCCGGAGATGAGCGCCATTCCGAAGCCGATCAAAATCGACGCGGTACACGTGATGACGGAGACCATGATGCCCAATCTGGCCGCAAGAAGTCCGATCAAGCCGAAGTATGCGAGCATGGCCAGAAAACTTGTCGCGTAAATTAGACGTCCAAATCCCCTGGATGCACGCGCTGCCCGGTGCCGATGCCCACTCGCGCAACGGTAAATTTCATAGCCGCAGAACCATGTCACTGCCGCCAACGGAATGAGGAACTGCAGTTTTTCAGTGTCCATACGGGGCTGCGATTGTCAGCGGGAAAAACATTCAGAGCCGCGTCAAGTTCACATCGCATTCGGTGAACCGCTCACGAATGGATGGAACGCCGGCATTGCGAGCACAGCGTTGAAGCCGTCACACGAGCGGATAGGTAGCGACGGACTCGTAGTGTGCGCCGTGGCGGGAGAGGCGGCTCTCGAACAGGATGAATTCGTCGACGTCGAACGGCTCGGAAACGAGGCCGCGCCGGCGCTCCAGGAAGCGTTCAGCTTCGCGCGTTCGGCGACCCTTCCACCGCGCAAGCGTGATGTGCGGGTGGAACGCGCGGTGCTCGGGCTCGACGCCGACAGCCTGGCACGTCCGCTCGACCTTGGCGGCGAGCGCGGCGACTGGCGCTTTCGGCTCAACTCCCGCCCAAAGAGCTCCGGAGCTGCGCTGCTCGAACCGGCCTAGCCCGCTGACGCGCAGTTCGAAACGCTCGGCGCGGACACGGGAGAGCGCATCGGCTAGGTCAGTGGCGAGCGGGCGGTCGACCTCACCGACGAAGCGCAAGGTCAAATGCAACTGCTCGTCGTCCTGCCAGCGGAAGTCCGGGCTGTAGTCCATAGCGTCGATCAGAAGATCTCGGACAGGCTCGGGCGGTCGGATGGCGACGAACAGGCGGTGCATTGGGGCGGACGGCCTATCTCTATGGTGCGAGCGCCCCCTTTAGTGCGCGCTCCGCAAACAGTCGCGATCCCGCAATCGTGAAATGGCCGTCGTCTCGATAGAGTGGAATTCCGGGCGCGGCGTAGAGAAGGCAGCGATCGGGGCACATGGCCTTGTATCCGGAGATGTAAGCCCACCCTTCCTTGCGCGCGAGCGCTTCCATCCGCGCGTCCAGCTTTGGAATTTCCCGAACCAGGTGCCTCGCCGTGAGATTGGTTCCGAACCTGCGATCGAATGCCAGAAGGTCGGGCTCGGGCCGGTCGAAGAGCGGAGTCGACCCAACGATGACGACCTCGGGTGAGAACCGCCCCAAATAAGCCACGGTCGCAGCGATCCGGGCAACATCGCGGTCATCGTCGAACCAGCTCTGCGAGACGATGATCGTATCCATCCGATGCCGGGCCAGGAATTCGCGTACGATTTCATGAAATTCGCCGCAGTGCCTCTCCGGGAGGGCGCCGACCAGGGGATTGCAGCCGGTCGCTTCGAGCAGGTTGATGCCAGGAAACGCCTGCTCGATGCCGGACCGCAGGTGCGCCGAGTGGCTGTCGCCAAGCAGAAGGACGTTGCGTCGGCGCGGGTCAAGGCTCAGGCATTCGCGCGCGGAAAAATGCTGATCCGTGCTCGTTATGAAGCAGGTCTCGTAGTGCCATGCTGCGACTTCTTCGTCCTCGAAGCTCAGCAGCGTGCGCGCCTCAGGCGGATAGCGTCCTTGCATCCCCGTGGAGCTTGAAAGCCACGCGCCGATCGCCGCCAGTAAGACAAGGCCGATTGCTGCGGCGGTGAAAACCTGGCGACGGGTGCGCAAAATCGTACGGCGCCTCACCGGTATTTCGACCAGGAACAGTGATCCCCAAGAAATCAACATGGAAAGCAGAATGGCCGCGAGCACATAGCGGCGGCGCACTTGATCACCCATCACATCGCGAAGGAGCATGAGCAGCGGCCAGTGCCACAGATAGAGCGAGTAAGAGATGAGCCCCATCCAGACGATCGGCCTCATCGCGAGCGCTCGGTTGACGAAGGTCCGCCCGCAGCCGCCGGCGTAAATGATTGCGAACGTTCCTAGGACGGGGAGGAGTGCGTTCAAACCGGGGAAGGTGGTCGAGGGGCTGAAGGCGACAAACGTGACAGCAATCGCAAGCGCGCCGCAGAGCGCGATCAGCTCGAGCATTGACCGCGATTGAATCTGCGGAAGGCGCCGCGCCGCGAGTAGACCGCCGGCGAACAGCTCCCACGCGCGCGCCGGTGCCCCGTAGAAAGCGGCTCTATCGGAGTGGTGGACCTGCCATTCCGAGAAGGCGAGAGACGCCGCGATTCCGAGCAGCAGGACAGAAACCAGGGGCCACCTGCGTGCGAACAGGAAGGCGACGATTGCGGGGTAGACGAAATAATATTGCTCTTCGACCGAGAGCGACCAGGTGTGGAGGAGCGGCTGGCCGACGGTTCCGGGATCAAAATAATCGGTGGCACCTGCGAACAGGAAATTGGTGCCGAAGAAGGAACTATAGAGCAGCGCCCGACCGAGCTGCTGCAGCCGCAATGGAGAACTCAGCAGAAGCGACAGGAGGGTGACGCCCACCAGCATCGTGAAAAGCGCGGGGAGAATTCGCCTGACGCGCCGCTCGTAAAAATGCGCGAGTGTGAAACGGCCGATCGCGAGGTCCCGCGTAATGATCCCGGTGATGAGAAACCCGGAAATGACGAAAAAGACATCCACTCCTGCGTATCCGCCGGAGACCTGATAGAAATTGGCGTGGAACGCCACGACGGCGAGCACCGCGACGCCCCGCAGCCCATCGACGTCGGGGCGGTAGGGGAGGTCGGTCGCTTCGTCGTGGACCTGCTTGAACAGTTTCTCCGGGGCCGGCGCCTTGCGACGCCAGAAAGCGGCAATGCCTGTTGCAGATCGAGGCTGCGCTATCTCATTCACGGCTGCCGATCGCCCCCCGCGCGAGACCTATCCCGCTGAGTGCATGAGATTAATTCACATTAACCAGATCGACAACTACACAAATTTAACGCTTAGTCCCGCTTTCGAACGTCGAAGCGTCGCAACGATCGGGACGAGCCACAGAAGCCACGAGACCTTCACCATGTATCGCGCAACGGGGCTCGAGAGGGCTCCGTGGACGACGGTGCTGATGACGATTGCGGCGACGAGAAGAAGCGCGACTGCCAGCATTTGGCGGTCGCGGTTGCGCGCGACAATGAAGAGCGTGACGATCGTCAATGCAAGGCTGAGCAAGGTCGCCCACGTGTAAGCGCGCCGCAGCAGGGCTTTCCCGGGCATGTCGTTTTGCTGACGGGCCGCGAGGAAGGTACTCAGTGCATGCGGCTCCGTCTGGGTAATAGCGACGTGCACGGGGTCCACGGGATCGCGGTGGGATATGATCTCTCGCCCTTCGTCTGCGAACAATGTCGGGCGTCCTAGCAATGTCAGCACATCCTCCGCGGCAACCGAGACGACGGCTCCGGGGCTGTCGACGATGATCCGCATGTTGAGGCGCGCGAATTCGCCGGACGGATCGAACCATGCCCCCGTTTCGTCGGCTAGTCCCGCCCACAGGAAATCTTCGCCTCCCTTGACCTCCCGAATCTGCGGAAGGAAGTCGCACGCGACGTAGCGGCTGTGACCGCATTCGCGCTCGAGGAACGGCACCGCGACCCCTTTGTCGACGAACTTGCTGAACAACCGTGCCGATGAGCCGATCGCGTACGTGGTTTGATGAAAGATGATCATATTCGCCGCCAGGGGGAGGGCGATCGTCAGGGCAGCGAAGCCGGCAACCGCCAGTGTCTTCGATCGGCCGATGCTTCCATCAATCAGCCAGATGGCGAGCAAGAGCAGGATCGCAAACGGGATCATCACCAGAGCATTCGCAGTCGCGCAAACCGCGGCTCCCGTCGCAATGACGAACAACAAAGCTCGATCGACTAGAGAGAGGTCGTTGAATTTGAGCGCCAGTGTCAGCAGCGCCACGAGCCCGATGCCCAGCAGGAAATCCGGCATGATCATCGACGTGAGCCACGGCAGCTGCGAGACAGCGAGCACGAACACGATCGCAGCGACGGTTTTCGGTGAGACCACTCGGTTGGATAGCTTCGCGACGGCGACTACGAGCGTGTAGACCGCGATGAACGCCTGAACCGCGACGACCGCGTCGAGCGAACCCGCGCTCCGCAGCAGGAACACAAAGGCTGTGTAGAAGTGCGGAAACGGCGGGTAGAGATGCCCCGGGCTTCCGAGATAGACGCCGGTGTCGTCGTAGACGATCGGAAAGCCGTTGTAGAGCATCGGCCACATGGCGGCGAGGCACGCAAGCGCGAACAACGGCGCGTAGCCGCGGACTTTCGCAAACCAGTCACCAAGCCATGATGCCATGTCGAGCGGCCCCCGCTTTACCCGGCAAGGTGACATCGCGTGGGAGCATTCGCAACGGCGGCGAGGAAGCGCAGGGCGACGTCCCAGATTAGTACTAGCCCAATGCGATTGTTGATTGGTCCATGCGGATTTCATGATGTGCCGGGATGGCAATCCACGGTCTGTGCATCATCAAGAACGAAGCCGACATCATCGAGCAGACGCTGCGCGCTGCATCGAGCTGGTGCGACCACATCTATGTATTCGACAACGGCAGCTGCGACGGAACGTGGGAGATCGTCCAACGCCTCGCGAGTGAGCTGACGCAGGTCGTTCCCTTCAGGCAGAACCCGCAGCCCTTCAGCGATTCCCTGCGCGGCGACATCCTGCGCGCTTACAAGCATCGCGCGCAGAGGGGCGACTGGTGGTGCATCCTCGACGCCGACGAATTCTACATCGATGATCCGCGCAGCTTCCTCGCCCAAGTGCCGCGGCGCTACCGCGCCGTGTGGCCGCAGAAATATGTGTACCTGTTCACGGACAAGGACGCCGAAGCGCATCGCGAGGATGCGCAGCATTTCGACCGCGGACTGCCGATACAGGAGCTGCTGCGCCACTATGTCCGGGACACGTACAGCGAGCTGCGATTCTTTCGCCACGATCCGACGCTCGACCAGGTGCCGTCATCGGATGACGTGCATCCGGTCTATCACGAGCGGATCCGACTGCGGCATTATGCCTACCGCTCGCCCGCGCAGATCAACGTCCGCCTGGAGACTCGGCGCGAGCCAATGAAACGCGGCGAGTTCATCCATGAGAAGAGATCGAACTGGGTCACCGGCGACGCATCGGCTCCCGTTCCAGTCACGCATCCGTTCACCGAAGTGACTGCGGGTCCGGCGCGGCCGGAGGATTTCTCGTTGTCGTGGCGCGATCGCATCGCGCTCAGCAGCGATTGTCATCAGGACAACGGCGACGACTCACTTGAGCCGCCCTTGCCGTGGACACCGCCAAGCCCGCCACGGCAGACAAGCCTGATCGCGCGCATCCGCCGCAGATTCTGGCGCATAGGCTGGGTGGGTGGTCTCGCGGCCGTAAATTCCGCCGATGTCGCCGAAGCTGCTGGAATGACTGCGGCGGTCGGTTGAACGGGTAGCAGCTAGATCTTTCCGCGCACCGCCGCGATCCATTGCGCCGCGACCGGCGCAAGGTCGGGCGGCAGCGCGTCCAGCGTCGTTTCCATCGTGCGCTCGATTTCCCACGACCATTTGTGCGGGCGGTAACTGACGTCGTCGACGATCAGCAGCGAGGCGAGGTCGCGCTTGAAGTCATTCAGCTGTTCGAGGTCGCAGGCGAGGCGGACCTGGCCATGCGCCGTCATTCCGATCTCTTCGCGAAGCTCGCGCAGGACGGCGTCGCGGGGATGCTCGTCCTCGCTGCGCCCTCCGCCCGGAAGGCGCCACCCCGGAGCGTACCGCAACTTGACCAGGATGAGCTTTCGGTCGGGCGTGAACGCGAGCGCGTGGGCGCCGAAGGTCCGCGGCCGCCGGAAGAACCAGCCGAACCTCAACAGCTGGTAAGCACCGGTCAGCAGCGGGCGCATTAGCCTGTCCTTCAGCCCAGATGATTGCGGCGTGGCCACGGGTCGCTCGACTCACGGTTGCTCTAGGCGGTTCCAATCGGAAGATACGCGTGCCACAGTCGCAGCAGCAGTACGGGGTGCGCCAATGAGCGGAAAGAGCCAGCTCAATGACGAGCAATATGAAGACCTGCTGAAGCCGCTGGCGGCGGAGCTTAGCGCGATGGCGCGCTGGGTGCAGGAGACCGACCAGCGCATGGTGATCGTGTTCGAAGGCCGCGACACGGCAGGCAAGGGCGGGTCGATCGAAATGTTCGCGCGCGTACTCAACCCGCGCCAGTGCCGGGTGGTCGCGCTTCCGAGCCCCAACGAACGCGAACGCACCGAATGGTATTTCCAGCGCTACGTGCCGCACCTGCCCGCCAAGGGCGAAATCGTCCTGTTCGACCGCAGCTGGTACAATCGCGCGGGCGTCGAGAAAGTGATGGGCTTTTGCACGCCGGAGCAGTCGCAGGCGTTCCTTCAGGCCGCGCCGGACTTCGAGCGACACCTGGTCGACGACGGCATCTGGCTCTTCAAATATTGGCTGTGTTGCGACCAGGCGGTTCAGGAGGAAAGGTTCGCGAACCGGCTGAAGAACCCGATGAAGCGCTGGAAGCTGTCGCCGATCGATATCAAGGCGCGCGTGCACTACGAGGATTATACCGAAGCGCGCGAGACGATGCTGTCCGCGACGCACACGGACTTCGCCCCGTGGACCCTCGTGGACTTCAACGACCAGCCGATCGGCCGGCTGACGCTGCTGCGAGACCTGCTCGACCGAGTTCCGGACACGCAACTGCCGCTGGCAGACATTCCCTGGCCGCCGCTGCCCAACAAACCGCTCAAGGAAAGGTTCGGGGTGCTTCACCCGATCCCGACATTTGAAGTCGGGCACAAGCGGCATCATTACGGCCACTGACGCATTTTGCAGAGCGCGGTCGGATGGCGTAGGCTAACCCCCGGGCGCCGGTACAATGGGGGTAACGGATGCGCGCGTTGCGGCTTCTGACCAAGCTGACGATCTATTATGTCGTCATCGGCTTCATCGTTTTCGTCTCGATCCAGATGTGGCCGTGGATAACCGGCTATCTTCCGATCGGGGGCGTCGAAGCGCTGATCAAGCAGCCTTCGGCTAACCCGCTGGAAGCGACCGAAGCCGTTCGGGCGGCGCACGTCGGCAATCTCGGCGAAAGCCTGTTCTGGCTTGTAGTGGCGATCGTCGGTGCGCTGCTCGCCTCGTTACCGGTCAGCTGGGTTTACATGGGTGTCCGGGACGACGTCGAATATGACCAGTCGCTGGTCAACACGATCCTCGTCCTGCCAATGGTCGTGACGGGCATCGTCATCATCGTCCAGAACTCCCTGGCGCTGGCCTTCGCGCTGGCCGGGATCGCGGGGGCGGTGCGGTTCCGCAATTCGCTCAAGAGCTCAGGCGACGCCTTGTTCATCCTCCTGTCGGTGTCGGTCGGCCTGTCGGCGGGAATCGGTGCGGTGGAACTCGCGGCGGTTATCACCATGGCTTTCAACTATTGCTTCGTCGGATTGTGGATCACCGAATATGGCGAGCGAAAAGGAATGAAGCGCTATCTCGCGGATTTCGACCCAACGAACACCCCACCCGAACCGGAGAAAGAAACCGTTGCCGTCGCGGCAGTCGTCGTCGAAACAGAGAAGAAGCCAGGCTAACCGACGCAGCGCTTGAGGATTTTCGCGCTGACATCAGCGTCCGTAGCGATCTCCGCGAAAAATCCGCCGAGATAGCCTGTCGCCCGGCTGCGGGTTTTTTCGTCCATTCCCGGGATTTGCCCAAGCTCCGCGAGGATCGACGGCTGGGCGGCGCGAATTTGCGCTGCGGCAAAGGCGACCTGGGCATTGTGCACGCAATAGCCGCGATACACGCGCTGGCGCACGTTGCTGATGCGCAACTCCTCGGGTGGTAAGGCATAGAGTGCGCCGACGAAGCCCGAAAAATCGAAATCATACGGGATGGGGATAACCGCGCCGTCTCGTGCCTCCCCCATCAACTCGGCATTGTGGCAGCAATCATTGCCAACCGGTCCCGCGCGCATCGACCAGTCATGATTGGCGATCATGTGCTGAAACAGGGCATAGCGCGCAGCATCGGGCGGGCTGAGGTAAGTCACGGGAATGCGGTTCGGCGCGTGCAATTGACGCATGCCGTTGCGCTTGGCGACGTCGTCGAGCGGCTCGATGAAGAAGCCGGCGCGCGATGCGGTCGATCGGCCGTCCTGCGTGCGATAATCGATGCTGGCGAGCCGGACTCGAAAGCTTCTCGGAGTCAGCACATTGTACATTCGGTAGGCCGCATATTCGAGCAACACGTTCTGCTGAAACGAAGCAGAGCTTCGGCAGTGCGTCACAAGTTTCAGCCTTTTCTGACCTGCGAACTGGGATGTCGGCGGAGGTGGAGACGCGAACTCGATGCGGAGTGGTGGAAAGTCGCAGATCTCCGAAGTGCGGCGCGTAATCCCGCGCAAGCTGATGCTGACGGGCAGGCTGTTGCCGGCCGGGTCCGTTATCGTACCAGTGATTGCCTGGGGCGATTGGCGGTTTCGGATCAGGGTCGTGAACGGCGCCTGGATGATCAATCGGATCGGGTCGGACGCCGCGAACAACGGCTTCGGCGCCTGGGCAGCGGCCGGCGCCGAAAGTAAGAGTGCGTACCCGGCAGCGACTTCTGCGATCCTCAATTTCATGTGGACCTCCCGACCGTGCGCGGAGTCACCGTGTCGCCGACGATCTCGATCCAGGTGAGCGGCCCGCCATAGTAACGCGAGATGCCGGTATCGATTCGGACCAGGCGGCCGCCATTGGTGATGGCGACCCCCGTGAGGCTTGGCGTGTGGCCAATGACGAGGCGTTTCGCTCCGTAATTGCCGAGGACGGTGTTCACTT
>JBKPMC010000181.1:0-5036 GCA_046731955.1 Pseudomonadota bacterium | reverse complement strand
ATTGCCCTGAGGTGACGCGCGAGATCGCGTCCGCCATGTGAACGCCGATGCGTTCCTGGCGCACCATCACCGGGCGGATGTCGGCATTGGCGGCATATTCGATGAGATGATTGACCGGATAGCCGCAGAGGATTTCGATTCCCTCCCGCTTCATGATTTCCGCAATGGCGACGCCGAGCTTCATGACGGTCTCTCCCCCGGGATTTGCAGGCCGGTTCGGTCCGGCCAATTTGCGACAGTAGGAGCAGGGTTTTCCGGTCCGGTAAAGCGAGGGCTGCGCCTCCACGCGGAAGTGCAGATATGCGTTTTGTCATCCTTGGCCGGGATCGATGCTCAACCGGAGAGAATATTGTTCCGGCAAGCGCTGCTTGCCTGAACGAAAGTATCCGCCCGAGCCGTGGTCCGACGCCGCTGCGTTGCGAAAACATCACAGCCGCGACCCAAGTGATGCCGCATCACATCGTTGTCATTCCCAGTAAGGGTTTTTGGATTAAGTGTTCCACATGCAGCTGCATGGAATCGCGGTACAGGAGACTAAAATGACTACGGCGCGAACACTCATTCTTGGCTCGGCGGCAGGGTTGATGGCCCTGAGCGGGGCCCAGGCGGCCGACCTTCCGGTCAAGGCCAAGGCGGTCGAATATGTGAGAATCTGCTCGCTTTACGGCGCCGGCTTCTTCTACATCCCGGGCACCGACACCTGTATCAAGATCGGCGGTTATCTGCGTGCGGACGTCACGTTTAACGGCGGCGCCCATGGCGCACCGGCCTGGAACGGCGATCTCGGCCAGCAGAACCGCTTTGCCGATTACTACGTCGCGCGCTCCCGCTTGGCATTGACGGTCGATACCCGTACCGCGACCGAGTACGGCGTGGTCCGCACGTTCGGTCAGGGCGACTTCCAGTTCAACAACGTTGGCGGCGGCACCAACAATCCGGCAGCCATCACTTTCCCGGGCTCCACTGCAAACGCGCTCAGCACTGCGGGCGGCGGCTATGTTGCCGTCGAATACCTCTTCATCCAGTTTGCCGGCTTCACCTTCGGTAAGTCTTCGTCGGCCTACTCGACGCCGTGGAATGGCTTCCCGGGCAACATCAACTCGAGCCTGCTCGGCGGCAACAACACCGACACTGGCGTCAACAACATCCAGTACACCGCCGAGTTCGGCAACGGCGTGTCGGCCTCGATCGGTCTCGACGACCCGACCGTCTGGAACCGCACCGCCGTCTACAATCTGGCCATCCCGTCGGCGATCGGCGCCAACGGCACCGGATCGAACGCCTATGCCGGCACGCATTCTCCCGACGTCGTCGCCAGGGTCCGGGTCGATCAGGCCTGGGGTCTGTTCCAGGTGTCGGCGGCCGCGCATGAGGTCAGCGCTTCGTACAACACGCTTGGCGCCGGCGCCGTCCCGACTGCGCTCTCCGAAATCAGCGGCCACCCCGAAACCAAGTGGGGCGGCTCGGTGATGGCGGCGTTGCAGATCAAGAATATCCCGACCGGTCCTGGCGACGACATCAAGTTCGATGTCTCCTATGCCAAGGGTACGACCAAGAACGTTATCGCCACCAGCGGCAGCTCGCCGAGCTTTGCGATGTTCGGCGGCAGCGGCTTCGGCTACCAGAGCGTCGGCTTCGGTGCGACCACCGACGGCGTCTACATGCCCGGCGCGGGCGGCACCGGCGGCATCGTCCTGACGACGGCCTGGGGCGTCCGCGGTGCGTTCAACCACAACTGGGATCCGTACTGGTCGTCGAGCCTGTTCGGCGGCTACTCTCAGGTCAAGTATGACGGCGGCGCCAACGACAATCTGCTGGGTGCCGGAACTACCTCGGCCAAGGGCGCTTACTGCGCCGCCTTCGCCGCCAGCCACCCGGGTCAGGCGCTGGCCGGCAACGCCGCGGGCAACTACACCTGTAACCCCGACTTCAACGTCTCGCAGCTCGGCGTCAACCTCCGCTGGACACCCGTCAAGAACCTGACGTTCACGGGCGAAGTGCAGTGGTTCCATCTCGACCAGAAGATGTCGGGCAGCTCGGTGTTCACGGCCAGCTCTCCGAAGCCTGCCGCGCTCTATGAGTTCAAGGATCAGGACACCTTCCTGCTTCAGCTCCGCGCCCAGCGGAACTTCTGATCGAACAGTCCTGCCGGTGATTGTTCCCCTCTCAAAGGGGGACAATCACCGCGCTGACGGCTTCATATTTCCTCGTTGGATTTCGGACCTCGATCACGGTCCTGTATTTTGCAACGCGTCTCCAGGCTAGGCATTGGCAGATGGGTTGACCAAACAGCGGATGGTTTCAGCACCTCGCTGACCGGGCAGGTTGCCCAAACCCCGGCAGCCGTTGAATTCCATAAGCCGGTCGTTATCGTGTCGCCCCGGGTTGGCCCGCTGTCATTCAACAACGGCCGATCGAGGGAGTTCGGCCCCAGCGGTTGGCATATTGATTTGATAATTTGCGCGCCGTCGCCACCGCAGAGTCATCGCTAATGGTTCAACGGTGCGACGATACACACGGCGGACTGGCAACGACTCTCCCGCGGCTTTGGCGGCTCCGGCAATCCAGCTCCTGGCGTTGCCGAAACGCCACATCGCTGGCCGAAGTGAGCTAATCACAATGCCTGTCGTTATGGCGCTCGCCTTTTTGCGCTAGTTAGGAGTCGGCGCATGCACCGTGGAGACGGGGAGTTCACATGCAGGCGGTTCGCACTCTTTTGGTCAGCTCGGCGGTCGGCCTGCTAGCAGCGGGCGGTGCACAGGCGGCCGACCTTCCGGTCAAGGCCAAGCCAGTCGAGTATGTAAAGATCTGCTCGCTTTACGGCGCCGGCTTTTTCTTCATTCCGGGCACTGACACCTGCATCAAGCTCGGTGGCTATTTGCGCGCCGACACCACCTTCAACGCCGGGGGCGCTCACGGCCAGCCGGCGTGGAGCAGCGATCCTGGGCAGCAGAACCGCTTTCGCGATTATTTCATCGACCGTTCGCGCATGGTGCTTACGGTCGATACCCGTACCGCCACCGAATACGGCGTGGTCCGCACCTTCGGTTCGGCCAAATTCCAGTTCAACAACTTCGCCAGCTCCAATCCCACCACGCTCACAGCGTTCCCGGGCGGAATGGCAAACGCGCTCAGCACCCCCGGCGGCGGCTACGTCGCGGTCTATGATCTGTTTATCCAATTTGCGGGATTCACCTTCGGCAAGTCAGCTTCGGCCTTTGCATCGCCCTGGCAGGGTAATCCGGGCAACATCACGTCGTTCCTGCTGGGTGGCTACAGTGGCGATAGCAGCGGGCCGAACAACATTCAGTACATGGCGGAATTCGGCAACGGCGTATCGGGCACGATCGGCCTCGACGATCCCACCGTCTGGGATCGCACCGCCGTTTACAATCTGAGCATCCCCGGCGCGATCGGCGCCAACGGCACCGGATCGAACGCCTATGCCGGCACGCACGCGCCCGATATCGTCGGCAACATCCGGGTCGATCAGGCCTGGGGTCTGCTGCAGTTTTCGGCCGCCGCCCATGAGGTGAACGGCTCGTACAACACGCTGGGCGCCGGCGGCGTGCCGACGAACTTTTCCGAAATCAGCGGGCACCCCGAGACCAAGTGGGGCGGCGCGGTGATGGCGGCGTTGCAGGTCAAGAACCTGCCGACCGGCAAAGGCGACGACATCAAGGTTGATGCGAGTTTCGCCAAGGGTGCCACGAAATACATTATCTCGACTGATGCGACCTCGCCGAACTTTGCGATGTTCGCCGGTAGCGGTTTTGGCTACCAGAGCGTCGGATTTGGCGCCACCACGGACGGCGTTTACATGCCGGGCGCGCTCGGCACCGGCGGTATCGTCCTGACACAAGCCTGGGGCATTCGCGGCGCGTTCAATCACTACTGGGATGCGTACTGGAGCACCAGCCTGTTCGGCAGCTATTCATCGGTCCGCTATGATGGCGGCTCCAACGACAATATCAATGGCCTCGGTACCACCACCGCCAAGGGCGCTTATTGTGCTGCCTTCGCCGCCAGCCATCCGGGTCAGGCCGCGGCCGGCAACACGACCGGCAACTACACTTGCAATCCCGATTTCAACGTCGCGCAACTCGGCGTGGTCACCCGCTGGACTCCCGTCAAGAACCTGACGTTCTCGGCCGAAGTGATGTGGACCCACCTCGACCAGAAAATGTCGGGCAGCTCGATCTTCACTGCAACTGCGCCGAAACCGGTCGCGCTCTACGAGTTCAAGGACCAGGATACGTTCCAGCTCGAGCTGCGCGCGCAGCGTAACTTCTGAGAACGACCTTCCGGACCGGGCGACTGCCCGGTCCCTTTGTTCAGCGCCGCGGCGGGACGGGCGATGCGCAATCGATGGTAAATTTTCCCTGCAGTATGCTTCCGGGGCGCGGTTTATCCATCGGCCTTAATCGATCGTTCATTCTGTTCCTCAAGACCTCTTCAACCGTTCCCGCCTAGAGTTTAACAAGTATGGCGCGGGAGAATTTCGGGGAGCGTCGGCAGGAGTTTGTCTATGCGTCGTTTATTTGCACGATTTATCGACGATGAATGCGGTGCGACCGCCATCGAATATTGCCTCATTGCGGCCGGCCTCAGCATCGTGATCGTGACCGCCGTCAACGGCGTCGGCAGCGCGCTGAGCACGAAATTCAGCGACGTCGGCGCCTCGATCAAGTAGCCGGGGGCGGGGACATAGATAAGCAGCGGCGATTGAAGCCTGTGGCTAGCGATCTTTCCCGTCCGCATTGAGTGCCCGCATGACAGCGATCCGCGCGAACATCAGCCAGCCGCCGCCGGTCTCGGCCGCATTGATCAGATTCTCGACCGCGGTCTGCCAGTGCGCCTCGTGCTGCACTTTTTCCGGCAATGCCATGACATAATCGGCGGCCTGCTGCAGCGTCACGAGCCTGCCTCCGCCGCGAAGCGATATCGGGTCATCGAACGGGGTAGACCAGGGCATCGCGCGCTAGAGGATGCTATCGCGCTCCTTGCCCAATCATCCGGCCTTCTTGGTGCGGGAG
>JBKPMC010000180.1:0-4584 GCA_046731955.1 Pseudomonadota bacterium | reverse complement strand
GAACGTTCTGTTCGCGGGCTTCGGCGCGACCCCGGCCGCCGGAGCGGGCGGCTCGGTGGCCGGCGCCACCCGGAACGTGCGCGAGGTGAGCGTGGACGACGCCGCGGTGCTGCTCGCCAACATCCAGAGCCTCATCATCGTGCCCGGCTACGGCATGGCGGTGGCGCAGGCCCAGCACGCGCTGCGCGAAATGGCCGACATCTTGAAGAAGGAAGGCGTCGAGGTGAAGTACGCCATCCACCCGGTCGCGGGCCGCATGCCCGGCCACATGAACGTGCTGCTCGCCGAGGCCAACGTGCCCTATGACGAGGTGTTCGAACTCGAGGACATCAACTCCGAATTTGCGCAGGCCGACATCGCATTTGTGATCGGTGCCAACGACGTCACCAATCCGGCCGCCGAAGAAGACAAGACCTCGCCGATCTACGGCATGCCGGTGCTGCGGGTCTGGAAGGCCGGCACCGTGATGTTCATCAAGCGCTCGCTGGCGTCGGGCTATGCCGGAATCGACAACCCGCTGTTCTACCGCGACAACACCATGATGCTGCTCGGCGACGCCAAGAAGGTCACCGAGAGCATCGTCAAAGGGATGTAAAGCGTTCGCGGGAAATTCATGACTGTACTGAAATGGCTGCTGATCGTCGTTTCGGCTGGTTATGTCTGTGGTCTGCTCGTCCTGTTCTTCGCGCAGC
The DNA here is from genome assembly GCA_046731955.1 of Pseudomonadota bacterium. Classification (GTDB taxonomy): domain Bacteria; phylum Pseudomonadota; class Alphaproteobacteria; order Sphingomonadales; family Sphingomonadaceae; genus Sphingomicrobium. Next base: position 3,892 of record JBKPMC010000180.1, on the reverse strand, counting down.
GCAGCGTCCTGTTTCCGGTCCCGACGCGTGCGCGCACGGCGCCACAGGCGGCGGGCTTTCCGGAAGCGGAAGAGCATATCCTGACGACGGCTGACGGTGAGAAGGTTATCGTCTGGCACGTTCCGGCCAGGCCGGGCCGTCCGGTCGTGCTCTATTTCCACGGCAATGGCGATTATCTCGCCGGCCTCTTCGGCCGCTTTCGCAGCATCATCGCCGACGGGACCGGGGTCATCGCATTGTCCTATCGCGGCTATGCGGGCTCGACCGGGCAACCGAGCGAGCACGGATTGTTGCAGGATGCAGCGGCGGCCTATGCCTTTGCGGTCGCACGCTATCGCGCGGACAACATCGTCGTCTGGGGCTTTTCGCTCGGCACCGGTGTTGCGGTGGCGCTTGCAGCGGAGCAACGGATCGGGAGGTTGATCCTGGAGGCTCCCTATACGTCGATCACCGATGTCGCCGCGTCGGCGTACTGGTTCGCACCCGTGCGTCTATTGATGCAGGATCAGTTCCGTTCCGACGCGCAGATCGCGAGGGTCAAGGTTCCGCTGCTCGTGATGCATGGCGCGCTCGATTCCACAATACCCGTCGCCTTTGGCGAGCGGCTGTTTGCGCTGGCGAACGAGCCGAAACGGTTTGTCCGTCTCGCCCGGGGCGGTCACAACGATCTGGATAATTTCGGCGCCATTGAAATCGCGCGAAATTTCATCAACCTTGCGAAAGGGTGATGGCTGCTTTGGGCGCATCCAGCGTCCACAAACCGGTTGGGATTTGATCGCATGAGCGCACATGGACCGATGCCGCGATCGGCCTGGATTTTTCCCGCGCTGGCGATGCTGCTGTTTGCCGTCGTCACCGGCCTCGGGCTCGGCTTTACGCCGTCAGTTGGCGGGCTTTTGTTCGCGGTGGTGCTGCTGGCGATCCTGTTCGGCACCGTGTTCGCGGCCGTGCATCATGCCGAGGTGATCGCCGAGCGAATCGGCGAACCCTACGGCACGCTATTGTTGACGCTTGCGGTCACCATCATCGAGGTCGCGCTGATCGCAACCATCATGCTCGGCGACAAGCCACAGCCGGCGTTGGCGCGCGACACGGTGTTTGCGGTGGTGATGATCGTGTGCAATGGCCTCGTCGGCCTCTGCATCTTCATTGGCGGCTTGCGCTACCGCGAGCAGGATTTTCAGGTCTCGGGCGCGAACCTTTATCTCAGCGTGCTGTTCGTGCTGGCCACGATTACGCTGATCATGCCCAATTATACGCTAACGGCGCCGGGGCCGGTCTATTCGTCGACGCAGCTTGGCTTTGTGGACCTGGTCACGCTCATGCTCTACGGCGTGTTCCTCTATACCCAGACGATCCGGCATAGCGACTACTTCATCAAGGGAGGCGCCGGTGGGGCTGCGGAAACCTCATCCCTGTCGAACCGGATGCTGGCGCTCAGCATCGCGCTGCTGCTTGTCTCCTTGCTTGCCGTAGTGCTTCTGGCGAAGAAATTTTCGCTCGTGGTCGATGTCGTGACCGCGATGATCGGCGCCCCGCCAGCGTTCGCCGGCGTGCTGGTCGCGCTCCTGATTCTGCTCCCGGAAGGGGTCTCCGCCATTGCAGCTGCGCGCAACAACGATCTGCAGAAGAGCATCAATCTCGCGCTGGGGTCATCGCTGGCGACCATCGGGCTGACCATTCCAGCGGTCGGCGTGGCCACCTATGCGCTCGACAAGGAACTCGTGCTCGGGCTCAACAGTCAGGGCATGGTGTTGCTGCTGCTCACGTTCTTCGTGAGCATGCTCACCTTCGGCACCGGCCGAACCAACATCCTGTTCGGGCTGGTGCATATGGTGGTGTTTGCCGTGTTCGTGTTCATGGTATTCGTGCCGTAAATCGGAGAAGAATGAAATGCTTGCCGCCAAATCCGACATTCAGGTCGACACCCCCGAAGTCCGCGTCACCGAGTGGCGGCTGGCGCCGGGTAGCGCGACCGGCCATCACACCCACGAGATGGATTACGTGATCGTGCCGGTGACCCCGGGCGAGATGACCATCGTCGCGCCGAACGGCGAACGCAGCAAGGCGCAGCTCGGGGCCGGAAAATCCTATTTCCGGAAAGCCGGCGTCCAGCACGACGTGCTCAACGAGACCGCAAGCGAGATCGTGTTTCTGGAGGTCGAGCTGAAGCCCTGACCAAGCCCTGACCACCTGGCCTATGGGTTCCCGAGGTTGCTTCCGGGCTCGCCCTACCGGCTTGAACTGGTTAGACAATTTTTAACCGACGCGAGCCGGGCCTGCACGGGAACTGCTGAATTGCCACCGATCCGTCGCAGTTGATCCCTCAATGTGCCTCAAAGTTCCTGCAATTGAGGGACCGCGGGGAGTGGCCGGAATGCTGAATTACCTCAAGAAATTCGCCGTAGACATCTTTCCATCGGTGGCCGCGACCGTCATCGGCGCGTACATCGTCAACCACTACATCGTGACCAAGCCCAACACGGACGCGCCTGCCGCGGCGGCGTCGACTGCCAATCCCAAGGCGGATGGCAAGGCGGAAGCGAAGCCAGACGGCAAATCGGCCGAGACCACGGCCAGTGTCAGCAATCTTCCGGCTGCCGGCGTCAAGGCGAGGGGCATCTCCGAGAAGGCCGTGATGGACAAGACGGCTGCCGAACGGTCGGCGGCGGTCGAAAAGGCTCAGGAGAAGACTGAAGCGAAGGCTGACGCAAAAACCGAAGCGAAGGCTGACACCAAGCCCGATACCAAGCCTGCTGATACCAAGTCAGCTGACACCAAGCCTGCCGACACCAAGTCCGCCGATACCAAGTCGGATGTGAAATCAGCCGACACCCCGGCTGACGCCGATCAGCGCCGCCATGCCGCGGCGCCGCGCGAAAAGGAAAAGATCAGGGTCGTGCTGCCGTCGCCCATAGCCGTGAATCCCTCGGCGGCTCCGGTTGCGGCGGCCGCGCCGGCCGCCCCGGTCGAGACTGCGGTTGCTGCGCCGGATGAACGGCGCGATGCCAATGATCTGGCCCGGGCCGCGATCGAGCGCCTGCGCGCCAACGGCGAGGCCTCTCCGCGCGCCGCCGAGACGGTCCGTGCTCCCGCTCCCGAGGCGCCGAGGGCAGCGAACGCGCCCGCGGTTGTGAGTGCGCCTGCGGCGGCGAATGCGCCGGTGGTCGCCAATGCGCCTGCCGTGAATGCGCCCGCGCTTCGTCCGCTGCCGCCGCCGATCATGATCTCGGGTCAGCCAGCAGGCGAACCCTATGGTCAGGCTTCGTCACAGGCGCGGCCGCCTTATGCCGAGGCCAACCCGAACCGTCCGACCCCGCCCGCCGATATTCCGCTCTCGCGCCCGCTCGATCTGCGGGCCGAAGCGGCCGAGCCTTCCGTGCGCGAGCGCGCCACGGCGGCTGCCGAGGACGCGCTGTCGACGGCGAAGTCGATCTTCCACGCGGTGCTGCCGAAATAGTCGTCTTCGTGAGAACCGACGCCCTCGGGCTTGATCCGGGGGCCTTTCGTCTGGCGCCAAGAACGCGCGTCAGGCAGAACTCCAGCTAGGCTCCGATTCCATCAAAGCCGGGAAGACCCTAGCCGCCAGTGCGTGCGAGGCCGCTTCGTGCAGCTTCGTCCCTGGGACGGAGCGCGAGGACACGGCCGTAGGAGGCGAACGCCTTGGCCTTGTCGCCCAGACGTTCATAGGTGACGCCGCGAGCCGACCAGGCTTGCGCGCTGTTGGGATCGGCCTGTACCGCCTCGTCGAGATCGGAGGCGGCTTCCTTTGCCTTGTCGATGGCGAGATAGCTGGTTGCACGCGCCAGCAGCGGCTCGACCCGTTGCGGCGTCAGGCCATTGGCTGCGGTGAAATCCGCGATCGCCTGCTCATGATGCTTGTCGGCCTGAT
>JBKPMC010000179.1:0-8907 GCA_046731955.1 Pseudomonadota bacterium | reverse complement strand
CCTGGCCGACAGGCAGTCAACTAGATTATTCGACGCGAAGGGTTTTGCTCGATTGCGGCATGGACTTAGCAATCGGCGACTCGAGTGTCTGCTTTCCACCCATTCCGGACATCAGCGGCTAACGTCTGCTTTCGACCCATTGCATTGGCCGATCTCGCCTGCTCGGTCATTAGATTCGGTTTAACCGTCCTGCTTGCACCTCACGGTCAATCAGAGCAGAGTCGCGGCATAAACTCTGGGGGAGCCGTGTCCCGGATCTCAGCTATGCGAGACGGCGTCGATGCTGGCAGGGAGCTCGCGGTGGCATCCCACATGGTGCACACGAGGTCTGGTGGGACCGCCAACTTCACAGCGGTTTCCGGTTCACCATGGAAATAGAACGGCGCTCAAGAAGGCCGATGCCCTAACCGATGGCTGACAGTCGCGACGTCTTCATCTCCTACGCTCGTCCGAGCGAGCAGACGGCGCATCTGATCGCGCGGTCGCTCCGTGATGAGGGTTTCAGCGTTTGGCGCGATGATGAGCTACCGGCGCATCGCGCCTATTCCGACGTCATCGAAGAACGGCTGAAGGCGGCGAAAGCGGTGGTCGTCCTGTGGTGTGCCGAATCGACTAAATCGCACTGGGTGCGGGCGGAGGCGGACACAGCGCGCGAAGCCGGGACGCTCGTCCAGGCGAGCCTGGATGGCGCCCTTCCGCCCATGCCGTTTAACCAGATCCAGTGCGCCAACCTCAAGGGCTGGGACGGAGACACCAGTTCGGCAGGATGGCAAAAGCTCGAGGGCAGCGTTGCCGCGCTGGTCAGGGGGATAGGCGATGAGGTTGCTCCTAGCGAGCCGATGGGTTCCCGGGTGCAGGCGGTGCGGGCGTCCATCTGCGTGCTACCCTTCGTCAACATGAGCGGAGAGCCCGAGCAGGAATATTTCAGCGACGGCATCAGCGAAGACATCACGACCGACCTGTCGAAGGTCTCCGCCCTCGAGGTCGTCGCCCGCAACACTGCCTTCGGATTCAAGGGCCAGAATCCGAACGTGGAGGAGATAGCCAAGCAGCTAGGTGTCAGCCACGTGCTCGAAGGGAGTGTGCGCAAGGCAGGTAACCGTATCCGGATCAATGCCCAGTTGATCGACGGCGCCACCGGCAAGCACTTGTGGGCTGATCGGTTCGACCGCGACCTTGATGACATTTTCGCAATCCAGGACGAGATTTCCAAAGCGATTGTTGACGCACTGAAAGTGAAGCTTCTCCCCGCCGAGAAGAAGGCGATCGAGAACCGCGGGACTTCCAACGTCGACGCCTACGACGTGTACCTCATGGCGCGCCAGCAATGGGTCAGTGGCAATTTTGGCAATCCGCGGCGGGAGGAAACAATTGTGCGCCTTTGTAAGCAGGCGACGCAGCTGGATCCCGAATATGCTCAGGCGTGGGGTCTAATGGCGCTAGCACAAGCCGAGCTTCGGTTTAGTTTTGGTGAGGATGAGAACGCACTTCCGGCTGCGGAGCGCGCCATCGAACTCAATCCGGCGCTTCCAGAAGCGTACTGTATCAAAGCGCGATACCTCGAAGATGAGGGCCGTGCCGAAGAGGCCGAGAAGCAAGTCCGGACGGCGCTCAAGCTCGACCCGGACTCGTGGGAAGTGAACCGCGAAGCGGCGCGCATGCTGTTTCGCCATGGCCACATCCGCGAGGCGATTCCTTACTTCGAAAAGGCGGGGTCGCTAAATGATACGGATTGGCACAATCCGCTCATGCTCATAACGTGCTACGAAGCCATCGGTGACCAGGAGCAACTGCTGAAGGCGGCCACCAAGGTTTGCCAAAGAGTGCAACAGGCGATTGCTATGGATCCCACCAATGGGACGGCTCTTGCCTGCGGCGCGCATGCCCTTGCTATATTGGGAGACAAGGACAGGGCGCGAGAGTGGCTGCGCCGGGCTCTAGTGCTCGACCCGGACAACCTCGTCATGCGATACAATAGTGCCTGCACGATTTTGCTAAGGTTCGGCGATGCGGAGGAGGCGCTGAATACGCTCGAACGATTCTTCGAAACGGTAACGAGCAGTACGTGGATCATGCATGCGGAAGCGGATCCGGACCTCCACTCAATCCGCGACGATGCGCGCTTTAAGAAGATGCTCGCGGAGGCCAAGGAGCGCCTAGGTCTGGTTGCGGCCGCGGAGTGAAGTCAGATGGACCGGGACGCTAAGGTCCGCTTTCCACCCAAAGCAGACGTTGGCGGTTACTCCACCGCCGGTCGGGCCCGAAGGCCGCTGATCAGTACATCGACCATTCGCCTGGCGGCGGAGTCCCAGTCCGGGCCTGCGCCCGCCATCGCCACGCCGGTAATCGCCCGAAGCAGGTCGATCGGGTCGATGTCGCCAGCGACAATGTCGCCGCTGTCGACGGCGCGCTTCGCTAGCAAGGTGATCGACGAGCTGAGGAGATCGCCCGACGCGGCGGTAAGCTGCGAGGTGTCCCCGACCATGGACTTGAAAGCTTCCACGAGGATCAGCTTGGTCGCCAGATAATCGACGAACAGGAGCAGCCAATTCCGCAGCGCGTCGAGCGGCGGCTCGCTTTCGGACAGGCGGCGCGCCGCCTCGGCGAGCTTTGCCGCTTCGCTTCGGTAGACGTCCGCGATCAGGACATCGCGGGTGGGGAAGTGGCGATACAGAGTGCCGATGCCGACGCCCGCCGAACGCGCAATCTCCTCGAGGCTGACCGACGTGCCGCCCGCGTTGAACGCCGCGCGCGCCGCCTCGAGCAGGCGCTGGCGGTTGCGCTCCGCATCGGCGCGGGGCTTGCGGGCAGGGGCGGAATCTGCAGGCACAAAAAGTCTCTTGATAAACGGAGGAACCCTCCGTATTTAAGCGGAGGCGTCCTCCAGTTCTAGTGATACGTTCGCCGAAACGCAACCCCCAGGCGCTCGGTGAAGCCGAGGCCGTCTGATCCCCAACCCGGTTTTTAAATTCAGGAGATTTTTCGTGATGACTACCCCCTTCGACGTGATCGACCGTCCCGAACCCAACAGCAAGCCGGCGTTCGGCGCCGAGTCCACCACCGACGAAGTGCTTGCCGGCGTCGATCTGACCGGCAAGCGAGCGCTGGTGACCGGCGTGTCCGCCGGCCTGGGAGTCGAGACCGCCCGAGCGCTCAAGGCCCACGGCGCCGAAGTGGTCGGAACCGCCCGCGACCTCGCCAAGGCCGAGCGCGCCTTGCGCGATGCCGGAGCGTGGCCGATCGAGCTGGTCGAAGTCGACCTCGCCGACCTGGCAAGCGTCCGCGCCGGCGCCGACCAGCTCAATGCCGACGGCCGCACGTTCGACCTGGTGATTGCCAATGCCGGAGTCATGCGCACACCGTTGGGCCACACTGTCGACGGGTTCGAGACGCAGTTCGGCACCAACCACCTCGGCCACTTCGTGTTCGTCAACCGGATCGCGTCGCTGATGCGGCCGGGCGCGCGACTGGTGAACCTGTCCTCGGCCGGCCATCGCTACTCGGATGTCGATCTCGACGATCCCAATTTTGAGCGCACCCCCTACGATCCGATGGTTGCCTATGGCCGTTCGAAGACCGCGAACATCCTGTTCGCCGTGGAATTCGACAGCCGCCATCGCGCCCGCGGAGTCCGCGCGACCGCGGTCCATCCAGGCGGGATCAAGACGGAACTCGATCGCCATATGTCCGACGGTGAACTCGATGCGCTGGTTGCCGGCATCAATGCCCAGCTCGCCGAGGCGGGCGAGCCGCCCTTCGAGTTCAAGTCAATCCCGCAGGGTGCGGCAACATCGGTCTGGGCCGGCGTGGTGGCGGAGGCCGGCGAAGTCGGCGGACGCTATTGCGAGAACTGCCATGTCACCACGAACGTCACCGACGGTCCGATGAGCGTGAACAGCGAAGGCGTCCGTCCATACGCACTCGACCCCGAGCTCGCGAAGGCGCTCTGGGCCAAGAGCGAGGAAATGGTCGGCGAGCGGTTCTGACGATCTCCGCACGGCGGCGGGGCAGTGGGTTTGTGCCGACTATTCCGCCGCCGGCATCGCTTCCTCACGCAGCGTTTGCGAGCCAACCTCCAAAGCGCCGGAGAGCCAGGCGGCGATGTTGAGTGCGTAGCGATGCGTGTCGGCCATCGCCTCGGGGACCCGCTTCAGCCCGTCACCGGGAGGTTCGGTGACGAAGCTCGGGGAGCCGGAGCCCGGATCCCAATTGTAGTCCGCGAAGTGATGGAACGTGCTCTCGGCGATAGCCGGGCCGCCGTGTTCGCCCGGCTCGAATGCCACCGAAATGTTGAAGGGCACGCCGGTGACGATGCTCTTTCCCCTGAGGATCACCCGGGCATCCTCTCCATCGGGCGCACCGACCCCGCCCTCGTGCGGGTGCGAAGGAAGGTACCTGATGAAACCCGTCGGCGATTGCTGGTTGAAAAGTAGCGGATGGGGGGGATCGACGATCTCGATCTCCTGATAGTCGCCGTTCGCTCCGGAGTGGAAGTTCGGCCAGTCAATGGCGGTCGTGTACGGATCGTCTCTCCTGCGCTTCTCGACGTCCGGGTCCAAGTGTTTCGAGTGGAAATAATGGGCATTGCCAATGCCTCCCAACGTGCAGACGGACGAACCCAGATCCATGTGATCGCGCGTGACGAGAAGACCCCCGCCGTTTCGGCGGAAGCGCGAGATCGCGTCGCAATCCGCTTCGGTCAGCCCGTCGCCGGTGTCGACCGCGAACAGCCACAGCTGATCGAAGTCGCTCTGGTCGATCGTCGACAAGACGGAGTCCGGCTGGCCCAGCGGGTCGCGGTCGCGCATGGTGACGTCATAAAGCGGGCTGCCCCGATCATCCCGCTGAGCGCGGAGAAGCGCCCCCAAATGGCTGAAACGAGCGATCGACCAGTCGTCCCCGGTGGTCGGGATCGTCGTCTGCATCAGGATCTTCTTGGGCATGTGACCTCCCTTGCAACCGGCTCATCGGCCCGCAGTTGCTTCTGTCCTAGGCACGCCCGCGGCCCAGACCGTCAAGACGATCCCGATAATCGCGGGTAGGGTAACCGCAGCAAAATCACGAGCGATCGCAGACTGCCCGCTGATGCCGACTGCAACCTCCCACAGATGGAACAGCGCGTGGCCGGTGAGCCACAACGTCGCAAGCCCCCAGAGCACGGCGCGGAACCGCGGCTTTGCGGCACCGGCCAGGAAGCACACGCCGATCAGCAAATAGATCAGCCCGATGTCGCGGATGAAATGCTGGTTGAAGGGGCCGGTCGTGGTCACGCCTGGAACCGCCGAATACCAGCCGGACGGCGAAACGAGCATGAACAAGCCGTTGAACGCGCCGAGGACGCCCAGCGCGACCGCCAGGGCCATGCAGAGCGCTCTCATCTAATGGACCGCGGCCGGAGCGGGTGCGGCGGCGACCTTCGGCGGCGGCGGAACGTGGGTGAGCCACCAGTCGTAGCGGGTCGCGCCCAGCCGCGCGTCGGGGCCCGGCATCAGGGTCTGCTCGCCCAGGCGCGCGCCGAAATAAAGCGCGCCGGAATCGTCGACGACCTTGCGCGGGTCATGGTCGAAATCGAGGACCCGGCTGACGGCCTCGACCATCGTGAAGGCCTCGGGTCCGGCGATTTCGACCAGGCCGTTCATCGGCTCGCCAAGCGCGACGTCGACGAGAGCGGCCGCCACATCGTCCGCGGCCATCGGCTGGAAGCGCGCCGCCGGCAGGTGAACCGTGCTGCCCTCGGTTGCCGCCTGGGCGATCGAGCGCATGAACTCGAAGAACTGGGTGGCGTGGACCAGAGTGTAAGGGATTCCGGCACCCTTGATCAGCCGTTCCTGGGCGAGCTTGGCCTGAAAATAGCCGCTCTCCTGCAGCCGGTCAGTGCCGACCACCGAGAGCGCGACATGGTGACCGACACCGGCGGCCGCCTCCGCGGCGGCGATGTTGCGCGCAGACGCCCGGAAGAAGTCCATCGCCGCCTTGCCGTCGAGCGACGGCGAGTTGGAAACGTCCACGACGACCGCGGCGCCCGCGAGCGCTTCGGGGAGGCCTTCACCGGTCAGGGTGTTGACGCCCGTGTTCGGCGCTGCGGCGATCGCTTCATGGCCGCGTTGCTTCAGCTTCTCAACAACCTTGGACCCGATCAGGCCGGTCCCGCCAATGACGACAATCTTCATGACGCCTCGCCTGTCTGACGGTTACTCCGCAGCAGTCGGCTGCGGTTGAAGGAGGAGCACCGGCTCGTCGTGCTTGAGTGCGAGATATTTGTGGATGGCTGCGACGACCTGCGCGCCGTCGCCGACTGCGGCGGCCACCCGCTTGACCGAGCAGGCGCGGACGTCGCCGACGGCGAACACGCCGCGGCGGCTCGTTTCGAGCGGGAGGCGGTCAGAATCGAGGTCCTCGCCGGACAGGATGAAGCCCCGCTCGTCGAGCGTGATACCCGAACTCTGCAGCCAGTCGGTGTTGGGCTCGGCGCCGATGAAAGAGAAGAGAAAGTCAGCCCGGACCTCCCGCAACGTCCCGTCCGAGCGCTGCCGGATCGTAACGCCTTTCAGGTCGCCCGGCGCTCCGTCCAGCGCCGCAATCTCGCAGCCGATGACGACGTCGACATTCGGCAGGTTCTCGATCCGCTCGACGAGGTAGGCCGACATGGTTTCGTTCAACGGCCGACGCGCGATGAGCGTTACCTTGCGCGCGCGGTCGGCGAGAAATACGACCGCTTGTCCGGCACTGTTTCCGCCACCCACAAGCGCGACGTCCCGGCTCGCGCACAAATCGGCTTCGAGGGGCGAGGCCCAGTAATGGACCGACGAGCCCTCGAAATCTTCGAGCTTGTCGACGCCCAGGCGTCGGTAGCGCGCTCCAGTTGCCAGCACGACTGCCCTTGCCTGGATCCGCTCGCCGGTCGCGAGCCTGACGTGGCAGGGGTCGTTACCGCATTCGAGCTTCACCGCTTCGTCAGGGATCAGGACTTCGACCCCGAACTTCTGCGCCTGGCTGAAGGCGCGGCCCATCAGAGCCATGCCCGAGATGCCTGTGGGGAAGCCGAGATAATTCTCGATCCGGGCCGACGCGCCGGCCTGTCCCCCAAACGAGCGGCAGTCGATTGCAATTACCGACAAGCCTTCCGAGGCGGCATAGACTGCCGTCGCGAGGCCGGCCGGGCCGGCGCCGACGATGACCACGTCGTAGAGCTTGTCCGCCCTGATCGGACCGACCAGGCCGACGCAGCGGGCGAGCTGGTCCTCGCTTGGGTTTCGCAGGAGCTGGCCAGTTGGGCACAGGACGATGGGGAGTTCGCCCGATGTAACCTTGAACCGGTCCACCAAAGTTGCCGCACAACTGTCGTCGCGCGGATCGAGTTGCTGGTAGGGGTGGCCGTTCCGGCGCAGGAAATTGACCAAGCGGTTGACGTCGGCATTGGTCTCCGCGCCGACGATGATCGGGCCGGCGCCCGTCTCGATCAGTCCCATCCGCCGAAGGATCAGTGCGCGCATGATCCGTTCGCCAAGGCCGGCTTCCGCCATCAAAAGTGCGCGGAGCCGATCCGCGGGAATGGCGACCGCCTCGCCATCCGTCAGCGCTTTCTCGTCGACCAGGTAAGGGCGGCCGGACAATTGCGCGAGCTCGCCCATGAAATTGCCGCGCTCATGCGTGACAATGACCGATCCGTCGCTCGGCCGGGTTACCTCGACGCTGCCGGAAAGGATCAGCATCAGGCCCGGGCCGACTTCGCCGACGCGCACCAGCATCTCGCCCGCCCGGAACGAGCGCCGCTCACCGAAGCGTGAAAGCCGTTCGATCTCGTCGTCGTTGAAACGCAGGAACATCTGGTCCCCACGCGTCGCCATTGTCGGTCCCTGATCGTCGGTCATTGGCTGTGGGCTTCGGCTAGAAAGTTGATGATCGCGTTCATCGTCGCCTCGGGCTGTTCTTCCATCAGCCAATGACCCGAGTCACTTATGCTAAGGGCTCGGACGTTGGTAGCCGCATAGGCGATTTCATTCGCGAAGCCCTGCCCGAACGACTTCTCGCCGCCGATCGCGAGGACCGGCATGGTGAGCTTGCCTTCGGCGAGGAACTTCTGGTTGTCGACCGCATCCTGGCGGAAGGCTTTGAACTGCTCGAACGCGTCATGCATGGCGTGCGGCCGGGAATAGAGCGCCGTGTAATGCCGCCGCGTTTCCTCGTCGATGTGCCTCGGATCCGCCGACAGCTCATTGTAGAAGCGGTCGAGGTAGATGCGCTCGCGTCCCGCGACGAGCCGTTCCTCGTCGGGCCCGTAGAAGTCGAAGTGCCAGGTCCGCTGATCCTTGATCACGTCGTCCCAATGGCCGAGCCCGGGCAGCGGCGCGTCCATCACCACCCAGCGAGTGACGCGACCGCGGTTCTGAGCGGCAAAAGCGTAGCCGACCATATTGCCGATATCGTGCGTGACGAGCGCGACCGGCCCGTCGATCTTGAGCGCGCTCAGAACGCCGGCAATGTCCTTCGCCTCGTTCTTCTTGTCATAGCCCGTTTCGGGATGCGCCGAGAGGCCCATGCCGCGAAGGTCCGGGACCACGACGGTATGATCCCTGGCCAGCCGCGCCGCGAGCGGCGCCCACATGTCGCCGGTATCGCCGAAACCGTGGAGCAGGACGACCGCGGGGCCTTGTCCGCCGACGCGAACGTGGATGGTCGTCCCGTTGGCAGGGATGTCGCTGGTCTTGAAGGAAGTGGGGAAGGGCTCGACCTTCGCCGCCGCGGGCACAGTCAAGGACAGCGCAAGCACCGCAGCGGTCGGTCTCAGCCAATGCTTCATCGGCTTCCTTTAATCGATTGATCGCCGGGCCGCGACGGGCGCGGCCCGGCGACACGCGCTTAGATGGCCGGGGCCGGCTCGACGATAATTGCGTCCGCCGGCGCAGC
>JBKPMC010000178.1:0-7109 GCA_046731955.1 Pseudomonadota bacterium | reverse complement strand
GTTCGATGCGATGCGCATGTTCATCCAGGACCATTGGGAGCGTGGTAGTGATTTGCGCTGGCTCTTAAGCGTGATGAACCGCGAGACAGCGATCTGGCCTGACGGCGGACCCGTTGACCCAGGCATTTGGAGTGACTGGCTGCTCGCTCTCGGGGCGGTCAAGGATCTGGACTTGAGCGAGGAAGCGGCGAAACCTGTGCGATACGCTCGGCGCCGCTAACGTCCGCTTTGGAACCCATTGCGGATCACAGTTTCGCGCCGAAAGCATCATCCCTGCTCGCATGACGCTCGGCGTAATTCTGTTTAGTTCCTAAGAGATTGGGACTACTACGGCCCTGAGACTCGCCACCCCGGCGCTCAGCCAGCGGCCGATAGGCGGGTTTCGCTTCCCAAAAAGGGAGAGGAGTGGTCCGGCCACACCCTGTAGCCGGGCCGCTTTTCATGAAAGAAGGCCCGCCCTCTGTGTGTTGGCCGGAGTGCGGGCGAGTGAAGGAACTCCGAATGTCCGCTTTCCGCCCGTTGCGGACATTCCGTGACCCGCTCACCATGTTATGCTTAGCGCAAAGCATGGAGGCGGATATGGACCGAGCGGAAGCAGTGGTGGAGCGGGCGAGGCTGCAGAAGTTGTTGGACGAATATGAGTCCGGTCGCATTACGCATCAGGATAAGGACGAGCGGGGCGAGTTGAAGCGAGATGTGACGCCTGATCGCGCTGCCAACGTTCGCGCAAGAATTGCTCGCCTCGATGAAATCCTATCCGAGGGCGACGATGCCTAAAGGTCCACGCGGAGAGAAGCGCGCGCGCGATCCCAATCAGCTTGCGAAGCTGATCATCGATATCGCCTCCGGCCCTGTTGTTCCAGAGCTTTACCACAAGGTGAAAGCTTTCGGTTCACGCCCGGTTCGCGACAGGGAGATTTCAAACTGACCCACTACCTGGAAGAGCGGATTGCCAAGCTAGAGAAGATGATCGCAGAGGCTGACGATGCCCTAGGTCCGCGCGGATAAGGGCGCCCCGCTGACGAGACTCGCCGCGTCTGATACATCGTCGCATCATGCCTCGCGGCCCATCACTTCGAGAGCGGCTCGACAAGGCCACGCTGGAGAAGCTCTACAATCAGGCGGGCATGTCCGTCGGCCAAATAGCGGAGCGGTTTGGCGCGCATTCGCCACAGGTTCTCAAGCTCATGGAAGAATACGGGATACCGCGCCGGTCGCGCGGCGCTGGCAAGACGTAAAAAGCCGCTCAATGTCCGCTTTCCACCCAAAACAGACATTAGCATCGTCGGTAATCTGGAGAGAATGAACTCCGCCCCAGGATCAACATCGCAGCGACTGCTATTAGGGAAGCTCGGCCACCTTCCTTAGATAGGCCGGGATTTTTAGATCGGGATTGGCCTTCTCCCAGAGCTGGCCGGTGATCTCACCGGCAGCAAGATCGACCAGGCCCTCAAGCTGGACAATCGAGCCCTCTGGGGTTCCCGTGTTGCCGAACGCCGTTTGCACTTCGATGTGAGGGTTATTGGCCCAAATCCGAAGTTCGCCCTTCAGCACGCCGCCGCCCATCGAGTAATGCCCATGGTAAGCCATGAGGGAGTCGCCACCAAAAATCCGCTCCGTCTCGAGGACAGCAATGCCGCTATTGATCTGCGCGCCGTCCGCGTCGCCGAAATACGCGGCCCACATTCCCTCAACGTTCATACGAAACTCCCTTTGAATTTGACCCACGCTGATTAACACGCTCCCTCGATTCCGAGATTCGCCACGGCCTCGCAGCTCATCGCTACTGTTCCCACGTCGCGCACATTGAAGATGCGGTAACGTTGCCCCGATGTGCACTTTGCGATGATCGAGCCATCGGTAATTCGCAGTGCTTCCGCGACAGACGCGCATTTGTGACCAGCTTCCCGAATGGCGTCGGTGGCGACAGTGCGCGGTAGCCCGGCTGGTGCCGCACCCGTTATTTCGTCCCCGCGCTCGTTCGGAGCCTCAATCGTTTGCCATTCACGAGCTCGCTCAGCCGCGGCGATCAGGTCGGCGGTGTCTTCGGACGATGAGTTCTGGGAAGCTTCAGGGAAGATCTGAGCCGCGATCACCACAAGCACCACGGCAATGATGGCCCACCCGCACCCACCGATCTTGGGGGCCTGGGTAGGGGCTGGCTTCTGTTTCAGCGGAGGCCGCTGTTTGCTGGACACCGCACGACGGGCAAAATTTTGGCTCGCCCTGAAGGTGATGGCCGCAATTACTGCAATGCATCAGTACTCCGGATTTTCCCGCTCCCATTGCTCCAGCTGTTCGCGCGCGTCGCGTAAGCCTGCTCCCGCGGACATCATCTCATCGTCGACGGGTAGACCCGCCCGGAGCCTTCGGCACAGCATCTGGTCAGGGCCGCCTTGCGGTGGGTCGCAGGGGCAGTAGTCCTGCCCAGCAAAGGTTGGGCGGCTCGGCAACGGCCTCCTCCACCACGTCAGAGCCCGTCGGCTCTTGCGCGACTGACGCGAGGTTTTTCGCCAGCTCTCGATGATAACCTTTGGAGCCAGAGGCTGCGCTCTGCGAATAGCTAAGCCGCTGGAACTAAAGGTTAATTAGAGAGTTATTGGCAAATCGGCGGAATAGTCCTGGTCCTTGTTCCGTCGTGCGTTCTGAGAGGGCGGCCCTGCCCCGGGTCGCCCTTTTCCTAATTGCGGGGGCGGTCCTGTCCCAGTCGAATGCGAGCGCCCATCAGCTTTTGGCAGCGCTGTGGCGTAGAACCTCTTCGGCGACCCGCTCCTTCAGTTCGCCCATCGTGCCGATCACATGCCCACAGTTCGCGCAAGAGACACACACATCATCCTCAAGCGAGCCATCTAGGTTGAAGCGGTTTTCGCCGCACACGGCACAGTTTAGCTCGATACGCACTTCACGAGGGGGCGCCTAAATCGGTGCAGCTGTCAAGGAAAGTCGGCTCCTCCCCAGTCGAATGCGAGCGCGCGTCAGCCTTAGATAGGTCGATCCCGCACTGACACTCAGCTCCGAACCAGCCCCCGTGCGGGCCGATCAGTTTGCGGCAGCGGATGCACCAAGTGAGGTCTAGCGGAGTCGCGGGTTTCGGCATTTCCCGCAGCGATATGCCGAGTGGAACGATTCGGGAACAGACGAAATCAGACGTCCTATCGTTTCGGTGGCGGGAGAGCCGTATACCGTTCCCGCCATGGGCGGGCATTTTGATCCAATACCGGCTCTACTTCTTCAACGGCGGCGAGCACGTCACGATGAGGCACGAGTTCGAGGCACCGGACGATAACGCCGCAATCAGCATCGCTGAGGGCTGGCACGAAAGACGCCGCATGGAGCTTTGGAGCCGCGACCGCAAAGTGAAGAGCTGGCGCGCATCCTAATCCAACAGCGACATCGCCTGGATTGCGACAACGACCATCAGGATCGGCGGATAGCTAAGTAGTCGCCCGAGGGGCGAGCGCCTGTCAAATCGATCCTGCCGCTCATAGGCCATGCGAGGGGAGCATAACGTAAGTCTATTGCAATTGTATCTCAGACGCGGACATCGCGCCGCACCTTATGGTATGATGCGCTTGAGACTCGCACCTTCCCGGAAGCTGAGTCTCGATGAGCAGGGCGGCCCGGTTGGTATCCCCTTACCGGGCCGCTTTCTCAGAAGAAGCTGTAGAGCCCGTAGCAAATGAACGCGATCAACAGCGGGTAGATCACGCATCCCAGCGCGCCTTGTGCATTATCTTCTTCAACGTCCCGCATGGACGCGAAAAGTACCGCAGCCGCGTTAACCATCTGTAACCGAACCGAGATTTCTCGGGCGGCAACTTTCCATTTACTCACAAAGTGATAATCTCACTTGCGAGACTCGCACAACTCCTCCCACCCCGTGAGTCTCAAAATGCCAATGCGGCCCGGTTGGTATCCCCTGACCGGGCCGCTTTTAGACGCCCGCTTTTGCGGGAACCGTTTTCCACCGGATGAGTTAACCGCGCCGGTTGGGGCGCGTTGCGTTGGCTGCCCGATGCGCGCCCTTAATATCGGGCAGTCGTATTTTCGCAGGATCGGGACATGCGGGAATACAGGCTCTACTGCTTATACGAAGCAGGCAATCTCGACCTCCCAGACACCATTATTGCCGCCGATGATCGAACGGCGATCGACCAGGCGTGCGACCTGAAGCGGCATGCACGCAAGTGCGAGATATGGGAGGCGAGACGACTGGTCGCGACCTTGGAGGCCCAAGACCTAGCTGCGTGACTCAAGCCGATAAGCGGTTGCATCATCGACGGCCATAAAGTCACGTTCCTCCTCGATCTTGCCGGCGGATAGTATGAACAGGCGATAACGCCGCATGGCACTTAAGAGTTTGTTCGTTGGCTCTGCTCGTGTCCCGGCTGCTCGTGGTGAAACACGTCGCCCAGCTTCCGCGTATCGACCGCCTGCCCGCACGCCCTGCACGTGTAGAAGTGAATCGAGCGGTCCTGGGGCTCCGACTCCGTCTCAGGCCACAACCCTCTCTGCGAGTGAAGGCGGTTCGGCTTTTCGCGGGTGAGTGTCATGTCGCTCAAACGGTTTGATTCGCAACAGGCTCCTAATGTCTGCTTTCGACCCAAAGCGGACATTTGCGGATTGGCCCAAGCTCTCGACATGGTGGGTAATGGGAAGCCGATGCGGCTCCAATCGACATCGACCGATCTTCGTATCGCAGCCTACTCGACTTCGGCTGGCGCGGGGTTCAGGCGGGCTCGCGCATGGGCGGCGCCGGCGCCGCGACCGCGTCCGGAAGTCCGGCATCGGTCGCCATCGGAGCCACCTCGCCCGCCTCGGCCAGGAACTCGCGCTGGTCGAAGAAGTGCGCCCGCTTCAGCCGCTTCTTGATCGACAGCGACGGGTTGTCCGCGGTCGGTCCATCGCATGCGGCCTCGACGTGGCTGCCCGGCGCGGTTTCGACACAGTCGGACGGAGACCCCGCGGACCCAGATGCGGCGGCGGCCGCAGCCGTAGCCTGCCCTGCCGGGCGCGGCGCGAACGCGGGCTCGGCAAAGAGCGGATCGGCCTGAGCCGGAGCCCCGAATGCGGGCTCAAGTTGGTCGGCGGCGGCAATTTCCACCTCGTTCCGGCGCTTGCGGCGGCGCATGGCCAGCCCAACGCCGATCAGGCCGAGCAATCCGAGCGCCGCGGCACCGGCAATCGGCAGCATGGCGTTCGAGGCGGCGGGCGCATCCCGCGCCAGCGGCGTTGCCGCGACGGCTGGCGCGGGCGCGGGCGCCATTGCGACTAGCGGAACGGGCGCTGCCGCGACGGTCTCGGCCGGTTCAGCGACAGATGCGGCGACCGGTGCCCGCGCGACCGGAGGCGCGGCGGTGGCTACGCGAACCGTCGCCAGGCGCGAGCGCCCGGTGGCCGTCTTCGTCACCGTCGTCTTAGATGCGGCAGGCTTCGCTACGGCTTCCGCCGCGACAGGATCGACGGCGGTATCGACGACAATCGGCTCCACGGCGAGGGGTTCGGCCGCAATCGGCGCCGGAGTAACATCGACGGCCGGAGCCGGTGTGGCGGCAACTGGATCGACGCTCTGGGCGAACAAAGGGGTTGAGGAAAAAGCGAGGACCGCGGCAATCGCCGTCATCGCGGGGCGAATTTTTGCGTTTCTGTGGGTCATGATAAGGGGCAACGAACGGCAGACCACTATGGGTACGCTTTCGACGTGCTGGACGTTTCCCGGAGCAGATAATGAAAGCCCCGTCGGGAATGAGGATTACCAGCACTAGCTAATGTCTGCTTTCCACCCAAACCGGACATTAGGTTCGGCTGCTCACAATGTTATGCCTGCCGGGAAGCAAGGAGGCGTGAATGGCCGACATCCGCGAGCTGGAGCAAACTGTCGCTCACAACCGGTCGAAGCTGGTGGAAAATGCGAACGAGCATCCGCACCTCGCAGCGGTGGCCGCATACGATGCTATCACTGAACTGCTGATAGCGATTGTCAGAGAGCTGCAGGAGTTGCGTCGCGCCTAAAGGTCCGCGCGCCGAAAGAAGCACCGCGCCACTGCGATTGGGCCGCACTTTCCGGCCTGCGGAAATTCCATGAATACGGCAGTATGCTGGTCGTTCTCCTGATTCAAAGTTTGAGCTTGAAAAGGGTGGCGGCGCCTTAGAAGCCGCGCCGCCGCGATCCCACTGATTAGCCGCGATAGCGGTTATTATGGCCGATGCGAACATTGGTGACGGCGCCGCGATAGTCGACGTTGCAGCGGAAGCTGACGTCGCCATAGCCCCGGTTCTGGTAGCCGTACTGGTTGCCGTACTGGGCGCCATAGCCCGAGCTCATCAGGCCGGAGACGCGCAGGCCGTTGTTGCGGCGCTGGACGTCGGTGATCGCGGTCACGCGCAGCGCCGCACCATTGTTGTACCCGTAGCCCGGGTTGTAGCCGTAGCCCTGGTTGTAGCCGTTGCCGCGGTACTGGCTCGCGGCCTGGGTCATCGCCGCGCTCGCGCAGCGGCTGACCGCGCCGCGGTCGGTCACGTTGTAGCGGTTGCCGAGCAGCTGATCGATGATCTGCCCGACCGGGCTCTGCGCGTAGCCCTGGTTGTAACCCTGCTGATAGCCGTATGCCGGCTGGCCTGGGTAGGGCTGCGGGTACTGCTGCTGATATTGGGGCGGATAAGCCTGCGGATAGGGGTAGGCGGTCTGCGCCGCGAGCGGAGCAGCGATGCCGCCGACGGCCGTAGCGGCCGCCAGGAATCTGAACATTCTCATTGGGAGTTCCTTGTTCTCGACCGGGAAATGCCGGTGAGTTCACAGGTAGAACGCGTATTACGCGAATAAGACGCATGAACCTAAAACAACAATGGCGACGCGACGACCGCGGGCTAGAGCGGCGGCAGGACGGGCGGGCACTGCTACGACTAAGGCAACAATCGCTGTTAGACGCCCCTTGTCACGCTCCGAAGCTATGCAAGCTAACGTCGGCTTTCCACCCAAACCGGACATTGGCGTAGCGTCTGGTTTCGACCCATTGCGGACCTTCAGGCAACGTGATGTTCGCCGCCAGCAAGCATCACGGTGCAATCCGGGTGCCTACGTTGAACGGCATCAATTGCCTCCTCCACGC
>JBKPMC010000177.1:0-3360 GCA_046731955.1 Pseudomonadota bacterium | reverse complement strand
GGCCCGTACCCTGCTCGAGCAGTTTCAGAGCCTGGGCGATGTGGCGCATCGTGGCTATTACATTGACACGCTTTGCTTTCTTGCGGTGACGCTGCTGTGCCTGGGCTACATCGAACAAGGAAGGGCGCTGACGAACCAGGCATTGTCGGAAGCTCGCCGGCTAAAACGCGCCCACACATTGGCCACCGCGCTGCTCTTCATGTGCAGGGCGGGGTGGCTTGCCGACTCCCCCCATGACATGCAGCGGCACGCCGAGGAATTGCTAGCTCTGGCGAACGAGCATGGTTTTTCACTCTGGTTGAGTGGCGGAATGATTTACCACGGATGGTCATTGACTGCGCTCGGCCAAGCAGAGGAAGGCGCCGCCTCGCTGACGCAGGGGCTCGCGGCGACTCGTGCTACTGGAGCTGTCCAGGGTACCCCGGTGATACTGACGTCCCTCGCCCAGGCCTACGCCAAACTCGGGCGGCTGCCTGAAAGCCAGACTTGCCTTGCCGAGGCGGGCCAGATCATCGAGGCGACTGACGAGCGGTGGAGCGAGGCCGAGCTTCATCGTGTGCGAGGCGATGTGCTGAACATCGCCGGGGACCGAGCCGCGGCCGAGCAGAGCTATCATCTTGCGTTCGCCGTCGCACAGCGACAGAGCGCGAAGATATTTGAGCTGCGCGCCGCAACCAGCCTCGCCCGGATCTGGCACGACCAGGGCAACCGCACGGCCGCGCGCGAGTTGCTGGCCCCGGTCTATCGCTGGTTCACGGAGGGGTTTGATTCGCCGGTCCTGAAAGAGGCCAGGGCGCTGCTCGACCAGCTGGCGTGACGCACTGGCGTTTGGGTGGAATACCTGCACTCCCAACCAGGCGGTGCGGGCGCCGCCCGCTTCTGCCTTCCGTCCTGATCGGGTCGAGATAATACGGGGTACGGAGACCCTTGCCTAAAAACAATCATAAGTTAACATCGAGCTATACTTTATCGAAATAGTTTATTCGGTCATTCCCATGCGCAAGCCGACGGACCGAAACTTTAGATCGCGCCAGTGTGCGCAAGACGGCGCCCCTTTTTGGGCGAGCTGCCGACGAAAACCGCTCGATCGGCGCCAGATCGTCGAGCGCCAAATGGATCGCCCACGCGTTTTCACTTCATTGAAGCTACGCGTGCCGGTATGGGCACGCTGCCGCGATTGACGATAGCAAATTGAGTATCAGTACGATTGGGGGGGCAAATGCAGCCGAAATTGCTTTGCAGCGAGATCGAGAAGTATGTGGGCGGCAGTGCTGTGGCAGAGAGAGAGATATTTGCGGCGCTAGCCCGCGATCTTCTCGACGTTCAGCTAGCAAACAAGAAGAGTGGCAAGTCGCGCGAGGTTCTGCGGGCGTTTCACGCCAAGGCAACCCTCGGCGTCACGAACGCAAAGCTGACGGTAACGAAGGATCTCCCCGAGCGTCTCAGCATCGGCTACTTCCAGCCTGGCTCCGAATACGTCGCCAGTGTCCGTTTCTCGAACGCCAATGGCTCAAGGCGGGCGGACTTCATGCGCGACATGCGCGGCGCAGCGGTTCGGCTGACGGTGTCCGATAAAGGAACCCACGACTTGCTGATGACGAACTTTCCAGTGTCGCACGCTCGCGATGCCGGCCAGTTCGTCGCATTCGCAAAGGCGATGTCTGGCGCCAAGCTTCTCATCCCGCTCCGTCTCATCTTTCATTTCGGCCTATTCGAAACGATCCGGATGCTGCGCAACGTCGCAAATGCGACGGGCCGGACGGTCGACAGCGTCGCGCTGGAGACATACTGGAGCAGAGGAGCGATCCTGTGGGGCGAGGCCGGCCCAGTGCGGTACCTGCTGCGCCCCGCCCATGGTGCGCCCGGCGCGCCCGCCGCGTCAAAATGGGATTCCGACTATCTCCATCACGAAGCCGCCGACCGGCTGCGCAAATCCGACGTCGAGTTCGACCTGCTTCTGCAACAATATGTCGACGAGAACCTGACGCCTATCGAGGACGGATCGATCGAATGGACCGAAGTTAATTCTCCCCCGGTCAAGGTCGCGCGGCTGACGATCCCCCAACAAGATGTTGACTCGGCCGAAGGACGGGCCACGGAAAGGCTCGTCGACGAAATCGCATTCAATCCGTGGCATACGACCGATGACTTCCGCCCGCTTGGCAGCCTGAATCGCGCGCGGAAAGCGGCGTACGCGGCAAGCTCGACTCATCGCAAAGGCTACCAGTTCCGCGAGCAAGTCCCACTACGCAACCTGATCCTGGGCAGGCTTAATGAAGCCTTTTTCAGCGTCCTCAACCACCTTCGACCATGGCACCGCCTCGGCTTGTATCTCGGTCTCCTTAACTTGTCGGCCTATCGCGACGAACTGCGCCGGATGAACCTGATCGATACGGAACTCCGCGAAGCGCCTCCCAAGCCGGAACCAGTCCCGTCGTCGATTCCCGAAGCCGTCAGGATGGTCCGTACTTTCGACGGAACTTACAACGACCTGTCAGACCCCAAGATGGGATCTGTCGATTCGACCTTCGGCCGCAACATGCAGCCGGTCTACACGCCCAGCACCTTTGACGACCCAAATCCAATCACGATCAGCCGTGAGCTGATGACTCGCAAGGCTTTTATCCCGGCGCGATCCCTCAATGTTCTGGCCGCGGCCTGGATACAATTTCAGGTACACGACTGGGTCAACCATCGCCGCTACGATCTCGGTGAGGAGAACGGAAGTCACGACATCGTCATCCCCTTCCCGGGTGGAGGCCCATGGCAGAGCCACGAAACGGCACAGCCAGGACCCGAGATGCGAATCGCCGGCAACCAGATCTCGCACTATACGGCCGACGGATATCCCGTGTTCAAGAACATCACCACGCCCTGGTGGGATGGATCCGAGGTCTACGGCGACACGAGGCAGAATGCCGAGTCTCTGCGTGACCGGGCGCGCCTCCGGCTGGTCGACGGCTATCTTCCTACCGACATAAACGGTCTCAACGTGACCGGCTTCAACGAAAGCTGGTGGCTTGGCTTGAGCACGATGCACACCCTGTTCGCACGGGAACACAACGTACTTTGCTCCGAACTCCACCGAGCCTATCGGCACTGGCCGCCCGAGCGGGTATACCAAACTGCGAGGTTGATCGTTTCGGCGCTGATCGCCAAGATTCATACGATTGAGTGGACGCCAGCCATTCTCGCCACCAAGACGATCGAGGTTGGGCTTCCCGCCAACTGGTACGGCGCCCCGAAGGATTGGCTCACGCAACTCGCCATCTGGCTGCTCGACGCCCATGCGTTGAAGGGCATCCCGCAAACATTGCCCAACCACCACGGTGTGCCTTACTCACTGACCGAGGAATTCGC
>JBKPMC010000176.1:0-9482 GCA_046731955.1 Pseudomonadota bacterium | reverse complement strand
GCGCTCGCGAAGGCGTCGGCCACGGCCTTCGGCAGGTTGCCGAGCAGCTTCAGGTCATCCCCGAGCCATTCGACCCTCATCCCGAGGTCGACTTTCGGCCCGATCGCGAAGACCCTGCCGCCCTTTCGCGAGATCTTGCGGACGCGCGTGGCGATCAGCGGCGCTTCCCAGCGAATGTTCGAGCCGACCAGCAACACCACGTCGGCGTTCTCGATGCCTGCGATGGTCGAGTTGAACGCGACGGCCGACAGGCTGCTCACGTCATACGCGAGGCCGGTCTGCCGCCCTTCGAGCAGAGTCGAACCCTGCCCTTCGAGCAGCTTCTTAGCCGCATACATGGTCTCGGCGTCGAGCAGGTCGCCGGCAATCGCGGCTACCTTGGCCCCGGCCTTCTTGAGCCGCTTGGCGAAAATCTGCAGCGCGTCCTGCCAGCTCGCTTCCTTGAGCTTGCCCTTCTCGCGCACCCACGGCCGGTCGAGGCGGTTCCTGACCAGCGCATCGACATGGTGCCGGGTTTTGTCGCTGATCCACTCCTCGTTCACGTCCTCGTTGACGCGCGGGAGAACACGCATCACCTGCCGCTGGCGGACGTCGAGGCGGATGTTGGAGCCGACGGCGTCCATCACGTCGATTCCGGGCACGCGCCGAAGCTCCCACGGCCGCTGCTCAAACAGCTGCGGCTTCTGCAGCAGCGCTCCGACCGGGCAGACGTCGGCGAGGTTGCCCGCAAGCTCGCCAGTCGCCGTCCGCTCCAGGTAGGTCGTGATCTGCGCGTCCTCGCCGCGGTACAGCATCCCGATCTCGTCGATGCCCGCGACCTCGGACGAGAAACGGATGCAGCGCGTGCACTGGATGCAGCGCGTCATCGATGTCTTGATCACCGGCCCGAAATATTTGTCCTCGACGGCGCGCTTGTTCTCCTCGAAGCGCGTGAAGCTGCGGCCATAGGCCATCGCCTGGTCCTGAAGGTCGCATTCGCCGCCCTGATCGCAGATCGGGCAGTCGAGCGGGTGGTTGATGAGCAGGAACTCCATCACCCCTTCCCGCGCCTTCTTGACCATCGGCGTGTCGGTGCGGATGGTCTGGCCGTCGGCGGCCGGAAGCGCGCAACTTGCCTGGGGCTTGGGCGGGCCGGGCGCCACCTCGACCAGGCACATGCGGCAATTGCCGGCGATCGACAGGCGCTCGTGATAGCAGAAGCGCGGGATTTCCTTACCCGCGAGCTCGCACGCCTGAAGCACGGTCGCGCCCTGCGGGACCTCCAGCTCGATGCCGTCGACGATGACCTTAGGCATTATTGAGCGCCCATCTTTCTGCGCTGGTCGACCTTCATCAGCGAGTAGAATGTCTCGGCGAGATATCGGCGCGCCATGTACGGCCGCAGCACCCACGTTTCGTCCTTGGGTTGGCACCCAGCGATTGCGCTCCGTAAGCTAGCAAATGCGACCACCTCCTCGCGGCTCAAAGGATCGGTTCTGAGCAAAGCCTGGACCTTGGCAGGATCGCGTCGAGTGGTGCAGTCGTAGGCTTCCATGACCCATGCGATCATTTTCCGCACCAATTCATTGCTCGTCTCTTTGACGTAGACGAAGGGCGGCACCTGATCGAAGCTCGCGGGAGCTGCGACATTGCCGAAATCGCGCCGAACCAGAGCCTCCAGGACGGCCCCCTGCAGCAGGAAGGCTGTGTCCTGGTCGGCTGACTTCGGATGCGGGCACTCGGGATGGGCCTTGGCCATGTCCCGCGCCACCCACGAGTTATTCCGAGCAGTTCCGAGAAACTTCGGGATTTCCTTAGCCTGATTCATGACGAGGCAGTCGGCAAAGGGACGGACTGTGCGAAGATACTCGGTCTGGCTTCGACTAAGTTCCCTCGACCAGAAATCAGCGTCCTGAGCAGCGGCCGGAGCAATCGGAATCGCAGCTATGATCGTCGCAAAGAGCAACTGGAGTATTGAACGCCGCGTCACTCCTGATCTTCCTTATCGCGCTTGGTGGTGCGATCGATCTGAGTCACGCTCGGGCCGCTCAGACGCACGCCGAGGAAGGCGATGATCGCGATGATGGCGACGATCATGATGACGGTTTGCGCGTTCATTCCGCCGCCTCCAGCAGCTGGCGGCCGGCGCGCTCGGCGATGCGCCGCTCTAGCTCGGGGCGGAAGTGGCGGATCAGGCCCTGGATCGGCCAGGCGGCAGCGTCGCCCAGCGCGCAGATGGTGTGGCCCTCGATCTGCTTGGTGACGTCGAGCAGTTTGTCGATCTCGCCGACCTCCGCGTCGCCGACCCGCAGCCGCTCCATCATGCGCCACATCCAGCCGGCGCCCTCGCGGCACGGCGTGCACTGGCCGCAGCTCTCGTGCTTGAAGAAATAGCTGATGCGGCTGATCGCACGGACGATGTCGGTCGACTTGTCCATCACGATCGCAGCGGCGGTGCCGAGGCCGGAGCCGAGCGCCTTCAAGCCGTCGAAATCCATCGGCGCGTCGATGATCTCATGCGCGGGGACTAGGGGCACCGAGGCGCCGCCGGGGATCACCGCGAGCAGATTATCCCAGCCGCCGCGAATTCCGCCGCCATGCCGCTCGATCAGCTCTCGAAAGCTGATCCCCATCGATTCCTCGACGACACAGGGCGTGTTCACATGGCCTGACAGCTGGAACACCTTGGTGCCTTCGTTCTTCGGATTGCCGATGCTCGCGAACCATTCGGCGCCGCGGCGCAGGATCGTGGGCACGACGGCAATGCTCTCGACATTGTTGACGGTCGTCGGGCAGCCATAGAGGCCCGCCCCCGCGGGGAACGGCGGCTTCAGGCGCGGCAGGCCCTTCTTGCCCTCGAGGCTTTCGAGCATCGCCGTCTCTTCGCCGCAGATGTAGGCGCCGGCGCCGCGGTGCACGAACAGGTCGAAGTCGTAGCCCGACCCGCAGGCATTCTTTCCGAGGAGTCCCGCCTGGTACGCCTCGGCGACGGCGCGCTCGAGCACGTGCGTTTCCTGGATGAACTCGCCGCGGATGTAGATGTACCCCACCCTCGCCCGCATCGCGTAACCGGCGATCAAGGAGCCTTCGACCAATTTGTGCGGGTCATGGCGGATGATCTCACGGTCCTTGCACGACCCCGGTTCGGATTCGTCGGCGTTGACCGCCAGGATGTTGGGTTTGCCGGGCTTCGGCTCCTTGGGCATGAAGCCCCACTTCATCCCCGTCGGGAAGCCCGCGCCGCCGCGGCCGCGCAGGCCCGACGCCTTCACGATCTCAATGATCGCGTCCTGGCCCTTGGCCATCAGGCCCTTGGTATCGTCCCAGTCGCCGCGCTGCTCGGCGGCCTTCAGCCACGGCTCCTGGAAACCGTAGAGGTTGGTGAAGATGCGGTCCTTGTCCGCGAGAGGCCCAGTATAGCCCATTATGACCCGTAGCCCATTATGCGCCGAACCCCGATGTCATGAAGTAGAACAGCACGAGCAGGATCACCGCGAGCACGGCGAACTTGATCATTCCGCCGATGAACTTCAGCACCACGAAGGCGGCGATGATCGCGAGGATGACGGCGAGGATTTCCATCAGCGCTTCGGCCCCTCGATCAGCTTCATCCCGCCGTAGATGATGAGCCCGGCGACCGCGATTCCGACGACCAGGCCGATGGGCCCCTTGAGGAGCTTCCAGGCGATCACGACGATGAGGATCGCGACGACGATTTTCGCGACGTCCTTCACTTGATCCTCCCCTGGAAGGGGAGGTAGCAGTCGCGAAGCGACTGACGAAGGGGGTCTTGAGCCCTGCACCACGCCCCCTCCACCATCCTCCGGATGGTCCCCCTCCCCGTCCCGGGGAGGAATTCACGCCACGCCATCACTGCGCGCCCTCTCTCGCGGGACCGGCCGTGGCCGTCCATTGCGGGCGATAGTCGTAATTGCGCTCGGCCATCTTCTTGAGCGTCGTCGGGCCGCCCGCCGGGCAGCTCGTCTGCCGGCCGTCCTGCGGGCCGGGTTTCGGCGTTTCGCCGCGAGCCAGCGCGTCGAGGATCGCGCCCATGCTCTCCTCGGTCAGGTCCTCATAATTGTCGTCGTTGATCTGGACCATCGGCGCATTGGCGCAGGCGCCGAGGCATTCGACTTCGTTCAGCGTGAACAGACCGTCATCGGTCGTATGGCCCTTCTCGAGGCCGCGCTTGGCACAGGCCTCGAAGACGTCGTCCGATCCGCGCAGCATGCACGGCGTCGTCCCGCACACCTGGACGTGGAAGCGGCCGACCGGCTCCAGGTTGAACATGGTGTAGAAGGTCGCGACCTCGAGCACGCGGATGTAGCTGGTGTCGAGCTCCTTTGCGACGAACTCCATCACCGGGATCGGAATCCAGCCCTGCGTATTGGTCTCGGCCCCGACTTGCCGCTGCGCAAGGTCGAGCAGCGGGATCACCGCCGAGACCTGCCGTCCTTCCGGATAGCGCGCGATGATCTCCTTGGCCTTGCGCGCATTTTCGCCGGTCCACTGGAACCCTTCCCAGCGGGCGCGCTGCTCGGCGTCGTCGATGAAGGAGCCTTCGCCGGCCATCAGTGCGAACCCTTCCGCATCGTGAGCGGCATCCAGGCGGGCTGCGTCCGCACCCTCGAGACTTTACCGTCCTTCAGCTCGACCTCAGAGATGTAATAAAGGGCCTTCCCGTACAGCCACTCGACGCGCACATGTCCGTTCTCGAGCACATACGTATTGGCTGTGACGGGCTCCACGAACTTGATCGGCGATGCCTTCAGTATCTCGCATGGAGCACCCTTTTTCGGGCAATTCGCGAACAGTGCATCCTTCGCAAGGTAGCCCGCCAGCGAGCTTGCCGCAGGATCCGTGCGGCCTGCGATAAACGCCTCGATAGCAGCTCGATCATGAGCCCGAACGGGCGACGCCGCAGGCTTGGACGGCAGAAGTCCCCGAAAAGACTTTCCGTCGGGCGTGACGACCTGGCCGACGCCGAGGCCAGCATATGGTCCGCCCTCGAACCGCATGCCGTCTGGCATCTCGCCGGAGAACGCCGGTGGCAAGGCAACCATTTGTTGTGCGACCGCTGCAAATAGCGGCAGTGCAGCGAAGAGGCTCACCGATCCACCTCCCCGAATACGATATCGAGCGCGGACAGCACGGCGGTCGTGTCCGCGAGCATGTGGCCCTTCATCATGAAGTCCATCGCCTGGAGGTGCGAGAAGCCGGTCGGGCGGATCTTGCAGCGGTACGGCTTATTGGTTCCGTCCGAGACGAGATAGACGCCGAACTCGCCCTTGGGGCTTTCGGTCGCGACGTAGACCTCGCCTGCGGGCACGTGATAGCCTTCTGTGTAGAGCTTGAAGTGGTGGATGAGGGCTTCCATCGAGGTCTTCATCTCGGCGCGGCTCGGCGGGAATACCTTGCGATCCGCCGTCCCGACCGGGCCCTTGGGCATCTGCTGAAGGCACTGGCGCATGATCCGCGCCGATTGCCGCACTTCCTCGACCCGGACCATGAAGCGGTCGTAACAGTCGTTGTTGGTCCCGACCGGGATGTCGAACTCCATTCGGTCATAGACCTCGTAGGGCTGCGAGCGGCGGATGTCCCACGGGATGCCCGCGGCGCGGATCATCGGGCCCGAGAAGCCCCAGGCGATGGAATCTTCCTTCGACATCTTGGCGATGTCGACGTTGCGCTGCTTGAAGATGCGGTTGTCCGCGACGAGCGAGATCCCGTCCTCGAACAGCTGCAGCCGGTTGTCGAGCCAGTCGCCGAGGTCTGCGAGCAGCTTCTCAGGCAGGTCATAACGGACGCCGCCCGCCCGGAAATAATTGGCGTGCATGCGTGCGCCCGACGCCCGCTCATAGAACTGCATCGTGTCCTCGCGGACATCGAACAGCCAAAGGTTCGGGGTCATCGCGCCGACATCCATGATGTGGCTGCCGAGCTGGAGCAGATGGTTGGAGATGCGGGTCAGCTCCGCCATCAGCACTCGAATGTATTGGGCGCGTATGGGAACCTCGAGCCCCATCAATTTCTCGATGGCGAGCACGAAGCTGTGCTCCTGGCACATCGGCGAGACGTAATCGAGCCGATCGAAGTAGGGCAGCGCCTGGGCGTAGGTCTTGTATTCGATCAGTTTCTCGGTGCCGCGGTGGAGCAGTCCGACGTGCGGATCCACGCGTTCGACGATCTCGCCGTCCAGCTCCATGATCAGGCGCAGCACGCCGTGCGCGGCCGGATGCTGTGGGCCGAAGTTGATCGTAAAGTTGTTGATCTTTTCGTCGCCGGGCAGCCGATCGTCGAACGCCGTGCCGTCGCCAACGGCGCCGACGCTCACTTCGACCTTGCGGGGCTTGGTGCGCGTATCGGTCAAGCCGCCCCTCCCTTCGGCTTGCGCGGTTTCCTCGCCTTGGCGGGCTTCCGAGCCGGCTTGGTTTTGGCCACGATGGGAGCCGGTCCACTCGCTGCCGGCGCGGGCGACGGGGCGCCGGGCTCCTCGGGAACGGCCTTCTCGTCGCCGGGGAGCACATATTCCGGCCCTTCCCACGGCATCAGGAAGTCGAAGGTGCGAAAGTCCTGCGGGAGCGCGACCGGCTCATAGATCACGCGCTTCTCCACTTCGGAGTAACGCAGCTCGACATGCCCGGTGAGCGGGAAGTCCTTGCGCTGCGGATAGCCCTCGAAGCCGTAATCGGTGAGGATGCGCCTGAGGTCCGGGTTGCCGGCGAAGGTGACGCCATACATGTCGTACACTTCGCGCTCGAGCCAGCCTGCGACAGGCCATAAGGTCGTCACCGTCGGAACGGGCGTCGCCTCGTCGGTCGTGACCTTCACGCGGATGCGCCGGTTCTTCGTCAGCGATAGCAGGTGATAGACGACCTCGAACCGCTCGGGCCGGTCGGGATAGTCGACGCCCGCAATCTCCATCAGCTGCTGATATTCGAGGCCGGGCGTGTCGCGGAGCGTGCGCAGCACGTCCGCTACGCTTTCGCGCTTCACGACCAGGGTGATCTCGCCGACGAGGTCCCGCGCCTCGATCAGTGCGTCGCCGATCGCGGCCTTGGCGGCGTCGATCACCCCCTCATCGGAGGCCATTCTGGGGACGTGCAGGGCGGTCATCAGCGCTCGATCGTCCCTTCGCGGCGAATCTTCCGCTGCAGCTGCAGGATTCCGTAGAGCAATGCCTCGGCCGTGGGCGGGCAGCCGGGGACATAGATGTCGACCGGAACGATACGGTCACAGCCGCGCACCACCGAATAGCTGTAGTGATAATAGCCGCCGCCGTTGGCGCAGCTGCCCATGGAGATGACGTAGCGCGGCTCGCTCATCTGGTCGTACACGCGGCGCAGCGGCGCGGCCATCTTGTTGCAGAGCGTGCCGGCGACAATCATCACGTCCGACTGCCGAGGCGAAGCGCGCGGCGCGGCGCCGAACCGCTCGAGGTCGTATCGCGGCATGTTGACGTGGATCATCTCGACCGCGCAGCAGGCCAGGCCAAAGGTCATCCACCACAAGGAACCGGTCCGCGCCCAGGTGAACAAATCCTCGGCCGTGGTGACCATGAACCCCTTCTCGTTGAGGCTCTGGCGAAGCTCCTCGAGCTTTTTCTGGTCGACTTCGCCCGGAACGAGCCCGGCTATCCGCGCGAGCTCCTCCTCGGTCGGCATGCGGTCGTGCTGGGGGTCGAGCATCACTCCCATTCGAGCGCACCCTTTTTCCACGCGTAGGCGAGGCCAAGCGCGAGCTCGACGAGGAAGATCATCATCGCGATCCAGCCCGACCATTTGGTGAAGTCGAGGCTGACCGCCCAGGGGAACAGGAAGGCCGCTTCAAGGTCGAACACGATGAACAGGATCGCAACAAGGTAGAAGCGGACGTCGAACTCGGAGCGAGCGTCCTCGAACGCCGGGAAGCCGCATTCATATTCGCTGAGCTTGACCGGATCCGGCTTGTGGGCGCCCGTTAGCCGCGCGACCAGCATGGGCAGCACAACGAAGCCCGCGGAAAGACCGAGAGCGACGATCAGGAACAACAGGATCGGCAGGTAGCCTGCGGCGACGCTTGCCAAGGGGAACTCCGAAACTCGAATGTGGCGGCGCTTTAGGCCAGCCCGTTGTGCACCGCAACCATCTGGGATCTTACCGAAGCGCCCCGGCGACCAGCTTCTGCAGCTTGGAGTGGATCGCCGACGAGGCCGCGACATACTCGCCGCGCTCGAACGCCCGGTCGGAACCGCGATAATCAGTGACGAAACCGCCCGCCTCACGGACCAGCAGGACGCCGGCCGCCGTGTCCCAAAGGGCGAGCTCATCCTCCCAGAAGCCGTCCATCCGTCCCGCCGCGACCCAGGCGAGATCGAGCGCGGCCGAGCCGAAGCGGCGGATGCCCGAGACATGGCTTCCGACCGCATTGTAGATCTTTGCCCAGTCCTCGGGTGCGCCGCGCCCGCAATGAGGGATTCCGGTGCCGATCAGGCATTCGGACAAGTCCCTTCGCGCCGAAACGCGAAGGCGCGCATCGTGGAGCCAGGCGCCTCTCCCCTTCTCCGCCCAGAAACCTTCGTCGGTCAGCGGCTGGTAGACTAACCCCTGGGTGATCTCAGTTCCGCCGCCCGGCTTCTTCTCTTCGACCGCGATCGAGATCGAGAAATGCGGGACGCCGTGGAGGAAGTTGGTGGTTCCGTCCAGCGGATCGACGATCCAGCGCGGCTTGTCGGGATTACCCTCGATTGCTCCGCCTTCCTCGAGCAGCATGCCCCAGTCCGGCCGCGCGTTCCTGAGCTCCTCGACGATCGTCTGCTCGGCGCGCTTGTCGGCCATCGAGACGAAGTCGGCGGGGCCCTTGGGGCTGACCTGCAGCTGCTCGACCTCGCCGAAGTCGCGGCGAAGGCGCGGCGCCGCCTTGCGCGCGGCGCGGGTCATGACGGTGATCAGGCCGGAATGGGCGACCATGATTCAGTCCGCCCGGCGGACATATTCACGGCTGTAGGTGTCGACGACGATCTTCGTGCCGGACGTGATGTGCGGCGGGACCATGACTCGAACGCCATTGTCGAGCACCGCCGGCTTGTAGCTCGAGCTCGCCGTCTGGCCCTTCACCACCGCGTCGGCCTCGACGATCGTCGCCTCGATCTGTTCGGGCAGCTGAACGCTGATCGGCCGCTCGTTGTAGAGCTCCATCACCACGTCCATGCCGTCCTGGAGGAAGGCCGCCGGCTCGCCGATCAAGTCCTGGGGCAGCGACACCTGCTCGTACGTGTCCTTGTCCATGAACACGAGCATGTCGCCGTCATGGTAGAGATACTGATAGTCCTTGGTGTCGAGCCGCACCCGCTCGACCGTCTCGGCGGAGCGGAAGCGGACGTTGGTCTTGCGGCCGTCGATGAGGTTCTTCATCTCGACCTGCATATAGGCGCCGCCCTTGCCGGGCTGGGTGTGCTGGATCTTCACGGCGCGCCAGATGCCGCCCTCATATTCGATGATGTTGCCGGGACGGATGTCCACGCC
>JBKPMC010000175.1:0-4711 GCA_046731955.1 Pseudomonadota bacterium | reverse complement strand
GCGGGCCTTGACCACGGATCGCAATTATGTAATCAATTGGTTACATATTTATCTCCCGGGTGACACAAATGTCCCGGATACGAGCCAAGACGGACACCTTCCGCGCCATCGCCGATCCGACCCGGCGTGCAATTCTTGATCGTCTGCGCGCGGGGCCGGCCAATGCCGGCACGCTTGCCGCCGACTTCCGGTCCAGTCGGCCTGCGGTTTCCAAGCATTTGCGAGTGTTGCGCGAAGCGCGGCTGGTGGTCGACACCAGAATCGGGCGCGAACGCGTCTATGCCGTCAATCCGGTGCCGCTGCAGAGCGTTGCCGGCTGGCTCGAAGGCTATCGCGTATTCTGGCAAACGAGTCTGATGCGGTTGAAGCGTAACCTGGAGGAAAAATGATGCAGATCAAAACGCATGCGCGCGCAGTCGCCGACGTGATCGACGGATTGATCGTTGCCTCGGTCGAAATCGAAAGGACGCCGGATCGGGTCTTTCAGGCCTTGACTACGCGAGAGATTGTGGACTGGTGGGTCAACCCCGGCGTGTTCGACACGCGGGAATGGAGCGGGGACGTTCGCGTCGGCGGACGGTGGCGCGCCTCCGGCGTCGCAAGGGGCGCTTCCTATACGCTGGAAGGAGAATTCCTCGAGGTCGATCCGCCGCGAAAACTGGTTCAGACCTGGCACCGGCTGGGGACGCCGGGCGCGCCGTCGACCCTGACCTACCTGCTGGAGCCGATCGTCGGGGGCACACGGCTGACCGTGCGGCATGCCGGCATCGTTGCACCCGATCAGCGTCAGAACATGAGCGCCGGGTGGTGCAGCAGTTTCGACCGGCTCTCCGAAATCCTGCCAACGCGTCAGGACTAGCTGCGGTGGCCTACGACGAAACGACGGCCGGGCGCTTGCGCAAATTATTGTCCGGCCGGCCACATGTGGCCGAACAAAAGCTGATGGGCGGCCTGTGCTTCATGGTCAACGGTCACATGTCCTGCGCCGTGAGCGGCCGTGGAGGCCTTCTCGTGCGTGTCGGGCCCGAGGCGCATCAGTCGATGCTGAGGGAGCCGCATGCCTCGCCGATGGAAATGCGCGGACGCGTCATGACCGGCTTCGTGCGTGTCGCGCCCGAAGGCTATCAAACCGACGCCGGATTGAAGAAGTGGGTCACGCGCAGCGTCGATTTCGTGGCGACGCTGCCAAAGCGCGCGAAAAAGGCGTCAGCGAAGAAAGGAAAGCCCAAGGTAACCAGGCGGCCTCGGAAGAAATAGACGCGGCGTCCAGGCGCTCAGATGTCGCCGCGTGCGAGTTCAAAGGGATCGTCACCCTGTCGCTTCTTCTTTTTCGAGCGCTGCCAGACCACGCCGGGATACCCCTTCAGCGGCACCAGCGGCTCGCCGGTGTAGGCCCATTCCTGCAATTCCTCGATCGCGATGTGATAGAGCGGCTGCCGCCCGGTGCGGCCTGAAAACAGCGCGCGGGGGATGTTGACCATATGCGGCGAGCGTGGGCGTTCATAGGCGACAGGCGTGCCGCAATGCGTACAGAAGCTGCGCACCGTTTTGGTCGCCTTGTCCTCGTAGCGGGTGAGGCTGGTCTTTCCCTTGGTGATCCGAAAGCGCTTGCGCCAGCTTCCGACATAGGTCGCATAGGCCGCACCATGCGCGCGGCGGCTCGCCGGCGAATGATCGTGCCAGGCCCAGCGCGCCGGCACGTCGATCTCGAAGGCGACCTTGCCGCACAGGCATTGGCCGGCGGCGGGCTTGCCGAGCGCGACGGCTTTGGTTTTTTTCTTCTCTAATTCCTCTTCTGGAAACATTTTATGCCGCCTTTGTCGTCATTGCGAGGAGCGAAGCGACGAAGCAATCCATAGCGCCGCAAGTTGAGATATGGATTGCTTCGCTTCGCTCGCAATGACGGTCGCCTTGTAGCCCGGATGAGCGAAGCGACATCCGGGAACGCTGCTGATACCGGCCCCGGATGTCGCTTCGCTCCATCCGGGCTACGATCGATTCACGCCTGCTCCAACTCGTTATGTTCAGGATAATCCGTATAGCCCGCCACGTCGCCGCCATAGAACGTCGCGCGGTTGTAGGGCGTCAGCGGGAAGCCGCGTTGCAGGCGGCGCGGCAGGTCCGGATTGGAAATGAAGATGCGGCCAAACGCGACCGCGTCGGCATGGCCATCCCGGATCGCGGCATCCGCCGCCTCGCCGGTGAAGCCACCGGCGGTGATCAGGACGCCGTTCCAGATCGGGCGAAACAGCACCATCGCCGAGGGCACGTTCTGATGGTTGACCTCGGCGCGGCCGGCACCGGAGGAGCGCGGCTCGATGAAGTGCAGATAGGCCAGGCCAAGCGGGTTCAACTGTTCGATCGCGTACGAGTAGAGCGGCATCGGGTCCGGCTCGCCGCTGCCATTGGCGACCCCATAGGGTGACAGCCGCACGCCGACGCGGTCCGCGCCCCAGACCTCGACCACGGCCTGCGTCACTTCCATCAGGAAGCGCACGCGGTTCGGGATCGAGCCGCCATACTGGTCGGTGCGCAAATTGGTGTGCGACTGCAAAAACTGCTCGATCAGGTAGCCGTTGGCACCATGTATCTCGACACCGTCGAAGCCGGCCGCAAGCGCATTCTTCGCCGCGTGCCGATAGGCGTCGACCACCAAAGGAATTTCCGACGTCCCAAGCGCGCGCGGTGTCTCGTAAGGCACCGCCCTGCCGTCGGCGGTCCCGGTTTTCAGCTCCGCAATCGGCACCGCCGACGGCGCGACCGGCAACACGCCACCTGGCTGGAACGAGGAATGCGAGACGCGTCCGACATGCCAGAGTTGCAGAAAGATCAGGCCGCCTTTGGCGTGAACGGCGTCGACCACCTCGCGCCAGCCCGCGATCTGCTGCTCGGTATAGATGCCAGGCACGCCGGGGCTGCCGAAGCCCGTCTCCGTGACCGGCGAGGCTTCGGCGATCAGCAATCCGCCCGGCGTCGCGCGCTGGGCGTAATATTCCGCGTTTAACGGCCGTGGCGCGAGCGAAGGCTTCGCCGCCCGCATGCGCGTCAGCGGCGCCAATGCGAGACGGTGCTTGAGCTGGTAGGGCCCGACCTTGAGCGGCGAAAACAACGATGGATAATTCATGTCTATTCCAGTACCCCGTGTTGATACGGATATGTAACCGCTTCAGCTTGTTCGTAAAAGGCTCGGGTGGCAATCTCGCCACGTGATGCAAGAGAGCAAGTCGTCCATGCCGAAATCGAGCGCCAGATCACTGCCTTCCCTGAGCGTCCGGATCGATCTGACGAACGATGGCCGGATCGGACCGGGCAAGATCCAGTTGCTGGAGAATATCGAAGCCTGCGGCTCGATCTCGGCGGCCGGCCGCGCGATGGACATGTCCTACAAGCGCGCGTGGGATCTGGTCGATGAAATCAATCGAATCTGCCGCCAGGCCGCGGTGGCACGGCAGACCGGCGGCAAGAACGGCGGCGGCGCCGTCCTGACGCCGTTCGGCACGTCGTTGATTGCGCGCTACCGCAAGATCGAACGCAATGCTGCCAGCGCCGCGCGCAAGGAGCTCGAGGCCCTGCGCAAGGACATCGGGCGGCCAAAGAAGGCCGCCAGGTAGGGTATCGTCATTGCGAGCCAACGGGTCGCGCGAATGCGCGCCCGATGACAGGCTCCGCGAAGCAATCCATCTCTCCGCTTGCTGAGCCATGGATTGCTTCGTCGCTTCGCTTCCTTGCGCAAACGCTTCGCGTTTGTCGCAGGCAATGACGAATTCGATATCTAACGCCCTAACCGGTCTTGATCCAGACCGCCTTGACGTTGAGATACTCCTCGACATGCTGCTTGCCGGACTCGCGGCCATAGCCGCTCATCTTGTAGCCGCCGAACGGCACCGCCGGGTCCATTGCCTGATAGCAGTTCACCCAGACCGAGCCGGCGCGCAGCGCCTTTGCGACCTGGTGCGCCTTGCTGACATTGGTGGTCCAGACGCCGCTGCCGAGGCCAAAGGTCGTGGCATTGGCGCGCTTGATCAGTTCGTCGGAGTCCTTGAACGAGATCGCCGAGATGACGGGGCCGAAGATTTCCTCCTGCGCGATCCGCATATTGTCCTGGACATTGGCGAATACCGTCGGCGGCACGAAATAGCCTTTCGACAGCGCGCCTTCGGTCAATCGCGCGCCGCCGGCCAGCGCCTTGGCGCCTTCCTTCTGGCCGATGTCGAGATAGCCGGAAACGCGATCGAGCTGATCCTTTGACACCAGCGGCCCGATCTGGGTGTTCGGATCGAGGCCATTGCCGACCTGCAGCTTCTTGCCGAACTCGGCGACGCGGCCGACGAATTCGTCATAGATCTTGTGCTCGACGAACAGCCGCGTGCCCGCGCTGCAGATCTGGCCGGAATTGGCGAACACCGCCATCGCGGCCCCCGGCACCGCCGCATCGAGATCGGCATCGGCGAACACGATGTCCGGCGATTTGCCGCCAAGCTCGAGCGAAACACGCTTGAGGTTGCCGGCCGAGGCACGGATGATCGACTGTCCCGTGATGTGCGAGCCGGTGAACGCGACTTTATCGACATCGGGATGCGACGCCAGCGCGGCGCCCGCGGTCTCGCCGTAGCCGGGCACGACGTTGACGACGCCGGGTGGAATGCCCGCCTCCATCGCAAGCTCTGCGATGCGCAACGAGGTCAGTGGCGCTTCCTCGGCGGGCTTGAGC
>JBKPMC010000174.1:0-1910 GCA_046731955.1 Pseudomonadota bacterium | reverse complement strand
ACTTTCGGGAGGATGCGCGCGCGGATGGCATCGGGGGCGTAGGTCGCGATGACGCGGGTCTGGACGCCGGCCTCGCCGAGGGTCGCCATCGCGGTGACATAGCAGGTCTTCGCAATCTCCTCGAGCACCAGCGCCGTATCGAATACCGGCAAGCCAAGGCCGCCATATTCTTCGGGGACCGACATGCCGAGCACGCCGATCTCGGCGAGCTTCTTCATGTTGGCCCAGGGAAACGTCCCGTCCATGTACTTTTGCGCGTTTGTCTTGAACTCTCCCTGCGCAAGCTCGCGTACCGCGGCTACCATCCGTCGCTGTTGTTCGGTGAGCTGGAAGTCCATTGCTTGTCCCTTGCAGTGAAAGCGGCTGTGATGGCTGAAAATATCGGTCGCGGTCGGTACAATTATAGGTCATTCTCGGCCGCGCGCGTGGGGTAACGTCATGCGCCGGGAGACGCCTGCCATGATTGCCTCGATCAAGGCTGGAGCATTGCTGGCCGCAACGCTTGTCCTCGCAGGCCCGGCCGCCCACGCGCAAACCTATCCGTCCAGACAAATCACCCTGATCATTCCCTTTACGCCCGGCGGCTCGAACGATCTGGTCGGGCGCGCCATCGGCAAGAAGCTTTCCGAGGCATGGGGGCAGCCGGTGGTGGTCGAGAACCGCGGTGGCGGCGGCACCCTGATCGGCAGCACAGCCGTCGCCAAAGCGCCGCCAGACGGCTACACGCTGCTCCTGGTGTCTCCGACATTCACCATCAACCCGGCGACCAGGAAGACAATGCCGTTCGACACGGCGAGGGATTTCACGCCGATTGCCTTCATCGGCCGCGCGTCGCTGCTGGTCACGACGTCGAACAAGCTGCCGGTGCAATCCGCCGGCGAGCTGTTTGCCCTGGCCAAGAGCAAACCTGGCCAGATCACCTACGCGTCGGCAGGTCTTGGCAGCATCAACCAGATTTCGACCGAACTGATCGCGCTGACAGCAGGCGTGAAGCTCGCGCATGTTCCCTACAAGGGCGGCGCGCCGGCGCTCAACGATCTCGCCGGCGGCCATGTCGACGTGTACATCTCCAGCATTCCGCAGGCGCTCCAGCTCATTCGAGGCGGCCAGATCAAGCCTCTTGCGGTGACAAGCAGCCGGCGAACCGCGCTATTGCCCGACCTGCCCACGCTTGCGGAGTGCGGGACCCCGGGCGCCGATGCGGAAACGTGGTGGGGCATCGTCGGCCCGGCCGGGATGCCTGCGGATGTCGTCTATGCGCTGAACGCGGAGATCAACAAGATCCTGACATCGCCCGAGCTCGTCACGTTTCTCACCAATGAAGGCGCCGAAGCCGAGCCGATGGCGCCACAACAGTTCGGAGACATGATGCGCCGGGAGATCGCGCGCTGGACCAAGGTCGCGCGCGAGGTCAATCTTTCGATCGATTAGCGTCAAGGCGGCATGACTGTCTTGCGCGGGCCGCATCCGGTTCGGGTCACAGGTCTTCAGGGCGCTTTTCCAACGCCTGTGCTATGCTGCTTACGCAGAAACTGCCGGCAATCGTCAAAAACAAACCGCCGGCTCAAAGTCGCCGCGTCGCGGCCAGGGAGGAGTACATGACGATCTCACGCCGGAACTTCGCGCGTCTTGCTGCAGCGAGCGGTGCTGTTGCAGTTGCCTCGCCCGCCATCGCGCAAGGCGCAATCAAGTGGCGACTGGCGTCGAGCTTTCCAAAGAGTCTCGATACTTTGTGGGGCGTAAGCCCAACACTTGTCAAACTCGTGAACGAGATGAGCGACGGCAAGTTTACCATAGAGCCCTTTGCGGCAGGAGAGATCGTACCAGGGCTTCAGGTGCTGGATGCAGTCGCCAACGGCACGGTCGAGTGCGGCCATTCCTACGGCGGATACTACATCGGCAAGAATCCG
>JBKPMC010000173.1:0-4218 GCA_046731955.1 Pseudomonadota bacterium | reverse complement strand
CCGAGCACGAGGAACGCGAACAGCATGCCGAGCGGCGGCATCAGGAAATGATAGGCGCTCGCGGCGGTCGCGCCACACACTTTCAGGAGATGAAACCAGAGCAGATACGCAAGGATCGATCCGCCGAGCACGAGGAAGGCGAACGCGCCCAGAAGGCGCGCGCTCGGCACGATGTCGCCCACGCTGGAGAAGGTGAACGCGAACGGCAGCAGCACGATGCCGGCTGAGAGATTTTGCACGCCATTGCCGACCCAGAGGCTGCCGTTCGGCGCCAGCACCTTGAACAGGATGGTGCCGGCCACGATCGAGGCCAATGACGCCAACGTGAACAGGATGCCGTGCCAGTCATCCGTGCCGACCGACATGCGGTGCCAGACGATGAAGCCGACGCCGGCAATGCCGAGCAAAAGGCCCATCACCTTGCGCCAGGTCAGTGTCTCACCCAGAAAGGCCGCCGCGAGCACGGCGGTGAACACCGGATTGGCGCTGACGATCAGGCCACCGAGGCCTGCCGATACGGTCTGCAGCCCGGTGTAGCCGAGGCCGAGATAGAGCGCGTTGTTGGCGACGCCACTGATCGCGAAAACGGCCGCATCGCGCCAGGTGAGCGAGGACCACGCTTCGCCACGCAGCACCGTAATGCCGAGGATCAGGACGCCGGCCAGCGAGAAACGCGCGGCAAGCAGGATCAGCGGCGGGCAATCGGTGACGCCGATCTTGCCGGCGACGAAGGCAAAGCTCCAGAGCAGGCAGAACAGGCCGATAGTGAGCGGGAGCGGATTGAAGGTGGCGCGGGGAACCGCGACCGAGGGCGCGAGCGACATGGCAAATCTCCTGGGAAGTCTCCTTTCCCAATCAGGTAGGCCCTCGGCTTGATATTTGGAAATTAAATGATAGACTGACATCTAGTGGATTTATGAATGGAGCATTCACATGCTCGATCTGGAGCTCCTGCGCAGCTTTGTCAGTGTCGTCGATGCCGGCGGCTTCACCCGTGCCGGCGAACGCGTTCACCGCACCCAATCGACCGTCAGCCAGCAGATCAAGCGGCTGGAAGACGATGTCGGCCAGCCGCTATTGAACCGCAGCGGCAAGGACGTGACGCCGACCGAAGCCGGCGAACGGCTATTGTCCTACGCGCGGCGCCTGCTGGCGTTGGCGGAGGAAGCGCGCGACGTGGTGGCGCGCCCCGAGAGCGAGGGCGCGGTGCGGCTTGGTGTGCCCGAGGATTTTGCCGCCTATCGATTGGCGAAACTGCTGGCGGCATTCTCGCGCTCGCATCCCGGCCTGCGGCTCGACGTCCGCGCCGACCAAAGCGCCAATCTCAAGCGCGAGCTCGAACGCGGCGAACTCGATCTCGCATTGTTCAAGCGCGCCGCCGGGGAGAAGGGCGGCATCGCGGTGTGGCCGGAGCGCGTGCACTGGGTCACCAGCAAAAACCGTCCGCGTGATACCCGCATCGGCTCGGTGCCGCTGATCGGCTTTCCCTCGGGCTGCCTGTATCGGGCGGGCGCGATCCATGCGCTGGAAAGCGCCGGGCGCTCCTGGCACATGGCCTACACCTCTTCCAACCTCTCCGGCATCCAGGCCGCGGTCGCCGCCGGCATGGGCCTCAGCATTTTGTCCGAGATGGCGATCCAGGCCGACCATCGCGTGCTGACGGCGAAGGATGGTTTTGCACCGATCGACCGGACCGAAGTGGCGCTGGTGGCGGCCCCCGATACCAGCCCCGCGACATTGCGGCTGGCAGATCGGCTGGCGGAGTTCTGCAGCACGGTGCAGGCGAAGGCGGCGTAATGGTGGTCCGCCCCCTCGCCCCGCTCTTCGCGGGGTCGAGACGAGCGAAGCTCGCTCTTAGAGGGTTGGGGTGAGGGGCTGCCTCCACGAGCTGAGAACGCAGTGAGACCTGTACCCCCTCACCCGGATCGCATCTGCGATGCAATCCGACCTCTCCCCGCAAGCGGGGCGAGGTTAAGAAGACGCCAACGCTACATTTCCTCAATAACACCGCGAGGCAGCGATGGCATGCACCCGGTTGTCACCGAGCACATGCGCCATGAAGCCGAGCGCGCCAAAGATTTTTGAAAACGCTACATCGCGAATGCTCAAGCCGCCCGTGTAAGCGCCGAACGCCGGCATCACGGCGCGCTCGCCGTCGCTCGCAAAGCAACGGCGCTCCATCGCGCGGCCACGGGTGGCGACACGTGCCTTGGGATGCAGATGGCCGGCGATTTCGCCCGCCGCCCCTGTCGGCTCATGGCGGAACACGATCGGCCCGATCGCGACTTCGCTCGCGACCACGCCGCCGAGATCGGGCGGCAGCGCTGGATCGTGATTGCCCGAAATCCAGATCCAGTCGCGCCGCGCCTGCATCGCCGAGAGCGCCTCGCGGTCGGGCTCCGACAGCCGTTCATGCGCGTTGCGGTCGTGAAAGCTGTCGCCAAGCGCGATCACCATGCGCGGGTCATGCCGCGCGATCACGGCGGCGAGACGGCCGAGCGTCGCCACCGTGTCATAGGGTGGCAGCAGCACACCGCGCGCCGCAAAGCTGGAGCCTTTCTCCAGATGCAGGTCGGAGACGACGAGCAGGCGCTGCTCGCGCCAGAACAGCGCGCCGGAGAGGTCGGCAACGAACGTGACGTCGGCAACCATGACCTTCGAAGCGCGCATCTCTTGATCGTCTCCCGAAGATTGCGCCCCTGCCGTCACATCTTACCCCATCGCCTCTTTGATGAGTTCATCGGCGGCTTCCGCCAGCAACTCATCCGCCGCTTCGCCATAAACTGACTCGCGGCCGATTTCCAGCATCACGGGAACTGCCAGCGGTGAAACATGTTCGAGTTCCCGATGGGTGATTCGTCCCAGAATACGCGAGAGCATATCACCCAGACGCTTGAGATCGAGCAGGCCGGCGGCGGCGTCCGCGCGCGCCGCGCGCAACAGCACGTGGTCGGCCTGATGCTTGCGCAGCACGTCATAGACGAGATCAGTCGAGAACAGCACCTGGCGGCGGCTCTTCTCCTCGCCGGTGAATCGGCGCGGGATCAGGCCGGAGATCAGCGCGCAATTGCGGAAGGTGCGCTTCATCAGCGCGGATTCCGCCAACCACGCCTCGAGATCGTCGCCAAGCATGTCGGGGGCGAACAGCGCGTTGAGATCGAGCTTGCCGTGGCGGATCATGAACGACATGTCACCGAGGCCCCACACCGCCAACGCATATTCATTGGCGACGAAGCCGAGCGGCCGCACCCGCGCGCGCTCCATGCGCCGGGTCAGCAGCATGCCGAGCGTCTGGTGCGCCAGCCGCCCCTCGAAGGGATAGCAGACGAAGTAATGCTTGTTGCCGCGGGGAAAGGTCTCGACCAGCAGTTCCCGCACCGCCGGCACAAGTGAAAAACTTTTCTGTAGCGACAGCCAGTCGCGCACCTGCTCCGGCAGCGCATTCCACTGCCGCCGGTCGTCCAGCAGTTTCCGAACGCGTTCGGCAAGATAGGTAGAAAGCGGAAACTTGCCGCCCATATAGGACGGCACTTTGGCGTCCTTGTCGTTGGCGCGGGAAACATAGACCTGGTCCTCAACCAGTGCCTCGTAGCGCACGATCTCGCCGCCAAACACAAAGGTGTCGCCGGCGACCAGTCCTTCGATAAAGTATTCCTCGATCTCGCCAAGCATCCTGCCGCCACGGCCGATCATTCCGGTGGCGCCGGCCCCGCCACCGCGTCCGCGCACCAGCCTCACCTTCAGCATCGCCTCTTCGACGATGGTGCCGACGTTGAGGCGGTAGCTCTGCCGCACTCTTGGGTTGGCGACGCGCCAGCGCCCCTGCTTGTCCTGCTTGATACGCGCGAAGCGCTCATAGGTCTTCAGCGCGTAGCCGCCGGTGGCGACGAAATCGACCACATCGTCGAAATCGGTTCGCGTGAGAGAAGCATATGGCGCCGATGTCAGAACTTCCGCGTAAAGCTCGTCTGACAGGAACGGCTCGCCGCAGGCGCAGCCGAGCACGTGCTGCGCCAGCACGTCGAGCGCGCCGGTACGCAGGGGCGGCGTATCCTGCGCGTTCTCCGCGATCGCATCGATCGCGACGCGGCATTCCAGCACCTCGAAACGGTTGGCCGGAATCAGGACAGCGCGCGAGGGTTCATCGAGGCGATGGTTGGCGCGGCCGATGCGCTGCATCAGGCGCGAGGCGCCCTTGGGCGCGCCGACATTGACGAC
>JBKPMC010000172.1:0-4216 GCA_046731955.1 Pseudomonadota bacterium | reverse complement strand
GGATATTGTTGTTGCCCTGTTCCTCGATCTTCAGGTGCAGCTCTTCCTGCAGCAATCGGCTGCGCTCGCGCATCTCGACGATGGTGTGGTCGAGGCCGTCGAGCCGCTGGGCGAGCTTGCCGGCGCGGAGCCGCAAGGCAGGCTTCAGATCGTCGAGATGCTTCTGCTCGAACCGGTGGAACACGATCCGCAGGCCCGACAACTGCCGGTGCAGGCGGCCGCAGGTGCGCCGCAGCCGGCCGAGGGTTTGGCGCGGATCCTTCGCGCTGTCGGACAGCACCTGCTCCTCGACCTCGTCGAGGGCCTGCGCCACGCGATCGGCGATGCCGTCCATGGTGTCGGCGACATGTTCGACGATCGTCTCCATCAGCGCTGCCGCGCTTTCGATCCGGCGGCCCGCCTCGAGCGCGCGGCGGGTGGCGTCGACCGCGCACAGCGCATGATGCCGGCCGCTGACCAGGATCTGCTCGGTCATGACGAAGCGGAGATATCCGGTATCCTCGGTCGCCTCACCGACGTCGCG
The DNA here is from genome assembly GCA_046731955.1 of Pseudomonadota bacterium. Lineage (GTDB taxonomy): Bacteria > Pseudomonadota > Alphaproteobacteria > Sphingomonadales > Sphingomonadaceae > Sphingomicrobium. The sequence continues at coordinate 3,693 of JBKPMC010000172.1, read as the reverse complement.
CAACAGATCGGAGATCACGCCGTAGACGCAGTCATCGACCGTATGAAGCTGCTGGTAAGTGTCCTTTGACAGCAGCAGACCGCGCGCCAGAGCCGGAATCTGGAGGTTGGCGGCGGTCAGCCACTGCAGCGCGCGGGCGTCAGCCAGGTTGAAGTGCAGCCAGAGCAGCCCGTCATGGGAAAGAGGAATCGGCTGGTCGATCGGGAGTGATTCCGGGGTGCCGTCCGAATGGATGCGGAACGCCCAGACGAGGCCCGGGGCCGACATGAGCGGCGACCGCGCCGTGTCGCTGGCGGCGGTGGCATCGGCAACTGACGTATCAGCTCGCATCGAACACCGCAGGAACGTTGTCGCACGCCAAAATCACGGGGTACGCCCACCACAAGGACAAATCAGGTTCTGGAGCAAATCAGGTTGTGGAGGCAGCCTTCCGACCGCCGCCAACGCCCCAATAGGCTCCATAGAATGACACCCCTGTTACAGCAGTGTGTCACTCGCCGTTATTCTGCGGCTTCCGCCAGGTCTTCGCCTTGCTTGTTGTAGTCGTAAACGACGCGGCCATAGGGCAGCGTCAGGTCGGCGAGAAAATGATGCGCGCCGACGACACGCCGGACCGGAAAATCGGCCACCGGCGCGTTGACGTGGGGCACGAGGTGAAGCCGGCCCGGGCCGATCCATGAACCCTTGACGACGATATCGGTCAGGTTGATGGCGACGAGCTGGCAGACTTCGGCGCGGCCATCGACACCGGGGATCAGCTTGAGATTGATCTGGGTCTTCGACAGGGTGGCGCGGGTGATCTCGCCGTTGCCGGCCATCGATTCATGCTTGTAGCCCATGGTCCCCATGGCGACGAGCTGGCTGGCATATTCGAGGGTGCCGGTCAGCGTATCCTTGACCACCTCGAGCTTGGGGTGCGCGTATTTCTTCGGAAAGCCCCAGATCTCGCGGCCGGCTGCGATCGGCGGATCATCGTCGAGATACATCTGGGAGACGAAATTGACCTCTTCGCCATTGAGCCGCGCAGGGATCACCAGCCCGGATTCGGTGTAGCTGCCGAAACCGGAGCTGTCAGGCATCTTGATCCATTCATAATGCACGACCGGTTGTTCGACCGGCTCCAGCGGCTCGGGCAGGCCGGCGCGGATCAGGTCGGGATCGGTCTCGTAGCTGATGACCAGGAATTCCCGGTTGATGAAGCGATAGGGTCCCGCCGGATAGCTTGGACCGGCCATCGGCATCGACGGAAGCTTGAGCACGTCTGCCTTGCGCATCGAAAATCCCCCTTATTTTCAGTGAGCGGTCCAGCCGCCGTCGACCGGCAGCGCAGTCCCCGTGATCGAACGGGCGTTGTCGGTGCAGAGAAAATTCACCAGCGCCGACAGCTCTTCCACGGTGACGAAGCGCTTGGTCGGCTGGGCCGCGAGCAGGACGTCGGAGATCACCTGCTGCTCGGTGATGCCGCGCGCCTTGGCCTGTTCGGGGATCTGCTTCTCCACCAGCGGCGTCATGACGTAGCCGGGGCAGACCGCATTGACGGTAATGCCGTGTTCGGCAAGTTCGAGCGCCGCGGTCTTGGTCAGGCCGGCGATGCCGTGCTTGGCGGCGACATAGGCCGACTTGAAGGGGGAGGCGACCAGCGCGTGCGCCGAGGCGATGTTGACGATCCGGCCCCACGACTTCTTCTTCATGCCGGGTACCGCGAGGCGCGTGGCGAGGAATGCGCTGGAAAGGTTGATGGCGAGGATCGCATTCCATTTCTCGACCGGAAGCTCCTCGATCGGGGCGACGTACTGGATCCCGGCATTGTTGACCAGGATATCGACGCCGCCGAACGCATCCTCGGCTTCCGCGATCATGCCGGCGATTTCGTTGTCGTCGGCCATGTTGGCCCCGCTATAGAGCACCTTGATGTTGTGACCGTTGGCGAGGTCCTGGCGAATGGTCTCGATCTCATGCGAGTCGCCGAACCCGTTCAGCATGACATTCGCGCCGCCGGCGGCGAGGCCGCGCGCAATGCCGAGACCAATTCCGCTGGTCGAACCGGTCACGATGGCAGATTTTCCGGAAAACATGGCAATGACTCTTCGGATGAGAATGAAATGCCCGCACGAGGCTGTGCGATTGCAGGTGCCTCGTCGGCCGCAATGCGCAATTGCTAGCGATCGTCGGCGACAGCAATGTGAGACATTTCCTTCACACGTGTGACAGCGGCCGATGCGCGTGAGCACGGTGCCTGCGCATTGTCATACCGATGTCACCGCTGCCCTGGATTCTGCGGGCGATCCTTCATTTCGTTTTCTCGCGGGGTATTGCCATGGACGCGCGCGCACCACATTCAGCTACTTCCATCGCGCCCGGCTGGCGGCCCGATCGCTGCGACAGGATCGCGCTGGTGCTGCAGGGCGGCGGGGCGCTCGGCGCCTACCAGGTCGGGGTCTATCAGGCGCTGCACGAAGCGGGCATCGAGCCGGATTGGGTCTGTGGCGTGTCGATCGGCGCGATCAATTCGGCAATCATCGCGGGCAACCCGCCCGAGCGTCGTCTGGAGCGGCTTCAAACCTTCTGGGAGCGCATTACCGCGCGCAGGGTTTGGCACTATACGCCGGACGGCGACATCTACCGCAAGACCCGTAACCTCGCGAGTTCGTTCCTGACGACCACGCTCGGCCAGCCCGGCTTCTTCAAGCCTCACGACATCAATCCGTGGTTCAGCCCCGCCGGCGCCAGGACCGCGACCAGCTATTACGACACCAGCCCATTGCGTGAAACATTGGTCGAACTGGTCGACTTCGATCTCATCAACTCGCGCAAAGTCCATTTCGCGGTCGGCGCGGTCAACGTGCTCAGCGGAAATTTCCTTTACTTCGACAACAAGAACGAAGTGATCGGCCCTGAGCACGTGATGGCAAGCGGCGCGTTGCCGCCGGCGCTGCCGATGGTCAAGATCGGCACCGATCATTTCTGGGACGGCGGCATCGTTTCCAACACCCCGCTGCAGCACCTATTGGACCAGGACGACAGGCTGAATTCGCTGGTGTTTCAGGTCGACCTGTTCTCAGCTCGCGGTGCGCTGCCCCGCGACATCCAGGAGGTGCTGGCGAGGCACAAGGACATCGTCTACTCGTCCCGCACCCGGCATAATACCGATGTCTACAAGCAGATGAACAATCTCAAGACCGATCTCTGCAAGGCGCTGCAGAAGGTGCCGGACGACCGGCTCAGCGATGATGAACGCGCCTTGCGCGACCGCCTTGCCGACCTGCCGGAAATCACCATCCTGCAGATGATCTATCAGCAGAAAGCCTATGAAGGCGATTCCAAGGATCATGAATTCTCGGCCACCTCGATGCGCGAGCATTGGCAAAGCGGTCTGGAAGACACCCGCCGCACACTGAAGCGCCGGGACTGGCTGGAATTGCCGGAACAGGGCACGGGCATTGTGATCCACGACGTGCACCGCGAGCGCGACTACTGAAATCGCGCAAGCGCAGCGGGGCGGCGCGCTCAGTAGCGCGCCGGCACGTACAATTCAGGCGGTATCGGTCCGCGGCTATATTCCGGGTTGCGAACCCGCGCCGGCAGAACCACCGGGTCGTGCGTGACTTCCTGATAGGGAATTTGTTCGAGCAGATGCGCGATGCAGTTCAGCCGCGCTCTCTTCTTGTCGACGGCCTCGACCACATGCCAGGG
>JBKPMC010000171.1:0-2322 GCA_046731955.1 Pseudomonadota bacterium | reverse complement strand
TGCGTCACGAAGGCTTCGTCGCCGGCGAAGGGCCGAACGGCTACTGGGCCAACGTACGATCCGCCATCAAACGCATCCGCGGCAAGTTCCGCGCCGTCGATCCGACGTTCGAAGAGATCCAGAACTATGCGGGATTCGGGTATGGCTGGCGCAAGCCCTGACACGCGGTAAATGTGACTCCATGGAGGATGCAATGATGCCCGGGTTCGGCTCATTAGATGAGGCGCAACTTTCAGAGGCCCTCGACCAGATCTGCTTGGCCGAGGGAGTCACACGAGCCGCTGGTCTCGGTCGAATTATTGGAGCGGGTGCAGGGTGTGATGGATGGCCGCTTTATCAAGAAGCACCGCCGCATGACGCACGACTTCGCCTTCTCGGGTCTGATCGCTTGCGGCCAGTGCGGCTGCTCGGTGGTCGGCGAGATCAAGAAGCAGCGCTACGTCTACTATCACTGCACCGGCTACGCCGATAAGTGCCAGGGAAACCCGGCCGTCTGCCGCCGCAAGTACGTGCGCGAGGAGAAGCTGGAAGGGCAGTTCACCGAGCTGCTCGGCCGCCTGCGCTTCGACGACGAAGTGCTGGCCTGGGTGCGAGAGGCACTTCTTACCAGCCACGCCGACCAGCGTCTTGAACACCGGGCGGCGATCGAACGCCTTCGCGCCGAGCACAGCCGCCTCGGCGAGCGCGTCAACGCCATGTACATCGATAGCTCGACGGGAAGATCGGCGGCGACTTCTTCGACAGGTTCGCGGGCGAGTGGCGCGCCGAGCAGCAGCGCTTGCAGCGGGAGATTGATCGGCACGAGACGGCCGAGCAGTCCTACATGGAAGAGGGCGTGCAGATTCTCGAACTGGCGCGGAACGCCCAACGGCTGTTTGAACGCCAGGAGCCACGCCAAAAGAGCCGTTTGCTCAACTTCCTGCTATCGAACTGCTCCTGGGAGAATGGCGAAGTGGTGGCCACATTCCGCCAACCGTTTGATCTGCTAGCGGAAATGACCGCCACTAAGGTCCGCCAAAAGGCGGGAAGAGGAGTGAATTTGGCGAAAAGCGAGAGTTGGCTGGGGGACCAGGATTCGAACCTAGACTAACCGGGTCAGAGCCGGTTGTTCTACCGTTAAACTATCCCCCAATCAGCATCCTTGCGGGCGCAAGCGCGGGCCGGCACGGGTGGATTTATCGATAGTGGCGGCCCTTGGCAAGCGGCCTCGCCTAGCGGCATTTGCCGCCTGAGTTTCCTATGCTGCCCTTCGGTCGGCGCGAGGTGTGGCGTCGGGCGCTACCCTGATTACAGCGCACGGATTGCTCGAGCAAATGCACCAGGCAAGCTCTTCTTCAAATTCCGAAGCTTGCGGTCGTAGGGTGAGGCCCGAGGTGGTCGTGGAAAAGTGACGTACTTGACCAGGATGGAAGGCAACCTGCTGCGACAGGTCTCATATGAAGGTCAGCGAGAGGACAAGCCGGCAACGCAGGTGCCGGTTCCGCCATCCCTCGGCGCGCTCGCAATGCCGACGTTGCGTGCGGACGGGACTTCCGAGAAGAGCCGTCGCCCGCATAGGCCAGTATCCTGCACCTCACCCTGGGGCCGCTCCTCGTGGTGGGGCGAGTGTTCGCGCTGCAGTCGGGACATCACCCATACAGGTTTCGCGCTGAAGATCGACGGCGTCATCAAGCGCTCGAGCCCCGACATGCTGTCGCTCGCCGCCTACGTCGATGCGGTGCTTGCCGGCGCCGAGGAAATGGACGCCGACATTATCGCCCAGGCGATTGCCCCGCGGGCCTGGCCCTCCCTCGAAGAGCGCATGGCCATCTTCACCGTCACCGGGCCCTGGCAACCATCGCCGGATCCCTTCAAGGAGGGTGATCGGTGACCCGCGGCCCATGGCGGCCGATGTCCGAGTTCGATCCGTCGAAGCCGCGTTGGTGCACAACGGCCTGAACGACGAGGTGATCGACTGGAAGCCCGAGCTCCATCAAAGTATCTATGAGCAATACGCGCACCCGGAATTCAATCCCGGCGTGACGGAATGGGATGGCCGGTTGCTCGATGCGCCTCGTCGCACCACTGGTCGCGTGAACTGCATGCGCTTGGGCATACAGTGCGGTTGATGCCGCCGGCCTATGTGAAGCCCTACGTCAAGCGGCAGAAGAACGACGTCACCGACGCGGAGGCGATTTGCGAAGTGGTCACGAGGCCAAGCATGCGGTTCGTGCCGACCAAGACGAGCGAGCAACAGGCTTGTTTGATGCTTCATCGTGCGCGCCATTTATTCATTCGCCAGCAGACGGCTGTCATCAACTCGATCCGCGCCTACCTTGCCGA
>JBKPMC010000170.1:0-11705 GCA_046731955.1 Pseudomonadota bacterium | reverse complement strand
ATCTCGACGGCGAAGGTCGGAATGAGGAAGCTGAAGAGCTCATTCACAAAGCTTTGGAACTCGAACCGAACTCATGGGAGGTGAACTACGAGGCTTCCCGTCTCCTCTTTCGACACGGACGGATCAGCGAATGCATTCCATTCTTCGAAAAGGCGGCGTCGCTCGTCGACAATGATTGGCGAAGCCCGATGATGCTGATGACCTGTTACCAATCGCTCGGCGACAAGGACGGTGTCCTCACGGCTGCCAATATGACGCTGGAACGAACCGAGGCGGCCGTGACTCGAGATCCGACCAACGTTTCGGCTTTGGCCGCCGGCTCCGGCGCACTAGTCAGGCTGGGCGACGAGGACAGGGCTCGCGAATGGATTCGCCGAGCGCTCTTGCTCGATCCCGATAATTTGAACATGCGCTACAACGTTGCTTGTACGCTTGTTGTGGAGTTCGGCGATAAGGAAGAAGCTATCGAGGCGCTCAAGCCGTTTTTCGAGCGGATAAACAGCACCGTGTGGATGCGCCACATCGACGCGGATCCCGATCTTGATCCAATCCGCGACGATCCACGGTTCAAGGAAAAGCTAGCCGCCACGAAGAAGCGCATCGGGATGGCAGCGGCTGCTGAGTAGGAGCCAGCTAGCTCGCTAATGTACGCTTTCCACCCAAAGCGGACATTAGACTTTTGGTGCCGCCACATGGCTACGGGATCGAGAGAGGTCCATGCGACCTGTTCATATATTCCCAGTGCCAATCACGCAGCTCAGCGTGTCGGTGCAAGAATCAGCCCCACAACGCCCGTACTGCGCGTCTTCGTGTTCGTGAGCTTCAGCCGGGCATCCTGGCCATTCTCAGGGAACAGTCGCTTTCCGCCGGTTTCCGTCCGGGCCTTACTGGCCGCGCTCACCCCGTTCGACGGGCGGTGGAGGCGGCGGCGACGCAACGCCGTACCGACTGACCTGGCAATCTAGCCGCATGCTGTCCCAACTCACTCGGCAAGTGGTGGTCAAGCGGAAACGCGCGAGACAAAGCGGTGTCAAATGTCCAATTCGGTCGGGCTATGATGAGCCCGGACGGCTGTTCGATATTCATCAGGCATTCCAACGCGTTACGATGATAGCCGAACGCGTCTGGACCGGCTTGGTTACGGCGATTTAGCTTGCATCAGCAAAATAAGGTCGAGGGCACCCGGAGCAACGGAGCGGAGTCGAGCCCTTGTGGCGCAGAGCGCTCCGTAGCTCCCTCGTCCTCCGGCAAGTGCTGAGTCAGTGCGCTGCCCACTGGCGCGAAATCCGACTTTCGAGCTCGGCCAGTTCGCGGCGAATGCTCTTCAGCTCTGCCGCGTCCGGCTTCACACTGTCCGCGAGCAGGCTGATCTGAATCTTCAAGTGATCGCGCTGTTCAAGCAGTGCCCCCAAAGCCAAATCCCGTTGCGGCGGCTTCCTCATGCCTCACCCCCCGGGCTGAATGAGGCTACCCGTTCAGTCGGCACAACGATCCGCAAGGTCGGCCGTACAAGAACGTTCTCCACCAGGGCTTCGTACCGGCTGGCAAGTTCTTCGTGGATTGCCGCGACATCCTCGTTCTCGGATGCCCGGGCTAATCTGCGCTCTTTTGCTGCGCGTTCGCGATAATAAGCAACGTCACTCCACTTCATCGGCGAACTCCTTAGACCAGCGGGAGCACGACGAACGTCTCTCAGTCACCGCAGCGCTGTAGGATAACCTCACGGTGATTGAGGCTTGTTAGGGTTCAACCTCGGACTCGCTTATGATCTCGATTACAGGTTTTGCGCTTTCCTAAGGTGGCGCTTATCCGCGCGCTGGCTACTCGCGCTGGCGATCGAGATAGAGGTACGATGGATCAAATTCGGCGATCTTCTGAAGTTCAACGAAGTCCAGAATCGTTAGCCGCTTGTTTTGGAGCTCGATCAGACCTTGCCGCCTAAGAGCCTGAAGCGTTCGGTTCATATGTACCTGCGTTAGCCCCAAACAGCTAGCAAGCTGGTCTTGAGTCAGCGGAAAATCATAACTTGGCCCGCTCGTCTTTCCGGCTACCTCGAGCCGTAGAAAGACTTCGCAGAACAGATGCGCTGCCCTCGAGATGGCATTCCGACGCCCAAGGGATACGGCCCATTGCCGGTGAATGGCAGCGTCGACATTGGTGCTGAACCAGTAGATTCTTGCGAGGTGGGAAAACTCGTTCGTGAGTTTGGTTAGTCGCTCGTGCGGGACCAGCCCAACTATGCAATCAGTCAGCGCTACGAGATCATGGTCAAGACGCTTCAACGTAAACCCATGGAGGTCGGCGAAGTCTCCCGCGATGTGCAGCTCGGTAATCAGGCGGACCCCCGTCTTCATATCCACCGCACGGGCGAGCCAGCCATCAATCAGTAGGATACTTTGCTGAAGTTTCTCACCTTCACGGATAAGAGTCTTGTGCGCTGCGACTCTTCGCGTTTCGGAAACGATCGCCCTAACCGCACGCTCCTCAGCCGCGTTGATAGTATCTCGCTTTCGTAGTTTCCGAAGATGAGCCTCGATCACTACGGCTGACCCTCAATCCCCACCGCCTCTCTGAACGTTACAACAGCTACGATGCTCCCAGATTCGTCTTGAATCTCAATACGGTCGTTAAGAGACAGGTTTTTGCCCTGCTTAAGATCATCGGCGACAATTTCGCGTGCGCCGACCAATGCCAATTTGCGGGCGGCGGTTACGTCCGGGAGGATAGCACCCTCCTCATCCGGAAATCGATCGCCGTCCGCAATGTGGAAAAAGAACCGCGGCATCGCGGTTCAAAGATGATGAGTACAGAAGGCTAGCAAGAGGATGATGGGAATGGGCACGCCGATGAGCCAAAGCAACGCGGAACGCATACACAGCCTCCATTTACAGCGATGATTCAATCGATCGGCGGAGTGGAAGTTCCTCTCGTGGTCCGTATAAGAATGGGCGAAGCCCTTGGCCTTCCGGCACTCGCTAGTGTCTGCTTTCGACCCATTGCGGATTTGGCTTACGCACAACCCTGGAGCCGCAGCCGTTGAAGCTTCAAGCCTGCGACCTAGTTCCGCGCGGGGCTGCCACGGAAATGGCATGAGGTACAATCCAGGCTTCGAATGGCGTTTCCGGCCCGAGCTCACCGTCGATTGACACGCGCATTCGCGGTCTCGTCTCAATCCGCATCCTCTCCCCTCTGAACTCGCACACTGTCCGGTGGCGCGATGCAACCTTGAAGACGCTCGTGAGATAGCTCCATCCCAACCTCAGGAGGCTCCGACCCGGAACGGCCTGCACCACGAGCTCGCCGCTCCCAAGGTCGGCGCTCTCGATCAGCTCGACTCCGCCATGAAAGCGACCATTCGCAATCCGCGCTTCAGTCGCCCACAGCTTGTGCGTGTCACGCCCATCGTTGACGCTCAGGCGGAACGCTTTGAAGCTCGCGGCGGACCAGCCGGCCCATAGCAAATAGCCGAACCGCCCTACACGATACGCGCAGGAGGCAACCAAAGAGCGGACGTCTTCGCGCGTTCCCGAGCCGGCGCTCTAGTGCTGCTCTCAGTCAGCACCGAGCTCCACCAAATTTGGAGGCTCTGTTGAGCGAGCGACGTATCGTTGCCGTCGGTCTGTTGACCAAACAGGAACTGGGCTTGCTTGGCGACTCATTCACGCGCCTGTGGCCGGTCGAAGAGGCCCCGTCCTTTTTTGGGTTGCTCCAAGCTATCGACGAAGCCGACCGCGACAGTTGGCGCTTACGGGACGCATCTGGCCGTGGCTGGCCCGGCGACTCGTAAATAACCCATCAGAAGCCCAAGAAGCTGAGGACCGGAATTTTCAACTTCTCAGGCTGACGGAGAGCCGCCGGGGCGCTGAAATGTTCCGACGGCTCTTTTTCAACTTATGCGCTTACTGGGGCGCTCCCGGAACTGGCGCGAAGTTCGCGTGCACCAGCATCCACTTGCCGCCCTGCTTCACATAAACGCGGGTCGACTTTGCGATCGACGCCTTGCTCTTTGCGTCCGCACCGGCACGTATGCCTGCAAAATTATAAGTGAGGATTGCAGTGTCGCCGTAGACCTGGACCCGTGCGTTCTGCATGTCCGAGTACATCGCCTTGTCATACGGCACGATGGCGGCCATGCGGCTCGCGACATCCTTGCCGACCAGTAAGGTGGGGTAGTCTCCGTTGAACTCGGTATAATCATCAGCGAGCGAGACGAGCTGCTGCCCAGGTGACTGGCCAGCGATTTCAGAGGCCCACTGCGCCCGCGCCAGCGCCATGACTTCCGCCGCGACCTGCGGATTGTCGCTCGCAAGAACCGGACTGCTCAACATTAGAAGTCCCGCAATCGCACCTGCGCTCGCGCCGCGCGCGATCTTGTTTAGAATCATCATGATAAATCCTTCCTGTTAAAGCCGCGCAAGGCCTCACCCGAACAACGAGGAGCTGCTCGCTCACCGTTCCCCGGGTTTTGGCCCTCGCGACGAATTTTCAAAGCGAGACGGGGCTAGGACCCCGTCCCTTATCGATTATGCCGGCTGCAGGTTAATGGCACAGGCGTCGCCGCTGCCATTCTTGCCGACCTCATAGGAAAGGCGGCGTTCCGCCTTCGGGGTCGTCGCATCGCCCCACTGGACGGCGCTCTTCTCGAAGCGCAGCTCGTCGCCGCCGGCTTCTGGCTTGATCGTGCCATAGCCCTTGATTTCATCGAACAACTTTACGGTGCCGAAGAGTTTCATGGTGTTATCCTTCTTTGCCGAAACAGCCGTAATTGGCCGTCTCGCGGCTAAGAGGCGTCAAAGATGGAGAAAGGTGCGGCTTAGCGCCCAAGACCGTCGATAGCGACTGGTAGCAAGAATTGCCTTAGACCTAACCCGACAAGGACGCAATGCACAATAAAAATTAAAATAGAAATGCCCGCCGACGGAAATTGTTTGACCGACTACACAGAAGTTTAGCGACACTATTATTAGATATATTTTATAGATTGTTTATGTGAGGGGACGACCATGTTCGGATTTAGAGGCAGAGAGATCTCCGAAATCGTCAGCCGCAAGAGAGGTTAATTGGTCGAAGCTCAGGCGTGGTGGCCGTTCCTCACTTATTTCGGCGCATCGAGCATCACGAATGAGCGACAATTCGTCACAACGGTGAAGGAACGTTGCTCATTGTGCCAAGCCGAGGCCGAAGACCAAGTGGGGCAATAGATGTCCCGCACAGGATCAACAGAAGGGATGATGATTCTGCCGAGCCGTGCGAGTGACCTGAGTGCTGCTCGAGGCGCGCCCAAGACCATACCGCCGTTGACGCTCAGCCGCAGCGGCCTGTCAGGAACGGATCGCACTGACCTTTCAGTCGATCGAACCCGGTGATCAGCGAACGAGTGGAGGCTAAGAAAGCAAGCGCGATACCGGGATCGGGCTCCCCATTGTCCCGCAATTCGTAACAAGCTTCAGAGAGCCTCTCGAGAAAGCGCGCCTCGAAGGTGAGATCAGATTTCGACAACTCTTGAACCAGGCAGGTAATAAGGACTGCCATCCCCCGACCCAAACCAGCTAGGTCAGCTTGGTTGACCACCATGACTCGTCTCCTACGCGCTGCGAAACTGATGGCTCAAGCCTACACCTTTCTAGAGGACGGCGATATTCGGCTGGCCTTCGATTATTGGAGGAGCCAGGGGGCGTTGAATGGCAACTGGACGTGCGTACCGGGCTTGAAGCATCCGTTTTCCACCCGCCCCGGCCACCACCGATCCAAACTGAGTCAGACAACACCGGAGCTACTGGGACAGCTTCTTGAATATGACGCGCTCCTCTTCAGGTGAAGCGAATGCGTTGTACCCTGCGTCGAGCCAGGCCGCACACTGAACTTGCCTGCTGTCGAGCGAGCGCTCGTTAGCCCACCACTGGCGCCGTGAAGCACTCTTTGGAAGGAGTTGGCTGATCACCCGCTCAATGTCGCTGTAACTTAGCTCGACCTCGGGACCGGGCTTCCTTCGAAGAAAGTCATACAGAGGCTTATACTTGAACACTGTCGCACTGTCCTCTTCGACACTCAGGCCTTCGCGTGACGGTATCCGAACAAAGCCCTCATTGCGGAAATCGTGCGGCGGTCAGGAACTCGCTGGCATGGACGCGCCCTCGGGAGCAGCTTTCCAGTGCTTCAGCTTGTGGGCACCTCCCCAGAGCTCCATTGGCTGTCTGTTGCAGCATCTTTCGGCGATCCGAAGCGCAGCGGCGTCATCGTCTGCGAAGAACTCGCGTAACTCGCCAATGTGACCGCTGAAGCGGTGCATAAAATAGAGTCGGTAATGTGCCATGCGCGGCTTCTCGCTTGGCGAGTTCCGCGATTGCCCCGAGATAATCATTTAAACGGGCCGGTTGGGGACATGGCGTTCTCCTAGATGGATGCTCGACGGCATGGGCCGAGCGAACAGACGACACGCCTGCCGGCCGTGAGGACCGGACCTGCTGTCTCGTGAGAGGCCGAATGGCGGGCAGATATAGCGTCCGTCGAACGATTTCCGACTCGGTCGCGACGACAAGAACTGCGTACCACGATCTATCGGCCGTGGCGAATGATTGGTCATTGGCCAGGCCCGGCCTAATGTCCGCTTTCCACCCATTGCGGACATTGGCGTAGTGTCTGCTTTCGACCCATTGCAGACATTGGAGTGTGGACCGCTGGGCCCCGTCTAATCGTCGGAGATGTTGTGTGAGCCAGTCCGCCTTGGGAAGCTGGCGATGACCGCCGTGCCCCGAGAACCCGAACGGACGAACAACCGCCCGCCTAGCTCCGACAGGCGCGAGCGCATCCCTGCGAGCCCCACGCCGGAATTGATAACATCCGAGATGCCGATGCCGTCATCGGCGATGACAACATGTGTGATGGCCTTACGCCCGCTCAAACGCACGGTTGCGTGCTTTGCCTTCGCGTGGCGGTGTATGTTCGAAAGCGCCTCCTGAACAATGCGATAGGCGGCTCCGTCGGCGGCGGGGCAAGACATTTGCGTCTCGCCTGCCGTCTCAAACTTCACTTCGAGTCCAGTCCGGCGACCGAAGCCTTCCACAAGCGCCCCCAAGGCCTCCGACAGGGTTAGTTTGTCGAGGATCGGCGGATGGGTGAGGTAGGAGATCGACTGGATCGCCTGCTGCGCTTCGGCGACCAGCTCCCGCATCTCTTCAAGGATCGGCTCACAGTCAGCAGTCAGGCGACTTCGCTTCAACTGGCCGATTTTCATGTCGAGGCAGGCCATTAATTGCATCGTCGAATCATGGATTTCGCGGCCAATCCGCCGGCGTTCCTCGGCTTGGCCCAGGATGACCGATCTGCTGAAATCCTCCCTCAGCCTGCGAAGCTCGATAAGGCGCGTGACGTCATAGCGCGTTACGGACGCGAACTTGTGGCCACCAACCTCGAAGCGGTTGACGCACAACTGATGATCGTGGCCGATCTCAGGTTCGCTTGCGCGATAGACCAGCTGGAATGAATTGCGCTTTCCCTCGATGATCTCCTCGATACCTGCGACAACGTCGCGCGCGATACCCAAGCCGTCTGCGGCCTTTTTTCGACAGGACTCCAGGTAGTCCCTGCCAGGCATGAATGCGGAATGGCCGTAAAGCTTGGCGACCTTGGCCCACGACTGATTGACGACCAGGATCGTCCAATCCTCATCAAGCAACGCGATCTGCTCGGTTAGCCCGTCGACCACGTGCTGCCACATATCGGCAAATGCCGCGGGTTCAGCGGCAGGTAGATCCAGGCCTGCCAGCAGCGGCGGCGGAGCGGCTTCCGCGCGATCCCCCAAATCCAACTGCGGACTCTGGGTCATTCCCGTATCGAGCTTCATGTCCGCCCGCCTGTTCTCTAGGGACCGAGCTCTCCCCCGAGGTCCGCATTAACATACGGTAATCGTTTTGGAAATCTCCGCCGCGGCTCGCTTCGTAGTCCAAGTCTCATTAAGAAGCGGACGGAATGCGGCTGTTTTGTCCGCCCACCTTAAGCGCTACCGGCTAATGTCCGCTTTCGACCCATTGCGGACACTTGGAACTATTGCAGCGGCGAGACGCCAATCGACACCACGAAGCGCTCGACCACTTGGCTATCGTTTTCCACTTTGACCTCGGCGCCGAAGAACGGCTTGCCGTTGATGATTTCCTCGGTCCCGATCTGAAGAGCCGCCCTTATGGCTTCGCGTTGGGCTGCGTCGGCCGTCGCCAGGTCGTGCTCGTCGGAGGCGGTAACATTCTCATTTACGACGGTGATGCGGAATGGGGGCACCCCAGTCCATCGTTCTCGACCGATGATTTGTTCCCGAGCTTAACCTATGTCAACGCTATTGGAGTGCGGCCTCGCCGTCAGGCATATGCAAATAGCTGCTGTCGAAGTCGCCGGTCTCTGCGAGCTTGCGCCAGTCGCCGATGTGGATCGAGCGTGGATTGGACCGGTTGATCAGGCCCTCCGCCTCGAGCGCCTTGATGGTGCGGTTGACGTGCACTGACGTAAGTCCGGTGGCGTCGCCGAGTTGCTCCTGGGTCATCGGCAGCTCATACTCGCCGTTTCCGCCAAGGCCGGCCACCTTGAGCCGCAGCGAGAACTCGCAAAGGAGATGGGCAATGCGGGTCCGCGCATCGCGGCGGCCGACGTTGGCGACCCACTCGCGAAAGATCGAGGCGTCGACCAGAGTGTCCATCCACATTGCGAGGCCGACGTTCGGCCTGTTGAGCGATAGCTTGATGATCGCCTCGCGCGGAATGAGCGCCACCTTGCTCGCTGTCAGCATCTGCACGCTATGATCGGCAATCTGAAGAAGCGAGTTCTGAAGGTCGACCATCTCGCCCTTCATATGAATGGCGACGATCTGGCGATTACCCGTGCCGACGATCTTGGTGCGCACCGAATAGCCCGACAGCATCAGGCACGAATGGGTCGCCTGCTCCCGCTCGCGCACGACAAAGTGGTTGCGCTCGATCATCCTGGTCTTGAAGGGCAGCGCCATAATCGCGTCGCGGTCGGCCTGGTCGAGCTTTACGCGATAGCTGAGTTTTTCAACGAGCGACTTGAGCGTTGAAGGTACGGCATCGTTCATGGAGGATCTCCCGCGAAGGATTTTGGGGCGGGAGCACAAAGCATCTCTCTGCCGCCGAAGCCCGGAGTCGGATCGGCGATGGCTCACCTTACCACAGTTTGAGGGGTGGGCTCTAACCTATGTTCGTCGCGACGGGCGCTGCTTCAATCCAACCGCGCCTGTCCGCCGTCCCCCCGCTGCGGACATTCGCACGATTTTGAGCAGCCGTGAGGGGGAACGCCAAAAGTTCCCTAATGCGGTGTCGCCTGGCTCCAGCCATCTTGAGGCGGGGATATGCCGTGCGGTTGGGGAGTTGCAGCGCGCGCGATCGTCGCGACCAAGCGATTTCCTTCCCATACCTCACACTTGACGCCGGTCTCGAGAGTCCGCGCGGCGTAAATGGCCTCTTCATCCGAGCCCGCCTCGATCCACTCGGCGGCCCACACTTTGTCTGCTCCGTCGAAGCAATAGAGTCGGTATTGCGCCATGCTTCCCTGCCATGCCCGTCTCCGCGACTTGTCCGTCAAATTGGGTGCTGGGCGAAATAAAATGGATTAATTAATGCCAAAAAATGTCGCGACCTCCGTGTGTTAGCCTGTGGGCGGCACGGCCGCCTTGCTTTGGATCACCGCCTCGAGGTTGGGGCAGATCGGGACAACTGAGACTGTGATTGAGGTTGAGCGCTGATACGCCGGAGCGAAAGTCTTGCGATCAGGCATGGAGTGCAAGAGTCTGATTCCCACCCAAGCAGAGACAGCGCTGGGAGGAACAGGCTTAACTTATGTGAGTTTTGATGATGTGGGCGAAAGCGACGAGGTTCCGTGAGCGGGCGGTTCACTGCCGCGAACTCGCCAAGGGTGCGAGAGACGAAGAAGCGCGCCGTACTCTTAACGACATTGCCAAAGAGCTAGACGACGAAGCCGACAGGATCGATGTTGAGGAAGGCGAAGCGCTAGGCGGGAAGGCGCCCAGGCCCGGACTTCGCGACTAGCCGACCATCCGTCCGTGTCCGCTTCCACCCATTGCGGACATTGGCGCCTGCTCGCGGAGGCTAAGGACCTAGCGCAGATTAGTGTGGGGAACCCAACACTGAGCAGCGTGTTAGCGGCACATGGGGAGGACGCCCCACGCTTCCGGGGCAGAGCCCAGCATTGCCGCCAACTGGCAGCGGAAACACACGACGGGGACGCCCGGCAAGCGCTCAATGAAATGGGTGACGAACTAGACACCGAAGCTGACAGGCTTGACGCCGAGGAAGTCGCCATTCCCAAGATCGTCATCGAGCCGAAGCAGCTGGGCTAGGCGCACATCCGAACGGTGGACCTAATGTCTGCTTTCCACCCATTCCAGACATTACGCGCCGGATATGCGGTTGCACATTCTCCGCGTTATTCTTCGCTCGAAAATTGGCTGTTTTTCGCCGATTTCTCGTCGGTATGTGCAAAAGCATATTGATGGGTTCGATTCCGAGTTGCTCCTCCACCCATATTTTGAGACTTAAGTCTCTGGTTTTATTAGTGAAAGAATGGCGCCGTTCCGCGCCTTTCCGTGGCCCAATCCGTACGCGGAGAGGGGCCAATTGAGGCGCCGGTCGCCAATTTTGCCTTCCGGTCTCTGCGGCGAAATTTCGGTGCACGGTTTCATGGGCCTGCACGATGAACCAGGCTGATAGCGGGCCGCTAGTGTCCGCTTTCGACCCAAATCGGACATTGGCGTAGTGTCCGCTTTCGACCCGTTGTGGACATTTATTGCGAACGACAAACAACTCACTTTGGCAGTGTCCACAGATGCAGCGATTTACCTAATAGCCGTAATGTCTGCTGATCGCCGCCGTAACGTTGCCGTGTTGCCAATAGGGGATCATGAACAGCAGCAGCGAGGTGGCGAGGAAGGCGATGTTGGCGCGACGCGAACGTGCGAACCAGACACCCACGTAGGATCCGAGAATTACGAGCTTGTAGGGTACCTCCCACAGCTACAAGACGGCCGGCCTGTGCGTGAAATGCTCGACATAGGCGGAGCGGTAAGTGACGGTGACCAGGAGCTCGGCAATAATCAGCAGCGACAAGACGAACCGCTTTCGCTCGGAATAGTAAGTGGCGAGTTCCTCATATTTCGCTGGATCTCTTGGGAAGATGACTGCGGCCGCGAGATAATAAGCGGTCCCGATCAGGATCGGCGCCCAAAGCCCGGCTAAATCGAGCGTCACCGTTTTCATCGTTGACCAAGCGTCGATCCAGCTCACGCAGATAATCACGAACGTCAGGAGCGCGAGGAGGGCGGTCTGGGGTTCCAGCTTGCGGATGGCGTGGGCGCGAACCATGCCTGCAAAACCGCCAAGTAGCTCCGTAACTGCCAGGCCGAGTATCAGCCCATAGAAAGCGAAGAAAAAGGAGAACCTGTCCACTCGCGCGCCCCGACAAGCAGTGGCGAGCCACAGCGTGGCAGAACGTTGGCTCGATTGCTAGGGCGCGAAACAATCGCATGGCTTAGCGTAACCGTAGCGTCCGCTTTCCACCCATTGCGGACATTCCGCGACCCGCTCCCCATGTATGCTTGGCGCAAAGCATGGAGGCTCAATGAACAAACTGCCTAGTTTCGACCCGATCCTCGGCGTATTGAACGAGGAGCGCGATCACGTCAG
>JBKPMC010000169.1:0-5031 GCA_046731955.1 Pseudomonadota bacterium | reverse complement strand
ATTCAGCGCCGATACGAAGGTCCGTGGTCGATTTTGGACAAGTCGATATGGTCCCTCACGTCGCCGCGCTCAATACGTATCAGCAGCTCTAAGAAATTTCGCTCGTCACCCCAAAAAGAGTTTTTCAACACTATCCCCCTAAGAACAGACATCGTCACTGTCCGTCGGCAGGTCTCAAAGGTGCCAAAAACGGAAGTCGCCAGCCTCATTGCACGTCGACGCCCCGCCCGATCGACCTTTGCGGCTTCACACAAAAAAGGCAGAGGTCCTCTCAATCAGCCAAAAGGCCGCCACCGTGCCGATCGCGTACGCCGCGATCACGTCGAGCCGATTGACTGTCCGCTGAAACAGGGCAGGTTCGAGGCGAAGCGCCATTGCGGTGCGGAACAAGCCGCCCGCCGTTAGGACCGCAGCCACGAAAGCCAACTGCCCAATCTCCACGCCGAGGTTGAAAAACAGCAGCGCAACGGGGATCGCATGTTGAGGTAATCCCACCTCAGCCAGCGCTCCGGCGAAGCCAAAACCGTGTAGAAGCCCAAAGCTGAAGGCAACCAGCCACGGCATACGTGCGGTCAGACTTGGCTTTCCACCGCGTGCATTCAGGATCTCAACGGAAACCAGCATGATGCTCAGCGCGATGGTCGCTTCCACGGGCGGACCCGGCACGTTGACGAAACCTAGCGTCGCCGCGGCAAGCGTAATGCTGTGGGCAATAGTGAAGGCCGTTACAGTGACGGCGACGCGGCGCCAGTCTCGCACGAGGATCACCAGCGCCAGCACAAACAGCAGGTGATCGAAGCCGAAAAGGATGTGTTCGACGCCAAGGCGCAGATAGGTCGCCGCCACTTCTCCCGCGCCGGGCACGGCTTGAATAATGAATGCCGTCTTCGTCGGAGAAAGCCGTTCGGTCTGTGTTGCGCCGGCAAGGCTTTCGATCCGAACCAGTACATCCGTCGATGTGGCCGACAGGCCCTCAATCGAAACCGCCTGCCCCGCGAGCCCTCCATCCCGCCGAATGGTGCGGCGTTCGACATAGGCTCCGTCGCTAAATGACGCGCGGGGCGGCGCTACATCTTGAGTGCCTTCGGGCAGTTTGATGTAGATCGCGAGCCGCAAGTCTTCCCCCCGCGCGGGAATCTTGAAGAGCAGATTATAGGCGACGGGGCTGGTCTGGCGCATTTCAAGATAGCCAGGCCGAAGTTCATCCGAGAAGGCAAGTTGCGGCAGCAGCACCGTCAGAACGGCAAAGAGAAAACGGAAGCGATTCATCGGCCGGCGGCCTCAGCCGCCTTTTCCCGAGGCGCCTCCACCACGATTTCGTAGCGGTCCCGCAGCGAGGCATAAAGCTTCTGTTCCGCCTCAACGCGCCGCGCGTTCGTCCACTCGCGGCGGACGGCTGGCCGGACATCATCGAGCGGTGGCAGGCCGCCCGGCACTCGTTCGCTGATAAAAACGAAATGCTGTCCAAAGCCCGAAGCAACCGGTCCCTGCCAGCGGCCCGCTTCCATAGCGAGTATCCGTTTGGCAAACCTTTCACCAAATTGGTTCATTACCTTTGTTGCCGAGACGCCACGAAACTCCTCGCCAAGCAGGAAGGGATCGCCGAGTGCGGTCGCATCCACGGCCGCGTCGGCGCGAGCCAGGATGCTTGCAATCTGCTTGCTATCGCTGTCGATGGTATTTTGGCGCCGCGTAGCACTCAGGAAGACGTGACGGAATGTGAGATGGTCCTCGGCTCTGAAGCGCTCCGGATTGGCTGCGAGATAGGCCGCAAGCTGCTCATCATTCGGTTCCGGTACGGACATGTCCTCGGCCAGAAATTCCATCTTCTGCCGCACGCGGCGGCGAATGACGGCGTCGTCACGGTCCAGTCCGGCCGCCCTGCCCTCTCGGTAGAAAACCTCGTCGCGGATGTAGTCCTTAATCAGGTCCTGCAGTTCCTGTTCGCTCGGCGGCCGTCGCCACGTCCGCGCGAATCCGTCCGCGAGGTTGGCTATCCGCGAGGCGGAAACGACGATTTTCTCGGGCGCCTCAGCATTTCGCTTGCCGACGAGACCGTAAAGCGCGAACAGCGTCGCACCAAGCGCGAGAAACTGGAATAACGGCTCTCTCAGCAGCCGAGCGATCAAGGCGTGTACCATATAGGCGAGGTATAAGCGCGTTCGGTGGTCGTCATCGTGACTTCAGCCGGCATTTTGATACCGAAGTATTTTGCGTCATAGGCCGTCCAGCGCGGCGTCGGAATTTCGATTACGCGCACATAGTAGAAGGCGCGCAACGCCGGATCAAAGTCGGGATCTTTCCAGACTGTGATCATCTCGCCCGCGCCGATCGTGTTGGTCCATGTCGCGTTGGCGACGTCGACGGTGCTGCCGACAGATATTCTGCTGCGGCCATCGGCGCCGATCGTGCGGCCGCCGGAAACCGAGACGTCGTAAACTCGCTCCTGCGTCTGGCCGTCCTTTCCGACCCAGCCCTTGATGACCTGAATGCGGTCCAGATTCGCTCCGATCGGATCCTTCATTGCGGCGACAAGGAAGGAAGGCGACTTTCCGTTTGGCGCGCTGTTCAAGTCTCCGCCCATCGGCACGCCCTTGGTGTAGCCAACTCGCGCCGGCAGACGGTTGTTGGCGTCGGCAGCCTCGAAATCCCAGCCGCCGAAGAAGCGAACGACCATGCGCGGACCGGTGGTGGCGTAGGTCTCGCGCCGCTTCATGGCATCGAAGATCGCCTCGCGGGTGTTCTCCGCTGCCCATACCGCGGCGTAGCCGGCCGCCGTCGTCTCCCAGCCCATGATGACGGCCTTGTCGGTCTTGACGAAGGGATGCGTCGCCCGACCGGCACTTGGTTCGGAAGAAGATGTCTTGCCGAAGAAATTATCCTCCTCGACTGCCGAGAGCCCGGTATGCGTATCGGTACTGCCGACCAGGCCGAACTTGTAGGGATTTACGCCGAGTTCGGCTTCCATCTTGAGGCCGTTCTTGAGCGCAGAACGGACATACTCGAATTCAAGCATCTCCGGCTTTTTCACTTCGGTCAGATCGAGGTTACCCTTGTCCCAACGTTCGTAATTTGCAAATTCATCGTTGGGTGAAAGAAATGGATGGGTCTCGCCATCGCCTTTCATTTGCGTGGCTTCGTAGAGCGGCTCCCAGCGAGTTCTGTTCTCCGCATATTCGCGGTCGATTCGTTTGCCATTGAATGATTCGATGATTGGAAACATACGGCCGTTGCTCAGATTGCCATTGTGCGCAAGCGCAAGAATTTCTGCACCAGTTTTTTCCTCAACCATCGCCATCCATTTCCAGAGGTCGCGAGGATTTGGACTGCCCAACGGCGGCAGCGTGGTAAAAGGTTCGACGAGACTCGCCTTTGCTCCGGCGTCGCGCCAAATGATATTGCGATGAAGATTGTTGCCGCCAGCGTTCGAGGTCCACTCATAGCCGATGAAAGCAGTGAAGCGGCCCGGTTCATTGGCTTCTTCCGCCGCCTTGATCGTTTCGCGCCACGCACTGCGATAGGCCGGCGTCCCCGGCGTGGGGAAGCCCTTGGGCATTTGCCCCTTGCCGAAGCTGGTGATGATATCAAGGGCGGCCTGCGCACCCTTTCCAGAATTGATCTCGTCGTACCACTTCCGGCCCTGTGGCGTCGCGAGCAGGCCGGGATCGCCGCCGATCAGCTGCGGGAAAAAGCCCATGCCGTCCGAATGATCCGCTACCACCAGGAAATCCAGCGGGCGCGAAAGTTTGGCAGGTTGTCCGCTGGAAGCGATAACTTCCTCGCCCTTGGCAAAACGATAGGCGTCCTTCGGGCCGAGCCGGGCACCGAACGCGCCCGCGTCCATCGAGTATGAGGTGTGCGTGTGCGTGTCGCCGAAGTACGGCCGTGTCGGAAAATTGCGCCCCGCATATGGCGAGTAGGGCGGCTTGGTCGGAAACGCCTTATCGGCTGTCTCCTTGTCGAGCGTGCCGATGTCCGTGGTTAGGTCTTCTGCGGCGACAGTCGTGGCAAAAACGCTTGCGGCACAAAGGCCGGCGAGCGCGGCTCCTGAGATGGAGGACAAACGGAACATCATCGGCGCCCCTATGATCTCGGTGAATTATCGCGTCAAAATATCCGATCAGTGCATTATCTAGTCAAAGATAGCAGATTCAGTTGGTGTCTTTAGTAATCTCAACCTAACGCGATGTTAGGCTTACTCTAAACCCCTTGGAAGCCCACAACGCAAAATCTGTTTGGGCACTTCCTCTCCGAGATGTCCGCTCAGCGGTCATTCGCTACTGAGCGGGCAAGAGAATAGGTCAGGTCGTCGCCCCGATGCACGACCCCTCCTTCAACGCTCGGAACATGGCCTCTCAGCGCCTGCCGACTCGATTAACCGGACCGCCACGATTCATCGGTGTTCCGGGACGTACTCCAACACCAGGGGCACCGACGCCGGGGGTCACCACGGCTCGTGCGACCGGCCGCGGCCGCAGCACGACGCCGGGCCTTACGACGCACCCGACGGGATACGCGACGTATTGGCAGTACACTACGGCACTGGCCTGTTCGGTGCTTGCGGCCACGAACCCAATTATCAGCAGCGCCGATAACGCGATCGAAAGCTTCATTTTGGCCTCCTCCATTCGGAACCTGCCGCGCTCGGCGGTAGCGCGACCCCAGCCTTGGGCCGGGGGGCTGTCTGCGGGGCTGGGGCCGCTACCAAGTGACGCGCAAGTTGAGATGAATCGCGTCACCTTGCTCTGTGACGCATTGTCCTGCTGATCGTTCCAGGGATGTTTTGTCACGGGACGCCGCGCTCAGCGGTAGCGCGACCCCAGCCTGGCTGTCTGCTGCATTGTCGTGTGGCTGGGGCCGCTACCAAGTGACGCCGTTCTCTACGTCACCTTGCTCTGAGACGCATTCTCCGGCCGATCGTTCCAGGGATTTTTTGATTTAATCAGAGCAGGTCGGCGGAAAGGAACGCTGAACCAAGCTCCGCGACAAGCTCTTCCATCGCGTAACCTTCATCGCCGAACCGCTTGCGTC
>JBKPMC010000168.1:0-3927 GCA_046731955.1 Pseudomonadota bacterium | reverse complement strand
GATGAAGTGCAAATCAAGGTCGATACGTTTGATTTCACCAGATACGGACTGCTGCACGGCAAGGTATTGAGCATCTCATCGGACTCGATCGTGCGCGATGCTTCGAGCGACAAATCGAACGACAAGCCGACCGGTGCCACAAGCGAGCCCAAGGGCCAGGAATTGACCTATGCGGCGCGGATCTCCGTGGACCGCTCGAAGATGCAAATCGAGGACAAGATCGTCAACCTTTCGCCCGGCATGGCGGTCACCGCCGAGATCAAGACCGGATCTCGACGGATCATCGGCTACCTGATGTCACCGCTGTTGAAATATAAGCAGGAGAGCCTGCGGGAAAGGTAAATAGGGATATTTTGGAAGAGCCCACCGCTGCTGGTGCGTTCCGCTGTCAAGACAGCCTATTTCCCTCAGCCGCAGATTTGTATCCCGTTCACGCGGGACATGGTTTTCTCTAAGGCTTCGGCGGCGATACTCCGGGCTCGACCTTGGGACGGCGCACCACGGGAACCGACGGCGCCACCCTATTGCGCAGGGCCGCGGGTTGCTGCGCTTGACCAGCTTCTATCGGCGATGAAGCAGCGCCTGCAATCGGTGTTTGTGGCTTGCGGGTTGGGCGCAGCGCGGACGTTGTGGGTCGGGAAATCGGCAGCGGAATGCTACCAGTCGCCGACAGTGTTGCGGTGCGCTGCGACGGCGCGAGTGTTGTGGTCACGGGGACCGGCACCTCACCGTTTGCGGTGAGCGCGGGCGATGCGACGGGCGTATTTGCCAGTGTCCTGTTGTCGATCGGCCAAGGCTTCCTCAAGCCCGGAGGCGCTTTGATCGCTTCCCACGCCATCAGATAGTAGGTCGCCCAGAGATCCGTCGGAGCCCCTATCGTGTTCATCTCTTTTCGGGTGGGCGGCTTGTAGACCGCCCAGAGCGGCGTTGAAGCGAGCTCAGCCGCCGGGGGGGTTGTGGGCACTTTGATCCCTTCCCGCGCCGGCGGCTTCGAGGCGATTGGCTGTGGCGGCCACCGGCCGCTGACCGAAGCGGCCTTTGTCGCCACCGAGGATGGAAGGCGCGGGCTATCCATAAGGTTGCTCGCGCTGGACGGCAGAATCGCCGAGGCCTTGGACGGGCCGTTCGCTCCGGTGGGAAGGTCAATCGCGTTGCGGAGCGGTGCCTTTTCGACGCTGTTGAAAGCAGGCGAATTGGGCGGCGCCAGTACGTTAGCCGGCAAGTCGACATAGACGGGTAACGACACGAATCCTGGCGCCGGAAGACTGTATGCATCCGAAGGAGCATCTGGCGGCGCCAAGGCGAGCAATTCAGACGGCGGCGGCTCCAGAAAGTAAGCGGGCGCAGGTTGTGGCGCCTCGAACGCGAATGCCGGATCATTGAGGAGCAGCGCGGTCCTTTCAACAAACTCCAGTTCGTCCGGCAATGGCGGGGGCACGTCGTATTCCATCATTGCGAATTTGGAAGGCGGCGCGATCGTGGCACCCAAGCTCGTGAGACGGCGGCGCGCATCGGCAACATGGGCGCCCCCTGGATAGCGCGACAAGTAAGACCAGTAGGCGTCTGCTACATTGGCTTGGCAAGTCCGTCGCCAAGTAATGGCCTCGCGCCGTACCGCAAGGAGAGCGCGGACGCGCTTCGTCATGGGGTCACGCCAATAGTCCGCAACGAAATCTGCATAGCCGTCGAAAGTGTCGCGCATCAAGGCCGCCATGTAGGCGTCTTGGGCACCGAGGCTCCGCATCGGGCGGGAGCGCATCTGAGCAGTCCGCTCGGGTGAATCCGCCCGCGATGGCGCGCCAGGACCGCGCTCGAGGAACATGAATTGCGCTTCGATGTCCGAAGTATCCCAAGGTACCTGTGCGCCTTTCGTCAATTCGTGGACACGCAGACGCACACGATCAAACAGATCGGCTGGAGCAAGGCCGCCCTCGCGGATCATCTCGGAAAGCGCCTTGGCATAGGGGCCGTAGCCGTTCCCGTAATCGGGCGAGACGGTGCCCGGGGCGGCATTGAAAGCGATCAGCATGTTGGTTTCGGGTTCGACCAAGGCGAGACCACTAGCCGGCGGCCGACCTGACAGGACAAATGGATTTGAGCGGGCCATATCCAGGATCATGAAGGTTGCCTTCGACCCGAGCGCCGCGAGCGCGAGCGTTTGCTCCGACAGCCGTACAGCCCGGAGGGGCACATCTGAAGCGTCGGAAATATCCGCGTCGATAGGAAGCAGATAGTTCTCGCCTTCGAGCTGCAGCCCGTAACCAGCGAAATACACGGCAGCTACCGCGCCCGGTCCCGCGCTCCTGACAGCGTCGACAAAATCGCGGAAAGTCTGCCGCAGCAACTCTTCATCGAGGTCTCGGGCACCCATGACATCAAAGCCCGCGGCCCGCAGGGTTTGGGCGATCAGAGCGGCATCATTGACCGCGGTCGTGAGCGGCTTGGCCTTGTAGGATGCATTCCCGACCACGAGCGCCAGACGCTTTTCCGAGGGCGCAGCGTCGGCTCTGGCAGCGCACACGATGACGAAAATCGCCAAAAGCTCGAGGAATGTCTTCAAAAATCGGTGCATTCTATACGCAACATCAGGTGCTCATGGCGAAGACAGTCACCATTGCTCCAAATGCCGGTGAGCACAAGGATATCCGCATCGTTCGCCAAGCGACAAAAGCCGAGCCCGGCCACGACGAGGCGCCGGGGGCAATTCATAGCCAGCCCGGACCGATAATACTATTCCGGCCTGTGAGGGAGCTAAGCCGTCATTCCGGGGCGCTGCTGATCCGTAACAGCCTGAGCTAGTTGCGGCAGCAAATGATCTCCGAATTGACTGGAGCCGCCCATCGAAGTGCGAGCACCATCCCATCCCGAAGAAGCAAATGCCGATGCCATGTGTTGCGACCACAGCGCTAACCGCTGATCCAGCTCTGCAAGCGCGTCGACGGCTGCGAACGAATTGACCGGCTCATCGTTCGAATCTTCCGGCGTGACGCTTGCGTATTGGCCGGGCAGCGGCGGATCGACAACCGACGTCCCACCATGCCCATCGCTCGATGCGATGAAGTTGCCCAACGAGTAATTGCCGGAGAGGGCGATGCTGACCGAGTGGTTTCCATCGCTCACCGTCAGTGTACCCGGTGAGTTGTTGCCCGTATAGCCGAGCGTGGCACCCGCACCGGCTGTAATGTCGACGAGGTCGATGACGTCTCCCTTCACAAGCTGCCCGCCGATCGTCCCGTGGAAGCTCGCAGAGTTGTCGATAACGAGTTTGCCCGTCGCGCCTGCGAAAGTGATGGACCCGGAATAGGCCCCCGTGAGCTCGACGCTTGCGCCACTGCCGATCACAAGGCTGTTCGCACCGACGATGCTTCCGCTTCCGGAGAGCAGGATTATTCCATCGCCATTCAGATCCTGGTGGAAACTCGCCTCAATCCCTTGCAGCGCCGAACTGGAGCCCGAGACGGCGCCTCCGACCGCATTGGAGATCACGTTGCCGTTGTTGTCGGTGTTCCAGACCGTGTACTGATTCCCGCTCGCAGCCTTCAGCGCAACCTCGTAGCCGCTGGCGGTCTTTTCCGCGCCGATAAGGCTCCAATTGCCGAGCTGATCCACCGTGATGACCGAACCACCAGACTTCAGCTGAGGGCCAGTCCCGCCGCCAACAGGATTCAGCAGGTAATAGTTGGCAGCCTGATCCAGCGCGGTTGCGCCCAATGACTCGACCCTTGTCGTGACAGGGCCGATCGTGCCATCGCCATTCAGGTCCTGGTGGAAACTCGTCTCAAGCCCTTGCAGCGCCGCACTGGAGCCCGACACGGCGCCTCCGACCGCATTGGAGATCACGTTGCCGTTGTTGTCGGTGTTCCAGACCGTGTACTGATTCCCACTCTTCAGCTCAACTTCGTAGCCGCTGGCGGTCTTTTCCGCGCC
>JBKPMC010000167.1:0-3392 GCA_046731955.1 Pseudomonadota bacterium | reverse complement strand
GGCTCTGCATCTCGCTGATATGCACGACGCCGGTAAAGCCCGCCTCCCGCAACCCCTCTTCAAGGATTGCGGCCCGGATCGGGCTTTCGTCGACAATCACGATTTTCGGCGACGACTCAGCGCTCATCGATCAACTCTTTAACCCGGCAGGGCTTCCATAGCACGGAAGATCGCCGCGCAAAGCCTTGTAATTGTGAGTAATTAGGACTAGTTCGTGCCCATCAATCAGGCAGATTTAGATATGCAACAGGCCGCCGCGCCCAAGATCAGCTTTGTTTCGCTTGGGTGCCCCAAGGCGCTGGTGGATTCCGAGCGCATCATCACGCGGCTACGCGCCGAAGGGTATGAGCTGGCGCGCAAGCATGACGGCGCCGACATCGTCATCGTCAATACCTGCGGCTTCCTCGACAGCGCCAAGCAGGAATCGCTTGGCGCCATCGGCGACGCCATGGCCGAGAACGGCAAAGTCATCGTCACCGGCTGCATGGGCGCGGAACCCGAGCAGATCGAGGCGGCCTATCCGGGTGTGCTGTCGATCACCGGCCCGCAGCAATATGAGAGCGTGCTGGAAGCCGTCCACCGGGCGCTGCCGCCGGTCCACAATCCGCACCTCGACCTGGTGCCGCCGCAGGGTGTCAAGCTGACGCCGCGCCACTACGCGTATTTGAAGATTTCCGAGGGCTGCAACAACCGCTGCAGCTTCTGCATCATTCCAAAACTGCGCGGCGACTTGGTGTCACGTCCGGCGAGTGATGTGCTCCGCGAGGCGGAGAAACTGGTCAGCGCCGGCGTCAAGGAGTTGCTGGTCATTTCGCAGGACACCTCGGCCTATGGCGTCGACGTGAAGTATGCCGAAAGCCCGTGGCAGGACCGCCAGGTCCGCGCCAAATTCTTCGACCTCGCCAGGGAGCTCGGCGAACTCGGCGCCTGGGTACGGCTGCAATACGTCTACCCCTACCCGCATGTCGACGAAGTCATCGGCTTGATGACCGAGGGCAAGGTCCTGCCCTATCTCGACATTCCCTTCCAGCATGCGAGCCCCGACGTCTTGAAGGCGATGAAGCGTCCCGCCGCGCAGGAAAAGACGCTGGCGCGGATCAAGAAGTGGCGCGAGGAATGTCCTGACCTGACGCTGCGCTCGACCTTCATCGTCGGCTTCCCCGGCGAGACGGATTCGGATTTCGCCTATCTGCTCGACTGGCTGGAGGAGGCCGAGATCGACCGGCTCGGCTGCTTCAAATACGAACCGGTGGCCGGCGCCGCCTCCAACGCGATTGCCAATGCCGTGCCCGACGAGGTCAAGCAGGAGCGCTGGAATGCGCTGATGGCGCGGCAGCAGAAAATCTCCGCCCGCCGCCTCAAGCGCAAGATCGGCACCAGGCAGCAGATCATCATCGACGAAGTCGGGCCGACCGTCGCAAAAGGCCGCTCAAAGGCCGATGCGCCGCAGATCGACGGTGCGGTCTATCTCTCCAGCCGCCGCCCGCTGAAGGTCGGCGAGATCGTCACCGCGAAGATCGAGCGCTCCGATCAATACGATTTGCACGGCAGCGTCGCAGGGTTCTGAGCGCAATTCGCATCAGGAATTGGCGAGCGCATCATCGACGAATTCCGCCATTCTGGGATTGACTGATTTCGCAACCCTGCGGCGAGCTTCCGCTTGACATGGTCTACCGTTCGGCTGTATGGCCCTCCGCCATGAAACTGAACCGGACCACCCGCCGCGCCTGCCTGCGTCGTCGCTCCAGCGACGATGGGTTGCGCCGTGTCCGACGACAACGCTGATCAGCTAGTTTCAGCCAAGTTTTCGAGAAGGCCGCACCCTCAAAAGTGCGGCCTTCTTGCGTTTCGGCCTGCCCTTTCATCCCAGCACCACCAGAGGAGATCGACATGACTGACACCACCCATCCGTTCGACGCGCTGATGGAGATTACCGCTCGCCCGCCGGTGGTGTTCATCCGCGGTGCGGGCTCCTATCTCTGGGACGATTCCCGCAAGCGCTATCTCGACTTCGTGCAGGGCTGGGCCGTCAACGCACTCGGCCATTCGCCGCCTGCCGTTGCCGAAGCGCTTGCCGCGCAGGCCAAGCTGCTGCTGACGCCAAGCCCCGCCTTCTACAACGGCCCCAGCCTCAAGCTTGCGAAAGCGTTGGTCGAAAAGAGCTGCTTCGATCAGGTCTTCTTCGCTAACTCAGGCGCGGAAGCCAACGAGGGCGCCATCAAGCTCGCACGGAAGTTCGGCGCGAAACACAAGAACGGCGCGTTTGAAATCATCACCTTCGAAGGCGGATTCCACGGCCGCACGCTCGCCACCATGTCGGCATCGGGCAAGAAGGCGTTCGAGCCGCTGTTCGAGCCGAAAGTATCGGGCTTCCGCAAAGCCAAGCTCAACGACCTCGAGTCAGTGAAGGCGTTGATCTCGGACAACACGGTCGCTGTCATGCTGGAGCCGATCCAGGGCGAAGCCGGCGTCTGGCCTGCGACCGATCAATTCCTCAGGGAGCTACGCTCGCTCACGAAAGAGCACGGCCTGCTGCTGATCGTCGACGAGATCCAGACCGGCATGGGCCGGACCGGCAAGCTGTTTCACTACGAGCATGCCGAGATCGAACCCGACATCATGACGCTCGGCAAGGGCATCGGCGGCGGCGTGCCGCTGGCCGCCCTGCTCGCCACCACGTATGCGTCGTGCTTCGAGCACGGCGACCAGGGCGGGACCTTCAACGGCAATCCGTTGATGTGCGCTGCCGGCCTTGCCGTCCTCGAACAGGTCTCCAAACCGGAATTCCTGAAAGCGACGGCGGATGCCGGCCTGTATCTCGAAAGCGAGTTGCAGAAGCTATCGGCACGGCATGGCCTCGGCGAAGTCCGTGGCCGCGGATTGTTGCTGGCGCTCGACCTCAAACTGCCGATCGGCGCCGCGATCGTCGCCGAAGCGTTGGCGGAGGGCGTGCTCATCAACTCGCCGCAGCCCGATGCGCTCCGCTTCATGCCGGCGCTCAACGTCACCCGCGAGGAGATATCGCTGATGATCGATTGCCTCGATGCGATCCTGGTGAAGGCTGGCGTCGCGAGACAGGTCGCGTAAGCGGCGCCGGGAGCCGCGCGGCATTGCTCGTGCGGCTCCCGGGCAGCTAACCGGAAAGATGGACGTGACCAGACCTGATCCAGAGATCAAACTACTCACTTGCACCGATGCCTTGGCTTACAGGGACATCCGTCTCGAAGGTCTGCGCCAGAATCCGGAAGCGTTCGCCTCGACGTTCGAGGATGAGCGAGACAGGCCGCTGGACTGGTTCAAGGAGCTGATCACGCAGTCGCGGATCTTCGGCGCATTCCTCCCGCAAGGGCTGGTCGGCATCGTCGGGCTGCGCTCGCATGCCGACGCCAAGC
>JBKPMC010000166.1:0-4596 GCA_046731955.1 Pseudomonadota bacterium | reverse complement strand
TGGAATCGAAAGGCCGCGGCGTACTGGATACCCCGCATTCGCGGGGTATGACGGCCGACTACGAGCCCTTCACGAACTTCGCGAACGCCTCGGCATAGTCCGGATGCCAGCGCGACAGCGCGGGGCGATTTTCCGCAATGTCGCCGGCAGCCCACAGCATGCGGCGTTCGTCGAGTTGCCTCGGCACGTCATTGTCGGGGCAGAGGATGTAGAAATCGCCGGCCTCGATGCGCGCGATCATGAAGTCGACGGTCTGCTCGGCCGTCCAGGCGCCCGGTGGCTTCTCGGTGCGGCCGCGCGCGGTCAGCGCGGTGAAGACGTGACCGGGGATCATCAGATGCGCGCTGATCTTGCAACCCGGGATGTTGCGCAATTCGTGCTGCAGCGCCTCGGTCTGCGCTTTCACGCCGGCTTTCGAGACGTTGTAGGCGGGATTGCCGGGCGGCGTCGTGATGCCCTGCTTGGAGCCGGTGTTGATGATGAGGCCGGGCCGCCCGCGTTCGACCATGTGGGCGGCAAAGGCCTGCGTGCCGTGAATGACGCCCCACAAATTGACCGCGAGAATGCGCTGCCAGTTCTCCAGCGGGCCAAAACTGTTGCTGTCGGGGCCGATGCCGGCATTGTTCATCAGGATATCGGTGCCGCCGAACCGCTTCTGCACGGCGGCTTCCAGGCCAGCCAGGTCGTCGAAGCGGCTGACGTCGACGGGAGCGGTCATGACATCGGCCGCGCCGCCCTTCGCGACGGATGCCAGTTGGGTGGCCGCCTCGGCGAGCCGGTCAGCCCCGATGTCTGCAATGCAGACCTTCATCCCGATGGTGGCGAAATGTGTGGCTGCGGCAAGCCCGATGCCGGACGCGCCGCCGGTAATCACGGCAACGTTGTTCGGCGACATGGCGGGATGGGGCATATCGGTCCTCCGGATCAGTCAAGGCCTTCACTTTACGGGCTTGCCAACCACAAGCCATCGTTCCCATGCGTGTGTAAAGCAGGGATCGCAGGCAGGGTTCTGAATTCTTTTTGAGCGCGCCGGCGATGACAGCCGGCTCTCGAACGTCGCCGCATCCCGACGGAAGCTTGAGGCGCGAGAGGGGGAGGCTTATTTGAGGATTTCGCAGATGGTCGTGGGAACCCGCGGGACGGCACGGGCGTGACTGCCGGAAACGCCATTCCACCACGTATCGAGCGCGACGCGGTCGCACCGCAGTTTCACGCTCATGCCGCCGGCAAACCTGAGCCAGTCCGCGAAGCGATGGCTCGATACCGCGATCACCACCGGAATGTCCGCGGCGAGCGAGCGTTCGACCAGGTAGCCGAGACCCTTGCCGTCACGCTCCCGCTTTCCGAAGCGGTTGACGATGAGAAGGTCGGCGCCGGCTGCGAGCGCCTCGGCGACACGCTCTCCTGCATTTTGAAGTCTTGCGAGGTCGAGCCGGCAGCCGCTTGCGCTGGGGTCGAAATCCTGCGCCAGCAGTATCTTTTCTCCGTTATGGACCAGCACGGCCGACAGGCTGGAGTCGGCGCATTGGCCGGCCTGCACCATGCCGACGGCACGAAAGCCGCGCGCATTCAGATTGCCTGCGAAGTCGCGCAGCACCGCGTCGGGGTCTTCATGGTCGTCATAGACCAGGGCGGCAAGGTCGCATTGGGCGTCGAACATGATACGCCTCTTTGTTGGTTTGATGTGACGACCGCGGCGGCGTTGCGCCGCGGTCGCGAGGTCGCGGATCAGGCGGCTGGCGGGCCGTTGATGATCTGCAACTGGGTGAACTCGGCTAATCCTTCCTCGGCGAATTCGGTGCCGATGCCCGACTGCTTGGCGCCGCCGAACGGGATGTTCGGGGCCATGTCGAGATGCTTGTTGATCCAGACCGTGCCGGCCTCGATCTGCGTGGCGATCTCATGGGCACGGCTGACGTCGGACGACCAGACCGACGCGCCGAGGCCGTAGGTCGTCGCATTGGCGCGGCGGATCACGTCATCCTTGTCGGAATATTTGATTACCGGCAGCACCGGGCCGAACTGCTCCTCGTCGACCAGCTTCGAGCCTTCCTGGATGTCGCGCACGATGGTCGGCTCGATGAAGTAGCCGGGCCGGTCCATCGCCGCACCGCCGGCGATGATGTTGCCGTTCTTGCGGGCGTCGTCCAGGAACGCCTTGACCTTTTCGTACTGCATCTTGTTCTGCAGCGGCCCAAGCTTGGTGCCTTGCTTCGATCCGTCGTCGACCACCGTGTTCCTTGCGATCGCGACCAGCTCGTTGCAGATTTCGTCATAGACGGATTCATGCACATAGAGCCGTTTGATCGCCAGGCAGACCTGGCCCGAATTCTGGAACGCGCCTTCGAAGATGCCGGGTGCGACCTTCTTCGGATCGACGTCGTCGAGCACGATGCTGGCGTCGTTGCCGCCGAGCTCCAGCGTGATGCGTTTCAGTGTCTGCGCCGCGCTTGCCATCACCTTCTGCCCCGTTGCGGAGGAGCCGGTGAAGGAGATCTTGCGGATGTCCGGGTGCTTGGTCATGGCGTCGCCAAGGTCGTTGGCGTCGGTGATGACGTTGAGCACGCCCTTCGGCAGGATGTCCTTGACGAGTTCGGCAAAGCGCAGCGTCGACAGCGGCGTGGTCGGCGCGGGCTTCACAACGAGCGTGTTGCCAGCAAGCAGCGCTGACGGCAGCTTGAAGCTCAGGATCAACAGCGGATAGTTCCAGGGGATGATGGCGCCGACCACGCCGAGCGGGCGGCGATAGGCCTCGACCTTGCGGTCGCCGGAGTTCTCGATCACGCGCATCGGCAGTTCGAGGGAGCTCAGATAGCGGAAGAAGCCGGCCATGCCCATCACTTCGCCGGTGGCGTCCGCGAGCGGCTTGCCCTGCTCGCTGGTCAGGATACGCGCGAGCTCATTGGCGTTGGCTTCGATCGCATCCGCCATCCTGGTCACGAGCTTGCGGCGCTCCTCGATCGGCGTGGCGGCCCAGGCCGGGTAGGCGGCCTTGGCGGCGGCAACGGCCTTGTCGAGCTGGTCCCTGGACGCGCGTGGGCACTGCGCCAGGACCTCTTCGGTGGCGGGATTGAGGACCGGCATGGTCTGGTCACCGGGTATCATTTTGCCGTCGATGAGAAGATTGTAGTCGCTCATTGGCTGTCTCTCCCTGTCAACGGGCCGTTCGCGGCCTCGTTATGTTTTATCGTATATCACGTCTGTGGCGGCCTAGCCACGTTGATGTCAATGGCGGCTGGACGGAAGCGCCGGTCTCGATATATTCTATAGAATATAACGATAATGGTCGGGAGCCGCCGGTATGGAAATCGAGACCCAGGAGCTCACCACCTGCGAGGTGGCGCCTGATGGTTGTGCCATTTCGCTGGGATTTGTGGATTCCAGGGGCGAGCCCGCGACGATCCGGCTGTCGGTCAACCAGGTCGGCGCGCTGGTCATGACCCTGCCGGGGCTGATCAGCAAGGCGCTGCAGGCCCGGTTCGGCGACCAGAGCCTGCGCTATGCCTACCCGCTCGACTCCTGGGTGATCGAGCAATCCACCGACCCGAAACACGGCATGATGACGTTGCGGACGAGCGACGGCTTCAGCGTCTGCTTCTCGATCCCGCGCGAACAGCAGAGCGAACTCGGCGAAGCGTTGACGGCTCCAGCTCCGAGGCCGACGGCGCGGTCGAATTAGCGGCGCAGCGCCCCGTCAGGTTCGCATGGGTGGTCGTCGTTCCGCCGATTTACGGAACCATACCCACGTTATAAAACGTCGCAGATAACGATCTGCCGAGAAAATCGATCGCAAGAACACAAGGGAGAGCAGACATGGCTGTCACGCAGGCAATTCCGATCACGCGCCATCCTTATGCGGATGGTTCCTACAAGAAGATGCTGATCGACGGCCAGTGGGTCGACGCCGCCTCGGGCAAGCGGTTCGAGACGCACAACCCGGCGACCGGCGAGTTGCTGGCAACCGTCGCCGAGGGTGACGCCGAGGACATCAACCGCGCCGTGGCGGCCGCCCGTCGCGCTTTCGAGGGGCCATGGAGCAAGGTCAAACCGTATGAGCGGCAAGGCCTGTTGTTGAAGCTTGCCGATCTCGTCGAGAAAAACTTTGAGGAGCTGTCGCAGCTCGACACCGTCGACATGGGTGCGCCGATCAGCCGTACCCGCGGCAACAAGCTGCGCGTGCTCGGCATGCTCCGCTACTACGCCGGGCAGGCGACGGCGCTGCACGGTGAAACCATCGAGAACTCGCTGCCGGGCGAGATATTCTCCTACACGCTGAAGGAGCCGATCGGCGTCGTCGGCGCGATCATTCCCTGGAACGGTCCGCTCGGCGCCAGCGTCTGGAAAATCGGCCCTGCGATCGCGACCGGCTGCACGGTCGTGCTGAAGCCGGCCGAGGAAGCGCCGCTGACCTCGCTCCGGCTGGCCGAGCTCTGCATGGAAGCCGGCATTCCCCCAGGCGTCGTCAATGTCGTGCCCGGCTATGGCGAGACCGCGGGCGCCGCGCTGGCCGCGCATCCCGATGTCGATAAAGTCGCGTTCACCGGCTCGCACATCACGGGACAGTCGATCATCCGTGCCTCGGCCGGCAACCTGAAG
>JBKPMC010000165.1:0-6090 GCA_046731955.1 Pseudomonadota bacterium | reverse complement strand
CGATCACGAAGCGATGCGCCTCGTCGCGCAGCCGCTGGATGAAATACAGCACCGGATCGCGCGGTTCGAGCTTGATGGCTTCGCGGTCCGGCATGAACAGGGTCTCCCGCCCGGCATCGCGGTCCGGGCCCTTGGCCACCGCCATCAGCGAGACCTGGGCAAGTCCCAGACCCTCGAAAATCTCCCTGACGGCGTTGAGCTGGCCTCGGCCGCCGTCGATGATGACGAGGTCGGGCCATTGCGGAAACGAATCATCGGCCGCCTTCGCCTTGACGGCATCGCCCTCCGGCGGCTTCAACAGCCGCTTGAAGCGCCGTTCCAGCACCTCGCGCATCATCGCGTAGTCGTCGCCCGGCGTCAGCCCTTCGGACTTGATGTTGAACTTGCGGTACTGGTTTTTGATGAAGCCATCCGGCCCCGCCACGATCATCGCGCCGACGGCGTTGGTGCCCTGGATGTGGCTGTTGTCGTAGACCTCGATGCGCTTCGGCACCTGCGGCAGTCCGAGCGTGGTGGCCATTCCTTCCAGCAGCCGGCTCTGCGTCGCCGTATCGGCGAGCTTGCGGCCAAGCGCCTCGCGCGCGTTGGTCAGCGCATGGGTGACCAATTCCTTTTTCTCGCCGCGCCTCGGCACCGAGACTTCGACCTTGTAGCCGGCCTTCACGCAAAGGGCGTCGGCCAGCAGTGCCGATTCCTCGATCTCATGCGACAGCAGGATGAGTTTCGGCGGCGGCTTGTCGTCGTAGAATTGCGCGAGGAACGAGGCCAGCACTTCTTCCGGCGTGAACGACTTCTCGGCCTTCGGGAAATAGGCGCGGTTGCCCCAGTTCTGCCCGGTGCGGAAGAAGAACACTTCGACGCAGGAATAGCCGCCCTCCTGATGGATGGCGAACACGTCGGCTTCTTCCACCGTGCGTGGATTGATGCCTTGCTGCGACTGGATCGCCGACAGCGCGGCGAGGCGATCACGATACAGCGCCGCGGTCTCGAATTCGAGCTCGGTGGATGCCTTTTCCATTTCGCCGGCGAGCAGCGACTTCACGGCATGGCTGCGCCCGGACAGGAAATCGGTCGCCTCGCGCACCAGCTCGGTATAGCCGGGGAAGTCGATCTCGCGCGTGCAGGGGCCCGAGCAGCGGCGGATCTGATAGAGCAGGCAGGGGCGGGTGCGGCTCTCGAAGAAGCCGTCGGTGCAGGAGCGGATCAGGAAGGCGCGCTGCAGCGCCGTGATGGTGCGGTTGACGGCGCCGGCGGATGCGAACGGCCCGAAATATCGTCCGGGCCTTGATTGCGCGCCGCGATGTTTGAGGATCTGCGGCGCCCAATGGTCGCCTGATATCAGGATATAGGGAAACGACTTGTCGTCGCGCAGTTGCACGTTGAAGCGTGGCCGGAGCTGCTTGATCAGGTTGGCTTCCAGCAGCAGCGCCTCGGTCTCGGTCGTGGTCGAGACGATCTCGACCGTCACGGTCGCAGCGATCATCCTCAGGATGCGCGCCGGCAGCGGCGCGTTGACGCGGGCGTAGGAAGCAAGCCGCTTGCGGACGTTTTTCGCCTTGCCGACGTACAGCACGTCACTGGCGGCATTGAGCATGCGGTAGACGCCGGGAGAGGTCGGCGCCAGCCGCACCGCGTTTTCGATGGCTGCGTGACCGACCGCCAGCGGGCCTGCGGCGATCGCCTCGGCAGCTTCCTCACCAGTGTCCTCAGCGGCTTCCGGCAGGCGCGCGTCGGCGTCCTCCTCGGCGGCGGATGTCGCGGGCTCGACGTCGGCGGCGGGCAGGGCCGGGGGCGGCCAATCCGGCTGGGAACCCCGTCGCGCCTTGCGCGGAGGCTTCGGATGGTCGGTAGAATCGTGATCCTTGGGCCTAAATTAGGCGCTGCGGGGCGGCATCGCCAGCGCTCGCGGCGCGCCTTGCCGGGGAGAGGCGCCGGTAACGCATTATTAAGAATGATGAGCAGGCGGTAACCCGGCTTAACAACCCTTTAACTTAAAACTCTCGATAAATCTTATCGGAAAAGTTGGAGTTCCGTAACCAAACCGGCGTCTCGCCCGGCTTGGTCGCGGCGGGTTGCGTGGAGTTGCGTGATGAGCAGGTTTGGGTGGGGCACGCTGGCGCTGATCGCTGCAGGCTTGACCACGTCGGCGCAGGCCGCCGACTTCAATTACGGACGCCCGGCCTATACCGGCAACCAGCTGTTCGACGGCTTTAGCTGGGCCCGTCCCTATCTCGGCGTCAACCTCGGCTATGCCTGGGGCTCGGTCGCCAACAATCCGGCCAAGCCGTCCGGTTTCGTCGGCGGTGTCCAGGCCGGCTATAATTGGCAGAGCGGAGCTTTTGTGTTCGGCCTGGAAGGCGACATCCAGGCGACGGGCGCTGAAGAAACCTTCGCTCCGTGGAAATTTTCCAACCCCTGGTTCGGCACGGTTCGCGGCCGCGCCGGTTACGCGTTCAACAACATCCTGTTCTTCGGGACCGGCGGTCTCGCCTTTGGCGAACTGCGCGCCACCACCTTCGGCGTATCGGAATCCCATACCAATGCGGGCTGGACGCTTGGCGCCGGCGCCGAAATGGGCTTGGCCGAGAACTGGAGCGCCAAGATCGAATATCTCTATGTCGATCTGGCCAACAGCAACTTCGTCATTACAGGTGCGTCAAATGGCTATCGGTTCGGCTTGATCCGGGCCGGCGTGAACTATCGCTTCTGAGAACAAGAAACTGTCGGTTATCATCTCCCGGCGGCAAGCAAGCCGCCGGGATTTTTTTGCCTGCGTTTCGGGGGTACGCGCGCCGGCGCCGCACGCCGCAACGCTCTGGGCGACGATGCCGTGCCCGGCGCAATCTTCACAACCAAAAACTCAATCCAAGGTCCGGCGCGAGCGCAAGCTTACGATGAAATCACCAGGTTGACCGCCTTGGGGCCTTTGCCCTTCTTGTCCGGTTCGACCTCGAACGTAATGCGCTGCCCTTCTGTCAGATCCTTCAATCCGGCCCGCTCGACAGCGGTAATATGCACAAACACATCGCGGCCGCCATCATCGGGCTTGATGAAGCCGTAGCCGCGTTCTCCATTGAAGAACTTGACTGTTCCAGTCATGGCCATCGGGAAACTCCTCCCCGTATTGCTCTGCCACTACGCGCATCTCGCGTATCAGCCGACCGGACATTCGCTGCCGGAAGCTTGGCCACCTGGGCTGATCGGGTTAATGACGCCGACCGGCCTGGATTTTATTAGGCCTTGATCACTCCGCCGCAACCATTCGCGGAAGCGGAACGTAAAGCCAGTCCCAACGGCCTGAGCATAATACGGATTTGCGCTAATTGCCTATGGCGATTCGCACTTTTCACGGCGTGCGCCGGGGTATTCAGGGCTTGGGTGTCTCCAGCCTGAACCGGCCGGCCCCGCCCTGGCCGAGCGGTTTTTCGAGTTCGGGCAGAATTGTCTTCAACTCACCCCCCAGCGTCCACGGCGGATTGACGATCAGGAGCCCGGTGGAGGCGAGGGGGCCGCCCGACGCCTGCGGCGCGACGGAAAATTCGAGCCGCAGACATTTGCCTGCCGGCTTGCTGGCGGCGGCAGCGCCCGCGACAAGGCGCGCCAGGGTGTCGGTGGCCCGCCGGCTCTTCACCGGATACCAGATCAGATAGCTGCCGGTCGGCCACTTCGCATAGGCTTCGGCGAATCCGTCGGCCAGCGTCTCGAATTCGTCCTTTTGCTCGAACGAGGGATCGATCAGCACCAGGCCGCGCCGCTCGTTGGGGGGCACGAAGGCCGGCAACGCCGTCCAGCCGTCGAGATCGTCCACCCGCGCCTGGCTGTCGCGGCGCAGCGCGTCGATCAGTTGCCGGCGGGCGCCGGGCTCGATTTCGCAGGCGGTGAGACGGTCCTGCGGCCGCAGCAGCGCGCGGGCGATCAGGGGCGATCCCGGATAGGCCTCAAGCTTGCCTGGCGCGTTGAAAGCCCTGACGATGTCGAGATAGGGGGTCACCAGCGGCAGCGTGTTTTCCGAAAACCGCGCCTGCAGCACCCTTGCAATGCCGGTCAGCCATTCACCGCCGCGGCGCGCTTCGTCGCCTGTGAGATCATAGCGGCCGGCGCCGGCATGGGTGTCGATGACGCGAAACGGGGCCTGCTTTTCCTGCAGATAGATCAGCATGCGCACCAGCACGATGTGCTTGATGACATCGGCGAAGCCGCCGGCGTGGAAGGCGTGTCGGTAGTTCATGGTGGCAGGGGTTACGACATTGGGGCGAGGAAAGTAACCCATATCGTCGAACATGCGGGCGGCGGGCGACGTCTCCAATTGCGTTGGCGAGGCGCCGCCTCATCGCGAGATGATTTTAGCCGAACACTCATCGAGACGGCCAAACCATTTCATTTCAGCGGATGACTGCAAAATGCAGGCAGTCGCTAACCTTCTATTCAAGGGTGTATGTGTATTCTA
The DNA here is from genome assembly GCA_046731955.1 of Pseudomonadota bacterium. Lineage (GTDB taxonomy): Bacteria > Pseudomonadota > Alphaproteobacteria > Sphingomonadales > Sphingomonadaceae > Sphingomicrobium. The sequence continues at coordinate 1,643 of JBKPMC010000165.1, read as the reverse complement.
GTACCGTGAAATAGCAGGAAGTGACCCATGAGTGTGATTGCTGCCGCCTATTCATCGTACACCACTTGGTCCCTTTCGCAGGTCGGCACCGCGGCAGCGGATGCAAGCACCAAGGTCAGCACGGCAAGTGTATTCAGCCGGACATCCTTGTCGGTCTCGGTCACCACCGTCAGCATCTCGTACCGCGCCAAGCTGTTGCTGGCCCGGGCGTCGGCAGAACAATCCGCGGTCGATCAGCTGCACGCACAGCTCGATGCCTTTCGCACTGGCGGGTCCGCGGCGGCGCTTCGCGGCCGTGACGCCAGCGGCGGGCTGCGGGTCGGCATGGATCTGTTCGAGATTACCAGCGGAGCCAGTAACGACAGCATCAGGGTTCATGCCAGCAACGCCACGATCGATTCCGGCGCGGGCAACGATGTGATCGATGTCGATGGCCGGGCCAACGTCGTCGCCGGCGAGGGTGACGATTTCGTCAGGACCTATGGCCATTCGACCGTGGATGGCGGCGCCGGCAATGATTATGTCAGCACGTACGATCATTCGACGGTGACCGGCGGTGACGGCGATGACCACATCTACACCTATGGGTATTCGAGCGTTTCGGGTGGTAACGGCAACGACAGGCTCAAAACCTACGGCAATTCCACCCTTGACGGCGGCGCCGGCGACGACAGCCTCAGCGCCTACGATCACGCCAACCTGAGCGGCGGCGCGGGCAACGATTTCATCGACGCCTATGACCATGCGGTTGTCGACGCCGGTACCGGTGACGACACCGTCCGCACATACTCACATGCGACCGTGTCGGCCGGCGATGGCGATGACCACGTTCAGACCTATGATAATTCCGTCGTCGATGGCGGCGCTGGCAACGATATGATCCAGGTCGGCGGATCCTCGACTGTGACGGGCGGCGCCGGTGACGATTACATCAAGGTAACGGGTGATAATTCCACGATCAATTTTGCCAAGGGTGACGGCAACGATGTCGTTCGGATCGACAACGGCAGCGACAGCGTCGATTTCTCGATCAGTGGTTATTCGCTGAATGATGTCGTCATCACGCAGCAGTACGGCAGGACCACTGTAAACTTCAAGGGCTCGAACGATTCCCTTGTTTTCGATCACGGCAGCAATGGATCGGCACGACTGAGCTTCGCCGATCATAGCAGCGTGGACATTCGCGCCTGAGGCAGCTTTTGCGTGGAAGGGTCCCGGCCATCCACGTACCTTGCAGACGACAATGAAGCCGTGGATGACCGGGGACGCAGACAACTCTGGGCAGTCTGCGCAAAGGCGGACAACCATGCTTTGGGTATATGGCCCTTGGCATGGCGGAAGCGGATCTTCAGCCGCCGCGCACCGGCGGCATCACCACGTCGTCACGGCGGCAGGCGCGGCGGTCGAGTTCCTCGCAGGCGCGGAATTGCATGTCCTTGCTCAGGCAGATCCGTACCTCGCTGAGGCGCCGGCTGGAGCAGGTCACCGAAATCGCCGAGCTGCTCAAGCCCGGATTGACCTTGATGAAGGCCGCTTCGAGATCAGCCGGGGCGATGGTCTTCTGCTCCGACAATTGCAGGAATTCCTCGGGGATCTTCACCGCCGCGCGCGCCTTGCGGACGCTCTCGAAATAGGCCCGTGCG
>JBKPMC010000164.1:0-2098 GCA_046731955.1 Pseudomonadota bacterium | reverse complement strand
GCTCGGCGGTGCCCATGCCGCCGGCACGCATCACCGCAGCAAATACCGACTGGCCGTGCTGATATGGATAGACGCCCGGGGTTCGAACCATGCCCAGGACGTGGATCGGACGATACGCCGTTATCTTGGCGCTCACTTTGGGCCTCTTGACGTATCCCTTGGCGAGAGCCTCCTCAATGCTGCGCTCGAGCTCGGCGAGTGAACGTTTGGCCGCGTGGATGTCACCGATCAGAGACAGCCGGATGTTGCCGTTCTGGTCGACCGTCGGCTCGTCCGACAGGTCGGGCTGCCCGAAGACCGTTATGCCGATCTTATCGCCCGCCGCGATGCGATATTCCGATGCGGTTGCCGGCTGGGCGGCGGCGCGGTCGTGCACCAGTCCAAACGAAACGACAAAGGCCAGCAAGCAACAGAGGGCCGTTGTTGAGAACCGCTCGCTATGTCTCCGTTCGTTACCTCGAAAGCCTTGCACCATGGTGCTTCTCCTACCGTGAGGCCGCTCGCGCGCCCGGTCTGCATCGCACTCGAATGTAGGACGCGCTGGGCAATACAGCGCGGGACCCTTGGTAGAGGGTCAGCCGACCCGGGCTGCATGAGGAGTTACCACCTTAGGGGAGCATTCAACTTCCACCCGACTCAGACGACTTGGATGCAGTCATTGCCACGATCGTCCACGGCGGTCACAGCTGGCAATGCGTGTGGAGACCCTACGCCCGAGGCTCTGATGCCGGGCCACAGTCGATGAGAACCGGTAAAGTTCAGGTGAGATTATCGCCGGTGAATCTCCTATTGCGCTGCATGGGGTATTGCATGGCTAGGGGACCAGAGCTGGGACTTTGGGGTGGGTAGTCATGGAGAAGCGGGTTTCGACGATCATCATCGAACCACGACTAGTTCTACGGGAAGCGCTCGAATTACTGATGGGGAACCATTCATATCGGGTTGTATGCGGAGTAGGGTCCATAGCCGAGATCGGCTCATCCGTGCTACCTGACGGACCCGAGCTCGTGATACTTGGGGCGCAAGCTGCCGCCAGTGCAGCGAAGGGTGCCGAAGGCATCCGGTCGCTTTGGCCCGACAGCAAGATCATCTTCTTGTTCGACGACGCCTCTCCTGCGGATTTCCAGAATTTGCTCACATCGCACATCGATGGCTGCATTCCGCTCTTCGTATCGCCGGACACCCTCATCAGTACACTGGACCTGATCGTATCGATGAACGTGCGCGTCATGGTGATGGGCGATACCAGACCTTCCTCAAAGTCACCGCTGGCCGGAGAAAAGCATGCCCAAGCCGCAAGCAAACCGGACAAGCCTCAGTCGAATGGAGGTGACCGGGGCGGCCTGCCCGTTGCGATTGCCGTGATGACCCCCTCCTTTCCCGCAAGCGCCGCCGGCTTGGACAAAGCCATTCCTCCCGATGGGCATGATTATGTGGCGCCCGCCGTTTTCAAGCTGTCCGAGCGGGAAACTCAGATAATCGATGGTCTTGTAAGAGGGTACGCGAACAAAGTCATCGCGCGCAGATGCGATATCAGCGAAGCGACAGTCAAGGTCCACATGAAGTCGATCCTGCGGAAGATTCGTGTTGGAAATCGCACGCAGGCAGCGATCTGGGCCCTTGAGCATGGCTATTGCAACGATGACCTCAAGTCAGATGGCCTGAAGGCCAACGGAAATTCCGAACACGGGCGGGCTAACGGAGGCGATCACGCGATAGACGGCACGGCCCGTTGATGTCATTGCACACAAGGTGCCTACCATGTCCAAGAATGATCTCGTGGTCGTCACCGGCGCCGGTGGCTTCATCGGCGGCCATCTCGTCCGCGTCCTGCAGCAGCGCGGCCATACCAAGATCCGCGCCGTCGACGTCAAGCCGCTCAACGAGTGGTACCAGAAGACCCCGGGCGTCGAGAACCAGGTGGGCGACCTCGCCCTGCTCGAGCCCTGCCGTGCCGCGGCCAAGGGCGCGCGCACGATCTACAACCTCGCCGCCGACATGGGCGGCATGGGCTTCATCGAGACCCACAAGGCCGAGTGCATGCTGTCGGTGCTGGTCAGCACCCACATGCTGGTGGCGGCCAAGGAAGCCGGCACCG
>JBKPMC010000163.1:0-3451 GCA_046731955.1 Pseudomonadota bacterium | reverse complement strand
GGCCGTCGGCCCGCAGGGCAAAGAGATGTTCGTCGCGCGCCAGAAGATGGGGCGGCTGGGCACCGCAGACGAAATCGCGGCCATGGCGGTCTATCTTGCGAGCGACGAAGCCGCGTTCACCACCGGCGTCGACCTCGTCGTCGATGGCGGCTACATGCTCTGACGTCCCAGCAATCAAAGGCTTCAGCATGAACAAGATCGACTTGAACGGGCGTTGCGCCGTCGTTACCGGCGGCGCACAGGGTTTTGGGCGCGCGATTGCCGAGCGCTTCGTCGCATCGGGTGCGAAGGTCGCGATCTGGGATCACGACCTGCCGTTTGCCGAAAAGACCGCCAGGGAAATCGGCCCTGCCGTCTCCGCCTTCAAGGTCGACGTCTCCGACCTCGCCGCGGTCGAGAAGACCCGCGACGAGACGCTGAAGGCGCTCGGCAAGATCGACATCCTCGTCAACAATGCGGGCATTGCCGGCGTCAACAAGACCGTGTGGGAAACCGACATCGATGAATGGCGCAAGGTGCTGCGCATCAATCTCGACGGCCCCTTCATCTGCTGCAAGGCGGTGGTGCCGGCGATGCTGGCGCAGAAATACGGCCGTATCGTCAACATCGCCTCGATCGCCGGCAAGGAAGGCAACCCCAACGCCGCGCATTATTCGGCCTCGAAAGCCGGCCTGATCGCGCTGACCAAGTCGCTCGGCAAGGAACTCGCGCAGCACGACATCCTGGTCAACGCGGTGACGCCGGCGGCGGCGAAGACCGCGATCTTCGACCAGCTGACGCAGCAGCACATCGATTTCATGCTGTCGAAAATTCCGAAGGGACGCTTTGTCCTCGTCGAAGAACTCGCATCGATGGTGGCATGGCTGGCATCAGAGGATTGCGCGTTCTCGACCGGCGCCGTATTCGACATTTCCGGCGGCCGGGCGACCTATTGAGATGGGCATGATCCGGGAAGGCGGATGTTTCTGCGGCGCGGTCCGGTTCAAGGCCGAAGGCGAGCCGCTCAATGTCCGCATCTGCCATTGCCGCAACTGCCAGAAAGCGATGGGCTCGCCGTTCTTTGCCCGCGCGCTGTTCGACCAGCGGGCGCTCTCCATCGAGGGCGATACCGCGCGTTTCCCCTCCTCGGAAGCGCTCGACCGGGTGTTCTGCAAGGTTTGCGGCACACGGCTGTTTTCCCGCCGGACCAACGGTACCGTGGTGGGAGTAGCACTGGCCGCCTTCGACGATCGCAACGCCTTTGCGCCGACCGAGCACATCTGGGTATCGGCAAAGATGGCCTGGGTGCGGCTCGACGACGGTTTACCGCAATATCAGGAGACGGTTCCCCAGTAACGCAGGCATGCTAGGTTGGCGGCCTCGACGCGCAAACCGGGACAGACCGCTTGAACATCTCGCTGTACGACATTTCGGTCTGGGTGCTCCCCCTTGTGATCGCGATTACTTTCCACGAGGCCGCCCACGGCTTTGTGGCCTATCGGCTTGGGGACAACACCGCCTGGCAGCTCGGCCGGGTCAGCTTCAATCCCCTCAAGCATATCGATCCGTTTGGGACTGTGATTCTGCCGGGCCTGCTACTGCTTTCGCATTCGCCCTTCCTGTTCGGTTACGCCAAGCCGGTCCCGGTGAATTTCCGGAACCTGAATCATCCCCGGCTCGACATGGTCTGGGTCGCGCTGGCCGGACCCGCCATCAACATCGTCCTGGCGACGATCGTGGCGTTTGCCTTCCATGCCCTGCCCCTGGTGCCGGCAGACGCCGCCAAATGGACGGCGGACAACCTCAAAAATGCTTTCCTGATCAATATCGTGCTCGCAATCTTCAACATGATGCCGATCCCGCCGCTGGACGGCGGCCGGGTCGCCGTTGGGCTGCTGCCGCGGGTGCTGGCATACCCGCTGTCGCGGCTGGAACCCTACGGGATGCTGATCCTGATCGGCCTTCTGATCCTGCTTCCCGTCATCGGCGCGCAGCTCGGCCTAAATCTTGATGTTATTTCGGCGATACTTCGGACACTGACCGGATATGTGATCAGCGCGCTTCTCTTCATCACCGGCAACGCCTAAACTTCAGATAGAAGAAGCATACAGGGAAGAACCGACTCCGGGCCATGGCGACAAAAGCTGCCGATATGTTGATTGCACGCCGCGCCGATACCCGCGCGAGGGCAGATTTCGCAACCTGGAAAATGCTGGCCAAGCTCAACGGGTTCTCCGCCCTGCCCGCCGAAGCCCAGCGCTTTCTGGAAAGCTACCGGCAGCTGCTGGCGAGAATGACCGAGGCGGAGGCCTCCGAGGCCACCATCCTGCTCATGTACAAGAGCTATTATGCCGAGATGGGCGGCTCCGGAACGCCCCCCGAAATTCCCTCGCGCCCGAGCGAGCCGGCCACCGATACCGGCAACGTCACCGCGTTCCGGCGGCCGCCCCCGCGGCCCAAAGTCGCGGCATCCGGCCCGGCGACAAAACCAAGGCTTCCGGTGGCGCTGATCTTTGCCTGCCTCGCCGTGGTCTATGTCGGCATCCGCTACTACTGGCGCTGACGCTTCTCGCAGCACCTCGCTGGATACCCGCACATCCGCATTTTTCGAATTGGCCGCGCAGCGGAATATTCCGTGCGCAAGCGGTTTGCCGCAGCGGCTAGGCGGCCGAAGCAAGGCCGGGCATACTATTCTCATTGGTTTCAAGCAAAACGTTCAAAAAAATCCTGGAGGATAGATGAAGCGATCCATTGCAGCCCTGGTCATGACCACGAGCCTGGTGCTCGCCACCGGCGCATTCGCGCAAACACTCGACAAGGTCGTCAAGGTCGGAAGTCTCGGCGACCAGTCCGGCCTTTACGCTGATATCGGCGGCCCCGGCTCGACCGTCGCTGCGCAGATGGCGATCGAGGATTCCGGGCTTCTTGCCAAAGGCTGGAAGATCGAGGTGATCGCGGCCGATCACCAGAACAAGCCCGACGTCGGCACCAATATCGGCAAGCAGTGGGTCGACGTCGAGAAGGTCGACGTGTTCGTCGATCTCGCGAGCTCCGGTGTCGGCCTCGCCATTGCCAACCTCGCCAAGGAAAAGAACGTCGTCAACCTGAACTCCGGCTCGGCGTCATCAGATCTCACCGGCGCGCAGTGCTCGCCGAACACCATCCATTGGGTCTACGACACCTGGATGCTCGCCAACGGCACCGGCAAGGCGCTGGTGAAATCCGGCGGCGACAGCTGGTTCTTCCTCACCGCAGACTACGCCTTCGGTCATGCGCTCGAACGCGATACGGCTGCAGTCGTCGTCGCCAATGGCGGCAAGGTGCTCGGCGGCGTCAAGCATCCGCTCAACAACGCCGACTTCTCGTCGTTCCTGCTGCAGGCGCAAAGCTCAAAGGCCAAGATCATCGGGCTCGCCAATGCCGGCGGCGACACCACCAACTCGATCAAGCAGGCGGCGGAGTTCGGCATCGT
>JBKPMC010000162.1:0-2776 GCA_046731955.1 Pseudomonadota bacterium | reverse complement strand
GGTGCCGCCGGCCCAGTCCTCCACCGAGGACGAACAGCTCGCCAGCGCCTCGTCGGGGTCGCGCGCCCGCAGCGCCCGCGTGACGTTGGTGAGCCGCGTGCCGAACAGGAACACCGACACGCGCTTGCGGGCGTCGGTGATGGCATGGAGGAAATGCAGGAACAGGCGGGTATATTCGCTCATCGACCCCGAGATATCCAGGAGCGCCACGATCGGCGCCGGTTTTTCGATCCGGCCGAGCTTTCGGATGTCGATGATCTCGCCGCCGGTGCGCAGACTGCTGCGCAGCGTGCGGCGCATGTCGAGCCGCAGGCCTTTTGCGTCGGGCTGATAGCGGCGGGTGCGCAGTTCGGCCTGCGGCAGCTTCATGTTGGCGATCGCTCGCGTAACCTCGGCGATCTCGGCCGCGCTCATCTGCGCAAAATCCTTCTTTTGAAGGATCTCCTTGTCGGACACCGACAGCCGCAGTTCCTGCTCCTGAACCTGCGGTGCCTCGTCGCGCGCCGAGGGCTGCGCCAAGGCCTCCTGCACGCGACGCGAGGCCGGCGGCGGCTTCTTCTTGGCGTGATCCGGCAGCGGCACCGAATCCAGCATGTGCTTCCAGTCTTCGGCGGCACGGAAGAACAGGTCGAAGGCCTGCGCAAAGATCAGCATATGCTCGTGGCGCTTGACGAAGATCGCTTCCAGCGTGGCGTAGACATCGGCGCGGTTGCCGATCTCGATCGCCTGCAGCGCGTTGAGCGCGTCGATCACCGCGCCGGGGCCGACGGGAATCCCGGCGGCGCGCAGCGCCCGCGCAAAGCCGACGACATTGTCCGCCATATGCCCGGTTGGCGGATTGAGATGATCGATGTTAGTCATGGTGCAACCCGTCACTCCGGGGCGCGCGACGCGCGGCTTAATTGTCGCTCGTCGCTTCCTTCAAAACCTTCTGCAGCGTGTCGCCCTGCATGCGTGCGATGTCGTCCTGGTATTTCAACAGCGCGCCCAGCGTATCGCCGACCATTTGCGGCGTCAGCGAACGGGCGTCGAGTTCAGTCAGCGCGGTGGCCCAGTCGATGGTCTCGGCGACGCCCGGCGACTTGTAGAAATCCTGGTCGCGCAGCACCTGCACGAAGCGGACGACCTGCTGCGACAGTTTGGCGGAAATGCCGGGTACGCGCGACTTGACGATCGCGAGCTCACGCTCGGCCTCGGGATAGTCGACCCAGTGATAGAGGCAGCGGCGCTTCAGCGCGTCGTGGATCTCGCGGGTGCGGTTCGAGGTGATGATGACGATCGGCGGCTGCGGCGCCTTGATGGTGCCGAATTCGGGGATCGTGACCTGGAAGTCCGAGAGGATTTCCAGAAGATACGCCTCGAACGCCTCGTCGGCGCGGTCGAGTTCGTCGATCAGGAGCACCGGCGCGCCGGCGACGTCAGGCTCCAGCGCCTGCAGCAGCGGGCGCTTGATCAGGAATTTTTCGGCGAAAATGTCCGACGACAATTGGTCGCGATCGGTATCGCCGGCCGCTTCCGCCAGCCGGATCGCGATCATCTGCGCCGCGCTGCTCCACTCATAGACGGCAGAGGCGACGTCCAATCCCTCGTAGCACTGCAGGCGGATCAGCTTGCGCCCGAGCGCCGCCGACAGCACTTTTGCGATTTCGGTCTTGCCGACGCCGGCTTCGCCTTCGAGGAACAGCGGCCGTCCCATGCGCAGCGACAGATAGGCCACCGTCGCCAGCGACCGCTCGGCCAGATAGCCGCGCGAGGTCAACAACTCGAGCATGCCATCGACGGATTTGGGCAGCGCCGATGCAGTCATGGGCAAGCCAATCTTGATACGCCGGTAATCGGCAGACTTACTTCGCCGTCGCGGCTTCGACGGCGCGGCGCGTCAGCACGCCGATCAGATGCGCGCGGTATTCGGCGCTGCCGTGCAGATCGCTGTTCAGCCCCTCGGCCGAGACCGAAATGCCGTCGAGCACCTTGTGCGAAAAACGCTTCTTCAGCGCCTCTTCGAAGGCGGTGGCGCGGAACACGCCGTCCGAGCCCGCGCCGGTAACGGCGATGCGGACGTCCGACGGACGCTTGGCGGCGAACACGCCAACCAGCGCGTAGCGCGAAGCCTGGTTGCGGAACTTGATGTAGGCCGCCTTCTTCGGCAGCGGGAACATCACCTTGGTGATGATCTCATCGCTTTCGAGCGCGGTCGTGAACAGGCCCTGGAAAAACTCTTCCGCCTTGAGGCGGCGCTTGTTGGTGACGATGGTGGCGCCGAGCGCAAGCACGGCGGCGGGATAATCCGCGGTCGGGTCGTTGTTGGCGAGCGAGCCGCCGATGGTGCCCTTGTGGCGCACCGCGGGATCGCCGATGCCGCCGGCGAGTTCGGCGAGCGCCGGAATGGCTTCGCCGACGATGGCGGATGTCGCGACGTCGGCATGCCTGGCGGTCGCGCCGATCACCAGCGAACGGCCCTTCATCTCGATGGCGTCGAGCCCCTCGATATGGGAGAGGTCGACCAGATGCGGCGGGCTGGCGAGCCGCTGCTTCATGACCGGCACCAGCGTGTGGCCGCCGGCAATCACCTTGGCGTCTTCGTTCTTCACCAGCAGATTGGCGGCCTGCCGCACGGTCGCCGGACGGTGATATTTGAATTCGTACATTGAGAACTTCCTGATCGCGGTCGCGATGAAATCAATTAAGCGAGATCGGACTTGCCCATCGCCTTGGCGCCGGCGGCGATCGAGGCAACGATGTTCTGGTAGCCGGTGCAGCGGCACAGATTGCCTTC
>JBKPMC010000161.1:0-3744 GCA_046731955.1 Pseudomonadota bacterium | reverse complement strand
GCGCCGGTCGGCAGCTTCTTGCCGCCACGGCTCGCCACCAGCACCTTGCCTTCGGCGACGATCGAGGTGGCAAAATCGAGCACAATCGGATCCTGCCCCTGGCGCGGAATGCCGACGCAATAGGGCGCGGTCGACAGCCGCTTCTGCACGCCGCCGAACGGCGCCACCAATAGCGAGCCCGCGGCATTGACGAAGTGGACCGACACCAGCCCTTCGGCGGCGGCCATCTCGGCCCAGTCGCCGACACGGCCGATATGCCCGGCATTGCGTAGCGCGATTGCAGCAAGCCCTGCCTTCTTGCATTTCTCGATGCCGGTCCGCACCGCGAACGGCGTCACGGTCTGGCCGTAGCCGAACTTGCCGTCGACCACGGCGAGCGACGGCGTATCGACGACGATCTCGGGGGTCTGGTTGGGAACGACGTTGCCGGTCTTCTTCCAGCGGATATAGACCGGAACCCGGATCACGCCGTGGCTGTCATGGCCGGTGAGATTGGCTGTCGTCAGATAGGTCGCGATGCGCCGGGCTTCCTCGGGCGAGGATTCCGAATGGGAAAAAACCTCAGCGACGAAATCGATCAGATTGTTGACTTGTATGGTGACCATATCCGGATTTCAGCCTGTCCTTGCATCGGGGAAGCCTGCATATCAGCGGCGAATCCCGAGAACTCCCACACCGGTTTTGATGACCGGCTTGACGGGCACTTTGAGCGAAAAATCGCGCGCGTGTCTACCGCCACAGTCGCATTAGCCAAATGATTGCAATCATTTGCCCGCCCGCTATGCATCGGGCCGGTAGCTTCATGCAAATTTGTGCTTACTCGTCGGGCTCGGCATCGCCATCACCGGCCACCTCCATCGCGGCAAGGCCGCGTTCGAGTTCGCCCAGCATGTCCTGCAATTCGGCTAGCTTGCGCGCACCATAGCGATTGGTGATCTCGGCATAGATCGCTTCCGAGGTCGGCGCGACCGCCTCGATCAGCTTCAGCCCCTTGGACGAGATCGACACCTCGCCGCGGCGCAGATCGGCCTTGGCGATCCGCCGCTCGATCAGGTCGCGCGCTTCGAGGTCGCGCAGGATTCGCGACAGGCTCGGCCCCAGCAAAAAGGCGACGCGCGCCAGCTCTGTCACCTCGATGGTATCCACCGCCGTCAGCGCGCGCAGGATCCGCCACTGCTGCTCGGTCAGCCCGTGATTGCGCAACGAGGGACGGAATTGCCGCATGACCGCTTCACGGGCGCGCAGCAGCGACATCGGCAGCGACCGGGAGAATTCACGCATCGGCGCGCGGCGGGCCTCAGTCGTTCCCTCCGGGTCCGAACGCGATCCGTTCGGCGATTTCTTGCCTGCCATCTTCAGTGGTCCGCCATCAGGAATCGTCGATTGCGCAAAGGATAAAGTTTTGCGGCGCAACAAGCACCAAATCAGTTTGCGCCGAATAACTTAACATGTTAAACAAATTTCAACACCCGCTTTTTATGCATGCCGGACGCCCATGGCCCTTTCCAGAGACGAAATCCGAAGCGCCGCCGAACGGCTCGATCAGGCCGAAAAGACCCGCACGCAGATCCGGCAGCTTTCGCTCGATCATCCCGGCATAACGATTGAAGATGCCTACGCCATCCAGAAAGCCTGGGTCGAGATGAAAGTCGCCCAGGGGCGTGTCGTCAAAGGCCACAAGATCGGCCTGACCTCGAAGGCGATGCAGAGTGCGCTCAACATCGATGAGCCTGACTCCGGCATCCTGCTCGACGACATGTTCTTTGCCGATGGCGGGCTGGTGCCGTCGGACCGTTTCATCGCCACCCGCATCGAGGCCGAGCTCGCCTTCGTGATGAAGTCGCGGCTTTCGGGGCCTGATTGCACGATGTTCGACGTGCTCAACGCGACCGATTTTGTGGTGCCCGCGCTGGAGATTTTGGATACCCGGGTCGAACGAGTCGATGCGCAGACCAAGGCAACCCGCAAGATCTTCGACACCATCGCTGACAATGCCGCCAATGCCGGTATCGTCCTCGGTGGCCGCCCGATCCGGCCGATGGACGCCGACCTGCGCTGGATCGGCGCGCTCTGCTTTCGCAACGGCCAGCTCGAGGAGACCGGGCTTGCAGCCGGCGTTCTCAACCATCCGGCGACGTCAGTGGCCTGGCTTGCCAACAAGATCGCGCCGAACGGGCTGGCACTGGAAGCCGGACAAGTGGTGCTGGCGGGATCGTTCATCCGCCCGATCGAAACCCGCAAGGGCGACACGATCCAGGCCGACTACGGACCTTACGGTTCCGTGAGCTGCTACTTCGCCTGATGCGTTAGGGAAGACGGGAGTCATCGCAACATGCCGCACTTCACGATTGAATATTCAGGCAATCTCGATGGACGCGTCGACATGGGCGCGGTCGTCGAGCTGGTTCGCAAAGCCGCGGTCGAAACCGGCATCTTCCCGCTCGGAGGCATTCGTGTCCGCGCCGTCAGATGCGAGCACTATGCGATCGCCGACGGCCAGAAGAATCTGGGCTTTCTCGACATGGTGCTGCGGCTCGGCGAAGGCCGCGACCTCGCTACCCGGAAGAAGGCGGGTGAACATATTTTCAAGGCCTTGTCGGCCTATCTCGATCCGGTATTTGCGAACCAGAAGTTCGCGCTGTCGTTCGACATGCAGATCAACGACAAGGAAACCAGCTGGAAACGCAACAACATCCACGAAGCCCTAAAAGTGGAGGCGACCCATGGATAAGGCGACACCTAAGGACGTCTTTCAGGCCAACCGTAACCGCGCAGCTCCCCTGCTCGCCAAACTGAAAGAAGGCATCGGCCACATGATCGACGGCAAGACCGTACCGTCGATCTCCGGCCAGACCTTTGAAACCAGGTCCCCGGTGGACGGCGCAGTGTTGGCATCCGTCGCCCGCGGCAATGCCGAGGACATCGACCGCGCCGCAACCGCAGCGGCGACGGCGTTCAAATCCTGGCGCGACATGCCGGCGGCGGCGCGGAAGAAATTGCTGCATCGTGTCGCCGACGCGATCGAGGACAACGCCGACGACATCGCCGTGCTGGAATGCATCGACACCGGCCAGGCGCATCGATTCATGGCCAAGGCCGCAATCCGGGCGGCCGAGAATTTCCGCTTCTTCGCCGACAAATGTGCGGAGGCAAGAGACGGGCTCAACACGCCGAGCGAGGAGCACTGGAACATCTCGACCCGGGTGCCGATCGGCCCGGTCGGCGTGATCACGCCGTGGAACACGCCCTTCATGCTGTCGACCTGGAAGATTGCCCCGGCAGTGGCCGCCGGCTGCACCGTCGTCCACAAGCCGGCTGAGTGGTCCCCCGTCACGGCGGATCTGCTGGCAAGGCTGGCAAAACAGGCCGGCCTCCCCGACGGCGTGCTCAATACCGTCCACGGCATGGGCGAGGAAGCCGGCAAGGCGCTGACCGAGCATCCCGCGATCAAGGCGATCGGCTTTGTCGGCGAGAGCGCGACCGGCTCCGCGATCATGGCGCAAGGCGCGCCCACCCTGAAGCGCGTGCATTTCGAGCTCGGCGGCAAGAATCCCGTGATCGTGTTCGACGACGCCGATCTCGACCGGGCGCTGGATGCGGTGGTCTTCATGATCTACTCGCTCAACGGCGAGCGCTGCACCTCCTCGAGCCGGCTATTGGTTCAGCAAGGCATTGCCGACAAGTTCATCGAGAAGCTCACGGCGCGTGTGAAGGCCCTGAAGGTCGGCCACCCCCTCGATCCCG
>JBKPMC010000160.1:0-5144 GCA_046731955.1 Pseudomonadota bacterium | reverse complement strand
CCTTTGTGAACTGGTTCACACATCCCCGTGAGAATCCCGGGCATCCTGAAGTTCACCGGATGGCGTGAGCCGATTTCAATATCCGGGGCTGGCAAGGTCGTTGACGGTATACTGCGTCGACGGCCTTGTTTTTTGCCCGCTTTCTGGCCCCGTTGAGCTGTGCGCCCCCAAACCGGCCGACATTCTCGCAAGCAGGTGATTTGCGTTCGCGCCGGTTTGCAAGCTGAATGCGCCTCCCAAAAAAAGGAGGGCCGCCATGAGCGCCGAACCCCTGCCAACCTCTGATGTCATCGGGCTGACCAAGGTCGCGCCCTTCTCGCGACGCGGCTTCATGACCGCATCGGCCGCCGTGACGGCGGGTTACACGCTTGCGGCCGGGCCGGTGCGCGCCGACGTGATCAAGACCGACACCAACGGCTTGGTCACAGGTGACGTCAAAATCAAGGTCGCCGACGGCGAGATGCCCGGCTATTTCGCGCGGCCGGCCGGTGTCAGCAACCCTCCGGTGGTGCTGGTGGCGATGGAGATTTTCGGCCTGCACGAATACATCAAGGATGTGACGCGGCGCCTCGCCAAGCTCGGCGCGTTCGCGGTGGCACCGGATTACTATTTCCGCAAGGGCGTCGACCTGACCAAGGTCACGGATATCCCGCAGCTACTCCCGATCGTGAATTCGAAACCGGACGCCGAGCTATTATCCGATCTCGACAGCACCGTTGCCTGGGCCAAGTCGGAGGGCGGCGACGCTTCGAAGCTGGGCATCATCGGCTTCTGCCGCGGCGGACGCACGGTCTGGGAATATGCCGCCCACAGCAGCACTCTCAAGGCCGGTGCCGCGTTCTACGGCCCGCCGGTCGATCCGCCAAATCCGCTCTGGCCGAAGAGCCCGACGCAGCTCGCGCCCGAGATGAAGGCGCCCGTGATCGGCCTCTATGGCGAGGCCGACACCGGCATTCCCGTAGCGACGGTGGAAGCCTTCAAGGCGGCGCTGGCGGCAGACAAGAAAACTGCCGAATTCAAGATCTATCCCGGCGCCCCGCACGGCTTCCACGCCGACTATCGGCCGAGCTACCGCAAGGACGCGGCCGAGGATGCCTGGAGCCAGATGCAGACCTGGTTCAGGAAGTACGGGGTATTGAGCTAGGCAGGGTCTGTGAGGGCGAGACAGAAGCCCTCGTCGATGACGGCAGCCATCTCGCGTAACTTGTGACGGCGGGCGATGTTGTCGGAAGGCTATCCGCCGCGATCGCCGCTGCGACGCGGCTTTGACGTCGGCTGCTCCATCTCCCAGAACATCCAGACGAGCGCCGTACCCAGACCAACCACGACAATCAAAAACATCAACGTCAATGCGGGCGCTGTGAGCATGTCAACATCCCCCATGCGGTGCAACCGGCGTACCAGCGAACAATAACAATAACGGCCCCGGTGTAACAACACCGGGGCCGCGCAATTCATCCGGCCCGGATGAAATCAGCCGCAGACCTGCACGGGCCGAATGCGCCAGCCATACGGTGTCCGCACGCTCCGCCGAACGATGTAGCAACCGCTGTCGCCGTAGTAATAGGAATCGTCGTAGGCTCCGTAATACGGGTCGCCGTAATCATAATAGTCGTCGTTGTAACCGTAGAGCCCGTAGCCTAGGCCGACGCCGATCGCTGCCGCGGCAAACGGAAATCTCCGATGCCGGAAACCGTGGTGCCAGCCGCCGTTGAAACGGTTGACGGCAAGGGTGCCGCCACGAAATCCGGCAGCCGGCAGAGCGGCCGCACGGAAACCACCGCCGCCAATCCCGGCCGCACGGAAACCGCCGCCGCCGATCGCGGCCGCCCGGAAGCCGCCGCCCATTCCCATCCCGCCACTGCGGAAGCCACCACCGCCCATTCCCATCCCGCCGCCGCGGAAGCCGCCGCCGCCACCACCGTGGAAGCCGCCACCGCCACCGCCAAAACCACCACGCGCCAAAGCCGCGTCCGGCGCCAGCACGGCCACCGATGCGCATGCGAACAAGGCGATCATCATTTTGCGTAACATCATCCATCCTCCATGATCTTGCGTTCAAACGCTCGACGCTCTTCGGCATCTGATCCTGAGATATCCCGGATGAACTCTAGGACGGCTTCCCGGAGTTGGCCGGGCAATTTTGCTCACTTCTGCGCGACTGTATTTGGAAGATCAGCAGCCGCGGCAAATGCTCTTGATCTTGCGATCGACCGTCTTGTTCTCTTCAGTGATCGCAGTGTCATCGCTTGCTCTGCCTGATCTTGCCGAGTCCGTCGTCACGCCCTCGCCTGACGACTGGGCGGTGCCGACGCTGTTGGTGCCAGGCGCGGGTGGCGAGGCAAGCCTGGAGGAATTTCCCGCACCGCTTGGATTTTCGCCGGCATTGTTAAGTCCTCCAGGAGCGGCCGGGCCGGGAGGCACGCCGCTAATGCCTTGCGAGCCAGCACCGGCCGAACCCGCGCTCGGCGAGCCGGCGGCGCTACCGCTGCTGCTGCCGGCAGATGATCCACCGGCGGATCCGCCTGAGCTCTGAGCGAGGGAAGCGACCGGAAATACCAGTATCGTGATTGCCGCAACTGCGGCGGCTGCAGACGCCAACTTCATTGGAAAATCTCCTTTTCAAAACAACGACAGCGCCCCAGCCCTTGTTCCTGCTGGAACGATTCCGCCGCCAGATCATTCATTCACATCCGCTCGACGCACGGAGTGATCGCGCTTGCGCAAATTGATCGCCTTCGACGATGACACGCTCGACAAGCTGACCCAGCTTGCACGCGACCGGATGGGGACGTTTCAGGAATTGGCCGACGAAGCCTTTGCCGACCTGCTCAAGAAGCACGGCATTCCCGTCGACCTCAAGGATGCGCTGCGAAAAAGTGCAGGGCTTTCGAAGGCCGCGGCGCCGAAGAAATCGAAAACCGGAAAGGCGCCAGCATGAACTCCGACCCCGACCCTTTCGAACAAGGCGAGCGCGCCGCACGCCAAAATATTCCGGTGGAGGCCAATCCATACCAGGACGGCAGCGAGCAGCATTCACTTTGGGCCGCGGGCCATGAAAAAATAGCCGGCGCCCGCGAGGCGAACGAAAGCGAAGATACCTAGCCTCGATCGCACATCGGCGGTCGTCAACCGATCTTCTTCAATCCATTTTTGAATCGCGGCCCGTTCCGCTGGTAGGATTTTGCGGCACGGTTCATCGCCGCCGACTGCTCCGGCGTCAATGTGCGGACCACGCGCGCGGGCGCGCCGATGATCAGGGAATATTCGGGATATTCCTTGCCCTCGGTGATGATGGAGCCGGCGCCGACGACGCTGCCGCGGCGGATGCGCGCGCCGTTCATGACGATGGAGCCCATGCCGACCAACGCATCGTTTTCGAGCGTGCAGCCATGCATAATCACGTTGTGGCCGACCGTGCTGTTGGTGCCGATAGTCAAGGGGAAGCCGGGGTCGGTGTGGCAGGTGCAATTGTCCTGCACATTGGAGCCCTCGCCGATCTCGATCCACTCATTGTCGCCGCGCAGCACCGCGCCGAACCAGACGCTCGCCGCATTCAGCAGACGCACCTTGCCGATGACGGTCGCGGTTTCCGCAATGAAATAGTTTCCGTCAGCCGGAAATTCGGGTCCTTGCCCGTCGAGTTCGTAGATCGCCATAACAAAAAAGGCCTCCGTTGCCAGAGACCTTTGCATAGCTACGGTCGGAGGATCAAGCGAACACGCCTGAAGCCTCAGGCCAGCACGCCGGTGGCACGCAGCGTCATCAGGAAAAACGTGCCGGACATCAAGCTCCAGAAGCCTGAAAGCACGGTCGCCATCATCACGAATTCGAAGCGGCGGCGCTCGATCTTCGCGCCGCGCAGCGTGTTGCGCATAATGATAAAGGGTGCGGCGAAAACCAGAAACGGCACGGCCGCAAACGTCTTCGGCGCCACGCCTTCCCCAAGCAGCCCGAAACCCGCCGGCCGCGCCGCCATCGCCTGATAGCCGCTGGTGAGCGCGCCCGCGAGCGCAAAGCCGATGCACAGGGAGAACAGGGAATTCAACGCATCGGGCGACATGACAAAACTTCCCCTACTCCGAAAAACCGCGCGCCCTGCTTTGGCAAAATTGGCCGGCCGCCGCCACAGCATCCTTAAGGAAAGGTTAACAGCGGGCCGCCGGGACGGCGTTTGCGCATGGCTAAGGAGGCGCGACTCCCGCGAAATCATGAGGAAATCACGCTCCCCATGGCATATTCCCGGGATGATTCGCCTGGCTCTTCCTCGACCGATGCTTCGTTCATGACATTGCTTTCGACAGCCCAGCACATTGCCCGCGACACCCGCAGGGACCCGCGCTCGCACATGATGCTGATCATGGTCGCGGTAACCATCACTGTGTGCGCCGTTGCGCTGGTCGCCTATTTGCTGTGGCCGACCTGGGTGGCGCGCCCCGCCAGCGCCCCCGACCGGTTGCCGGTCAGCGTCGGCGCCACGCTCTTCAACGTGCCGACAGCCGCGATCCGCCGAAAAATACAGCGCCATTCCGGGCCGCAGGAGCGGGTCGATCTCAATTTCGTCTTCCCCTCGCTGGAACCGCCGGATGCGCCGAAACACGTCAGCGCCGATACGATCGAAGAAAAGATACAGCCGATCGACCGGATCTTCCTGTCGATATCGGCCCACCACGACACGCTGGCGCCGGATGCGCGGGTCCGCACGATCTATCCGCGCTACCTCGAGCAGGCCTCAACGCCGGTGGAAGACGGATTGATGATGCATACTTTTCGCAACGGCTCGCCCTACGCCAATGAGGACCTGTTTTCCGCCACGACGCCGAGCCTGAACGCGCGCTGCTCGCGTGACGGTCAGACGCCCGGCATGTGCCTGAGCGAGCGCCGCGTCGACGGTGCCGACCTGACGTTCCGCTTTCCGCGGAGCTGGCTGTCGCAATGGCGCGACGTTGCGAATGCGATGGACCGCTTGACGGCGCAGATGCAGGGGCCGAAGGGTTAGGCACGGACTCGTAGGGTGGGCAAAGGAGCGTTAGCGACGTGCCCACCATCTATCACCGATCGCGCTTCGAAATGGTGGGCACGCTGCGCTTTGCCCACCCTACGGCGTTGCGGATCGGCTACCCGCCTCACCCGACGTCGGCCAG
>JBKPMC010000159.1:0-3328 GCA_046731955.1 Pseudomonadota bacterium | reverse complement strand
TCCCCGGGGTCACCTCGGCCTGCGTCGCTGCGGCACAGGCCGGCATTCCCCTGACCCGGCGTCATACCTCACGCCGGGTGCAGTTCGTGACCGGCGCCGATGTCACGGGCGAACTACCCGCGAACCTGAACTGGGCGGCGCTCGCCGATCCGGACGCGACGACGGTCGTCTATATGGGACGGCGCACATTCCCGGCTTTGGCCGCCAAGCTGATCGAGCATGGGCTCGCGCCGAACACGCCGGCGCTCTTTGCGGAATCCCTGGGACGCGCCGATGAGCTACTCATTCGCACGACGATCTCAGAGCTTGCGGAGCAACTTGCCCGAGGAGGCGCCGCGACGACGGCCGCCGTCATCCTGTTCGGCGCGTTGGCGCGAAGTCCTTCGTCATGACGCCGCCGCCGGGTCTCGCTCGCCCCTTGACGCGCACTCTGCAGAAGGGGCAATTTTTGACACCAACGCCGTCGGATGTGACGGCAGGAAGGACGTAAGGCCATGCATATCGAACCGGAAATCGTGACAGGCGCAAAACTCGTGCTGAGCTATGCGACGGGAATTGCGGCGGGCGGCGTTGCGCTCAAGCTTGCGGCCGATGCCGTGCGTGAGCAGGGCGTCGCGTCATTTGTCGTGCGTACGATTGCAACCACAGCGCTGGTGTTCTCGTTTTTCGAGATCCTGCCGCACTTCCGGGTCGGAGTCTCCGAGGTGCACTTCATCCTCGGTTCCACACTATTCCTGCTGTTCGGTGCCGCACCTGCCGCGTTGGGACTGGCGTTCGGTCTTCTGCTGCAAGGTCTGTTCTTCGTGCCGACCGACCTGCCGCAATACGGCAGGAACGTGACGACGCTGCTGGTGCCGCTGTTCGCGATCCAGGCGCGGGCCCAGCGTGTCATTCCCCACAACACCGCCTATGTTGACTTGAAGTATCGCCAGGCGTTGGCGCGTTCCACCGCCTATCAGTCCGGCATCGTGGCGTGGGTTGCGTTCTGGGCGATCTATGGTGCGGGCTTCGGCGCCACCAACCTCGCCAACATTGCGACCTTTGCGGGGTCTTACGCGCTGGTCATCGTGATCGAGCCGCTGGCTGATCTCGCCGTACTCGCGCTGGCAAAGTCATTGCGCGGCGTCACGGCCGAAGGCCTGGTTACCCCGCGCCTGCACAACGCTGCATAGCGACAACATGAGGGGCGGTCGTTTGCGGCCGCCCTTCGCTGAAGGCATGCTGACGCTCTCCCTGATAGGCATCGGCTGTGGTGATCCCGCGCAGCTCACGCTTGCCGCGATCCGCGCGGTCAACGCCGCCGATCTCGTTCTGATCCCGCGCAAGGGCACCGCGAAGTCCGATCTCGCGGAATTGCGGCGGACGATCTGTGCCGACGTGCTGACCAACGACAAGACGCGCATCGCAGAGTTCGAACTGCCAGTGCGCGACGCCGGCGAGGCGGATTACCGCAAAGGTGTAGACGATTGGCACGATGCCGTCGCCGCGACCTGGTCGCAAGCGATCGCAGGCCATCTTGGAAGCACCGGGCGCGTTGCGCTGCTGATCTGGGGCGACCCGTCGCTCTACGATTCCAGCCTGCGGATCGCACGACGGCTTGATCCGTTGCCGGCGATCGAGGTCGTTCCGGGCATCACATCGATCCAGGCGCTGTGCGCGGCGCATGCACTGCCGCTGAACGACATCGGCGAGCCCTTCCTGGTCACGACAGGCCGGCAGCTGCGCGAAGGTGGCTGGCCGGCCGGCACGGATACCGTGGTGGTAATGCTCGACGGTGGCGCGGCTTTCCAGTCGTTGACCCCCGAAGGACTACATATCTGGTGGGGCGCCTATCTCGGTATGCCCGATCAAATCATCATGTCCGGTGAGCTCGCCGCGGTGGGTCCTCGCATCGTCGCTGCGCGGCAGGAGGCGCGCGAACGGCATGGCTGGATCATGGACAGCTACATCCTCAAACGCAGATCGTGACACGGCTGACGCCGAGGCGGCTTGTGCGCCGTGCCACCGCCGCTATGTTTTCCGATGGCCTGTGGCCGGAGCTTCCTGATGCATTTCCTCGCCGCTCTTCTTGTCGCGCTGCTGGCCGTTCTGCCGGCGTCGGCGCAGGTCGCGCCGACCGAGACCGAACTGCGCGCCTATCACGGCCTGCATGCCGCCGCCGCCCGTGGCGACGTCGCCGATATCGAAGCGCGCATCGCTGCTGCCGAAAACAAGGAAGCACTCGACGCGCGTCATCGGACGCCGCTGCACGTCGCGGTCTATCAGAAGCAGCATGATGCCGCGCGCGCCCTGATCCGGCTCGGCGCCGATCCGAACAAACTGGACATCGACCGCTATGACATCATCACCATTGCCGCGGTCGCCAACGACGTGCCGATGCTCAGGATCGCGATTGAAGGCGGCGGCAACCCGAAGGCTGTCACCAGCCGCTATGATGGTACGGCCCTGATTGCGGCCGCGCATCTCGGTCACGCCGAGGTCGTGCGGACACTGATTGCCGCCAAGGCGCCGCTCGATCACGTCAACAATCTGCAATGGACCGCGCTGATCGAATCGATCGTGCTCGGCGACGGCGGCAAGAACCACACCGAGACCTTGCGCGCTTTGGTCGACGCCGGCGCCGACGTCAATATTCCCGATGGCGGCGGATCGACGCCGCTCAAGCTCGCGCGAAACCGCCTCTATCGCGAGATGGTTGCGATTCTGGAGAAGGCCGGGGCGAAGTGACGCGTAGCTGCGGATTGAGAATGTAAAACTCTGCGGCTTTCATCCGGCTCGCGAAGCTACTTCCCTGAGCACTCCGCTTTCTTCAATTCGCACTTCGTCTTCAATCCGAACATCGAACCAACCCAGATCAGTCAGCTCGCGTGCTTTCTTTTCGGCAGCCTCGCGACTTTCCCGCTTCAAAACGATGCGGCTCGCGCCGTCGCGGGCAAAAATGGAATGGGGCATATGAATTCCTGTTCTTCCTCTGAAATCGAGGGAAAAAGGTCGCAGGCATTTTCGCACTGCGACCTTTGAGGCCCAATAAGTCCGTAAAAAAAACGTTCGATCCGCCGTGCTATGAGGGGATACTGATCTACGCAGCGTAGATACTGGAGTCATAATTGCTGTTCCGGAGCAGGAACCGCGCCGGTGTTGCGGACATGCGACATGAATTTTGTGGATGTGACGCCCTGGAGTTGTCGGGCTTTTTTAATCCACGCGGTGGCAATCCTGCGGTGGGGAATGATCTGCGGTGGCGAAGCCGTTCCGACTATCGCGCGAGCTGCGCCAATCCCTTCCAGTCGAAGGTGATGCCATGACCGGGCCGCATTGGCGCGAGCGC
>JBKPMC010000158.1:0-5806 GCA_046731955.1 Pseudomonadota bacterium | reverse complement strand
GCGCGTCATCGCCTTCAATACTGCTGAACGCTGGTCGGAAGATGTTTCCCAGGACGTGGCGCACGAATTACGCCGCCGCTGCGACTTGCAGGCGCGAGACATCCCTTTTTACTTACGAAGGCCGTTATCACGATGTGCAACTGCCCCTGCCGATGCCAGGCCTTCTCGTTGTAAGTTAGCGAGCATCATTTTCGGATGAAACACGACCCGCACTGGCCGCGGCTTTTGCCCGTGAGCGGAGAACAGCGATACGTCCGGAGACGGCACCTGCAGACCTCCTCAGCGCGGCTGACAGAGAAGCAATAGATCGGCCGGCAGCGCGCATTTCAATCAACCGGCGGTCATCCGCTTCAGTCCAGGGTTTGTTTCGTTGAAACGGCACGATCAGCTTGCTCTAGCAGACAACAATCGGCGCGGCATCGTGTTCGGCTACACGAGACTCAGCAACCTTTGCAGATACTTTTGACCTTCTTATCGACTTTGGCATTCTCCGCACTGATTTCAGCATCTCCTTGCATAGCGGGGCCTTTTTGCACGGTGCCGTCAATTCGTCCGCCACTGGCGCCGGCTCGATTCCCCGCCACTCCCGTCGTGGCGGTTGAGCCATCGCCTGCACCGTTATTGCCTGACGATCCTGTAGATTGAGCGGTGCCGAGATTATTGGTCCCAGGAGCGGTTGGAACTTTAGCTGAATTGCCCGCTCCGCTGGGGTCATTGGCGGAGTTATTTAACCCGCCCTGATTTGCCGGACCGTTTGGAACGCCGCTGATTGATGATGTCCCCGCTCCCGTAGCACCCGCGTTGGGTGAACCTGCAGCGCTCGGGGATCCTCCAGTAGGCCCACTCGCGGCTCCGCCGGCCGACGATGCGGCCCCACCTCCGCTGCTACCGCCAGACCCTCCACTTCCTCCGCCGCTTTGGGCCCACGTGTTGACTGGCACAAAAAGTAAGGACGCAATCACAAGGACTGATGATTTCTTCAACATGTTCGGATCTCCCTTCCGAAAACAACCCGCCGAATTGCAGGCCGTTCCAAAAGGGTAAAAAGTCGCGAGCGCTATGACGATGCAAATCGTATCGATGAGATCGGTACACTTTTGTGCAATCGATTCCTCCCGTTTTCGTCGCATCGTTGGCGCCTATGCGCGAGCGAATGCTACCGAAGTCTGGGCTGCCTTTAGAAAGCGCCGCGGTCGTTCGCCTTGCATTGGTGCACTTTTGAACAGTTCAAACGCATGCGGCCTGACGCTCACAGTTGGAACGTTTTATATCGATCGGAATCGAATCCAAATCTGTGGCTCAATGACTCCTCAATCGCCTCAAGGGTCGCAGGGGGCGGTCCCGGTGCGCTCCATCGGGTCCGCTTTTTTAGAGATTTAGGAACGCTATTCGTTGGCTTGTGTTGCGATTCCGTGCCGCAGGCACATCGGCACAGCATGACACACACGGCCGAGACGGCCTCATCTTCCCCCCGCTGAGGCCGTTAAGGGTCTGCCCTAACACGATGGGCACGTGAATTGCTGAAGGCCATGACACGCAACATCTCTCTACGAGTACTGGCTATGGTTTTGGTGACGCTGTTGTTCGGCGGCGTTGTCGGCGATCCCGTCGGGACCGCTGGTGACCTTGTCGTCTGGGCATTAGCGACGGTTCTGCTTGGCCACTTCCTTGTCGCCTTGTGCGGCACCGATGCCCGACACCGTCGCTATCCCAGCGGTGGCGACCTGTGATGGAGGGGTAATTGTCATTGCGAAACCTGGTTCGAAGAGAACGACCCAAGGGCGTAGCCTTCGAATACGAGGTCCTTAGAATAGCGGCCACCTTACGCGGCCGTGCGAGGCAACCTGTGTTTTAGAATAGCGTCGACTTCGGCTAACAAGCTGCGACTATCTGCGATCATCTGAGAGCGCCGCGCGGGACGTTAGTCGCGAACTTTTCCCACTGACTGGCTTGGGTTTTCAACCTGGCTTTGGTGTCTGAATGTTGTTGCCCCTTGGAGACATTGGTCTCGGAAATGCAAGGCTCGCTCGATGATCGCCCTCGGATTCTGATTGGGCATGGGGTAAAAACGCCAGCGCCAGCCTCCTGTCGCTGGGTCTTGGAGTTTGCGGCCATCGAGTGACGCGCGCGCGCCGCTAAAGCTGAAGCTGCGAGGGTAGTTGCCCTACACGGCAGCGAGCTGGCAGTTAACTCGCAAAATAGCGATCTATCCGGCGCAATAAAGATGAAAAATTTTGTCATTCCATCGTCTTATTAGAGATGATGGAGCGTAGCGCGTGCCAGACCAAGCACTTGTAATGCCGGGGCTAGCCACCACAGCTTACCACTGGGGTCTAGCCAGAACGAATTAGGACGCTCCCAAAATCAAACTATCACGAGGGGTCAAATTCGGACAGTACCGCTATGCGCCTGCCCGATCTGGTTGTAATCAAAGCGTCACAAACCCGCGACAGACTTAACGAGCCGGCATTTTAGGAGCCGGCCAGGGAAATGCCACCGCCGCCGAGCGAGGATATTCCGCTCTGGCTCGCCTTGTGGCCTTAAGCAAGGGAAGTAACCCACTCGTCAAAGGATGATGATGATTGATCAACAATTGGCTCGCTTGCAAGCGCATCACCGTAATATTCAACGCTATCGCAACCTATTGCAAACCAGCCTGACAGAGCTTGAGCGCGAGTTTGTCGAAAAGCGACTGACCGAAGAGCAATCAAATCTGGAGAGCTTGGCACTGCTCATTCCGTTGCGTCCCGCCGCTTGCTGACGGAGTCAGCCGCGAGCGTCGATTCGGTCGCTCCCGGGGGATCGTGGAGACAAACCGGGAGAAAGTGGCGGCCCCAGCTCTGTATAGCTGGGGCCGTTTCGCATTCAGACGCCAGCGTTGCGGAGATTCTAGAGTGAAAGAGACTCGCCGCTGAGGCGGCCGCCGGAACTGAAGTTTTTCCAAAAACATATTTGAGAATGGGAAATGACAGTGTCCACCTCGTCAGACTGCGAACCGATGATCGGACAATTCGCATCTATGCCGTCGCCCGCGACCGGAGAGACGTTCTCAACGAGGTGCTGGAGGTCGTTCCCGAAGGTTGGTCTGCTTCTCTGCTCTCGGAGCAATTGACCCCGCGACAGATCGCGGCTTTGAACCTCAGGCCCGGCGAAGTTAGGGACATCACGCAGTGACTGGAGTCAGGTTGCTCCGGGCAACCTAAACGGGGCCAGCCAGAAACTGGTAAGTAGGAACCCAAGCGCTATTCCAGGTTTCAAGGGCTGGGACCGTTTCCCCTTAGATGCGGCAAGCTGAAAGAGAGGACGCCTCGGTTGGGGCCCTTGTTTTATCGACGCCCCACTTGGCAGTATTGTTTGGCCGACTCACGCGAGTAGCACTTGGCGCGTGTGTCGGCGCCCATGATTGTCCGCCCCACAACGCGAATGGTTCCTAGCGCTTCAACTAGATCGAATAGAATGAAAACGGCCTCAGCTGTATCTTCACGAGCTGAGGCCGTCCAAGCGTTTCTGACGAGTGTGTCTCACCGATACGATCGACCAATCCTGCAACACGTTCAACGTTCCTAAATTCCGTTCCTGCGATCGAGCATCAGACATCGTTTGCCGGACCCGCTCCGTTAAATGCGTTCTTTGATTGGCCCATGAAAAAGGCCCATCGGGATGGGGCCTTGATCAGCAGAAATATCGTATGCTCAGTTGTAGTCTGAATACTTGAATTGCGGCATCGCCTTCAGCTGCTCTTTGGTGCCGCTCATCACGGCGTGGTCTGGCACCCAGTCATTCACATTGCCGCTGCGTGAGGTCGTGGTGGCGGTGGTGGTAGTCGCAGCGCCGGTCGTTGTCTCGCGCGGCGCACCTGCGTTGTCGCGCGTCGTCGTTGCGGGCGCGGCCGAGCTGGTGCGGACCGGCTCTTCCATGAATTTGAGCTTGTCCATGGAAACGGCGATATCATGCTCGCCCATGCCCAGGAAGCCGCCGACACCGATGACCACGGCATTGACCTTGCCGTTCTTGTCCAGGATCAGTTCGTTGATGTCGCCAAGCTTTTCATTGGCTTCGTTATAGACGTCGAGGCCCATGAGCTTGGAAGCGCGCCAGTTTCCCTTAAGCGCCATCTTTTCCTGCGAGCCGGCAGTCGTCGCAGCTGGAGCCGCGCGATCCGTGGGCTGGGCGGTTTGCGCATAAGCGGGAGCACTGAAGACGGCGACGCTTAGGAGAGCCGCGGCCAGGACTTTCTGCATTGTATCCTCCTCCGAAGGTTGATCGGTGCTTCTAGAAACGGAACGCGCGGACGAATGTTCCTGGCGTTTCCATTCTTAGGACCCTTAATTCTGCCCGCCATCCGGATGGGCGGATCGCCCTTTTAGACGTTTGCCGAAGCCGAGAACCGAGAAAAGGCCCGGTCGGCTTTCCGACTCGGGCCTTTCCCTCCCTCTGGTAATGCCGCCTATGAACAACACGAAGAATAGTACCCGACGCCGCAGCCGGTGACGGCTTCCGCTCGCAGTAGCCTGATCCGCCGAGACCAAATTTTTTATGGCCCCTCTTGAAACCAAAAATGATTTTGCTAATTTTTCCGTCGCTACCTTCCGGTAGCGTCCGGGCGCCAGTTGGGCCCGGGCAAGGAGACGGGCACCGGTCGTGTCCGGTGCCGCTCGTAACCATCTTGCTCTTTGGAGGATTTGGCTATGCGCACTTACGACTTCTCTCCCCTATGGCGCTCGACCATCGGCTTCGACCGCCTTTTTGACCTCGCGGAACTGACCCAGCGGGCCGGCGAGGATAACTACCCGCCGTACAACATCGAACGGTTGGCCGACGACCGCTACCAGATTTCGCTGGCGGTCGCAGGTTTTGCGCCCGAAGATTTCTCGATCACGGCCGAACAGAACGTGGTCACCATCGAAGGCAGCAAATCTGAGAAGGCCGAGGGCGATTTCCTTTACCGCGGTATCTCGACTCGCCACTTCAAACGGCAATTCAGCCTGGCGGATTACGTGCAGGTGAAGAGCGCCGCGTTTGACAACGGCCTGCTCAAGATCGAGCTGGTAAGGGAAATCCCGGAAGCCATGAAGCCTCGCCGGATCGCGATCAACGGCGTGCCGGCGGACAACGTACAGAAGCAGCTGGAGGCTAAGGCCGCCTAAGCTTGAGACATTGTCGGCGCCGCGCGATTCGTCGCGCGGCCGCCGCTACTTCGTCAAAGAAATGGAGGGAACCATGCGGACGACGACCGCGCACGACAACATTTTTGACTTCAACGCGCTTCTTCACCCCGGCACTGTGTTCGAGCATCCGAAGGACGTTGTGCGCCATTCCGGCCTAACAACCGCGGAGAAACGAGCCATTCTCGCGTCATGGGCATCGGATGCATCTGCGATCGCGTCCTGTCCGGCCCTGCGCTCTCCTGCCGGACTGAAGAAGCCGGTGTCGATCGACGATATCCTCGATGCCTTTTGCGAACTGGATGGCGGTCCTCGCAACCCTCCCGGCGGAAAGCCCTACCGGTTGCGGTCGACCGAACGGGCCATCGCCGCCTGAAGTTTGGATTTAGACGACTCGGCCTCCGAGATTGGGTGAACGGCCATGCCAGATTATCGCGCCTACATCATGGGGCCAGACGGCCATGTCCAAAATCGTGTCGAACTGCGATGCGATGATGATGTCGAAGCTATCAGGCTGGCCAAGCAGATCGTTGATGGTCACGATGTTGAGCTATGGCAACTGGATCGACACATCGAGACATTCAGGCACACGTCTGTACGGCCAGTGCTGAGGCACTGATTACTGCCGATTGCGTTCGCCG
>JBKPMC010000157.1:0-30879 GCA_046731955.1 Pseudomonadota bacterium | reverse complement strand
ACCGAGGGATCGTTCGACCGCGACCCGCACCTGACGATAGAGGCTTGGGTCCATGTTAGCCGGCGTGTGCGAGAAGACCCAGCTATAGGAACGATAATGGCTGAAGTCGGTCGCCGGATCGTAGGAGACGACCGGCGCCGGTGTGCCCGCCAGCAATGCGGCCAACAGTGTCGAGCCCAAGAACATTCGACGCCCTCCGCAATCAGAACCGTGCGAATGGATTTAGGCGGTCCCGCGTACGGCACCATCGGGAGGAGTCCGGAGGAAAGGAGGGATTTCCGGATCATGAGGCAGGCCAGTTTGTGTCTGGGTCGAAAGCAGACGTTAGCCGCTGATGTCCGGAATGGGTGGAAAGCCGACATTAGCTCAACCCTAGGAACGAAGACTCGCCGGCGCGTCGGTCGCATCTAGTTGGCGCACGCTTGCATCCGTGCCGATAGAGGCGCAGCCTCAGGTGCTGACGGGGGCGCGGCATGGCGAAGCTCTTCCTGAGCTATTCGCGGAAAGATGACGCAAGGGCGCGACGCTTCACCGACTGGCTGGAGCACGACGGCCATGACGTTTGGCGTGACGAAGACGACATTGGCGGCGGGGCGAGCTTCTCGTCGGAAATTGAAAAGGCCCTAAAGGATTGCGATGCCGTGCTCGTGCTGTGGTCGGCCGAGTCAGTGCAGTCGGCCTGGGTTCGCGACGAGGCGAGCTATGGTCGCGATAGGGCCAAGCTGATCCCATTTTCGCTCGATGGAACCGAGCCGCCACTCGGCTTTCGGCAGTATCAATCGATCGACCTTTCGAAGTGGAAGGGTCGCGGCGACCCGTCGGCCGCCGAGCGCATCAGGAGCGCGATTGCACGGCTTGCCGAGGGCCCAGGTCCGAATCTGGCCGGATCGGATCGGAAGCACGGGAGATCATTGCCAGCGATCCCGCGAGGCCTTTTCGCCACTGGCATTTTTGTGCTCGTCGGGCTTGCTTTTCTGAGCCTTTTTCTTTGGAGGAATTGGGCGGGAGAGCAGGGGATCACCATTGTGGTCTCAGCGTCTCCGACCTCTCCGGACCGTTCCACGGCTGCCGATTACGCGAATGTCATAGCCGCTGACATGGCCGCATTCCTCCCGACGCGCTTCGAAGGGGCGAAAGTAATTGCTCCGGGTAATGCCGACAACCGCGTTCGCGGCTATCACATCGATGTCGCAGCACGCGGGCAAGCTGCCGATGCGAGCCTTACCCTTTCCGACCGCGACGGTCGAAGCATCCTGTGGTCAAAGAGCTGGAGCGTCCGTGACATTTCCGGCATCGACCTCGGAGAGGAAGTTTCACGATTTGCCTCACGGGCGGCGCTCTGCCTCACGGACGCCGTAGGAGGCAGAAAACGCCTCACTCAGCCCGCGCTTGGGGTTTTTGTCAGCGGCTGTGTCGGCATCATCGATTCCACCTGGTCGCCGACCCAGACTTCCGCAACGTTTGAACGCGTCGTGGCGCTCGCGCCCGACTTTCCACCGGGCTGGGGCTATCTGGCAATTTCCCGATCCTTCGTTGCCCAAGAAGAGAACTTGTCAGGGCCCGCCTATGCTGCAGCCGTGAGAAAAGCCCGTGAGGCGATCGCAACGGCGCGGAGGCTCAATCCCCGCAGCGGGATGGCATATCTGGCCGAGTCAATGCTCATTCAGGATGACCGTGTCGGCAGCCTTGCACTTCTGGACAGAGGCGTTGCCGTTGAGCCGACAAACGCGCTGGTTCAATCAGGCCGCGCGGACGCACTCGGAGCCGTGGGCCGAATGGCCGAGGCCGTGCAGGCGGCTAGCTCCTCATCGGCCGCCAGCGATTTAAGCTGCGCTTCAGCAGACTCCGCCAGATCCAACGCTGTCACACGCAATATGGGCCGGAACAGCGCTTCAAGGCGAGCAAGACTGATTTCCCGGCCGCCATCGTTGCGTTCGATGCGCCGGCCCAGCTCGCCCTGCAGGATCTGCTCGGCCAATAACGGGTTGGGAAGACCGGACGGGCCGCGCGCGATCCATTCCCAGTCGGTGGCTAGCCCCGGTGGCGTGGGCGGCGCTGGAGGCGCAGGTGCGCCGGGCTCCGGTGGCGGCTCGATCAGATCCCAGTGGTGCGCGGCGGCGCGCGAAGCGGCGACACTGTGGGCATATTGGGGGTCCGATCGAACGAGCCACTGTAGCAGCTCGGCAGGCCCCGCCACCCGATGAATTGTCGGGGGCGGCCATGGTCCGTCGCCGTGAACACGATGGCTTTGGGCGTCCCCAGCCTCGCCGCGCCGGCAACGAGGACCAAGAGCCGGGTTTCCCACCAGGCCGACCCCCGCTCGAGGTCGATAACGGCCACTTCGCTTTCGACGGTTTGCCTCAAGGCATCGAGGATTTCGGCCGTGTCGCTGTCGGTCAGCGCGACGGCACGCGCCCCGATGTTTGCGGGAATCTTGACGCCGACGGGAGCCACCCGGGTGGCGGTCGAGAAGTCGAGGCGCATGTCGCCATATTGGATGATGCCGCCGCGCTCGATGATGATGTCGGCGATCGCCAGGGCGATTGGAATGATGCTGATTAGCACAACCCCGATTAGCAGCGGGGATTCCGCTTCGTTCCCGGGCCAGCGAAACTGAGTCTTGAGCAGGATTGCCAGTGTTACCAAGACTAGTAGGCACCCCAGCGTCGCAGCCAGACTGGTGCGCGGCTGGAGCGGCCACAGCCGCGCTGGCGGCTTGTACGCTGCCGCGGACTTGGCGGTCGTGCTGGGTTGGGACTGCTTGGCATCGACTCGGGCCGAGGCGCTCGCACGCCCGCGACCTTGCTTGCTGGACTTTGTGCTCGCCCGCGCCACGGCTTCGTTTGGGTGCCGGTTCGGGGTGGCGAGCACCTCTGCAGCGGCCATGTCGGGCCGCGCTCATGTCAAAAGCGTGAACGAGCACGACTGGCGCCGCGCCGCTGAGTCGCCGCAGCGCCCACTTTGCAACGGTGCCGCTGATTGTGGCATCATACCCGCCGCGTTTCGAGGGCGCACAGACACCGTGCTTACTGAGTGACTAATTTGTCGCCACCTTCGCGGCGGGCGGTTCGTCCAAGTATCTGAAAAAAATGGCGGACGCACTAAGGCTCGAACCTGGGACCCGCTGAATTAGAGCGGCCGCTGCCAAAGCAGATTTCCCGGTGCTTTCCCCGTGCTTGCTGCACTACCTTCCATCGAGCGCAAGAGCTCAATCGTGGACGCTAAGTTATTGAAGGGAATGGTGGAGCCGAGGGGGATCGAACCCCTGACCTTCGCAATGCCATTGCGACGCTCTCCCAGCTGAGCTACGGCCCCACGTCCTCGCGGCTTTAGGCGAACTTTCCCCGGCTGGAAAAGGGGAAAATAATCTGGCCAGTCGCGAATTCCAGTTTCAGGCTTCGTCGTCCTCGCCGGCAGTCTCGACGCCGAGGTCGTCGTCGCCGGTCTCGAGATCGACTTCCTCGTCGGCGCTGATCTCTTCGTCCTCGTCGATCGCGAGCTCGTCGGCCGCGAGCTCTTTGTCCTCGGCAGGCTCCTTCACGACCGGAGCGGCCGCTTCGAAGGCGAGCGGCTGTTTCGACTTGAGCACCGGCTCGGGGATCCACTCGGTCCCGCAATTGATGCAGTGGACGGGGTTCTCGTTGCCGAGGTCATAGAAGCGGGTCGAGCACTTGGGGCAAGTGCGCTTGGCGCCCCATTCGGGCTTCACCATCGGATGATACTCTCCAGTTTGAATAGGCTGGCCGCTCCGCAGTCCGGGCGGCGCTTGGCGGCGCGCCTTGCCATAGGGATATGCCCCTGTCAAAGCGCGCGGCTTGGCCAAGGATCATGCATCGGACGACCCTTCGCGGCGCGGCTCCAGGCGCGGTCTCGTGATCGCCGTCGACGGGCCCGCGGCGAGCGGGAAGGGCACCATCGCCCGCGCGCTCGCGAAACGCTTCAAGCTGCCGCACATGGACACCGGGCTACTGTACCGGGCAGTCGCGCTCAACCTTTGGCGCTGGGGCGGCGATCCGTCGAGCGAGTTCGAGGCAGTTCGGGCGGCGCAGGAACTCGGCTTCGATCCCGACGATCCGGAGCTCCGCAGCGAACCGGTGTCGAAGATCGCGTCCGCGATTTCCGCCTATCCGTCGGTGCGCGCCGAGCTGCTCGAGCGACAGCAGGATTTCGCGCGCCAGGCGGGCGGAGCGGTCCTGGACGGCCGCGACATCGGCACGGTGATCGCTCCCGATGCGAACGTGAAGCTGTTCGTCACCGCGTCGCCGGAAGTGCGCGCCGAGCGCCGTATGAAGGAACTGCGCGAGCGGGGCATGAACGCCCATTATGAGGACGTCCTGGCGGACATCCACGCCCGCGATGATCGCGATACGCATCGGCCGGTCGCGCCGCTGCGCCAGGCCCATGATGCCATTCTGCTCGACACCAGCGATCTCGACGTGTCCGAGGCCATCGAAACGGCCCTGAACATGGTTGAGGATCGCATTCAGGACCGCGGGTGCACAGAACCTCTAACCGAAGGTCCGCCGGACCGGGACTAATGTAAGGATAATATTCACTTATCCTTGGCAGAACCAAGTCCCTGAACATGCAATTCGAATGGGACAGGGAGTGCCGAGAGCCAGAAGCAAGGCAGTAAGCATTGCGAGCAGCCATTTGATTTTGAGCTGCGCGACGATTGCGGCCATTCTGTTGTTCGTCGCCATTGGCAGCCAGATCCTGCCGGCGGCGCTCAGTGGCGCGCACCTTCCGGATTCGGCGAGCAGCCTGAAGCTCGCCTTCATTCTGAACATCGCCATCATCCTGTTCGGCTGGCGCCGCTCGAAGGATCTGCGTGAGGCCCTCGATGCTTATGAAAAGGCCGAGCGGCTGGCCCAGCGCAACGCCAACACTGATCCGACCACGGGGCTTGCAAATCGGCGGGAGCTGATGCGTTCGCTCAGCGAAGCCCTGGACGAACGTTCCTCGGGCGCGCTGCTCCTGCTCGACCTCGATCATTTCAAGCGGGTCAACGACCTCCACGGGCATCTTGCCGGCGACCAGCTGCTGCGCAGCGTCGCGGATGCGATGACCGCCTCGGCCCCGCAGCATTGCTCTTGCGCGCGGATGGGCGGCGACGAGTTCGCGCTGCTGCTGCCAGACGTCGGCACCGACGCTGCGGAACAGGTTGCCGAGGCGATTCTGGCCCGCCTTGCCAATCCGGTGTTCGTCGACGGCGCACAGGTGCAGGTGAGCGCGTCGATCGGAATCACCGGGCTCGAACGCGCTCGGACAGAGGAAACGGTGCTGCGCCAGAGCGATGTCGCGCTTTATGCGGCCAAGAAGGCCGGCCGAAACGGCTTTGCCTGGTTCGACCAGCAGCTCGAGCGCGAGCTCAGCGACCGGCTGGCGATCGAGGAGGACATTCGCCGCGGCATCCGCAATGGCGAGTTCGTTCCCTTCTTCCAGCCGCTGATCGACCTCGAGACCCGCGACCTGGTAGGCTTCGAGGTGCTCGCGCGGTGGCGCTCGCCGAGCCGCGGCCTGCTGGAAGCCGAAAGCTTTATCGAAGCGGCGGAGCGGACCGGTTTGATCGGTCCTTTGACCTTCAGCGTGGTGGAACAGGCGCTCAACGACGCTCGTGATTGGCCGCAAAACCTCAAGCTCGCGGTCAATATCTCGCCGGTCCAGTTCCGCGATCCGACGCTTGCCGAGCAAATCCTCAAGCTCCTTTCGGCCACCGGATTCCCGGCGCATCGCCTCGAAGTCGAGATCACTGAGGGCTCGCTGCTCGAAGACCGCGATCAGGTGCTGACGATCATCCACAGCCTCAAGAATGTCGGGATCAGCATTTCGCTCGACGACTTCGGCACCGGCTATGCTTCGCTCGCCCAGGTCAACCGACTGCCGCTCGATCGCATCAAGATCGACAAGAGTTTCATCACGACCATCGTGAAGAGCGAGAAGACGGCCGCGATCGTGAACACCATCGCCGGGCTCGGCCATACGCTCAACGTTCCGATCAGCGCGGAAGGCGTCGAGTCGGAACAGATCCGCACTGCCCTGGAGAAGTACGGATGCTCGGAGGCCCAGGGTTGGCTGTTCGGGCGCGCGGTGTCAGCCGAAAGCGTG
This sequence comes from Pseudomonadota bacterium, assembly GCA_046731955.1. Lineage (GTDB taxonomy): Bacteria > Pseudomonadota > Alphaproteobacteria > Sphingomonadales > Sphingomonadaceae > Sphingomicrobium. Next base: position 24,771 of record JBKPMC010000157.1, on the reverse strand, counting down.
CGGAGTTTCCTGAACCTGTCCGGAAGTAGCGCCGACGGGCCGCAGGCCGAGGAGAGGAAGGCGGCGGGATTGCCGTCGCGGCTCCGGAGAAGCCTGTAACTTCAGTGCTTCGCTGAAGCGGACGCGGTCGCGACGGGCGCCAGCGGTTCTGCCGGCTGGTCCAGCCCATAGACGTCGTCGGCGAAAGCGAGCTGCTCGTCGTTCGGCCGAGCCGTCAGATACAGGATGTAGATCGGCACGCCCTTGTCCACCTGGACCAACTCCTCGGCTCCGTCGCTCGGGGGCACCGGCTCGCGGCCGAGCAGCCATTGCGCGAGCCGCGCGGGATGCTCGACGCGGACGCACCCAAGGCTGAGATTCCGCTTCGCTTTGGCGAACAGATCCTTGTGCGGCGTGTCGTGAAGGAAGACGCCATAGTCGTTGACGAAGCCGAATTTCATGGCGCCCATCATGTTGTTGGGGCCCGTCCTCTGGCGAACGTGAACTTCGACGGTGCCGTCGGCGACTGCGTTCCAGTCAACCGTCACGGGATCGATCAGCCGCTCTTTGTCCCCGCCAAACGCGGCGACGGTCTCGTAGCGCGCGCTCTTCAGATAGGAAACGCCGCGCTTCAGGATGATCGGTGCGACCTTGCGGCGAGCGACGTCCTGCGGGATGTGCCAGTACGGGTTGAACGTCACATAATGGATGGTTCCGGCGAGCAGCGGCGTTGGCGCTTCCCGCTTACCGACGATCACCTTCATGCTGTCGATCACCCGCCCGTCCTCGAGCGTCATCAGCTCGGCATTTGCGACGTCGACCAGGATCGCCCGGCCGCTGGCCGGCAGCAGGCGCAGCCGGTTCAGCGTCGCCCGGACATGCGGGTCGGAGGTCGCGCCCTGCTTCACCGCGGACTCGCGTAGCGCGGAATAAAAGGAATTCACGGACGATACCTGGGCGACATGCGCGCCTAGCGACGCCGCACCCGCGGCACTGGCGAGGATTGCATCCGCGGAAGGGCTCTGGATGGCGAGCTTTGGATCGCCGTAGCTGATGCCCTGAACCGGGGCTTTGAGCGCGCGCACCAGGCGCACCCACGCGATCGAGATGGTCTTGTCGTCGTCCGGCAGGCCGCGTGCCACCGCCGCGTCGACCGCAGCCGCGAGCTCTGCGCCGTCGGCGACGCCGTCGAGGTCGGAATGACGAAGATGGGCCGCGAGCTTGCCGGCCGCCTCGCGAGTTTCCGCGTCTCGGAACCAGACCGGGGCGCCCGCGCGGGCGGCGTAGAAGCTGTCGACTGCGCTGTCGGAAAGCACGAGCGGCGCGGACGCTGACGTTGCTGTCGGCTCTGGCGCCGCTGGGAGGACCGGCGCGGGCGCGGGCGCTGCTGCCGCCTCTGGCGCCGCCGGCCCGGTTGGCTCCGGCGCGGCAGGCGCCGCCGGCGCGGTCTCGGTCGGAGCCGGCGCGAAGTCCTGATCCTGGGCATGCGCGGGCACGGCGAGCGCCAGGGCGCCCAACGCCGAAACTGCCAGGAGACGCCCCCGTCCCATGTTCAAAACCCTGTTTGTCCCTAACGAGGTGAGACTGCGCCCAATAAACTAATAAGTCCTTGCGCGGGAGGACTTTCGACGGCGCTCAACGGAATTTGTTTCAGCGTGACGCGAGTGTCGCAGTTGCCAGCGCCGGCTTGGTCGCGGCCACGAACACCGGCTTGCCGTCGACATTGCCCGGCGGCGTGTAGCGGCAGATCAGATAATCCCACTCGGTTGAATAGATCGCGCATCCGACGCGGGTCGTCGTTGGCCACACCATTTGTGTGTAGTGCGCGACGTCTTCCCACTTGCCTGTCTGGCTGACTGCCGGGAACAGGCCTGGCTGGAGCATCTTCTTCTCCGCCGCCCAGAGACCGACGATCTGCGAGGGAGTCATGGTTCCGTGCCAGGCCATGGCCAGGTTCTCGCGCTGGCCGGGCCGACTTTCGCGCGGCGAATGCTGCAGATCGCCGAGACGTCCGAGGAAGGGTCCGTAGGAGGCCGCGTCAACGGCGAGCTGCGCATCCCATTGAAGCGGCGGCGCTCCGACGGCCAGGCGCTCGCGGTTGTGAGCTTCGAGGATTTGTACCGCGAGGGCTCCGGTCGCGCCGGCGAGTTGTGGACCCTGCGTCGCCGCAGGGCCGGTGACCAGCAGCGTCAGCGCCGTCGCCGTGAAGAAGCCCCTGAACATGGCCGAGGATTACGGCCGACAAGGTTAGGACTTCGTAAAAGCGACAGGTTTACGGCCCGGTGGCGAAGGCTCCGTTATCGTTCCGGCGAGCTGCCCTGCTGGTCGGAGGAGCGCGGCGCGAGATAGGTCACCAGGTCCCATGCGCTATGGATGCTGACCAGGAGCTGCGCCATCAGCATCGCTCCCACCGCGGTCAGCGTCCATTCCGTCGGCCAGCGCAGTAGCGCTGCGCTTGCCGCGAGCAGCAGCAGATACGCGCCCGCGGGGATGATCCCGTACCACCACATGTCGTAGATTTTGGTTTCGGCGACGGGCACTCGGTATATGCCGCGCGCGATCCGCACACATCCCACGAACCCGATCAGCGCCACGACCCCGCTCGCCGCCCCAAACAGCTCCGGCGTCGCGACGGGACTCATCCCCAGTCCGCTCAGCATCAGGATCCCGCCGAGGTGGAACAGGATCGGGCTCATGTAGAGCTTCTGCCCGCGCTCGATGGAATCGAGTTCGCGGCCGCTGGTGAGCGTCACGACAACGAACAGCAGCCCGATCAGCGCCGCCGCCGCGGAGCCGATCAGCAGATAATAGTCCTGCCACCCCTCAAACATCCGGCCGCAATAGCGGATCAGGGCTTGCGGCGCACTGCCCAGACGAATGCTGAAACGCTGCTGATCAGGGCGGCCAGAGCAATCATCATCGCGGGATCAAGAATAAACATTACAGGCGACTCCTACGCCTGCATGTTCCCTATCTGTTCCCTATTTGCAATAGGAAAAGTCCTACTGCGAGGTTCATTGGCCGAAGTCGAATAGGTCGCGATATTGGCTCGGGTGAGAGCGGAGATATTGCGGCGGCGCCTGGACCTTGCCGCCGAGATGCGCGGCGGCATGCCAAGGCCAGCGCGGGTCGAACAAAATGCCGCGGGCGAGCGCGACGACGTCGGCATCGCCCGTGCCGACGATCGCTTCGGCTTGCTCGAATCCCGTGATGAGGCCGACGGCGATGACGGGGATGTTCACCGCCTGCTTCACCGCACGCGCCAGCGGTACCTGGTAGCTCGGTCCGACGGGTATCTCCTGGGTCGGATGGAGCCCGCCGCTCGAGACGTGGATCGCCGCGCAGCCCCGCTCCTCGAGGGCGCGGGCGAAGTGGATCGTCTGCTCGACGTCCCAGCCGCCTTCGATCCAGTCGGTTGCCGACACGCGCATCGTAACCGGCTTGTCAGTCGGAAAGACCGCGCGCACCGCGTCGAACACTTCGAGCGGAAAGCGCATCCGGTTCTCGAGGCTGCCGCCATAGTCGTCCGTACGCCTATTCGAAATCGGCGAGAGGAACTGGTGGAGCAGGTAGCCGTGTGCGCCGTGCAGCTGCACCGCCGCGAGGTCGAGCCGGGCTGCACGAACCGCGGCATCCGCGAACGCCTGCCGGATGCGCGCCATGCCCTCGGCATCGAGCTCGGTGGGCGGATTCTCATTGTGGAGGAACGGGAGCGGGGAGGGCGCGACCGTCTGCCAGCCGTTCGCCTCATCGGGCGCGATCTGCTTGCCGCCGAGCCACGGTTTCTCCGTCGAAGCCTTTCGCCCGGCATGGCCGAGCTGGATCGCAATCGGCATGTCCGACCAGCGCCGGACGCTTGCCAGCACGCGCGCCATTGCTTCCTCATTGGCGTCAGACCACAGGCCCGTGTCGGCATAAGTGATCCGGCCCTCGGGAGTGACCGCCGTCGCCTCGATCGTCAGCAGCGCTGCACCCGACAGAGCGAGATGGCCGAGGTGGATCAGGTGCCAGTCGGCCATGCAGCCGTCCTCTGCCGAATATTGGCACATGGGGGCGATGACGATGCGGTTGGCGAGCTGAAAGCCGCCGACGTCGAGCGGCGTGAACAATGCTGACATGGCGCGGCAGATGGGCGGGCGCGGGAGCTTTTCAATGCCACCGACTCTTGCCCTCTAACCCCCTCTAAGCTAAGGCGCGCACCGTCCGGCGGGCGCTAAGGTGCTCGCGGAAGCCCGCTTTTTTGCGAGCGCGTACGGTTTCGGCGAGGTCAACTCTCCAAACCGGAACGCGCTTTTTGTCGTGCAGGGCTCCGCGTGACGCTGAAACGCCTCGACGGACGCCGCCTTCGGATGGGCCGAAGCGCGGTAGTGCATGAGACAAGGTCCGCATGTTGGAGCCTCGCCATGGTGGCGCGGCGCGGCAGGCCGATTTGAACGATTAGAGAGACACGACTTCATGGCAACCACGACATTCCCGACCCGCGACGATTTCGCGGAGCTCCTCAACAAAAGCCTCGGCGGCGAGAATGAGACCTTCGAAGGCAAGGTGGTGAAGGGCACCGTCACCGGGATCGAGAATGACATGGCCGTCATCGACGTCGGCCTGAAGAGCGAGGGCCGCGTGCCTCTGCGCGAGTTCGGAGCGCCGGGCCAGAAGGCCGAGCTCAGCATCGGCGACGAGGTCGAGGTCTATGTCGATCGCGTCGAGAATTCGGCTGGCGAAGCGATGCTCAGCAGAGACCGCGCACGCCGCGAGGCCGCGTGGGATAAGCTCGAGAAGGAATTCGAGGCCGGGAACCGCGTCGAGGGCGTCATCTTCGGCCGGGTCAAGGGCGGCTTTACCGTTGACCTCGGCGGCGCCGTCGCCTTCCTGCCCGGCAGTCAGGTCGACATCCGTCCGGTGCGCGACGTCGGTCCGCTGATGGACCTTCCGCAGCCTTTCCAGATCCTCAAGATGGACCGCCGCCGCGGCAATATCGTCGTCTCGCGCCGTGCGATCCTCGAGGAGACCCGCGCCGAGCAGCGCAGCGGCCTCATCCAGTCGCTCGCGGAGGGCCAGGTCATCGAAGGCGTGGTCAAGAACATCACCGATTATGGCGCCTTCGTCGACCTTGGCGGGATCGACGGCCTGCTGCACGTCACCGACATTTCCTACAAGCGGGTCAACCACCCGTCCGAGGTCCTGAACATCGGCGACACGGTGAAGGTGCAGATCATCCGCATCAACCGCGACACCCAGCGCATCAGCCTCGGCATGAAGCAGCTCGAGAGCGACCCGTGGGAGGGTGCGGCTACGAAATATCCGGTCGGCGGCGTGTTCCGCGGCCGCGTGACCAACATCACCGAATATGGCGCCTTCGTCGAATTGGAGCCGGGCATCGAAGGCCTGGTCCACGTCTCCGAGATGAGCTGGACCAAGAAGAACGTGCACCCGGGCAAAATCGTCAGCACTTCGCAGGAAGTCGACGTGAAGGTCCTTGAAGTCGACGAGGAGAAGCGCCGTATTTCGCTCGGCCTCAAGCAGGCCCAGGAGAATCCGTGGGCGGCCTTCGCCGAGAAGCACCCCATCGGCAGCGTCGTCGAGGGCGAGGTCAAGAATGCGACCGAGTTTGGTCTGTTCATCGGCCTTGAGGGCGACGTCGACGGCATGGTCCACATGTCGGACATCACCTGGGGCGTGTCGGGCGAGGAAGCGCTTCAGCTCCACCGCAAGGGCGAGAATGTGAAGGCGCAGGTGCTCGATGTTGATGTGGAGAAGGAGCGCATTTCGCTCGGCATGAAGCAGCTCGAGGGCGGCGGCGCGGGTGCCGGCGCTGGAACGGGCGGCGGCGCTGCCGGCGCGGGTGTTCGGAAGGGCGAGACGGTAACGATCACTGTCCGCGCCGTTCAGGACGCTGGCCTCGACGTCCAGGTGGGCGACGACGGCGCGACTGGCTTCATCAAGCGCACCGACCTTGGCCGCGACCGCGACGAGCAGCGTCCGGAGCGCTTCCAGGTCGGCCAGAAGTTCGATGCGATGGTCATTGGCTTCGACCGCTCGAAGAAGCCGAACTTCTCGGTGAAGGCGCTGCAGATCGCCGAAGAGAAGCAGGCGGTCGCCCAGTACGGCTCTTCGGATTCGGGCGCTTCGCTTGGGGACATCCTCGGCGCGGCCCTGAAGGAAAAGGCGGAAGCGTCCGAGAAAGGTTCGAAGAAGAAGAAGTAACGGTAAAGGCGGCGTTTCTCAGGTGTTTCGCTTGGGGACGCCGCCTGCCGAATCCGGCTTGCGTGAGACAAAGTTTCCTGACAGCGTGACGTGCAAGCGGTCCCGAGTAACTGGGGAGGGGCCCGGTTCCAATCTTTCACGGGGTTGCCAATGATCCGTTCCGAACTGGTGCAGAAGCTTTGCACCGATTTCCCGGACCTCACTCAGCGCGAGGTCGAGGGCGTGGTGAGCGCCATCTTCGATTCCATCACCGATCAACTGGCCAAGGGCGGCCGCGTCGAGCTTCGCGGCTTCGGCGCCTTTTCGACTCGCCAGCGCGACGCCAGGATCGGCCGCAATCCGCGCACCGGCGAATCGGTGTCGGTCAACGCCAAGCGCGTGCCCTATTTCAAGCCGGGCAAGGAAATGCGCGAACGGCTCAATCTCAATGGTAGCGCACCCGGCGACTTATGATGTGTCACGCCGTATGCGGACGTGGCGAAACCGGTAGACGCTGAAGACTTAAAATCTTCTGCCCGTAAGGGCGTGCGGGTTCGAGTCCCGCCGTCCGCACCAGCATTCAAATCCAGGCATGCCGGGGGCATGCCGATTTGAATGCTCGAAGCGCAGGCAGTCCGAGGGACAGTCGAGCGCCGCGACCAATCAAATTCGTGCCCCACCGATTCCCCTCCATTATGGAGAGGAAAATATTAATCGTTATCAAGTTACTCCGGCCGCTGTGTCTCAAGGCCCAGCCCAGTCTAGCGCCACGGCGCCGGCGCGTTCCAGCATGCTCAACGCCAGGCGCGATGCGCTGGTCCTGACGATCCTGATCACTGCCGTCCTGCTGCTCATTTGGAACGGCAGCGCCTTCTTCCAGAATATGCGGATCGCCAACGCCGACTTCGGCCCGCAGGTGCAGATCGCGAGCACGGCGCTGATGCTCAATGTAGCGCTGATCCTGTTCGGCTGGCGCCGCTACGTCGACCTTCAACACGAAGCCGAAATGCGTGCCGACGGCGAGCGGCGAGCGGCCGTTTTGGCGAGTACAGATCATATTACTGGCCTCGCCAACCGAAAGGGGTTCGCCGATAGCGTCGAGCAGCTGGCCGCAAATGCCAGCGAGCTTGGCGAAGAGCTCGTCGTGCTGTCGCTCCAGTTCCACCGGTTCAAGGCGGTCAACGACCAGCACGGCTACGACATCGGCGACCGCTTGCTCAAATGTCTGGCAAGCGCGCTCGTCGATGAGCTGGGTCCCGGCGCCATTGTCGCCCGCCTTGGCGGCGACGAGTTCGCAGCGGCGATCGCGCTCCATGAGTCCAAGATCGGGCGTGCGGAGAAGCTCGCCGAAGGGGCGCTGAGGGCGGTGACACGGCCGGTGATGCTCGACGAGAGGATGATCCAGATCGGCGCCTTCGCCGGAATCGCAGTTGCAAGCGCGTCCGAGGTTCGCGTCGCAGTCCTGCTGCGACGCGCCGACATTGCCATGAACCATGCGAGGTCCGGACGGGTCGCGCGACCGGTCTGGTTCGATTCGGGAATGGAGCGCGCGCTAATCGCCCAGGGCGAGATCGAGCAGGGCATCCGTTACGGTCTCGAGCACGGCCAGTTCCTGCCTTATTTCGAGCCGCAGGTGGACCTCAGCACCGGCGAGATCGTGGGCTTCGAGGCACTCGCCCGCTGGAACCATCCTTTGTCGGGAATAATTGGACCGGACGTTTTCATTCCGGTGGCCGAGGAGATCGGCGTCATCGGTCGGCTCTCGGAACAAGTCATCGGCGAAGCTCTGCGCCAGGCCGCGGGATGGGATCCCTCGATCAACATTTCCGTCAACATCTCGCCGACGCAATTTGCCGACGGCTGGCTCGCGCAGCGCATCGTGCGGCTGCTGACACATACCGGTTTCCCGCCCGAACGGCTGGTCGTCGAGATTACCGAAAGCTCGCTGTTCGCAGACCTCGACCTCGCCCGGTCGATCGTCGCCAGTCTCAAGAACCAGGGGATTCGACTCGCGCTTGATGACTTCGGCACCGGCTTCTCATCGCTTTCGAGCCTCAGGTCCCTGCCGTTCGACATGATCAAGATCGATCGCAGCTTCGTCACCAACATCCACCGAAACAAGGAAAGCATGGCGATCGTGCGGGCGGTGACCACGCTGGCGAGCGCGCTCTCCGTGCCGGTCTGCGTCGAGGGCATCGAAAGCGAAGCGGCTTACGATGCCGTGGTCCTGCTGGGATGCGGCGTCGCCCAGGGCTGGTATTTCGGCAAGCCGATGCCGGCCGATGAGGCGGCGGACCTGCTGGCCGCCCGGCAACGATCGGATCCTTACTCCTTCCCCGACGCGATCACCGGCTAATCCAAAACGCGTGAAATTCTGACCTTCCGTCCCGTCACGGGACGGCCGGAGCCGTTCGCGCACGCGCTGGTTTGGAACATGGTAAAAACCGCGTTAAGGATTTGCCATGCAGCTCGCGCGACCAGCGTTTGCGCTCGACCCACGCAGCTTCGGCCGCGGTCCTGTCCGCTCATTCGCCGGGCGCACGCTTTCGCGGTCTCTCGCTGGGGATCTCAAGCTGTTCGCGACGACCTTCATCGCCGGGTTCGTCTTCGTTTCGGTCCTGATCGCCTGATCATAGCCGGCTCCCGGCGTCAGCTTTTTTCCGCAGTGGCGTCACAGTATGAAGCGCCCGTTGTCTCATGCACGGGAGGAACGTCATGACCGCGTTCAATGCCGTTCGTTTTCGGGTGAAGCCCGGCCGCGACCAGGAATTTCTGGACGCGCACCAGAAGGTCGACCGCGACTGACCCGGTCTCAAGCGGGTCAACCTCATCAAGACCGGCGAACATGATTATTGCATCATCGGCGAGTGGAGCGACATGGATAGTCTCGCCGCGGCACGGCCGAACATGCTCTCGACCCTCGACACTTTTCGCGACACCCTCGAGGATCTTGGCGGGGAGCGGGGCGTGACAGATCCGGTTTCAGGGCCGGTGGTCCTCGAACTCAAATAGCTCAATCGCAAGCCAGGTGGAGCTTCCACCCGAGCCAGGCGGAGACGAGGCACATCCCGGCGACCAGCAAGAGCTGGCCGGCCGGGCCGATTCCGACACTGCTAAGCGCGAAGGCCAGCAGCGAGCCGATCACCATCGCGCCAGAGTTGACGATGTTGTTCGCCGCGACGGTTCGCGCAGTCTCCGTCTTGGGCACCGTCGTCGTCAGGAAGGCGTAAAGCGGCACAACGAACATGCCGCCGGTAATCGCCACTCCCAAAAGGCACAGGATCATCAGTCCCGCCATCGGATGCTGAAGGAAATTGCCGAGCGTCGTGAGCTCGGCGCCATGCTCGCCCCATGCCAGCACGACGAAATGGAAGAGTACGACGAAGGCTCCCATGGCGATCACTGACGCCGGTGCGAACCGGGCGGACACCTGACTTTTCAGGAGGCGGTTGATCAGAACCGAGCCGATGGCGATCCCGATCGAGAAGATGGCGATGAACAGGCTCGCAACCCGCTCGTCGGCACCGAGCACGTTCTTCACCAGTGGTGGGAAGATGATGATCAGCACAGCGCCGATGGTCCAGAAGAAGCTGATCGAGCAGATCGCGAGGAACAGGCGGGGGATGTGCATTGTCCCGTTGACCAGCTTCACGGACGCGCGGATGATGTGGCGGTCGAATGGGATGCGCCCGGCCGCGGGCGGGGCCGGCGGAACCTGTCGCCCGGAAAGGTAGCCGAGAACGGCCAGGCCGATCGTGACTCCCGCCGCAACCGGCGGAGTCGTGGCCAGGACGCCGGCGAGGATCGTCCCCCCGAGGATCGCTAGATAGGTCCCGGCTTCAACCAGGCCGGTGCCGCCCAGCACCTCGTCTTTGTGCAGAGCCTGCGGCAGGATCGCGTATTTGATCGGGCCGAAGAAGGTCGAATGGACGCCCATCGCAAAGACCGCGGCAAGCATCAGCGGAATGTTCGCCAGCATGATCCCGGCGCCGCCGACCAGCATGATCCCGATCTCGGCTAGCTTGATGATGCGGATCAGCCGCGACTTGTCATGGTCGTCCGCGAGCTGCCCGGCAAGCGCCGAGAATAGGAAGAAGGGCAGAATGAACAGGCCCTGCGCGATCGCGCTGAACTGGAACTCCTTCGCGGGATTCGAAAAGAGTTGATAGGTGACGAACAGGACGACGGCCTGCTTGAACAGGCTGTCGTTGAATGCGCCGAGGAACTGGGTCGAGAACAACGGCAGGAATCGCCGCGCCCGCAGCAGGTGGGTAACGTTCTGGATCAAAGCCTGGCCGCGGCGGGTTTCATGGACTTGGGCGCATCGCATAGCCAGCTTTGCGCATGCCGCCAAACTCTATAACTCTCCTGTCCCGGAACGATGCTTTCGCTGCCGAATCTCCTGACGCTCTCGCGAATCCTGGCGGTGCCGATCCTGGTGTTCCTGCTGTGGAAGCCCGCGCCGTGGGACTATGCGATCACCTTCGTGCTCTACTGCATCGTCGGAATGACCGATTATTTCGACGGGTATCTCGCCCGCGCACAAGGGCAGATCTCCAAGCTCGGGCAGTTCCTCGATCCGATCGCCGACAAGATCATGGTCGCGGCCGTGATCATCATGCTGATGGCGAGCCGCAAGGCTGATGGCGACGCACCCATCATCCAGGACTTGAACGTCATCCCCGCGCTCATCATCCTGCTCCGCGAGATCATCGTTTCGGGTCTTCGCGAGTTTCTGGCGGAGCTCAAGGTGTCCATGCCGGTCAGCCGCCTCGCCAAATGGAAGACGACCTTCCAGCTGGTTTCGCTCGGCGCACTGATCCTCGGCGGGGCGCTGCCGGAGCAGAACTGGGTTCATATGGTTGGCGTGACCAGCCTGTGGCTGGCCGCGGCGCTGACTCTGGTCACCGGCTACGATTATCTGCGGACCGGCCTTCGTCACATGGACTGATCCTCCTGAAACCGGGACTAATCGATTCTGCTGTTCTCACTGACCAAGGAAAGTCGTTTCCCTGACCGGATGACCGCGCCTAGCGTCCGCCCATTCAAACCCCGTGGAGAGGGACGATAGATCATGGACGCTAAGACCGGCGAATCGATGGGTTGCCCCGTGGACCGCCCAACCACTGTGCGCTCGCTGCTTGGCCGCACCAACCGCGACTGGTGGCCGGAAGCCCTTCCAACCGACATCCTTCATCAGGGGGGCGTCTCGCCCGACCCGATGGGCGATGACTTCGATTACGCCGAAGCCTTCAATAAGCTCGACTATCAGGCAGTTAAGCGTGACCTGACCGCCCTCATGACCGACAGCCAGGCGTGGTGGCCGGCGGACTACGGGCACTACGGTCCGTTTTTCATCCGCATGGCCTGGCACGCCGCGGGTACCTATCGCACGGCCGACGGCCGCGGCGGCGCCAACTCAGGCAACCAGCGCTTTGCTCCGTTGAATAGCTGGCCGGACAACGGCAACCTCGACAAGGCGCGGCGGCTGCTGTGGCCGATCAAGCAGAAGTACGGGCAGAACATCAGCTGGGCCGACCTGTTCATCCTTGCCGGCAACGTGGCGATCGAATCCATGGGCGGTCCGATCTTTGGCTTCGGCGGTGGCCGCAAGGACATCTACGAGCCCGAGCGCGACGTCTATTGGGGCGCCGAGGAGAAATGGGTCGAGGCCTCGGAAACACGGATCCAGCCCGACCGTGAAATGGAGCTGGAGCACCCGCTGGCGGCGATCCAGATGGGCCTCATCTATGTCAATCCCGAGGGCCCGGGCGGCAATCCCGACCCGTTGCAGTCCGCGCGCGATATCAAGGTGACCTTCGAGCGGATGGCGATGAACCATGAGGAAACGGTCGCGCTCACCGCCGGCGGTCACACGTTCGGCAAGGCGCACGGTGCCGGCGACCCAAGCCTCGTCGATGTGGCGCCCGAAGCCGCGGACATCGCGCTCCAGGGTCTGGGCTGGGCAAGCGCGTTCGAAAGCGGAATCGGCGAGCACACCATCACGAGCGGCATCGAAGGATCGTGGGTGAATACGCCGACGCAATGGTCGGAAAATTATTTCCGACTGCTGCTCGACTATGAGTACGAGCTCGTGAAGTCGCCCGCGGGCGCGCAGCAGTGGCAACCGATCAACCAGAAGCCGGAGGACATGGCACCTGCGGCGCACGATCCGTCGAAGCGCGTCCCCACGATGATGACGACCGCCGACATGGCGTTGAGGGAGGACCCTGAGTTCCGCAAAATCTCGGAGAAGTTCCGCAACGATCACCAGGCGTTCAAGGACGCCTTCGCGCGAGCCTGGTTCAAGCTGACTCACCGCGACATGGGACCCAAGATCCGTTACCTGGGACCGGAAGTCCCGGGCGAGGACCTGATCTGGCAGGACCCGGTCCCAGCCGGCACCAAGCCGTCCGATTCCGATGTCGGCGCCTTCAAGTCAAAAATTCTCGATGCGGGGTTCACCATTGGCCAGTTGGTGAAGGCCGCCTGGGCATCGGCCTCGACCTATCGCCAGACCGACCATCGCGGCGGCGCGAACGGCGCGCGCATCCGGCTGGATCCGCAAAAGGACTGGGCCGTCAACGAGCCGGACGAACTGGCGAAGGTCCTCGCCAAGATCGACGAGCTGCGGGGAGGCCTGTCCATGGCTGACGCGATCGTCCTCGCCGGCACCGCGGCTGTCGAGAAGGCGGCGAAGGACGCCGGTTTCAATATCACGGTGCCGTTTACCGGCGGTCGCGGCGATGCGACGCAGGAATGGACCGACGCCGAAAGCTTCGCTGTGATGGAGCCCGCGGCAGACGGTTTTCGCAACTATCTGAAGACCAAGCACTCGGTGAGGACGGAAGAGCTGCTGCTCGACCGTGCCTCGCTGCTCGGACTGTCGGCGCCGGAGATGACGGTGCTGCTCGGCGGCCTTCGGGTGCTCGGCGCCAACAACGGCAACCGCCCGCACGGCGTGTTCACCAACCGGGTGGGCCAGCTGACCAACGATTTCTTCGTCAACCTGCTTGACAATGACACCTTCTGGGAAGTGGTCGACGATAGCGGCGACGAGGAATTCATCGGCTATGACCGTGGCGGACGCCAAGAGAAGTGGCGCGCGACCCGGACCGATCTGATCTTTGGTTCGAACAGCCAGCTCCGGGCTACCGCCGAGGTCTACGCCGAGAAAGGCAACGAGCAGAAGTTCGTGAAAGACTTCGTCAAAGCCTGGACGAAGGTCATGAACGCGGACCGCTTCGACCTGGCGCGGAACACCGCGCAGGACGTGGCCTCAGACCGGAAACTCGAACTGGCGAAGTAATAACAGGCTTCGGGCCGCCGCGGCGCTTTCCCCTCCCCCACTCCCCGGGCGCCGCGGCGTTGCCGAAGTCAGGCCGGTTCCGGCAGTTTTGGTTCGATTGCTTCCAGGTCTGGAATGAGGTCGCGCATGATGCGCTGGACCGCAGCTGCCAGGAGATGAAACTCGCTCTCGCGCGGGCTGGAGCGGCGCCAGATGAGCGCGATCCGGCGGTAGCCGTGGTCGGACCGTAGCGGCTTCGCATCGACATGCGTCCCTTCGAGGATTCCTGCCTCGATTGCCATGGACGGAATGAAGGTGAGCCCGAGACCGTTGTCCACCATCTGTACGAGCGTGTGGAGCGACGTACCCATCATCGCCGCATGGGCGCGCAGCTCCGGCCGGTTGCAGGCTGACAGCGCATGGTCCTTGAGGCAGTGCCCGTCCTCCAGAAGAAGCATGCGGTTCTCGTCGATCGCGGCGACCTCGACCATGGCGCCGCCGGGCGCCTCGCCGCGCGGAAAAGCGACGAACAGACGGTCGTCGAACAGCGGGACGGAATCGATGTCACCGCACGCGAAGGGCAGGGCGAGAAGCACGCAGTCGAGCTGGCCTCGATGGAGGGCGTCGCAAGCCGCCTGGCTGGTTTCTTCGCGAAGATATAGCTTCAGGCTCGGCCATTCGCTGCGCAGGCGTGGCAGCATTGCCGGCAAAAGGAACGGCGCGATGGTCGGGATTACCCCCATCCTGAGTTCGCCGTGCAGCGGCTTTCCCTCGGAACGCGTCAACTCGGCCAGCTCTTCCGCGTCGCGGAGCACACGCACCGCCTTGTCTGCGACCTTTTCACCAAGCGCGGTGAAACGGACGACGCGCCGGGTGCGCTCTACCAGGGTCACGCCCAGCAGCGTTTCCAGCTCGCGCAAGCCCGCCGACAATGTGGATTGGGTGACGAAACAGGCCTCCGCCGCCTTCCCGAAGTGGCCGTGCTGTCGAAGCGCCACCAGATACTGAAGCTGCTTGATGGTGGGGAGATGGACACTCATTGATGCGCTCGATTAGGTCGATAGATATAATCGACTTGAACACTTAAAGCCAGATTTCTACATGCTGCAATGCGAAAAAGCTTTTCCTCCGCGCAACTGGAGGGCGAACGCGGTCGGTACTGCCCCCTCAGCCGACCGTATCCAAGGGGCGGGTTTCCTTCCCCAGGCCCGCCCCTTCTTCTTTCAGGAACGCTCTAGCCGAGCGCGCGATACAATCCGTAGCAGCTGGTGATCGTCAGCAATGCGCCGACGAAGGCCAGCAGGCGGTCGGGGTTGACGCGCTTGGCGATAAACGCGCCGAACGGCGCGGCAAGCACTCCGCCGATCAGAAGGCCGAGGGTCGCGAAAGTGAATGCTTGCCAGCCGAGAGCGATCAGGAAGGTCGCCGAGATGGTGACCGTCAGGAAGAATTCGGCGGTGTTTACCGTACCGATGGTCTTGCGCGGGTTGCTACCTTGGACGAGCAGGTTCGAGGTGACGATCCCGCCCCAGCCGCCGCCGCCCGCCGCATCGAGGAAGCCGCCGACGAGACCCAGCGGCGAGACGACCTTCGGCCGCCGCTCGGTGTGCCGATGCATGATTCCCCGATAGAAGAGGTAGAGGCCGAGCGCTGTCAGATAAGCAAGCACGAACGGCTTCGCGGTTTCCGCGTGGATCTGCGTAAGCACGTAGGCGCCCAGCACCCCACCGATCACGCCGGGAATCGCGAGGCGAACGAACAGTCGCCAATCGACGTTGCGGTGCGCGACATGGCTGATGCCCGAGACTGCGGTTGTGAAAGTCTCGGCCGTATGCACGCCCGCCGAGGCGGCGGCCGGCGGAACGCCGATGCTGATCAGCAGGGTGCTGGAGATCTGGCCGAACGCCATGCCCAGCGCGCCATCGACGAGCTGCGCGGCAAACCCGATGAGCATGAACGGGATGAGGGCCGACGGATCGGCCACGATCGACGGAAGAATGCTCTCACTCTCCTGTTGGCTAGCGGGCTTTGCCCAACCGCCCGCGCTTGGGCAAGCTCTCCGTCACCTAGTAGTCCCGTTCCGGGGCCTGGTCAGTAGCGCCGCCCCCAGTAAGAGTTGCGGTCGATCCGTACGTTGGAAACGTAGCCGCGGTAGTCGACGTCGCAGCGAAAATCGAGGTCGCCGCGGCCATAGCCAGATCCCGGTTGGCCGTAGAGGCCGGTGTCGAGCAACCCGCGCACGCGCACGCGGCCGTTTGAGCGGCGCTGGACGTCGGTGATAGCACTCACGCGCATGTAGCCCTCATAACCCTGATAGGGCCGCCGGAAGTTTGGGCTGTAATAGGGACGGTACTGCGCCTCGGCCTGCTGGACGGCGGCGAACGTGCACTGCCGGATCGCGTTCCGGTCACTGACGCCGTAGCGGTTGCCGATCAGGGAATCGACGATCCCGCCGAGCACGGTGTTGTTCTGGCCGTAGCCGGGATAGCCTGGGCTGGGATAGCCCGTACTGGGATAGCCCGGACTGGGATAGCCCGGACTGGGATAGCCCGGACTGGGATAGCCCGGAGTGGGATAGCCCGGAGCGGGATACGGCTGCGGATAGGTCTGCGGGTAGCCGGGGTAGGGCTGCGGATATTGTGGCGGATACTGATATTGCGCTGCCACCGGAGCGGCGATGCCTCCGATCAGGAGTGCCGCGCCCAGGACTTTCGCTGAAATACTCATCGCTGAAATCCCCCTTCTTGCACGGACAATCCCGGCACACGCCTAGAACGCGGCACGAAGCGATGAGATGCACCGGGCCAAGAAAAACAGCAATTGGCCGCAGATGTAGCCGCAGCGTCGCCCAGAATGCGAAACTGCGCAGTGTCGGCTGGTAGACATTCGGTAAATCAATGGTTTAGGCGTATTAGGATCAGATCGCCGGCAACGAATCCAGCTGATCGGCGACTGAGAGAGACATTGGGTCGTGCTCCCGCTGTTGGGGGAGCACCATGATGTCAGGGGATCACCCAAACTACCGCGTCTATTGTCACGACGGCGCGCGCAAGGTCGTCAGCGCCGAATGGGTTGCCGCCGCAAACGACGAAGATGCGGTCGCCGTCGTTGAGGCGATGTACCCCGGATTGCATTGCGAAATCTGGGACGGCCATCGTCTGGTCGCGAAGCTCGAGGCTAAGCGCGATTCAGCCTAGCGGTCCGCTCGGCCTCCAGCCGGTCGGCATCCACCTCGACCTCGCCGGCCATTTTAAGCAGCATCTCGGCCATGAATGGATCGTGAGTCATGTTCGCAATGCGGCGGAGCTGCCGCGCCCGCTCGCGCATGCGGTCGATGGGAGGCTCGTCCACCAAGGCGGAAATTCACAGGTATGAGGGACGTTCCCGGCGTTTCGGTTGCGGTCCCAAAAATGGGCCGGGCCACACAGGGCTAGGCACGACTGTCGTTCTTCCTAGACTGAGAACCCGCGCCGACGGTTCGGGGGAAGCAAGTACATGGCACCGTTCAGCATCTTCTTCTCGCTTTACGGACTGCTCCTCGGTCTCAGCGTCGCGGGTGGTGGTCGCGGGCTTCGCGCGGCTGCTGAAAACGCGGCCAAAGGTTCGGCCGGGCTGGCTCGTGCCGCTCCTCGGCATTTTCATCATGCTCGACGTCACGTCGTTCTGGAACGGCGCGTGGCGGGCGCGCGAGTGGATGGTGCCGGAATATGGACACCTGTTCCTGGGGCTCGTCGTGACCGCTCTCTATTATTTCGCTGCGCACAGGCGGTACGCGCGGGGCTGCCCTTATCACGCGTCAACAACGGAAAACAGCCGCGGGGTTTCGGCGGTTCTCATGCTCGGAATGTGATCGAAGAAAGCGGACTACTGCGTCCGGCAAGGCGGACAGGGGATGCGCGTGCAGCGTGAAGCCTGTCAGGAGACACGCTAGCGCTTCATTGCGCCGGGATGATGATGTGCGGCACGGGCGCGGCTTCCAGCGCCTCGGCGGTTGAGTCATCCCCGAACAGGCCGCGGTCGATGTACAGCACGCGCATTTCGTAGAGCGAAGCGAGCTCTTCGTGCCGATTGCGCACCGCGCCGTAGCTCGACTCGGCCGCCGCCAGCCGCTCCTGGCGTGCGCGAAGCATGAAATAATCGCGGTCTTGTGGCCCCATTGCGCCTGCACTCTGCGCCTGCCGAAGGCCGACCGCAATCAGGACTCCCCCGAGCGGTAAACTTACCTAGGGAAAGGCGCGGGTTTGCAGCAGGTCACCGGCCCGCGCGAGGTGACGGCGGCGGCGGCGTGGAGGGGGCGACTCCAGAGTGCGGACAGGGCTGGAAGGTATAATAGAGGTCGACCGGCAACGGGCGAATGCGGATCTTTCCGGTGTTCGTGTTCTTCGCCATCGCCAGCATGAACTGGCGCGGCGCCGGATTGCCGCAGAGGGTCCGGCGCACAGGATAGAAAGGCGGATTGCTGCTGAACCCGAACAGGCTCGAAGGCTCGACCGTCTCGTCGAGGATCTTCTTCCAGTTCGGGTTCGGCTTGCCCTGGCCGTCCGGCTCGTTGAACAGGCTGATCTCGACACGGCTGCCCGGTTTCCAGCCCCAGCCTTGCGGTGTGTAGCCCGGGACCCCGCCCTTGCCGGCCGAACTGACGAGGAGTTCCGGATCGCTGTCGCCCGCGCTTTGGTCGCCCGTTTTTTGGGCGGCTGGCTGGCAGGCGGCGAGTGTCAGAAGAAGCGGGCCGCAGGCGACTACGAGAAGAGCGCGCTCCAGAGTCATGCGAACCTCCCCTATTGGTTTCGGATGGAGGGCCTGGCGTCGCTCATTACGTCGAAACGGCCATCGCCGAAGTGCGGACTTCCACCGATATTTCAGGGAATTGCCTTCACGCTGGTGATGTCGAGCTGTTTCGGCGCCGGGTGAGCGGGGGCAAGCGGCCTGCGTCATTGCGACCCCGCACTTGATGCGGGGGGAGGCAATCCAGTCTGGATTGCCGCGTCGGGGCTTCGCCGCTCCTCGCAATGACGGTAGGGTCGGGACGACATAAGGAGGCGGTCATGGCGACAGGCTCATGCCATTGTGGGGCGGTCAGGATCGAGGTGCCGAGCGCGCCGGAGTGGGTCGGCAGCTGCAACTGCAGCTTCTGCAAGAAGATCGGCTCGCTGATGGCCTATTATCCCAACGACGGGGGCGTGAAGGTCGAGGGTGAGACGGTGTCGTACATTTGGGGCGACCGGATGATTTCCCAGCATCATTGCCCGGTCTGCGGTTGTTTCACCGATTGGCGCAGCACCGGCGAGAGCTACGGCAAGGTGGGCATCAACGCGCGGCTGCTCGACGGGTTTGCGGTGGAGGAGGGGCGCAGCCTGTTCGAGGGCCGCGAGCTGGAAGTGCGGTACATGGATAATGCCGGACCTTAGGCCGGCATGGCCGAAACAGCGGACGGAGGTCGTGCCCTGGGCCGGCAGATTCTCTTCATCCAGGGGGGCGGCGGCAGCAACGTCCACGACGAGTGGGACGACAAGCTGGTCGCCAGCCTGAGCCGCGAGCTCGGCGCGGGGTGGGAGGTGCGCTACCCACGCATGCCGGACGAGGACGACCCGAGCTATGCCAAATGGAAGCCGGCGATATTGCAGGAGATCGCAATGTGCTCCTGCGAAGGCAGGAGCCCAGATTCTTTTGCTGGGACTGGACCCCTGCCTTCGCAGGGGAACAGCGTCGTGCTTGTCGGTCATTCGATCGGCGGGACGATGATGGTGGGCGCGCTCGCCGAGCGACCGCCGGAGGCGGACCTTGCGGCAATCATCCTGATTGCAGCGCCATTCGTCGGAGAGGGCGGCTGGCCGGGCGACGAGTTCGAGCTGCCGAGCGATCTCGGCGCGAAACTGCCGCAAGGCGTACCGGTGCATGTGTTCCACGGGAGCGAGGACGACACCGCGCCGCCGGCGCACGCCGACCTTTACGCTCGCGCTATTCCGCAGGCCAAGGCCCATCGCCTCCCCGGCCGCGACCATCAGCTGAACAATGACCTGAGCGAAGTGGCGGACGTGATCAGGGCGATTTAGTGCACTGTCACGGCAATTTCGAATAGGAGGTTCGCGAAAGGAGACGCCGTATGGACGGGAGTTCGGAACCGACGGTGAGCTACGAGCGGGACATTCGGCCGCTGTTCCGGGAGCGCGATGTGGATTCGATGCGCCGTGCCCGCGGACTCGATCTGGCGAGCTATGACGAGGTGTCCGCGCAGGCAGACCACATTCTCGAAAGGCTCGAGGCGGGCAACATGCCATGCGACGGTGCCTGGCCGGTCGAGAATGTCGACCTGTTCCGCCGGTGGATCAGCGAGGGCAAGCAAGCCTAGGACGAACTGCGCCGCGCCGGCATCGACTAAACCGGAGGCGCGGGGCGATCGAAAAGGTTCAACGTTGCTCTCGCGCGTTAAATTCCGGTATACCGCTCCCCAGCCGAATCGACAGACGCGTGGAGGGACGGGCGTCCGCGCCATGACCATCGCTTTCGGCTCTTCTCGATGCTGGTGAGCGACGCCTGCACTCAAGGGCGGGCTGGCCAGGGCGGGCGCCCTCCCTCCATGCTGAGCACGGAGGGACCGTGCAATGGACGACACGAACCTTACGCGTGAGGACGAGCAGCAACTTCGCGAAGCGCTAAGAGATGCTCCACCCGACCTCAAGAAGGCCTTTTGTGGCTGCTGGCCAAGCGTGAAGGAACTGCTCGAGTGGTTCCGCGACAACAAGGCGTCGGGCCTGATCAAATGGGCGGTGAGGATTGCCATTGTGGTGGGTGAGGCCGTGTACGACGCGCTCGACTGCGACAAGGAGCAGGCGACCGCTTAGACCGGCGGCATGACCGGGCGCGCAGATCCTCTTCATCCGAAGACCTGATTGAATGCATTTGGTAAACTCTGACCGTATTGTTGAGAGGGTGCGATGGGTTCTCGGTTGCGGCTATTCGGCGCTCTCGTCGCGCTCGCGCTGTCGGCGGCGCAGGCGGAGGCGCCCGCCAATCCCATCCTCGGCACCTGGAAGCTCAACGTCGCGAAATCGACCTTCACTCCCGGGCCGGGCTGGCGCAGCCAGACCCGCACCTATCGCGCGACGCCCGGCGGCGGGGCGTCGGTCGAATGGACCGGCGTCGGCGCGCACGGCGAGACGATGCACGTCAGCTACGACTATAATTACGACGGCAAGGACTATCCGATGAAGGGATCGGCGAACTACGACACGTTGAATGCCGTGCCGGTCGACGCCTTCACCATCAAGTCGGAAGAGAAGCGTGACGGCAAGGTCGTCGGGATCGCGATGCGCAAGGTCTCACCGGACGGAAAGGTGCTGACCGTCACCGACGAGGGCACCAACCGGAAAGGCCAGAAGTTCTCGCAGGTGCTGGTGTTCGACCGGCAGTGAGGTCGGCAGAGTGGCGGCGCGAAGCTATTGCTTCGGGCCGAGCCCCTTCGCCGACGGCGCCGCCGCATTACCTTTCTTGCCCGCATTCGCCTTCGGCTTGCGGACTTCCTTGTTCGAGCGCTTTTGACCTTTTGCCACCGGTTCGTTCCTTCAGGAGTGAGCGCTGAACATTCAACGCGAGAGCGCGACGCTTAGCACAGCGCGGGCGGGAAGTGCGATGATCTGCGTGGTAGCTTCGCGTTTACCGCGTTAGCCGCTTGCAAATTCAACGGCTCACGGCAGTGTGCCGCCACGCTCGCGCTCGGGGAGCGAGTCGTAACGGGGGAATTTCACATGACTGTTTCATTATTCGCGCTCGCCGCGGCTGCTGCCGCACAGGCCGCCGCGCCTCAATCAGGCGCTAAATGGGTTCCGTTGCAGCAGGCCAATGCCGCACAGGCGCCGGTGGCGCAGCCCACGACGCAAGCCGTAGTGGCGGCGCCAGCGACCCCAATCGCTGCGCCGGTTGCGACGAGTGCAATCCTGCGCGTCGGAACGGTGGTTCCGCTCCGGCTCAGCGAAGAGTTGACGACCAAGGGCAAAAAGCTGCGTGTCGGCAACCGCTTCCATCTTGAGACGTCCGAGCCTGTCATGGTGCAGGGGGTCAACGTGATCCCGGTCGGGAGCCCGGCCGTGGGCGAGATCACCGATGTTCGAAACAAGGGCATGTGGGGCAAATCGGGCCATCTGGGCGCGCGCATTTTGTACGTGACCGTTAACGGACGTCAGATCCGGCTCAGCGGCGCGTTCGACGATAAGGGCGTTGCAGGTGGGGTTGGTGCTGTGGCCGTGTCCGCGATCGTTTTCTTGCCGGCGGGCTTTTTCATGACGGGCACGAGCGCACTGGTGCCGGCGGGCACGGTCATCAAAGCCTTCGTCGACGAGGATGTGCCGCTCGCGATGCCGGTCGCCGCCCAGGCGCCGCTGGCCGTGGGCGCTCCGGCAGCTCCGTTGCAGGTTCAGCCTGCGGCGGCGGGGTCGACAGCCTCGCAGTAAGTCGAATTAACGACTTGGTTGTCTGCGATGTCCTAGGCACCCATCATGCCGCCTGAAATTGCCGCACTCGTAGACAAGCCTGTCCTGCTGATCGCGATCCTGTTCGTGGGAGCGCTGATCGGGATTTACGTTGAAAAGTTCGTCGCCTGGGAGAACCGGCAAAAATGGCGTGCTTCGAGACGCCGCTTCGCGGCTCCTCAGCATGAGCGGTTTCCTTTTTCCGCTCGTCCTGAGGAGCGACTGAGCCTGTCGAAGTCGCGTCTCGAAGGACCAATACCCGACGCGGCGGATCAATTGCGCACCGTGATGAAGGCCGAGTTCAAGGCGCAGCCGTTGCTCAACAAGAGCGAGGCGCGGCTGTTCAGGGCGATGGACAAGATGGTGCTTGGGATGCGCCCCGACTGGCAGGTGATGGCGCAGGTGTCGCTAGGAGAAATCCTGCGCTGCGAGGATTCGAAGGCCTACGCCTGCATCAACTCCAAACGCGTCGACCTGCTGATCGTCGACGAGGAGTGCCGGCCGCTGCACGCGATCGAGTATCAGGGCGGAGCGCATTTCAAAGGCGCGCACGCGACCGCTGCGCGCGACGCCGTCAAGAAGGAAGCGCTGCGCCGCGCCGGCATCGGCTATGTCGAGGTGGTCTCCGGTGACACACCGGCCGAGCTGCGGCGGGTCGTTGAGCGGTTAGTGCAGCGGAATTAGTGCACTGCAACCGTAATCGCGACTGGCGCAGCACGGGCGAGAGCTACGGCAAGGTGGGCATCAACGCGCGGCTGCTCGACGGCTATGCGGAGCGCGACGGGCGCAGCCTGTTCGAGGGGCGCGAGATCGAGGTGCGGTCGATGGATAATGCGGGGAACTAGTGCACTGTCACCGTAATCCGAACCACGGTAATTCGAAGGGGTTCAGACTTGGATAAACCTCTCATACCAAGCGGGCACAAGCTCGGCGAGCGCGTCGCTAGCACGGAGTGCTCCTGTGACTGCTCGGTCCAAATCCGATGCGAACAGTATGCCGTAGGTCATCGCATCTTCCTCGGACGATAAACCGCTTCGGCGCTCGCCCTCTTTGGCATTCATGGTCATCATTATGAACGCATCGCCCTGAGGCAGCCGAAGGGTTGCCCAATGCGCGAGGTGGTGTCGAAGGCCGGCAACTCGCGCGCAAAATTTCAGCGCCTCGATTGCCGATGACTTTTCATCATCAGGAAGTTCAGCCTCCGTAACTAGCTGCGGTAGGTATTGGAGCACCTGACTGTCCTGCATTCGATAGACTTTCAACGCGCCGCGTTTGCGGCCTGGAGTGGCCTGCAAGGCGTTCGCAGCTCGGCGGATGTTGAAATCGGCGAAACACATCGCTTGGAGAAGCTTCCCGATCTGCGAGTAATCTCGATCAGTAAGCGGGCCCAGATGGTTCGGCAGCTCCGCGGGAGGCAATGCGTCGACCCACGCCTTCAGTTCCCGCTGTTGGATGGCAAGGTCGGCAAACTCGTCGGTCATTTCGCTCTCGCCATATAGAAAGAGGCGGAGGGTTCGACCTCCGCCTCAGTTTCGCCACACGCTCGACCCTATGCAGCAAGGCTCTTGTCGTCGCTGAAGATCGCCTGGCAGATCTTTTCCCAAGCCGCGTCTGCATCAGCGGACGAGGAACTCACGCGATAGCGATTCTCGCCGACGACAAGCAGATGCTGCCAGATCGAGTCCGCGTGCTTGCGCAGATCTTCGGAATAGGTGGGGCCGGCCTGAATCTCATCCCTCTCACAGTCGAGGATGTGCCAGTCGATCGTTGCGAGGCGCTTGGCCATTTCCTCGAAGTCAATGTCGTTTTCGAGGCAATAGAGGAACGCGCGAGCGAAGATTGCCATCCCGATACCACGAAGCGCGATATCGCCGCCGCGGATATCACGGAGCGAACCAGTGGTGACCTTCGATGTTGGGTCGCACCGCGCTTCTTCCAGCGCTCGCAGCTGCGGCAGGTGGCGAGACAGGGCAGTGAAGAAGCCCTCAGCCGACGCCGTCTTGAGCTCCTCGCTCAAATTCGTGTCGGCATGATGATCGACGATGTGCGCGACGAACATCCTCACTGCCGACATCGACCAGATCATCTTCGACTTGGAGGTCAGGTTCACATTGGCAGCGGTCGCGTCGACATAGTGCGCCAGGAAGTCGTTCCCGCGGACAATCTCCTTACTGCGGCTATTGCGACTGTCGCGGACATCAAAGGTGGTCACGAGCGACTTCGGGATCGACTTTGCCTTTCCGCAGTCGGCAAAGTCCTGGTGACTATCGACGCGGCTGTTTTCGAATACGATCTTCACGTCGACCGCGTTGCGGCGGAGGGCGTCGCGCTGCTCTTCTGTCACCTTGTTCGAATACAGAATGTCTTCGATCTGCGAGCGGCGGTGCGCGCCGTCAGTGGTGTCCAGTTTGGCTCCCTGCGGCAGCAAGAGAATCGCGGGCCAAGCGTTGGTGCCATCATCACCTCTGCCGTAGATCAGCAACGTGGCGTCCGGCGCATTCTCGTCCAGTCCAACGCCATAATTGAAAGTGAATGCCGGCAGGATGAACTTGTCGCCGATGCACGCCGTCGTGATTAGGTAGTTGCGAACCTGCTTCGCGTGCGCTGGCTCCTGGGGGCGATTGGAATGGCCCGAAACGGACAGGACGTTGTCGCGCTTACGCGACCGGTCCATCTTGCTCACGTCGAGCATCTTCTGAATCGGCATCGCCGTCGTGACGCACGCCTATTTCGCCGCTATCAGGTCGGGTTCATCCTCATCAACTGTCACCTTGCGTGACCGCTTCGGACGCGACGGCTTCGTCTCCACGACTTTCGGTTTGACCGACGCCCGGTCCAAAATCGGACGCAGGTATT
>JBKPMC010000156.1:0-5696 GCA_046731955.1 Pseudomonadota bacterium | reverse complement strand
CACAGGTGCAACAGACGACCGCGTGTAATGCGGTTCACAATATTGAAGCCAGAACCTGCAAGTGGCTGATCAGGATGTACGACCTGGCAGGCACCGACCTGCCGCTCACTCAAGAGTTCCTGGCTCAGATGATGGGCGTCCAACGCACCAGCGTGTCGACGGTGGCAAGCCAACTTCAAGGCAAGGGCTTGATCAAGTATCACCGTGGAAGGGTGCATATACGCAATATCAAGGCCGTACAGCTCCACGCGTGCGAGTGCGCCGATGCTGTGCGGGAACAGTATGCCGAGGTTTTCGGCCAGGCCCAGGAAACATTGGCCGGCCTGTCGGGTTTGGACCAGATCACCTGATATACTCGGTGGGTGGTGTCCAGATCGGAGTTTGTAGAGATCGCTGCGATAGGAGGGCCTTCATGGCGTTGTTTTATTTCATCCTGAGGGTAGACCGGAAAACCTTTCCCGATCCCATTGGCGAGGAGTTCGAGGATATAGCCGATGCGCGTGTGCACGCCCACACCGTAGCGTGTGAACTCATGCGCAATCGGGAGAACAGGACTGGTCATTGGCGCATTCAAGTTTGCGACGATTATTTGCAGCCCCGCTACGAATGTCTGTTTGCCGAGGTTGACCAGAGGCTTCAGGCATTTGGAGACATTATGCGCGGCTCCGTGATCCGGGTAGCCCGGACCACCGCCGCCCTGAATGATGCCATGCAGGACATCGACGACACGATGTCAGATCTTCGTCAAACAATGCGGCTCCTCGACGCGGCAACACCTGGATATTCGGCTTCGCCAGTTAGTCGCTCCTGACTTCCAAGCCAGGAACGTCGTTCGATCGTGCGCCGGTGTTTCGCAAGATGCTGATGCAGCGCTTGTTGTGTAAATCTGGCTGGACAGAATACCTTTGCCGTGGCGACTTGCTGAGCAAGCATCAAGGCGACTTCACTCGGGTGCTAACATCGGGTCGGTGGGCCGCGCGCTACAGACCCACGGCAGGCGCTTTCGGCAGTTGTACTTCGATCGTGCAGTTCACCCCGCCAGAGGTGAATTCGCGCCGTACGGTCGCGTTCGGGATCGCTCTTTCGATCAACTCGCTTCCGAAACCTCTCGTCTTCGGCTCCGTGGTCTTTGGGCCGCCGCGTTCGCGCCACGTCACCTTAAGAAGCGGCTGACCATTAAGGGTCTGCACGCTCCAATCCATATCCACGGTGCCGGCCCGCCGCGAGAACGAGCCGTACTTCGCGGCGTTGGTCGCAAGCTCGTGGAACACCAGTCCGAACGGTGTTGCCAGATCGGCAGGCAGGAACACCGGTTCGCCCGTGATCTTGACCCGGTCAGGATTGCCGCTGACATGAGGCTCGAATTGCCTGCGCGCCAGCGTGGCGAGATCGGCGCCCCTCCAGTCGGAGTCCACCAGTAGTGAATGGGCCGCGGCGAGGGCGGCGAGGCGGCCATCCAGTCGGTCGGTGAATTCTTCATAGGATTTGCTGAAGCGCCGCGTCTGATGCGCGATCGACTGCACGACCGTCAGCGTATTCTTGACGCGGTGTGTCAATTCGCGAAGCAGCAATCTCTGCTGCGTCTCCCATGCCTTGCGCTCGCTCACATCACGCGTGCTCTCGAGGGCGAGCTGCTGCCCTCCGACCGTCTCGAGGATGATGCGGCTCTCGATCGTCAATTCGCGGCCGTCTTTGGTCCTGTGCTTCAGTTCGCCGCTCCAGCTGCCTTCATCGTGCAACTTCACTCGTAGATCGGCGAATGAACTTCCAGGCACGATCGTGCCCAGCAGCTTGTCCTTCTTCTTTCCGACCGCTTCGTCGCGGCTATAGCCGTAGAGTTGCTCACTTCCACGATTCCATTGCAAAATCGTGCCGCCGAAGTCCCAGATGAAGATCGGATCGCGCGACAGTTCAACCAGCTGTGTCTCCTGCCGGAGCCTGCGTTCGCTCGTCCTGAGCGCTTCTTCCGTATGTCGCCGGTCCGTCATGTCGACGAAGGTGAGGACGACGCCGTCGATCTTGTCATCGACCGTGCGATAGGGACGCAGGCGAACATCGTACCAGCGGTCGTCGCGGCTGCGGATTTCGTGCCTGATGGGTGTGAGGTTGGCGAGCACCTTGCGGGCATCGCCGACCAGGCTGTCATACTCCAGCCGGTGGGCGAAATCCGAGATCGGGCGGCCCTCGTCGCTCGGCGTGATGCTGAACAGTTCGGTGACCTGTTGCGTGAACCGCTTGATGCGCAGGCTGGAATCGAGAAACAGCGTCCCGAAATCGGTTGCCGCCATCAGGTTTTGAAGGTCGCTGTGCGCGCGCGACACCGCCTCCAGCTTCAGCTTGAGTTCGCTGTTGACGGTCTGCAATTCTTCATTGATCGACTGCAACTCTTCCTTGCTGGTTTCCAGTTCCTCGGAGGTCGAGCGGTATTCCTCGTTGATCGATTGCAGCTCCTCGTTGGCTGCACGCAATTCCTCGTTGGCGCTCTCCGATTCCTCCCGGGTCGTCCGCAGCCGCGCCTGGGTCTGCTGCAACTCTTCGCGCAGCCGGCTGATGATTTCGTTGCCTGCATCGCTATCCGCCGACTGGCCTTCTGTAACCTGTTCAACCGTGCCGCCCTCGATGAACAGCACGATCGCCCTGTCTTCTCCATGGTCATCAGCGGGCTTGACGTGCATCAGCACCCGATGCGGCGCGCCGTTGAAGCGAACCGGGATCGGCAGGCTAAGCCAGGGTTTCGAGGTTTCGAAAGCCCTGTGCAGGGCCGACCGCAGTTCGAACCGCAATTCGGGCCGGACCAGATCGACGACATTGCCGCTGAGCGGTCCGCCGGCCGGCTGCAGGAAACGACCGGCATTTTCGGACATGTGCAGGACGCGATGCGACTGGTCGATCAGGATGCTGGGGGCGCGAATTTTTCGAGCGCCTGGCGGTGCGCGGCAGCCTCGTTGAGCAACGCGCTGGTGCTGGGCGGCCGCATCGGATGTGCGGCCTGCTCGTGCACGACGGATACGCTGCCGAGCAGGCGCGGCAACAGCCGCAGATCGCCCGGCGCGGCCGAGGATTGGTAGATGCGCGCCTTCCGGTCGAACGTGCGGAATTGTCCGGACGGGTTATCGGCGCTCTCCGATGTGCCCAGCATCAGAAATCCGTCGGGATTGAGCGCGTAATGAAATGTATTGCACGCCATCTCCTGAAGGTCCCGGTCCAGATAGATCAGCAGGTTGCGGCAGGCGATCAGATCGAGACGCGAGAAGGGCGGATCCTTGAGCAGGCTATGGCTCGCGAACAACACCAGGTCGCGCAATTCCTGGCGAACGCGATAATGATCGGCTTCCTTCACGAAAAAACGCCGCAACCGGTCTTCGCTGACATCGGCTTCGACGGCCGCGGGGTACTGGCCCTCTCTCGCCATCGCGAGCGCCTTGGCGTCGATGTCCGAGCCGAAGACCTGGATCGTTGGCCGGATATCCTGTCGGGAGGCCTGCTCCAGCAGCAGCATCGCGACCGAATAGGCTTCTTCACCGGTGGCGCAGCCGGGCACCCAGACGCGGATCGCGCGATCGGACAATTTGCCGTGAAACAGTTGGGGAATGACCTGGACCTCGAGTGTCTGGAACGCCTCCTTGTCCCGGAAGAATGACGTGACCGAAATCAGGAGGTCACCGAGCAGCGCCTGCGCCTCGTCGGGATTGTCGCGAAGCACGTCGTAATAGGCGTCCGGGCTGTCCGACCTGGTGACCTGCATGCGGCGCGCAATCCGGCGCAGGATCGTTGCCCGCTTGTATTTGGAGAAATCGTGTCCGGTCCGGACCCGGACATGCGCAAGGATCCGCCGCAGCAGGTCCGGATTCAGCCCGCGCAGGTCCGACGGGGCGCCATTGCTCTTTTCGCGCACCAGTTCGGTCAGGCGCTGGGCTATCTCGCGCACCGGCAGGATGAAGTCCGCGATGCCGGTCGCAATGGCGGCGCGCGGCATCGAGGGAAATTCGGCTTCGGTCGGATCCTGCACAAGAATGATGCCGCCGGACTCCTTGACGGCTCTCACGCCGACGGCGCCGTCGGACCCGGCGCCGGTCAGGATCACGGCGCAACCGTCGCCATGCTGTTCAGCCAGCGAGCGGAAGAACAGGTCGATCGGCGCCCGTCTCCCGCGCGGCTCGTCAAATTCCGCGATGGCGATCTCGTCGTTGGTGATGTGCAGCCGGCGGTCGGGCGGGATGACATAGACGTGATCCGGCTGCAGCGGCACCGGATTCTCGACCTGCAGCACGGGCATATTGGTGCGCGTGGCCAGAATGCTGGACATCTCGCTGCGCATATCCGGATCGAGATGCACGACGACGACGAAGGCCGCGCCGGTTTTTTCGGGCAGCGCAGCGAACAGATGCTGCAACGCGCGGACGCCGCCGGCAGAGGCGCCGATGCCGACCACGATGGTTTTGGGCTGGCCAGGCTCCGTTTCCTCGATCCGCTCCTCGTCGCTCGTTTCGGCCATCGCGCGGCTCATTCCTTATCGGTCGCAGACGGTATTTGGCCCATTAATCAGGAGTTTGGGCAAGGAAATAGTGAACCGAACTGATTTTCGGAACGAATGACCCGGGCGCGGGTTCCTGTTTCGGGGCCAGGAGCATTTGAATGGCAAATCGCGATGTTCTGGCGATAGGGACCTCGGCAGGAGGGTTCGAGGCGCTGCGCTTCCTTGCCGGCGAGTTTTCGCGCGACTTCCCCGCTTCGGTTGTGGTGGCGATCCACCTGTCCAGCCAATTCCGTTCGGCGCTCGATGCCATCCTCACCCAGGCGGGGCCGCTCCCGGCCAAGTTTGCCGTGGATGGCGACAAGCTTGAAAGAGGTCATATCTACATCGCGCCGGCCGAGCGTCACCTCATTGTGGAAAGCGAGCAGTTGCGGTTGGGATCCGGGCCGCGCGAGAACAACGCCCGGCCGTCGCTCGACCCGCTGTTCCGGTCCGCGGCCCTCTGCTGTGGTCCCAGGACCGTTGGCGCCGTCCTCACCGGGACGCTGGGGGACGGCGCAGCCGGCCTGCAGGCACTGAAGCAATCCGGCGGCATCACCGTGGTGCAGGATCCCAGCGACGCTGCTTTTGCGGAAATGCCGACCACGGCCTTGATCCGTTCGCAGCCCGATCATGTCGTCGGCCTGGCGGGCATGCCGGCGCTGTTCGAAAAACTGGTGCGGCAACCCGCAGGTCAAGCTGTGCCGGTCGCAAGCAACCTCGAATATGAAGTCAACATCGCAAGCGGTGGACGCGGCAGCATGAGTGAAATGGATCGCATAGGCCGTCGGTCGGTACTCGCCTGTCCCGATTGTCACGGGGTCATGTGGGAAGTGAACGAGGGCGAGCTTGTGCGCTACCGATGCCATGTCGGCCACGCCTATTCGGCGGAAATCATGAGCCTCGCGCTCGACGAGAACTTAAGGCAGGCCTTCGGCAGCGCGTTGCGGGCGCTCGACGAGCGCATCGCTCTTGCCAGAAAACTGGAGGCGCAAGCGAGCACGGGCGGCCGGACTGGAATCGCCGAGTCATGGGCGGCCAAGGCGCTTGAGTTCGAGGCGGAAGCCAAAATTATCCGCGATTCGATCCGACGCACCGACGAGATCGCCGCGCGTTTCGCCGACGTGTAGGTCAGTGTCATTGACCGGCGACCCGCGCGTTCCAACGGAACCAACTAACAAGC
>JBKPMC010000155.1:0-2589 GCA_046731955.1 Pseudomonadota bacterium | reverse complement strand
GGAAATTAGCAACGATCGGCGAAGGCGTCACCGGGCGATCAACTGCAATGCCCAGCCGGGCCGGCGCACCATCACAGCCGCCCCTGCCCGTCGGCATTGCCATTTCGCGTCAGCAGGTGCATGTGCTGAAACACCCAGCGCATGGCGAGATACCAGAGGTAGCCTCCGAGGCTGCCACAGACGGCAAGAAGGATGATGTAGGCGGGATGATACTCACCGCTCCACCACAGCATCCCGCCGATCCAGAAGACGGTGAAGAAAATCGCGCCGAGCTTCAATCGCTTTGCCTGATCCATGACATTCCTCCGATGGCTGACATCCGAGACAATCATGGAAGCCACTCGCTCGCCATACCGTGAGGTGCATCACGCCGCGCCGGAACCCGGCGGCTATCCAAGTGGTTGGCGAACTTCCGCTTTGATGCGCATTCCGGACTCACGTCGGATACTGCGTGAGGTGCGAAAGGGCCAGCAGGAGACCTTGTTACTTCTCTTGTCTGCCCGCAAGCAGGCAATGAAGATCCTCGTCACCTCATTGCTCGCGAACGCCAGCCTTTCTGAGTCCATCCAGGATGTCGTCGTACTCGCGACGAAACTGCGGATTGCTCGAACGTGCATAGCCCATTTGACGGGACCACTGGACCGTGAAGTCCGGCCGGATTGCATTCAATTCGGCTAGCATTTGCTGGGCCATTTCCAATTGGCCCGTGGCTCCATAAGCTGAAATCAGATCCGCATACGGCATCCAGTACAATTTGTTCAGATTGATCGAGCGCCTGCATTCCTCAATGGCTTCGTTATATTGGTGCACATGCACGTGAGCATGACACAGGAAGAAGTGCCAAGTGCCCGCGGCCGGATCTTTGGGGCTTAGGCGCAAAGCGATCTGAACCGGGGAGAACGCCTCGTGCGCGCGTCCTGCCGTGACAAGTGCGATTCCCCTTGTTGCGTGCGCGACCGGCGAATTAGGGTCGATTTCCAGAGCGGCGTCGAATTCAGGCAACGCCCCCTCGGGATTTCCGTATAGTAAGATGTTTCCCTTGGTTATGTGCGCGTTTGCACTCGCCGGGCGTTTTGCAAGAACTTGATCAACCAAGTTGGTCCCGATCTTTTTGTCTTCCATCACGGACGCTGACCATCCGTTGAGCACGCCACTGGCTATGCACCACGCTTTCCCGAGCATTGCGTCAATGTTGTCCGGATCGAGGCGCAGCGCGCTGTCAAACAAGTCCTTTGCCTGCGCGTTCGTTATCTTGGTCTGAGGCCCATAGACCTTCGCCCAGCCGCGCATGCTGAAATCCACAGCATCTGGATTCGTTGGCTGGTCCATCAGGCTGCGCCGGCTTTCGGCCTGGATGAGTTCGACGTTGAGAGAGCGGGCGAGCCGCGCCGTGACCTGCTCCTGCAAGGCGGCGAGATTCATCCGATCGCCGTCAAAACGATCCGACCAGACGTCGCGACCGGTCGAAAGGTCGGCAAGCGACACGTTCATCCGGACCCGATCTCCGGCCCGTTGCACGGCGCCCTGTACGGCCCATCGAATACCAAGGTCCTTGCCGAGCGTCTTAAGATCGACCTGCTTGTTCTTATAGGTAAAAGCCGTCCCGCGCCCGATCACGAATGCATCGGGCATCTGTGCGAGGTCGGTCGTCAGGTCAGTCGCAATACCATCCGCGAAATAATCCTGCTCCGGATCGTTGTTGAGGTTCGCAAAGGGCAGGACGACAAGAGACAAGCGGGGAGCGATATCGGGCCGGGCCGCTGCCTCTCTCTGTGTCTTTTGCCCTTCCTGCAAAGCTCCCGCGGGGACCGTCTTCCCGACATTCCAATAGACGACGAGGCCGCCGGCCACCGCACCGACGACTGCAAGCGCGCCACCGACACGCGCCAAACGCGCTCGGGTCTGACCCATGGAACGACGAGGCGGCGAAAGCCGACCTTGTCTTGCGCGTTCAGTCTGGGTAGCCGGGCCAGGTCTATCCCTGATCACGGCATAGGCCCGCACCGGGCGGTCGATATTCTTGAGGTTCTGTTCGCCCAGACCGGCGAACTCAACGCTGACCTTGCCCCGGACTTGATCGTAGGCAGAGGCAGAGATGCAGATGCCGCCCGGTTCTGCGATACTTTCGAGCCGCGCCGCAATGTTGACGCCGTCTCCAAAGATGTCGTCGGACTCCACGATTACGTCGCCGATATTGATGCCGACACGGAAAGTAATGCGCCTATCTTCAGCGTCTCCGATTGTCAGCTCGTCAATCCGGCTCTGGAACTGTACAGCAGCTCGGACGGCTTCGACGGCGCTCGAAAACTCCGCCAAGAACCCGTCGCCGGTGTTCTTCACGACGCGGCCGCCGTGGTCGGCAATCGCTGGCTTTACACCGTTCGCCAGGAGAGTGGCCAGTTTGGCGTGGGTCGCCTCTTCGTCATGGTGCATCAACCGCGAGTAGCCGGCTACGTCGGCGGCCAATATCGCCGACAGCCTCCGCTCGACTCGGTCTGGCCGCTCCTGCTCCATGCCTGCGATCCAACCTGGACGCGATTTGTACAACGCGTCACCCGAGATGGCCATACTGGCAAATGTCGCAACTGG
>JBKPMC010000154.1:0-3060 GCA_046731955.1 Pseudomonadota bacterium | reverse complement strand
GCGCTCGAAGTCTTGTAGCGCAGCGTCACGTCACTGACATCGAGAAGCGCGGCCATGGCGATCAATTGCCCTTCAGGTCGTGCGCGACCGGCAGATAGTAGTCGGTGAAAGCTTTTGGCATGGTCTTCAGCGTGCCGACCTTAAACAGATGGGCGGCGAATTTCATGGTGCCCTGCGGCTGCAGGTTCCATTCCATCATGCCGGGCTCCTTGAGCCACGCCAAGAGATCCTCGACGCTAGTCTTGTCGCCCGTGACTTCCTTGTAGATTTCGACCGCCGTCTTGGTGTCGCTGCGGATCAGGTCGTGCGCCTCCTTGGTGGCGTCGCGCACCGCCTGCACGATCTTCGGATTGGCGTCGGCGAATTTGGTTGTCGTGAAGAACTGCGCCTGGCTGAGCGGGCCACCCATCACGTCGGGCGACGACAGCACCACATGGGCGCCGGGGACGTTCTTCAGTTCGAGGAACGTGAATGGCGGGATCGCGAAATGATTGCGCACCTCGTGCTGCGTATTGGTCATCGCCACATAGGCGTCGGGATGACCTAGTTGCACGGTGTTGGGATCGAGCTTCGACCACTGGTCGGCGCCGAAGGCTTCGGCGGCCGCGATCTGCAGCACGATCGCCTGCGTCGAGACCTTGACGGTGGGCACCGCGATCTTGTCGCTCGCCCCGAAATCCTTGATCGACTTGATATTCGGATCGCGGCTGATCAGCGTCATCGGCTGCGCCGAAGTGGCGACGATGCCCTTGACGCCGCCGCGGGTGCGATCCCACAACAGCAGCAGATTGCCGGTTCCGGTGTTGAGGATGTCGACGCTGCCGGCCAGCAATGCATCGGTCTGCGCGCCGCCGCCGCTCAAATTGATCCACTTGGTGGTGACGCCGGGAACGCCGAGCGAAGCCGCGTGCTTCTCGATCAGCTTGTTCTTTTCCATGATGTGCGAGGGCATGTAGAAAATACCCGGCTGCCGCGACAGCGTCACTTCCGACTTCTGCTGGGCCGAAGCCTGCGAGCCCGGCAGCAACATCAGCATCGCCACGGCGCCCGCGCAGGCACTCCACACCCTGTTTTTCATTGTGCATCTCCTCCGGCGTCTCGTTGACGCTTCTGGGGAGATGCACTAATGTATTAGTGCATCTGAAGCAAGTCCCTTCTGAAACGGTCGGTCGCCCGATGGCTCCCCCGAACACCGCCTCCCGCCGCGCAGCGCCGCGTTCCACCGACCGGCTCGATCGCGATCGTCAGGCCGCGCCGCAGGTGTTCGAGCGCCTGCGCGGCATGATCATTTCGCTGGAACTGCCGCCGGGATCGCCGCTATCGCGCGCCGCGCTCGCCGGCCAATTCGGCGTCAGTTCGACGCCGATCCGCGATGCGCTGATGCGTCTTGAAGAAGAAGGGCTTGTCGACGTCTTCCCGCAATATGCAACCGTGGTCAGCCGGGTCGACGTCCGGCTGGCGCAGCAGGCGCATTTCCTGCGGCAGGCCGTCGAACTCGAAATCGTGCGCGGGCTCGCGATCCAGCACGACGAAACGCTCGTCGTCGAACTTCACGCGACGATTGCCCGCCAGCAGCAATATGCCAAGGCCGGCGACTTCGAAAAATTCATGGCCGCCGACAACGAGTTCCACAGCCAGCTCTACACGGCCGCCGACAAGCAGGATATCTGGGCGCTGGTGCGCAGCCGCAGCGGGCATATCGATCGGCTGCGCCGGATGCATCTGCCCTCGCCCGGCAAGGCGCAGGATATCGTGCGGCATCACAGGCTGATCGTGAAGGCGATCGAAGCCGGAGAGCCCGACGGGGCGCAGAGGCACCTGCGTACCCATCTGTCGGGCACGCTCAGCGAACTCGCCCGGATTCGCTCGCGCTATCCGGAATATCTCAGCAACTGACCCTCGCTGCTCCGCCGCATGCGCTATTCGCACGAATTTAAGGGCTTTTTAACGGTCCGACCGGGAACGTTCCTGCCGGGGAAGCAGTTGCGACAACGCGAGGATTCGACAAAACTCGCAACTTGCCGTTGACTTGCTTCCAGCCGGGCCCGGAGAACTTTTTACTTTGGCAAGAATACTGGTCGTGGATGACGATGCGGCGGTCCAGACGACCGTCCGCCTGCTGCTCGAGCGCGCCGGCCATAGCGTGGTCACCGCCGATGACGGGCGAAGGGGTGTGGCTTTGTGCCAGACCGGAGATTTCGATCTGTTGTTCCTCGACATCTTCATGCCGGGAATGGATGGGTTCGAAACCATGCGGATGGTTCGCCAACACCGGCCGCAGATTCCGATCATCGTCATCTCCGGCCGGCCGATCTCTTCGGAGGCGGACACCGCCCCTGATTTCCTGACCATGGCGACCAAGCTCGGAGCGATCTCCAGCCTGCAGAAACCGTTCCGGCCGGCGGACCTGCTGGCGGCCGTCACGGGCTGCCTGGAAGCCGTCAATCGCGGCGCACCGCGGCCTGCCGGAGGTGTTGCTTCCTCCCCGTGATGCGCCATAGCATCCGATTCGTCCGGCGGTTTGCCGGGCCGGAGCGGGAGGGCGAGCGGGCACCGACATGACGCTCACAACCAGGCTTGCCATCGCGATGATTGCGCTGGTCGCGATCGCGGTTTCCGCGGTCGGATGGTTGAGCTATCGCAACCTGGAACAAGCGCTGCTGTTGCGCGCCCGCGACCGCATCGAGACGCACGCACGACAGGTCGCGACCGATCTCGAATATTACGCCGCGAGCGCAACCGGAGATGTCACGGGCTTTCGTACCGCAGCGGCATTGCACGGATTGGTCCGCGCCCGCACAGCGGGCGGCACAGATCCGACCGACGGTGTCTCCGAAAAGGTCTGGCGCGACCGGCTGGCTTCACGTTTCGCGGCCGAACTCGAAGCCAAGCCCACCTATGCCATGATTCGGATCATAGGCCTTGATGACGATGGGCGTGAGCTTGTCCGCGTCGATCGCGCGGGACCGGGCGACACGGTTCGGATCGTGCCCGAAGAGGGATTGCTGAAGAGAAGCAGTCGCGGCTACTTCCAGGAAGCGACCCAGCTCAGTCCCGGAC
>JBKPMC010000153.1:0-3603 GCA_046731955.1 Pseudomonadota bacterium | reverse complement strand
CTGCCTGGCGCCTTCGTCGTGGTCGGCGACAGCGTCGAAGAAGCCAAGGAGAAACGCGCAAAGCTCGACAGCATGGTGCACTACGACAGCGCCATCGCCTCGCTCTCGGTGCAGCTCGGCACCGACGCCTCCGGCTTCGATCCCGACGGGCAGTTGCCGCCGATCCCCGAAACCAACGCGAGCAAAAGCGGCCGCCAGCGGCTGGTCGATGTCGCCGCGCGCGACAAGCTCACGGTGCGCCAGCTCGCCCAGCGCGTCGGCGGCTATGGCGGGCTTTCCTTCGTCGGCACGCCAGTGACCATTGCCGACCAGATGGAGGAATGGCTGATGAGCCGCGGCAGCGACGGCTTTAACATCATGTTCCCGTTCCTCCCGGCAGGGCTCGATGATTTCGTCGACAAGGTGGTTCCGGAACTGCAGAAGCGCGGGATTTTCCGCAAAGAATACGAGGGCAAGACGCTGCGCGAGAATTTGGGACTGCCGAGGCCGAAAAACCGGTTCTTTGAGGGTTAATTGCCCCGAATCAAGCAGGTTTTGGCCCCGAAAACCTTGACTTTGGGCGATCAGAAGCTAGGTTGCGCGCAAATGCAGGCCGGTTGGCCGGCGCCTGATATCCCCTATTTGAGGTTCTGAATATGGCCAAAGCGGTCACCATCAAGGTCAAGCTCGTTTCCACGGCGGATACCGGCTTCTACTACGTCGCCAAGAAGAACTCGCGCACCATGACCGACAAGCTGGTCAAGAAGAAGTATGACCCGGTCGCGCGCAAGCACGTCGAGTTCAAGGAATCGAAGATCAAGTAATTCGCAAGCGCATCGCTGGCGGATTTTGACGGGGCCCTTCGGGCCCTGTTTTTATTTGCGCCCGGCATGGCCGCTTCACGCATAAATGTCATCGCCCGGCTTGACCGGGCGACCCAGTATTCCAGAGGACTTGCGATCGATCGAGAAGCCGCGGCGTACTGGACCACCCGCCTTCGCGGGTGATGACGGCAGGCGATGGAGTCGACCCCCTACGCGGTCTGCATCTGCGGCGGCCCGCTCGGCCGGATCAGCGCGAACGCAACCTGGATGATGCCGCCGGCCAACCCGAGCGCGACACCGATCCGCCACGCCATGGTGTAGGAGCCGAGCGCGTCGTACAGCACCCCGCCGCCGAAGGCGCCGAGGAAGCTGCCGATCTGATGGCTCATGAAGGCGAGCCCCTGGATCATCGCCTGCCATTTCAGGCCGAACATTTCGGCCACCGCGCCCGCGACCAGCGGGCCGACGCCCATCCACAGGAAGCCCATGATGGCGCCGAACAGCAGCGTGGTCGCCGGCGTCGGCGGCAGCGTGAAGTACCAGGCGAGCGCGATCGAGCGGAAGATGTAGATGCCGCCGAGCAGCGCCAGCTTATTCCAGCGCTGGCCGGCCCAGCCGAAGAAGATGCTGCCGAGCACATTGAAGCCGCCGATCATGCCGAGCGTCTGCGCGCTCAGCATCGGGTCCATGCCGCAGATGGCGAGATAGGACGGCAGGTGCGTGGTGAGAAAGACGAGCTGCATGCCGCAGACGAAATAGGCGCCCGTCATCACCACGAAGGGAGCGTTGGAGAACGCCATCTTCGTCGCCGCGCTGGCCGAAGAGTTGCCGATTTCGTCGTCCGCAGGCTTCGGCAACGGAATCTTGTCCACCCTGCCCGCGTACCAGGCCGCCGGAATCATCAGGAGCGCCAGCACCACAAACCCGACGAGCCCCATTCGCCAGCCGTAGCCTTCATTGAGTATCTGCCCGAGCGGCGCCGACAGCAGCGCGCCGAGCGAGCCCGCGCCCGACACCAGACCGAGCACCGTCGAGCGCACCGACGCCGGCACCGCGCGGGCCGCCACCGACATCGCGATAGCCGCCGCGGTACAGGCAAGCGACGCGCCGATCAACATGCCGCCGCCGATCATGACGCTGAGAAAACCGTTCGCGCCCGCCATCAAGGCAAGGCCGGCGACATAGAGCAGCGCGCCGATCACCATGATGGCGCGAAAGCCATAGCGCACGGTCAGGGCGCCCGCGAACGGCTGCAGAAATCCCCAGGCCAGGTTTTGCACCGCGAGCGCCAGCGTGAAATCGGAGATCGAGATCCGGATGTCCTGCGTCAGCGGCTGCATGAAAAGGCCGAGCGACTGCCGCAAGCCCATGCTGAGCGTGAGCATGATGGACGCGCCGATCAGAATGGGCAGCGTCGGGCGCAGGATCTGCAGCAGGGCGGCCATTGTTTTTATTCTCCCCAAGGGCCGCGATTCGAAGGCCGCGTCCTGCAATCGATATCTGAAATAAGTACACAGATCTGTGTAACTAGGCTATAAGGGGGCTCTGCTGTCAAGCTAACGGTGACCCACGCATTCGCATGGCTACCCTGCCCGCCAAACCGGCCATGAAGGACCGGATTCTGGAAACCGCGGATAGGCTGTTCTATCTGCAGGGAATTCGCGCGGTCGGCGTCGACACCATCGCCGCCGAAATCGGCATCAGCAAGCGCACGCTGTACAATCATTTTCCGTCCAAGGACCTGCTGATTTCGGCCTATCTGGCGCGGCGCTTCGTGGCTCCACGTCCATCAGACAAATCGCCGGTCGAGCAGATTCTCGGCACTTTCGATTCGCTGGAGCGGCGTTTTTCGGCAAAGGATTTT
The DNA here is from genome assembly GCA_046731955.1 of Pseudomonadota bacterium. Classification (GTDB taxonomy): domain Bacteria; phylum Pseudomonadota; class Alphaproteobacteria; order Sphingomonadales; family Sphingomonadaceae; genus Sphingomicrobium. The sequence goes on along the minus strand of JBKPMC010000153.1, from coordinate 936 downwards.
CGCGGCTGCCCCTTTGTCAATGCGGTTGCCGAACTCGGCGAAGACCGGTCGGTCCGCAAGGTTGCCGTCGCCTTCAAGGAAAGCCGCCGCCTCTGGTTTCGCGATTTGCTGATGCAGCTCGGCGTCCCCGATCCGGATGCACTGGCGACGCAGCTCGCGCTGCTGGTCGACGGTTCGATCGCGCAGGATCTGGTCCGCAACGATCCGGCGATGGCGCGCGCGGCAAAGGAAGCGGCGACGGTGTTGTTGAGGAATGCGGGAGTGAAGGTGGGTGGGGCTGCCACAAACAAGCGCGCGGCAAAGAAACGGCCTTCAGGGCCGGCCTCTTGAGGCCCTTTCCGCCGTCGTCCCTGCGAAAGCAGGGACCCATACGCCGTGGCCTTTCAGTAAGGCGATGTGGTAGTTAGCTTCCTAATATAACGAGCGCCGGTGGTTATGGGTCCCTGCTCCCGTGCGCAATTGCGCACTAGGCAGGGACGACCAAAAGCCGTGCAGGAACATGACGGCAAAGGGAGCCAAAATGGAAGATCTGAAGGTCACCGCCAACGGTTACGACTTCAAGCCGGCGCAGGCGGCGATGCAGCGCTACATCGACAACAACCTGCTGTCAGGCATTTCCTGGGCGGTGATGGTCGGACGCGACCTCGTCGACGTGAATTGCGTCGGCTGGGCCGACAAGGAAGCGCAGACGCCGCTCCGCACCGACCACATCTTCCGTGTCTTTTCCAACACCAAGCTGATCACCTCCTGCGCCGCGTTGCTGCTGTTCGAGGAAGGCAAACTCGGGCTCGATGACCCCATTGAAAAGTTTATTCCGCAGCTCGGAAATCGCAAAGTGCTGCGCGCGGGCGCAACGTCGCTTGACGACACGGAGCCGGCGAAGAGCTCGATCACCATCCGTCAGCTCCTGAGCCACAGTTCAGGTCTGAGCTACGG
>JBKPMC010000152.1:0-6138 GCA_046731955.1 Pseudomonadota bacterium | reverse complement strand
ACGTCGTGATATTCGCGATCGGCGCGCACCAGTGCGGCGAGAAGCTTGGTCACCATCGCATGGTTGGCCAGCGTCTTCGGCGAGGCGAACACCGCGCCGAGTTGCCACGGCGTCTCGTCGCCGACCCAGCCGAGGAACTTTGCACCGCCGGAATCCACCAGTGAGCGCGCGGTCGAGATCGGCAACAGCGCGGCATCGACGGTTTCGCCCTTGAGCGCCGCCGCGGCATTCGACAGCGACTGCAGCGGCAGCACTTTGACGTCCGCGAGCTTGAAGCCGTATTTGTCGGCGAGCAGGCCGAGCGAATAATGAAAGCTGGAGCCGACCTGCGTCACCGCGATGCGCTTGCCCGCAAGATCCTTCGGCGTCTTCAGCCCACCCGCATAGGCGTTGTTGCTGGCGAAATAGCCGATCAGCGGATAGCCCGCCTTCTCGCGGCTCATGCCGCCGATCACCTTCAGCGTACCCTTGCCGGCGAGATTGTAGAGCCCGGCGGTAAACGCCGTGATGCCGAAATCGACATCGCCCGAGGTCGTCGCCACCGCGATCGGCTGCGCCGCGTCGAAGAATTTCAATTCGATATCGAGGCCTGCTTCGCGGAAATAGCCCTTGTCCTGCGCGATGAACACCGGCGCCGAGGACGACAGCCGGAGCACGCCGATTTTGGCCTTTTGCGCATCATCGGCCCGCGCGATCCCGCCCGCGGCAATCGCCAACAGGCCCGCCAGCGCAAGCCGTGCAAACTTTGTCATCCCGCTCCCTCCGCCTTTTCTTATAACCCCGCAGGCACGCTCTGGTCCCGCCCGATGAACGCGCCGTGCAGCTTCAGCGCTTGTTGCAACTTTTCTACCGCAATGTCGCGCGGAATCGTATTACCCGACAGTGCCAGTGCCGCGGCTGACCCTACTGCCTCCCCCATTGCAAAACAGGCGCCTGAGACCCGCGCCGCCGACTGGCCCTCATGGGTCATCGAGGCGCAGCGGCCGGCCATCAGGAGATTGTCTATGCCTTCGGGCACCAGCATGCGATACGGCAATTCGTTGAAGCCGCGCGATTCCGGAATCGGCGGAAATGTGAACGTCACATCTCCCGCGACGTGCTGTTCCATCGGCCAGCCATTGACACCGATGGAATCCTCGAACGAGGCGCAGCCGAGCACGTCCTCGCCCGACAGCATGTAGCCGCCGATCACGCGCCGTGTCTCGCGGATGCCGAGCTGCGGCGGCAGATCGACGATGTAGGATTTTTCAAACCCTGGCACCGTGCGCAGGAATTCGAACGCTTGCACCGCCTGCTGCCGGCCCTCGATTTCACCGCGCGTCATCTGGTCGGGGTCAATCCCGCTGACGGCCGTGCCGTCCTCGCGCGCAAGCTGGGTGAAATTCACCCGCCATTCGATTCCCGACCGCTGCGGCCGCACGATCGCGGTCTTGCGCGGAAACCGATGCGTGCCCGCGGCCTCCGCCTTTTCCATCAACGCCGGGATGGTGCGCCAGGCATCACCGGCCTTTTCGGGGTCGATGCCGTTGAGGCGGAACATCATTGAGGGATAGAGCATGCCGCCGGCATTGTCGCCGACTTCGAATGGCGCGCCCGCCCACGCCGCGAGATCGCCGTCCCCCGAGCAGTCGATGAAGATATCCGCACGCACCGCCTGGCGCCCGGCCTTGGTCTCCACCATCAGGACGTTGATGCGTTTCTCATCCTGCATCACCACGCCGGCGCCGAGCGCATGAAAGAGAATGTCGACCTTGTGCGCCGCCAGCAGATCGTCGGCCGCAATCTTGTAGGCCGCCGTGTCGTAGGCCTGCGCCAAAATCTTGCCGAGGATCAGATGCGGCGCGTTGAGTCCATCGAGCCGGTCGATCCGCGCAAGCAGGTCGGAGGCGATGCCCTGCACCACCAGATGCATCTCGCCATGGACGTTCGCGTGCAGCCCGCAGAAATTCGTCACGCCCGCGGCCGTGCCCATGCCGCCGAGAAAGCCGTAGCGCTCGATCAGCAGCGTACGGCGCCCGGCCCGCGCCGCGGCAACGGCAGCGGCGATGCCGGCGGGTCCGCCACCGAGGACGGCGACTTCATATTCGCCGTACAGCGGAATCTGGCGAGCGGGTTCTTCAATGGTTTTGGCCGACACGGCAGCGATCCCATCCCTGATGATTTTTGTTTCGCTGGACTATGAATTAACGCGAAGGGGACTACAATCCGGCAAATAGTGCGATCAGCTTTCTCGAATCGAGAAAAGTAGATGGATACACTCGTCAATCTCCAAGCCTTTCTGGCGACCGCCGACGCCGCGGGCTTCTCGGCGGCCGCCCGCAAATTGAAAGTCTCGACCTCGGTCGTGGCCAAGCGCGTCACCCAGCTCGAAGATCAGATAGGCATCGCGCTGTTTCATCGGTCGACCCGTCAATTGCGGTTGACCGAAGCCGGACAGCAATATGTGCACCGCGCCCGCAGCGTGGTGGCTGACGTCGGCGATCTTCTGTCACGCATGGGCGAAAAGGACCATGATCTGATCGATCACCTGCGCATCAAGGCGCCGACATCGCTGACCATCGCCCGGCTGGCCGATGTGTTCAGCGCCTTCCAGACGGAAAATCCGCGGCTGAAACTGGAAGTCGTGCTGATCGACCGGCCGGTCGATCCGGTCACGGAAGGTTTTGACGTTGCGATCAGCGCGTTCCCGCATTCATTCGGCGGTGTCGTCGATGAACCCTTGTGCGCGCTCAAGCGCCTGCTGTGCGCGGCGCCCGCCTATCTCAAATCGCACGGCGTGCCGCGGCACCCGCGTGATCTGGTCGAACACCGCTGCCTGAGTTTTCTTCCCACCGGGCCCGAGTGGATATTCGACGGCCCGCGCGGCCGCATCACCATTCAGGTGCGCCCGCTGCTGAATTCGAACGAGGGCCACGTGCTGGTGAAAAGCGCGATCGCCGGAAACGGCATTGCGTTCATTTCGCATTATCTCGCGGCCGACGCGCTGCGCGACGGGTCGCTGCAGGTGGTACTTCCGGAATTCCCGATTCCGGATTTGTGGGTCAAGGCGACGATCCCCGAGCGGCGCGTCAATGCGGCAGCGGTGCAGGCGCTGTTGCAGCAATTGAAACGCGCGCTCGCGCCGACGCTGTAGACCGCACAGGCGCTCAGGTTCCGACCTGTAGCGGCGAGGTAAGCTTGCGCAGCGCCGCGATCACCGAGAGCGCGGTGATACGGCCAGTCTTGGGATTTTCCGATGGGATGTTCTCGATTGCCATCGTGAACGAGGCAGAGTCTGACTCGACCCTGATCTGGTGACAGTTCCGCGTCACGTCAGGATCGGCCCAGATTTCGATCGTCGTGCGATCCGGGCCGATGCCCGCGAGCGACAGCGCCGCCACGACGTTGACGTTGGCGGGGAAAGCCGCGGCCGCGTCGCGCGCCGAGCCCTTGAAGACGCAGAGCGCCGACTTTACTCCCTCCATGGAAATCCCGTTCTCGACGAGATAGGGCGCGCCGGCGAGACCTCCGGGCGGCTTGCGCGTGACCATCTGCACCGAGTTGATGATGCCTTCGGCGGCCGCCGAAACCGCATCGAAGCCGATCAAGGCGCCGGTCGGCACGATGATCTGCCCCCCATGCGCCCGGGCAAGGTCGATCAGATCGGGACGGGGCAACAGCGCACTGGCGCTGAGCACCATCACCTGCTTGCCGGCGGTCAGCATCGGCCTGCAGATTTGATCAAGGATCGCTGCCGGGGCACATTCGACAACGAGGTCGGCGTGGCCGGGCAGTTCATCGAGCGAGACCAGCGGACAGGAGATACCTTCGCGATCCAGCCATGCTTGCGCTTTCGCCCGATCCCTCGTCGTGATCGCCGCAAGCGTGAGGCCCGGCAACCCCTTCGCCAGCTTGCGCGCCACGGTTTTGCCGATCTCGCCCAGCCCGGCAATGGCGATACGTTTCGATGGCAAATCTGATCCTCCTGTGATGGGGGCTATAAAACCCGGAGAGATCAGACACGGCAAGACGCTATACGCGTCTCCCGTTGCCTTTTATTCAGCCCATGCGCGGCGACGCGCCGCGTCGCCGTCAGGCTGCCGTTCGAATGGTCCGCAGGAAGTCACCGACATTGCTCTTCAGCGAAACGGCCTGCTCTCGAAGCGCACCCGCAGCCGCAAGAGCCGCTTCGGCACCGGCATCGGTCTCGTTGGCCACCGCGCGCACGTCGCCCATCTCCTGGGTGACCGCGGCAGTTCCGTTGGCCGCTTCCTCAACATTGCGCGCGATGTCGCCCGTCGCCGCGCCCTGCTCCTCGACTGCGGCCGCAACCGCCGAGGCAATCTCGGCCATTTCCTTGACCGTTACACCGAATTGCGTGATCGCCGCCACCGTGTCTCCGGTGGCGCTCTGGATGGTTGCGATCTGGCTGGCGATCTGTTCCGTCGCCTGCGCCGTTTGGGATGCGAGATTTTTCACCTCGCTGGCGACGATTGCGAATCCCTTGCCGGCATCGCCGGCCCGCGCCGCTTCGATCGTCGCGTTCAGCGCCAGAAGGTTGGTCTGGCTTGCGATCGCCTGGATCAGCTGAACGATGGTGCCGATCCGCTCCGCGGCACTGGAAAGCCCGCTGATCAGTTCGGAAGTCCGCTGCGTCTCGCCCGTTGCCCTGCTTGACACCGTGACCGAGCGCTGCACCTGGCTCGATATTTCGCGGATGGAGCCGGCGAGTTGCTGGGTCGCCGAAGCAACCGTCTGAACATTCACCGAAGCCTGCTCGGCGCGGGCCGCAACCGCTTCCGCAAGCCCCCGGCCGCGCTCGGCAACCCGCGCCAGTTCCTCGGCGCTGCGGCCCATTTCCTCGGCGCGGCCGCCGACGCCCGTAATCACGCCCTGCATGCCCTGCTCGAAACGGCTGGCAAGCTCGGACATCATGCGCTGACGATCCGCCTCGGCTACGCCATGTTGTGCCGCGGCTTCCTGCTCCATGCGGCGAACCGCCAGTGCGTTTTCGCGGAACACCTCGACGGCCCGCGCCATGCGGCCGATCTCATCGCGCGACTCGCCGCCGGGAATCGCATCGTCGAGTTCGCCCGCGGCAAGCGATTGCATCCGGTCGGTCATGCGGCGGATCGGACCGGAGAGGCTGGCGCCGATTAGCCATGCCAGCACGGCGCCCAAAAGCAGCGCAACGGCCGCGCTCAGGATCACCGTCTGCTGCGTCTGCTGAACCGCCGCTGCGGTCTTCTCGCCCTGCTCGGCGCGCACCGCGCCGAGCTTTGTGCTGATCTTGCTGACCTGCTCGTCGATCGCGGCACTGGCTTTCATTAGCTCAGCTTGCTTCGCGCGCAGATCGCCGGCAACCTTGATCACGTCGTCCAGCGCAGCGGCGTCCGCGGTGACCGCTGTCTTCAGCGCCGCGACCAGTGATTTCAATTTGGTTTCCGCCGTGCCGGCAATTTCGGCCTCGGTGTCGGCGATTGCGAGCTGGACGTTCCCGAGCGCGAGTTTGGCATCGTCGGAATCCGCCGTCGACAGCGTGTTCCCGTAGCGCATCACCGTGATCCGCAACGCATCGACGACGGCGGCGAGCCGCATCGGGTTGATGAGCCGGACGGAATCGGATCGGTTGGCAAGGGCGACCTGGATGCCGCCGACATTAAGCCCTGCGACGGCGCCATGGGCGTCCGTTTTTGTCGTCGCCGCACGCAGCCTATCGACGGCCTCGGTCGCGGCCGCGAAAGAAGACCGGTAGGTCTCCAGCGATGTTCGCACGGGGCCAACGCCCTCCGCGATGGTCGGCAACGTGCCGAACTGCCTTTCGATCTGATCGGTCAGTTGGCCGACGCGCGCGATCGCCTGCGTCGCGGCTTCCCTGTCGCCGACGTTCCAGGTCCTGATGAATTTCTCCACCGCGTTGTTTGCGCTGAGCAGCGCGGCGCGCACCTGCGACATGCCGGAGTCTCCGGCGGCGCTGGTCACGAGTTCGTTCACGGTTCCGCCGATTCGCTCGACCTGAACCATGGCGAAGCCGCCGAGAAGAACGAGAAAGCTCAGAATCAGCGCGAAGCCGCCAAATACCCGCGGACGGACACCGATCCAGGACATCATAGAAGGCAGTTTCATTTCATTTCCCGAAAGCTCTTAACGAGTGGATCG
>JBKPMC010000151.1:0-3913 GCA_046731955.1 Pseudomonadota bacterium | reverse complement strand
AAATTCGCCGCGTACCAGGAGAACAGCGCTGAAGCGCCCAGCCAGAGAAGCGCCGCGGCCGAGCTGCCCCAACTGATCCAGTGCCAACGCGGCGCCGCGCGGCTGGGGCCGAAGCGGTAGATGCAGGCGATGGCCAGCGTGAGGGCGATGAACATGGCCGGCCACCGGACGGTCCGGATCAGCAGGTCGGAAAAGTTCGAAAGGTAAAGATAGTTGAGGAGCACCGGCACCGCGACGACCGCGGCGAGGGCCGACAGCACGAAGACGATGCCGGCTATGGTGAAGGAGAGCGAGATCGCATTTAGTCTGAAGAACCCCCGTTTCTCGCGCTCGCCATAGACAATGTTGAGCGTGTCGAACAGCGACTTCATCGCCGCGTTGGCACTCCAGAGTGAGATGACGAGCCCAAGCAGGAAAGTCAGTCCCAGGGCACGGTCGCTTTTGGAACTCACGCGCGTGAGCTGCTCGCGGGCGACGTCGATGGCGCCCCCCGGCACGAAGCCGGAGACGTCGTCGAGATGCTTCGCGATGCTGCTGGCGTCGGTGAAAATTCCGTAAATTGCGACAAGTGCCGCCAGCGCCGGAAAGATCGCGAGGATACTGTAGTACGTCATGCCGGCGGCGAGCGCCAGAATGCGGTGGTCGCCGATGTTGGCATAGACGCGCCACAGAATGTCTTTCCATCCCGTCGCCGGGATATCCGCCGGCGAAGTGGCGTCACGCCCGCGGTCACTGCTTTCGGTCGCCAGGCCTGCAGGAGAGGCGTCCCGCCGGCGTCCGACTGCGGCGGAATATCTTCTGCGGGCGTTGGACGCGCCTCCTCATCCGTCGGCACCAGGCGCTCGATCAGGAAGGCCGCCGCCATGAGCCCAAGGGCCGCTGCAATACTCCAGCCATCGAGACCGGTTCCCCGACGTGGTACAGACGTCCTGTCGTCCATGGCTCCTCCGAATTCATCAATCGCGGTCAACTACAAGAGGTTCCTGGTGGAGTGCGCCGTGAATGAAGTCGACGGCTGCCGCTTATTCCCGCATGGATGTTGCATCCGAGATTGATGCCGGCGACGGCGGTGCTGGCTTAGGACCGGCCGGAAGAACCTTCGCGCCGGCCTAGGCGACCACTCGCTCAGTCGTGACGCCGGCGTCGGCCCTCGAATCCATTCCGCCGGTCAGAGATACCCGATCACGAACCAGGCCAGCCCCGGGCCAATCGCATCTCGTCGCCCCCACGTCCTTTTCGGTTCTTCGCACCGCGTCTCGTCGGGCTTTAAACGGGTGATCGATCGGTTCCATGACGGGACGATGAACCTGGAACCAGCCCCGGAGTTAATGGTGACAAACCATTTGAACGAGGTTCTGCGGCTTACCCCAGACATCGCCCCGGACGAATTGATGGCTCTAGTGAATGTCAGACCTACAAAGCCCGACGTGCTGATCGCGCGGACCGTGGCACGCAACACCAACCACAGCGCCGAGGTGATCTCGCGGGGGCTGACCTGGGGCGCGGACGAGAAGATCCTCCTGCTTTTGGCTACCGCCGGATGGGTCGCAACCCGAGGCAGGTCGCAGCAATTGCAGCGAGCCGGCAATCACGCGCTTTTGGTCGCTGTGACGGCTTCGCTGATACCCCATGGCATGAAGTCGATCTTCGACCAGACCCGCCCTGACCGTAAGACTGTGCTGGGCCATGTGCACGGGGTCTCCTTCTCCGGCAAGCGTGACGACTCATTCCCGTCCGGGCACGCGCTCCACATGGGCGCGCTGGCTTCCGCTGCGGGTACCTTGCCGCCTTTGCCGAGGCGGGCAATCCGGACGCTGGCGGTCGGGCTTACGCTGACGCGGATCGTCGTGCTGGCGCACTGGGCCAGCGATGTGGCCGCGGGCTTCGCGCTCGGTGCCCTAACGGAACGGCTGTTGCGCTTCTGGACCGGCTATCCGCAGCGAATATCGAAGGAGGACGAACGTGCCAATCCTTGAGGACGTGAAGGAGTACATGCAGCGGGCGACCGGGCTGCGCCGCCCAGACAAGAAACAAGCTCCAGAGTTCGCGCGTGCGAGAAACCCTCGTACTATCAGGTTCAAGGATGACGGTCTCATTCCCAACCATCCCCGCTGGCCCTTCGTCATCTATCGGAACGCCGTCGATCTCGGCAACGGTAACGATCCGGCGGCCGTGATGGAAGTCCTGTTCGAGGCCAACGGTTGGGGCGACACCTGGCGCGACGGCATCTACGACTACGTCCACTACCATTCCAGGATTCATGAGGTGCTCGGCATCGCGCGCGGCAAAGGTCGGGTGCGCTTCGGCGGCAACAAGGGCCGGATCTTCACGCTCAAGGCCGGTGACGTCGTGATCCTGCCGGCCGGGACCGGCCATCAGTGTCTTTCCGCCGATGACGACTTCCTCGTCGTTGGGGCCTATCCGCCGGCCGGGACCTATGACGAATGCACGAAGGTTGAGGATCGCCCCCGAGCCCTCAAGACGATTCCGAAGGTGCCGGTGCCCCGGAACGATCCTGTGTACGGCAAGAGGGGTCCGTTGGCCAAACTCTGGAAGAAACAGAAATGACCGAATACCTCGTCCGCTTTTTGGTCGGCGGGGTCGTGGTGTCGGCTTTCGCGATGCTCGGCGATGTTGTGAAACCCAAAAGCTTCGCCGGCCTGTTCGGGCAGTGCCCTCGGTGGCGCTAGCGACCCTCGGCATCGCGACCTATCAGCATAGTCCATCCTATGCGGCATCTCAGAGTCTCTCGATGATTGCTGGCGCGATCGCACTGATCATCTATAGCGTTGTCGTCTGCCAATTATTGATCAGGGCGCGCATGCGGGCACTGCCGGCGACGATGGCGTCGATCGTGGTTTGGCTAATCGCTGCTTTCGGCTTGTGGTTCATCGCGGGAATGCAGACATGACGACGCCGATCCGCATTTCTTCGTCCTCGCTGCGGGAAGGCCGCTGGTACGAATACGTGATCCGTTTCGCGCTCGGAGGAGCCGCGACGGTGTTCACGGGCATTATCAGCAGTCGCTACGGGGCTTCCGTCGGGGGCCTCTTCCTGGCTTTGCCGGCGATCTTCTGCGCCAGCGCGACGCTCATCGAAAAGCATGAAATTCGGCGCAAGCGCGAAACGGGTCTCAGCGGCGTACGGCGCGGACAGGAAGCCGCAGCACTCGACGCCGCCGGTGCCGCCCTCGGAGCCCTTGGAATGCTCGCCTTCGCCGGAGTGTTCTTGTGCCTGGTCGAGCGCAGCGTCGTCGCCGCCTTCGCTGCAGCCTCGTTGGCCTGGATCGTCGTCTCGGTGGCGGCCTGGTTCGTTCGGCGGAAGCTAAGATTTGCCCGGCGGGGTGTCCGGGAGACGAACGGCTCTGCGATGCCGCGAAGACGCTCGTTCTGATAATGGGTCCGGTCATGGGTCGCAGGCGAGCTTCCCGGCGATCCCTGCGCGGAAAACTGCCAAGCACCCCTTTTGATCCCGAACGCTTTTCAGCAGGTCTCGCCAGCCCCCGTGGAGGGGTTAGAACACCGCGTGGCATTAAGTTGGGTCATCAACTGACGCTGTCGGCCGGTCAGGTTCGATTGTGCTCGTAACGGTCACGAACGATCTGGTCTGTCATCCGGTCCTTGCGTCGATCCCGGTAATGCCAATTCAGCGTTCCATAAATCAAGGCGACCAGGAGCACAAACGCGCCGATGAAATAAACCGCTTCCATAAGACCTCCCGAAAAGTCCCGCCTCGGGGAAGTTAATGATGCCAGTGAAAACGCGGTAAAAACTTGGGGGTTCCTCCGACCCCAGATCGGCTTCTTGAGATGGGTTTCAGGCTTACAAGGCGAGAATAAGCTGGGAGATTCGGTCGCAACTATCTGTAGCGTGCCGTCTGGCAAGGACGACCGGGCGCTTTCTTACGGATTGTT
>JBKPMC010000150.1:0-5227 GCA_046731955.1 Pseudomonadota bacterium | reverse complement strand
GCGGCAGCGACACGGTCGGCAATCCGCACAGGCTCCACGGCATGGACATGACGCCGGAGCCCGGCCCCTGCTCAAGACGCGTGGCCTCTCCTGGCGCGGAGAGGGTGATCAAGGCGTCATGATCATGGAACAATGCCGCAGCCAGAGCGGTGAGCCGGTCGGCCATGGCCTCGAGTTCGAGATAATTTGCGGCGCTCAGCGCGCGCCCGGCAACGATGCCCTCCTGCAGTGGAGGGCAGAAACCGCGGAACGTTTCCTCCGGAAGCGCACCGAAACGATGTGTCAGATGAGCGTTCAGAAGACCCAGCACAACCTCAAGCGCCATATCGAATTCACCGGGAAGATCGACATCCACCACGGCTGCAGGCAGTCCGGCGACCAGACGATCGAGAGCTTGACGGGCGTCGGGAGTTACCATGTGCCAGCCCGGCCCGCGCACCAGGCCGAGCCTGGGCGGATGCCGCAGCGTTTCGACCTCCGCGAGCCGACGGTCAAATGCTCGGGCAAACAGCGCAAGGTCGTCGACGGACCGGGCCAGCAGACCCAGATGCGCCATGCGGGGGACCAGCACGTTCGATCCCCGCATGCTTGTGAAACCGAGCGACGGCTTGAACGCGAACGCACCACAAAACGACGCTGGTAGCGTCGTGGATGCGGTGTGCTGGGTGCCGAGCGCCAGCGGAACCATGTGATCGACGACGGCCGCCGCAGAGCCCGCCGATGACACGCCCGGTGAGCGCGACAGATCCAGCGGATTATGGGTCGGACTGGGATGATACATTCCGAATTCCGACGTGCTGGTCTTGCCGACGATGAGTGCCCCCGCCCCGTGCAGCACGCTGACGGCAGCCGCGTCTTCGGTTGGCCTGCGCCCACGCAGGCTTGCGCTGCCGTATTCGGACGGCATGTCGCTGGTGTCGAACACATCCTTCACGCCGACCGGCAGACCATGCAGCGGGCCGATCGGGAATCCCGCCGCCTGCCATTCATCTGCCTGCCGCGCGCGTTGCCGCGCCAGATCGACGTCCAGGAAGCTCCAGGCCTTCACCTGCGGTTCGCGAACGGCAATCCGCTCGAGGCAGGCTTCCATCACGGATACCGCCGTCAGCCGGCGATCGCGGATCGCATTGACGATCGTGCGAGCCGACAATTCGTTCAATCGCTTGCTGTTCGAAACGCGCGCCAACCTCTGGGTACCTGATACGTCATTCATTGCCCGATAGCCTCCATGGCCTGCGGGGCCACCCCGGCGGTTTTCGGCGCTGCATCTTGCCGGCGAAGTTTTGCGGCGAGTGCAAGGGCATGGGGCAATAGCCCGTCGCGAAACAGCAGGACGCAAAGAACAAAGACGGCTCCCTGAATTGCCACGATCCAGGCGCCGAACGGCGACAGAAAATGCTGCATCGTCACCAACACGGCGGCGCCGACGAGAGGCCCGCAGAATGTGCCGATGCCGCCGATCAACGCCATCAGCACGGCTTCGCCCGAGAGATGCCAATGCACGCCGGACAAGGTGGCCAACTGGAAGACGACGGCACTCATGGAGCCGGCGACGCCGGCGCAGAAGGCGGCGATGCCGAATGCAACGAGTTTGTATCCGTCGACATTGTGCCCCAGCGACAGCGCCCGGCGTTCATTGTCGCGAATGGCGATCAACATCATCCCGAACGGAGAGTTGATCAGGCGGCGCAGGCCGAACAGCACGCCGAGCATGGCGGCAGCGCTGAGCCAGTAGACACTGGTGTCGTCGCGGAGATCGATCAGCCCCAGCAACATGCCGCGGGGGACCGACTGGATGCCATCCTCGCCATGGGTGAAGCTGGCCTGCACATAGACAAAGTAGACCATCTGCGCGATCGCCAGCGTGATCATGGCCTGATAGATGCCCCGGCGCCTGATCGCAAAAATGCCCATGACGATCCCGAGAACGAGCGCCGCCGCTATCCCGACCCCGATCGCGGCTTCCGGTGGCAGCGCCCACTCCCTTGCCGCATGCGCCGTGAGATAGGCCGCGGTGCCGAACAAGGCCGCCTGTCCGAACGACATGATGCCGGCAAATCCCAGCAGGAAATTGAATGATGCGGCGAAGATGGTGAAGCAGAAGATCTTCATCAGGTAGACGGGATAAAGCAGCATCGGCAGTGCCAATAGCGCGGCGGCGGCGGCGAGCACCGGCACCATGCCGGTCAGGCGTTTGGCGGCGGTTTCCTTGTCCGCAGGCTCAATCCACGGAAGCCGCGCCGCCAGGAATTCGTGGGATCGGACCACCGAAATGCCGAACAGCCCCTGCGGCCGAAGCAGAAGCACAACGCACATGAAGGCGAAAACGATGAAGCTTGCCGCCTGCGGGACCAGCGCCTGCGTCAGGCTCTCGATCAGCGCGAGGGCATAGCTCGAGACGATGGTTCCCCCGATCGAACCCATGCCGCCGATAACGATGATTGCAAATACGACAAGCAGGATGTCCGAACCCATCAGCGGGCTGACCTGGTAGATCGGCGCGGCCAGCGCACCCGCCAGTCCCGCAAGCGCTGCGCCGAGGGCAAAAGTGGCAGCGAAGACACGGGGCACGCCGACGCCGAGCGCTTCGGCGGTCGCTGCATTTTCGGACGACGCGCGCAAAATAGAACCAAGACGCGTGCGTGCAATGGCGACCCAGACGATCACGCATACGACAAGCGCCACGGCGACGACCCAAAGCCGGTAGGCCGGGAAATACAGGAAGCCGAGATCCAGCCCGCCGGAAAACCAATCCCGCGCGGCGTAGGGAAGTCCGGTCGAACCGAAATAGGCCTGGAAGCCGCCCTGGACCACCATCGCCGCGCCGAACGTCAGCATGAATCCATAGAGCGGATCAAGGCCGTAGGTTCGGCGCAACAACGAACGTTCAAGAATGATGCCGAAAGCAGCAACGCAGACCGGCGCGAAAACCAGCCCTCCGAAATAGCCCAAGCCGAGATATCGAGAACCGGCCCATGCAGCAAACGCGCCCATCATGTAGAGCACGCCATGCGTCATGTTGAGAATGTTGAGAAGGCCGAAGATGAGCGCCAGCCCGAGACTGAGCAGCGCATAGAACGAGCCTTTGACGAGTCCGATGGTAAGGTAGCCGAGGATGAGGTCTGTCATGCCGGAATCACAGCGCAAGACGTTCGAGCAGTCGAACCCTGACGTGCTCGCCGCCTCGCGTTTCGAGGTCGTCCACAACTGCACCGTTTTCGATCGCCACCACCCGATCAGCGAGATGCAGGACGAAATCAAGGTTCTGCTCCACAAGCAGGATCGTGTAGCCGCGGCGCTTGAGTTCAATCAACGCATGCTCGATCTGCCTGACGACGACCGGTGCCAGTCCCTCGGTGGGTTCATCGAGAAGAAGCGTCTGCGCGCCCGTACGCAGGATCCGGCCGATGGCGAGCATCTGCTGCTCGCCGCCGCTGAGCTGGTCGCCGTAGTGGCGTCCCCTTGTGCGAAGATTCGGGAACAGCGCGAAGATATCGGCCTTGGCCATGCCCGCGGCGCTGACTACTGGAGGAAGGGCAAGATTCTCATCGACGGTGAGGCTGGAGAAGATCGCCCGCTCCTCGGGGCAATAGCCGATGCCGAACCGCGTACGCTCATATGGGCGCATTCCGCTTGCTTCGCGCCCCGACAAGACAATGCTGCCGGTCTGTCGCGGCAGTAGACCCATGATGGCGCGAAGGACGGTTGTCTTGCCCGCGCCATTGCGGCCGACCAGACAGGTCACCTCGCCCGGCCGAACCGCGAAGCCGACGCCGAACAGCGCCTGAGAGTCCCCATACCATGCTTGCACGTGGGAGAGGCGCAGCGAAACTGCATCAGGCACGACGCTCGGCCCCGATATAGGCGTCGATCACGCGAGGATCGCGCGCGACCTCGTCGTAGCTGCCCTCACAAAGGACCGAGCCTTCCGCGAGCACCGTGACCTTGGCTGCCAGGCTTTTCACGACCTGCAGATTGTGCTCGACCAGAAGAACGCCGCAGGTGGCGGCGACCGTCTTGATCAGGGCTGCGACAGGCGCGATGTCTTCCCGGGCCAGGCCCGCCGTCGGCTCGTCGAGCAGCAGAAATTTCGGCGCGGTCGCGATCGTCGTGACGATCTCAAGCAGTCGCCGGCGACCATAGGACAGATCCGCGGCCCGGCGTTCGCTTTCGTCCGTCAGCCCGCCTTGATCGAGAAGAGCCCGGACCCTCGCTTCACTTTCGTCCCGCCTCGAACGGCCGCGCAGGAGCTGCAGACCCCGCACGTTCAGCGCCAGTGCCGTGCGGATATTGTCGGCGACGGAGAGATTCGGGAAAATCGAGCATATCTGAAATGATCGGGCGAGCCCGAGCCGCGCAAGACGGTTCGGCGAGAGCGCAGTCACATCCGCACCGTTGAGACGAACCTGGCCGGCGGTTGGCTCGGTAAAGCCGCTGATCACGTTGAATAGCGTGGTCTTGCCTGCCCCGTTCGGCCCGATCACCGCATGAATCGACCTTGTGTCGAGATCGATCGAGACCCCGCGAAGCGCCTCGAAATCGCCGAAGCGAACCGTCAGATCGCGGGCGGTCAGCAGCGATGCTGCGGCGCGGTTTCGAACGGCCGAAGCAATCGGCGCGGCTGCCTGCTGCGGATGATCAAGAAGGATGGTCGTCATCGAACGCTCGGAGCGGCGCAGCCGGCGGTATCGATCGGGCGGAAGGCGGTGTCGGCCGCGACGGTAGCGATGCGCTCATAGTAGTCCCACGGAGCCTTGCTCTCGGCCGGGGACTTCACACGGTAAACCCCGAGATCGTAGATGACGCGGCCGTTTTCCTGGATGCGGACCTGCCGGCCGAATTTATCGACGGGCAGCTTTCGCATTTCCGCGTTGACGATGGCGGCATCGTCAGTCTTCGCTGCGCTGGCGGCCTTGATATAGTGCAGGACGCTCGTATAGACGCCGGCCTGCTCACGGGTCGGCATGCGTCCATGAGCCTTGAAGAAGCGCTCCGAGAAGGCGCGAGTCCCGTCGGTGTCGTTCCAGTAAAAGCCTGACGTGATGATCAGGCCCTGGGCCGCTTCGAGGCCGACACTGTTGATGTCGGTGACGAACGCATGGAGCGCCGCGACGCGCTGGCCACCGCGCATGATACCGAACTGGCCCGCCTGCTTGATGGCGTTGACGGTGTCAGCGCCGGCGCTCGCCAGAGCGACGACCTGCGCTTGCGAGGATTTCGCGCGCAG
>JBKPMC010000149.1:0-18574 GCA_046731955.1 Pseudomonadota bacterium | reverse complement strand
GGCGCTCGCGGAATATCTCGTGAGCGAGATCCAGGAGGTCTATCGACTCCAGGGCGTGAAGATCAACGACAAGCACATCGAGGTGATCGTTCGCCAGATGCTGCAGAAGGTCGAGATCACCGACGGCGGCGACACCACGCTGCTCGCAGGCGAGCAGGTCGATCGCGACGAGATGGACGAGACCAACGCCAGGCTCGAGAAGAAGCAGAAGCCGGCGGTCGGCAAGCCGGTGCTGCTCGGCATCACAAAGGCGAGCCTCCAGACCCGCAGCTTCATCTCGGCGGCATCGTTCCAGGAGACGACGCGCGTGCTTACCGAGGCCGCGGTCCAGGGCAAGGTCGACACGCTCCAGGGCCTCAAGGAGAATGTCATCGTCGGGCGTCTGATCCCGGCGGGCACGGGCGCTGGAATGAACCGGCTTCGCGTTGCCGCCTCGGCCCGCGACACGGCGCTTCGTGCGGCCCATCGCCGCGTGCAGGAAGCGCTGATCGCGCCGGATTCCGCGGAAGAGCTGCGCGCTGCGGAGCTCGCCCGCTCGCCGCGGGACGACACCGGCACCGGTGACGATCCGCTCGGCGAGGTCGTGCCGAGCGGCCATGGCCTTGACGCCGACGCAGGCGATTATCTGCAGGACTGAGCCCGCTCTTCGAGCAACAAAAACCCCGCCGGAGCGATCCGGCGGGGTTTCTTTTTTGCGCGACCGCAGATGCGGCGGCCGCTACTTACAATAGCCTGTATTGATCGTATTCTCGGTGCAGTTCGCCACCGACGTGACGTCCTGAGCTGCCCCGCGAACCGTATTGCATGCGGCGACTGCGATGCAGGCGCCTACGAGCACAATTGCCACCACCCTCTGAACCATGATCGCTCCTTCTGTTCGGGATGCGAAACGATCATGACCGTACGGGTGGCAAATTGTCTAGCGCCTGAACGAAATCAGCACTTGCCCTGCTTCATGAGGTCTTCGGTGCAATTGGCCACCGAGTTCACGTCGCGGGCGGCGCCGCGAACTGTGTTGCATGCTGCAAGGACGAGCGCCGTTCCTATCAGAGCAACTGTCACAAGCTTTTGAACCATAATTCTTCTCCCTCCTGGCTGGCTAGATCGCATTGTCCGCTGCGTTGGCGACAGAATTCACGTCCCTGGCCGCTCCGCGAACTGTGTTGCACGCAGCGGTTGCAAGCGCAGCGCCAACCAGGGCAACCGTCATTATCTTCTGAAACATGTATGTCCTCCTCGACATGTCGGCTGAACCAACGCTGCGTATCGCGAACGGCTCCATTTCGGAGGCGGAATCTTCCTGGGGGTTAGCGGCGAACCGTAGTCAGACCGCGACGGGTGCAGCGATGTGCGGGTGGGGATCATAGTTTTCGAAAACGAAATCGTCGGCTTCGTAGTCGAACAGGCCCTGCCCGCGATCCTTGACCACGAGGCGCGGAAGCGGTCGCGGCTCGCGCTCGAGCTGCAGGCGCGCCTGTTCCAGATGGTTCGAATAAAGGTGGCAGTCGCCGCCGGTCCACACGAATACCCCCGGCTCGAGCCCGCATTCGCGCGCTAGCATGTGGGTCAGGAGCGCATAGCTGGCGATATTGAACGGCACGCCGAGGAAAAAATCGGCGCTGCGCTGGTAAAGCTGCAGGTTGAGCCGCCCGGCCGCGACCTGCGTCTGGAACAGGCAGTGGCAGGGCGCGAGCGCCATCCGATCGATCTCGGCCGGGTTCCAGGCGGTGACGATCTGGCGCCGCGAATAGGGATCGCGACGAATGAGCTCGACGAGATTCCTGATCTGATCGACGTGCCGCCCGTCCGTCGTCTCCCAGTCGCGCCACTGCTTGCCGTAAACGGGACCGAGATCGCCGGTCTCATCGGCCCATTCGTCCCAGATCCTGACGTTGCGCTCCTTGAGCCAGCGGATGTTCGTGTCGCCCCGCAGGAACCAGAGAAGCTCGACGATGATCGACCTCAAGTGCAGCTTCTTGGTCGTCAGCAGCGGAAAACCGTCGGCGAGGTCGAAGCGCATTTGCGCGCCGAACCACGACAGCGTGCCTGTGCCGGTGCGATCCTCCTGCGCGACGCCATGGTCGAGGATTCGCTGCATGAGGTCGAGATACTGACGCATGGAATGACCCTAATCGCGACGCTTGAAAACTAAAAGCACCCCCAATGCAGCTGGGGCAGAAGCGTTTGGAGAGCGGCGGCGCGCGGCCCCAATTTTCTTGGGCTGCACACAAGCTGTGCCGGGTAGCTGCATCGGCGTGATCAATCGGCTACATGGGGACTTCGCGGGGGGCGAGCTGATGAACGATCCCAAACCACTGCGGCCGCGACGTCGACGCAAGCCGACAGCTGTTCACCTGCCGGAATCCAACGTTCCGGTCGAGATTGCCATGGAGACGCTCGAGGAAGGCGGGGCGGACGTCGAGGTCTCCAGAACTCTGCTGATCAAGCAGTCGAGGCTGGTCGACTGGCAAATCCGGACCGAACAGCTGAGGTTCGCCACAAAGATCGCGCTTGCGCTGCTCGCCGCGATGGCTGCAATCGTTGTTTCGATCATGGTCGTCGCGGCGCTGCGGTCGCACGAAGTCATCGTCCAGGCATTCGAAACTCCGCCGTCGCTCGCGGCGCGCGGAATCAACGGCAAGGTCGTTGCCAGCGATTTGCAGGACGCCCTTGCCCACATCCAGGACGATACGCGAACCACCGCGAACCAGCGCAACATTTCAAACGAATGGACTGCCGACATCAATGTCGAGGTGCCGCAAACAGGGGTGTCGATCGGCGAGATCGACCGGATGCTCCGCCAGCGCCTCGGCCGCAACACCTATGTTGGGGGTGACCTGGTGCAGACCGGCTCAGGATTGCTGGCCTTGAGGGTCAGGGCGGCGTCGATCCCGGCGCGGACCTTCACCGGCCCGCCCGACAAGCTCGAGGATCTCGCGCGGCAGGCGGCGGAATATATCTACGGTCGCTCCGAACCGCGGCTGTTCGCATCGTATCTTAACCAGAACAATCGTTACCAGGACACCGTCCATTTCATGGACGAAGCCTATTCGGATGCGCCGGAAGAGCAGATGGCATCCCTCGCGAACTCGTGGGGTAATGCGCTGAGCGGTTTGGGCCACAATCCTGAGGCGCTCGAGAAATATCGCCTGGCGGTCGAGCTCGATCCTTACCGCTGGCCGACGTGGAGCAACATCGTAGGCGTCGGGATGCAAACCTACGGCGAAGCTTACGCTTATTCCGAAGCGGTAAAGATGCGACAAAAGATCGCCGACGCGCCTTCAGACAAGAAGCCCAAGCCGGGTGACCAGGTAAACGTGAACCTGCTCTTCCAGGAATGGACGGACATGACGCGTGAACAATTGCTCGACGCCGCGGCCAGCGGCGGAGGAACAGCGACGACCACGAACAACACGCAGATCGCGGGCTCGGAAGCGCAGCGTCACGACTGGGCCTCTGCCAACCGATACCTCGTCGCTTCGGACAATTCCGATCCGCTCAAGGAGCCCGGCGGTTGGTACATCAATGGGTTCCGGGCGATCGAGGCAGGCCGACCGGCCGAGGCTATCCCCTACTTCAAAAAGCTCGACGCAGCGATCCATCAGTCTGAGGACGTCGCCTTCGCCTTTACCGACGGCCAATGCTGGCTGGGCCTTGCTTACGGCCTCAGTGGCCAGCGGGCCGAAGCTGACGCCGTGTTCAAGCGGGCGGGCCGATGGATCACTTGCTACGCCTTCAGGGGTGACATGCTTGAGGCCGACGGCAAGCGTGCCGAGGCAGATAGCGCCTACGCCCAGGCGGTGGGCTTGGTTCCGGGTCTGCCCTTTGCCTATCAACGCTGGGGCCTGGCATTGCTCAAGCGCGGCGACGTCCGCCGCGCCGCCGAAAAATTCCGGCAGGCGCAGCAGCGCGGCCCGCGCTGGGCCGATCCTCACGAGGGTCTCGGCGAAGTGGCGCTGCGTACAGGTCAGTGGGCGGAAGCCGACCGGCAATTCAAGCGGGCCGAGGCATTCGCGCCGCACTGGGGCCGGATGCACCGCATGTGGGCGGTTGCTCTATCTCATCTCGGCAGGGCCAGAGATGCGCAAGCGAAACTCACGCTCGCGCGAACCGAGGAATAGCTCAGACCTCCAGCTCCACCCACATCGGCGCGTGGTCGCTGGTCTTCTCCCATCCGCGCGGTGTGCGGTCGACGCCCGCCGCCTTAAGCTTCTTGGCAAGGCTGGGGCTCAGAAGCGCATGGTCGATGCGGATTCCAGCGTCGCGTGCAAACGAATTCCGCCAGTAGTGCCAGAAGGTGTAGATCCGCTCCTTCGGGTGAAGCTTGCGGATTGCGTCGGTCCAGCCCTGTGCAACGAGCTCGCGATATTTCTCCCGCGCTTGCGGTGCGAAAAGCGCGTCCTTCGCCCAGCGTTCGGGCTTGTACACGTCCATTTCCGTCGGGATCACGTTGAAATCACCGATCAGCATTGCCGGCAGCTTGCTGTCGAGTAGGTCCTGAGCGTGGCGCTTCAGCTCGTCGAGCCAGTTGAGCTTGTAATCGAACTTCGGTCCCGGCCAGGGATTGCCGTTGGGCGCGTACATGTTGCCGACAAGGATTCCGCAAACGGCCGCCTCGATGTAGCGGCTCTGCTCGAGATTGGGGTCGTTGGGGAGGCAACGCCGGGTCTCGACGGGATCACCGACACGACTGAGGAGGGCGACGCCGTTCCAGCTGCGCTGGCCATGCCAGATCGCCGAATAACCGAGTGCCTCAATGGAGGCACGCGGGAACGCCTCGTCGGTGCATTTCAGCTCCTGCAGGCAGGCGACGTCCGGCTGGAATTCCTGCAGCCAGCGGGTCAGCACATGCAGGCGCGGGTTGATCCCGTTGATGTTGTAGCTTGCGACTCGGAGCCTGCGTTTCTTCGGCATCAGCGCTGAAAACCCGGATTTCCGGAACGAGTTCGCCGGGCTCTTGCGAGTCGCACAGGTTTATCCACCGTTTCACCCACAGGTTTCTTGAGAGCACGACCAGAATCGACTGGAACAACCGTGCGAGTCGAGTATTGTTACCACGTGTTCTGAAAGTCGAAAGACGGACAGAACATGGAGCCCCGGCAACTTCGGTTGCCGGGGTTTACTTTTATGCGCTTCACAGCGCCGCCGGATTCGCCTCCGCCAGCCTCAACTTCTTTGACCGATCGGGCAGCGGGTATTTGTTGCCGTTGGCGCAGTTGAACAGCAGCACGCGTTCGTCGCGCCCGACTAGCCCGCGATCGAGCGCCTGGCGCCACGCCGCAAGCACCGCGCCCCCTTCCGGACAGAACAGGAAACCGTCGTCGCGCGCGGCATCCTCGACGGCTTCGAGGATCGCCTCTTCCGGTACCGCGATGGCCGCGCCGCCGCTTTCCCGCACCGCCCGCAAAATCAGGAAGTCGCCGACGGCCTTCGGCACGCGGATCCCGGTGGCGACCGTCGCTGCATGCTCCCACCGCTCGGCGAACTCGTCGCCGCGCTCGAACGCCCGGACGATTGGCGCGCAGCCTTCGGCCTGGACCGCATACATCCGCGGCCGCTTGGGTCCAATCAGCCCGATCGCTTCGAGTTCGTCGAACGCCTTCCACATGCCGATAAGGCCCGTGCCGCCACCGGTCGGATAGAAGATCGCGTCGGGGAGTTCCCAGCCCAGCTGCTCGGCAAGCTCGAAGCCCATCACCTTCTTGCCCTCAAGCCGGTACGGCTCCTTCAAGGTAGAGCAGTCGAACCACAATCCTGCCGCCGCGCCCTTGCCGACGAGCGCGCCGCATTCGTCGATCTGCCCGTCGGCGACATAGACGCGCGCGCCGTAGGCAGCGGTCTCGGTAACGTTGATCTCGGGCGTTTCGGCCGGGCAAATGACGATCGTCTTGATCCCTGCCCGCGCACCATACGCCGCAAGCGCCGCCCCGGCATTGCCATTAGTCGGCATGGCGATCCGCTCGATCCCGAACTGCTTCGCCATGGTTACGGCCATCGCCAGCCCGCGCGCCTTGAACGAGCCCGTCGGCAGACGCCCTTCGTCCTTCACGAGCAGCGTCAATGCCGTCGTTTTCGCCGCGATGCTGGTCAACGGGACAATAGGCGTCTCGCCCTCGCCAAGGCTGACGGGATCGCCGTCGTGCGGAAGCAGCTCGCGCCACTTCCACATGCCGGGTTCGCGCTCGGCCACACTCTCGCGCGTCAACGTGCGCGCCGCGGCCTCCAAATCATAGCGCACCAGCAGCGGCTTTCCAGCGCGGGAGAGATTGTGGATTCGGCCGGCCTCATATCGCTCGCCGGTCAGGGAGCATTCCAGATGCGTGGCCAGCATCAGCTACAGCGCGTGTCTTCGAGGTGCGTCCGCTCGACCTGCAGTGTGCAATGCTCGATCCCGAAGCGGTCGTGGAGCATCCTTCGCGCGGCCTCCAGCAGGGCGTCGGTCGAGCGCACATCGGGTGCGACCAGGTGTGCGGTCAGGGCAGTTTCGGTCGTGCTCAGCGGCCAGATATGCAGGTCATGAACGGTCTCGACACCGTCGAGCTCAGCCAACTCCCCCTCGACCTCCTCGAGCTCGATCCCGCTCGGCACGCCCATCAGCGACATGCCCACCGACTCCTTCATCAGCCCGATGCTGCCCCCCAGGATCACGACGGCGACGGCGAGGCTCATGACCGGATCAACCCACTGCTGGCCGGTCCACAGAATGATGAGACCAGCTATCACGACTCCGGCTGAGACGGCGGCGTCCGCGGCCATGTGCAGGAATGCCGCGCGGACATTGACGTCACTCTGTCGTCCGCGCGCAAACAGCAGGGCTGTCAGAAGATTCACGACGATCGCTACCGCCGCGACCCAGATCATCACCTGGGCGTTGGCCGGCGTCGGGTGAAATAGCCGCCGGATCGCCTCGGCGGCGATCGCGCCGACGGCAACGAGGAGGAACAGCGCGTTGATCAGCGCCGCGAGGATCGAAGCCTTTTTGAGGCCGTAGGTGAACCGGCGTGATGGCGAGCGCCGGGCCATCACGGCGCCGGCCCACCCGACCACTAGCCCGAGCACGTCCGAGAGATTGTGGCCGGCATCCGAAAGGAGCGCCATGGAATTGCCGATGAAGCCGTAAATCGCCTCGATCAGGACGATCGCGATGTTGAGCGCGATACCGACCGCGAAGGCGCGCGTGAAATCGTCCCTGGCGTGCGAATGGCCCGACATGCCCGCGCCGCCCTAGCGAGAGGCCGCCCGCACGGCAAACCGCTGTCCGTCGATTATGGACGGCGTTTCACCGACGGTTCACCTTGCGATAATATATCATCCAGTCTAGTCGGTTCTCCGATCTCTCGAACAGCGGGGCTCCCGAATGAACCGTACGTTTCTCCTCGCCACCGCGGCTGCCGCCATTTTCCCCGCAGCTCCAGCCACAGCGCAACAGCAGGCGCCGTCCTCGCGTGACGTCGCGCCCAATACGGATGCAGCCGACACGACCAGCGGCGGCGACTCAGCCGAAGCACCGCCCGTCCCCGGCTCGGCGGAGCACGTGCACAAGGACCAGGATCAGGCGATCGTTGTGACCGGCATTCGTCGCCGCGCGGAGGACGTGCTCGGCGGCATTTCCGTGCTCGACGAAGCCGAGCTCAACCAGGCCGTTCGGCCCAGCATCGGCGAAACACTCGCCCATCAGCCGGGCGTCTCGGCGACCAGCTTCGGTCCGACCGCATCCGCACCGGTGATCCGCGGCCTTTCAGGGGATCGTATTCGCGTCCTCACCGACGGGATTGGAACGCTCGATCTCTCCTCCGCCGGTCCCGACCACGCCATCTCGATCAATCCGATTACTGCCGAGCGCATTGAGGTGCTGCGCGGCCCGTCGGCGCTGCTGTTCGGCTCCTCGGCGATCGGCGGCGTGGTCAATGTGATCGATACGCGAATCCCGCGCCACGTTCCGACCAATGTGGTCGGTCTCGATGCCTATGCGACCTACGGCAGCGCCGCCAACGAACGCGCCGGAAACGCCGCGATCGACGTTCCGATCGGCGGACATTTCGTCCTCCATGCCGACGGCAATACCTCGAAGACCGACAACCTGAGGACCGGCGGCTTCATCCTTTCCAGGGACCTGCGCGAGCAGGCGCTGGCCAGCCCCGATCCGGAAATCCGGGCGCTCGCCGATCTCAAGGGCAAGCTTCCCAACTCCGAGTCCAAGTCCACCGAAGGCGCGCTTGGCGCGGCCTATGTCGATGGTGATTTGAACATCGGCGTGTCGATCACCCGCCATACGCAACGCTATGGAGTGCCGATCCGCTTTTCGCTCGATCCCACCATCGAAGCCGAAGCTCCGACCATCGACCTCGAGCAGACCCGCTACGACGCCCGTGCCGAGATCCCGATTGGCGGCTTCTTCAGCCAGGTCCGTGCGCGCGGCGGCTATTCCGACTACCACCACGACGAAATCGAGGACACGGGTGAGATCGGCTCGAGTTTCTTCAGCAAGGGCGGCGAGGGCCGGTTGGAGCTCGTCCAGACGGAACGGAATGGCTGGGGCGGCACCAGCGGAGTCCAGTACCTCAATCGCAATGCGAAGATCCGCGGCGAGGAGAAATTCCTGCCCGACAGCCGGCAAAAGCAAGCCGGCCTGTTCACGGTCCAGACCTACGTCGCTGGCCCGTTCCGCCTCGAAGCTGGCGCGCGCGTTGAATTCAGCAAGCTGACGGCCAAGGCCGACGAGCAGATCGAGACGCCGGCGCACGACCTCGACTTTACGACGATTTCAGGCTCGCTGGGCGGCCAGTATGAATTCACGCCCGGCTGGCGCGCAGGCCTGTCGATCTCGCACAGCGAGCGCGCCCCCTCGATCGAGGAGCTGTTCTCCAACGGCCCGCACGGCGGAAGCCAATCGTTCGAGGTCGGAAACCCCGACCTGAAAGTGGAAAAAAGTAACTCGATCGAGCTCAGCCTGCGGCACACGAGCGGCCCGTTCCATCTCCAGGCGAACCTCTATTACAGCCGCTTCTCGAACTTCCTCTTCCAGGCGCCGACCGGAGAGATCGAGGATGACCTTCCGGTGTTCCAGTTCTCGGAGGGCAAGGCCAAATATTATGGCTTCGAGCTGCAGGGCGACGCGAAACTGGGGAAAGCGCTCGGGGTCGACTGGGGCGCTGAGCTCCAGGCGGATGCAGTGCACGCAACGATCAAGAATTTCGGTCCTGCTCCGTTCATTCCACCATTCCGGATCCTCGGAGCTTTGACCGGCGCTCGTGGGCCGTTCGACGGTCGGTTCGAAGTCGAGCGCGCGTTCGCGCACAACCGAACGGCACCGATCGAAACCGACACGCCCGGCTATACGATGGTCAACGCGGCGCTCGACTGGCATCCGTTCGAGGCCAATCCTGCGCTCACCCTGTCGCTCCTTGCCAACAATATCTTCGACGTCGAGGCGAGGCGCAGCACAAGCCTTTTGAAGGATTTCGCGCCGCTCGCCGGTCGCGACATCCGCGTCAGTGCGCGAGTGAACTTCTGAGAGACACCTGCACGCGCTAAACAGGCGCGATGCTCTACCTTGCCATCAAAGCTGCGCTCTCGGGAGTGATCATCGCGATCGTTTCGGAGGTCGCCAAGCGCTACCCCGGATTCGGTGCGCTGATCGCGTCCCTTCCGCTCGTGTCGGTGCTCGGGATGATTTGGCTCTGGCGCGACAAGCCCGACATCCCAAACATGGCCGCGCATGTCGAGGCGACCTTCTGGTTCGTTCTGCCGTCGCTGCCGATGTTCTTGCTCATGCCTGCGCTGCTCAGACATGGGATCGGCTTCTGGCCGTCGCTCGCAATCGGCTGCGCACTGACGATCGGCCTCTATCTGGTCATGACGTGGATGGGTCCGAAGTTCGGGCTGAGGCTGTAGGGCCGTCGAATAGCGCTAGCGCAACGAGCGCGGCCAATGCTGCACCCGTCAGCTGCGCAACGATGAACAGTGGCACGTCGCGCGGCGCAATCCCCGCGAACGTGTCGGAAAGGCTTCGAGCGATCGTGATCGCCGGATTGGCAAAGCTGGTCGACGAGGTGAACCAGTAGGCCGCGGTGATGTAGAGCCCAACGCTCGCCGGAACCCATTCGCGGCGGTAGCGTACGGTTCCGAGGATCGTCAGGATGAGGCCAAAGGTGGCGATGAACTCACCGGTCCATTGGCCGAGACCCGTTCGCGCTTTGACCGATAGCTGCAGCGTCGGTAGGTCGAACATCAGATGCGCCGCCCAGGCACCGAGGATCCCGAACGCGACCTGTGCTGCGATGTAGGCGGCAGCGTCGCGCCAGGCCAGCTCGCCGCGCGAGGCCGCGACAAGACTGACCGCAGGGTTCATGTGCGCGCCCGAGATCGGCCCCAACATCGTGATCAGGACGAACAGGATCGCGCCCGTGGCGAGCGTGTTGGCGAGCAACGCAACCCCGTCGTTACCCGCGGACAAATGCTCGGCCATGATCCCCGAACCGATCACGCACGAAAACAGAAAGAACGACCCGAGGCTTTCCGCAGCAAGGCGCCGCCCGAGCGGCGGAATATCAGGCTGCATTCGGCTGCTTGTCCGCTGTTCGGCCAATCTCAGCGAGGCGGCTTTTAAGGCTCAGCTCGTCGATGCTTTCGAGCGGGAGCGCGAGGAACAGACCAATGCGCCGTTGAAGCGCGAAGAAGGCGTTCCGGAATGCGCGGCGCTGCACTTCGCCACCGTCTTCGACGGCGGCCGGATCCTCGATGCCCCAGTGTGCGGTCATCGGCTGGCCGGGCCACGCGGGACAGACTTCGCCCGCCGCATTGTCGCAAACGGTGAAGACGAAATCGAGCTCGGGCGCGCCTTCGGCAGCGAACTCGTTCCAGTCCTTCGAGCGATAGCCTTCGGTGAGGAATCCCATCTCATCGAGCGTCTCGATCGCCATGGGATGCACCTGCCCCCTGGGATGGCTGCCCGCGGAATAAGCCTTGAAACGCCCGTGGCCCTCCCTGTTGAGAATGGCTTCGGCGAAGATCGAGCGGGCGGAGTTCCCGGTGCACAGGAACAGGACATCATAGGGTTTCATGCGGCCCTCATCGATGTTGGCAGACAGCAGCTGTCCGCGGGGAGATTGTCGGCCAGCGTCCCGAGCGCGGGGCTATCGCCGTAAACCGTCGCTTCGCCGTTGGTGAGGAAGGCTTCCCACACCACACCATCGGGATCGGCGATCCAGCTCTTTTCGGACTTGGCATAACAACAGGTCGTATGGCCCTCCTCGAGCACCGGACGGTCCGCAGCCTTCAGCCTGCCATAGACGTCTGCAAGCTCATCACTGCTTTCGGCCTGGATCCCGAGATGTTCGATGCCCTTACTCGCGTGCTGGCCGGCCGAAATGGCAAAGTTCACGCTCGGATCGTCGAGCATCCACTTCGCATAATCGTCTTTGATGACAGTTGGCTCGGCAGCGAACAGCGTCGAGTAAAATCGGATCGACTGGTCGAGGTCGGCGACCCCGACATGGATGTGCAGGCGTTTCACGCGGACTTCCTTTCCTGTGTGGCGGGTTCGCAGGCGACAGCGGGCGCGCACTCCGCGCCACCGCAGCAATTTTCGGTGAGGAACCCGACCAGCGAATTCATCGCCGGATAATTGGCGCGATAGATCAGCGACCGATGTTGCCGTTCCTGAAGGATCAGCCCGGCATTGCGCAGTTGAGCAAGGTGGAACGAAAGCGAGCTGTTGGGCACTCCGAGCGCTTCGGCGATTGCACCGGCGGGCATGCCCCTGTCGCCCGCCTGAACTAGCAGGCGGAACAGCGCGAGTCGGTGCTCCTGGGCGAGCGCGCTAAGCGCTTCGACGGCCGTCCCCGCCTTCATCACCGAAAATTCGCCCAATGAATTTCGCACGCGCAACACGGGACAGGCGGGGATGCCATCAGACTTGCCCGTATGGCTTTCAGCAGTGCGGCGAGAAACTGCATCAGCTCGTCCTTTCGATGAAACTCGAAATGACATCGAGCCGGACAGCTGTCAAGCACAATTCGAGATTTATCGAATTGACCTCTGGTGTGGGCAAGAAGAGAGGCGGTCCGGCGAAGGGGGGCCGAACCGCCTCTGCGGCGCCGCGTCCTGGGGAAGCAAGGACGGGCAGGGGAGCTTAAATGTCGATTCCGGCGGCAATCGCCTCGAGCTTGCGTACGCGCTCTCTTAGATCCGCGAGCTCGATCCGGCCGGTCGCGGGGGGAAGGCCGCGGTCTCCGGCCTCGTGGGTCAGCTCCATCTTCTTGAGTTCGAGCCAGCCGTTCCAGGCCTTGAGCCCAGCGAGGCTCGCTCCGGCCAGACCCAGGATGATGCTCGCCGCGAGCACTCCAATCGTGATCGGGTCCATCACTTCTCCTCCTGGCGGAGCGCTTCGATCTCGCGCGCCAGCTCGTCATTCTGCGTGTTGATGTGATGATCGATCGCCATCAGCCGGCGGTCGGTCTCGTCGAGCTCGGTCCGCATCGCGTGGACGGTCGGCTTGCGCTTCACGACCTGGTCCATCCGGTCGAAGTCGCTCATGTGCCGCTCCTCCGTCATCGACCTCTTCTTCTGCACCGTGAGGTAAATGCCGATCGCCGCGTAAGCGAGCAGGGTGAACTTGAAGCTGATGAAGATCGCGGCGGCGACGAAGCCGATGCGGATGAAGGTCGGGTCGATCCCCGTGATCCCGCCGATCGTCGAGCAGACGCCGGCGATCTTCGCGTCCTTGCGGTCCAGCGAATAGGGATAAATCTTGCGGGCCATTTCAACTTTTCCCTTCTTCAATTCTTCAGTTCACGCGCGACTTGAGCGCGGCTTTCATTGCTTCCAGTTCGGCGTCGATCTTCTCGCCGGCGCGGAGCTGATCGATTTCGTCTTCGAGGCTGCTGATTCCAAGCGCCTCGGCGCGACCCTCGGCGAAATCCGCGCGCCGCTCGAGCAACTCGAACTTGGCGAACGCGTCCTGAGTGCGGCTGCCGTGCATGATCTCGCGCGCCTTTGCGCGAGTGACCGCGCTCTCGAACCGCGCCTGGATGGCATTCTGCCGGGTCCGGGCTTCGCGCAATTTCGCTTGCAGCTTTGCGATGTCCGCCTCGTAGCCGCGAAGTACCTGCTCCAGCTGCACGACCTCTTCGCAGAGGCCGTCGGCCATCTCGGCAGCCTTCTGCCGCTCGACTAGCGCCGCCTTCGCCAGGTCCTCGCGGTCCTTGCTGAGCGCCAGCTCGGCCTTGGCGGTCCAATCAGTCTGGATCTGCTCCAGCCGGGTCACTGCCCGCCGCAGCTCCTTGATGTCTGCGATCGACCGGGCGGCCGTCGCCCGAACCTCGACCAAGGTCTCTTCCATCTCGAGGATGATCATCCGGATCATCCGCGCCGGGTCTTCGGCCCGGTCGAGGAGTTCGGTCATATTCGCCGCGAAGATGTCCCGGGCGCGGCTGAAGACCGGGCCGTTGAACCAGCTCGCGACTGGAGCGAAGCGCTCGGTCCGCTGCGCGGTTTGCACCTCGATCAACTGAGGCGTGCGCACGGGCACTTTGGCTTCGAGAACTTCAAGTTCAGACATAGTAGGTGACCTGCGATGGGGTGGCGACCGCCTGGGCCGGACCAACCGCCGCGCTGACAGCGAGCGTGCTCGTCAGAAGCGCCGCGGCGATGGCGATCAGGGTGCGGGTAAGCTGCGACTTGGCCGACATTTCCAATCTCCCTTTCTTTCCCGCCTGGTGTTTTGCCCGCCTGGTGTTTTGCGGGTCGATGCCAATTACTAATCAAGGAGTGTGCCAATCGCGGAAAACTCCCAAAATTAGCGCCACTGACATCCGAATTGGGAGATTTCGCCAACCAAAGATTGGTGTGATTTGCCAAATGAGAGTTGGGAACATTCGCCGGACCCAACGCGTCGAGCCGACAGGGCACGAAGGAGAGGAGTAAGCGCATGTTGAGCAAGCTTGCAGGCGCCTGGTTAGGCAGCAGGATCGCCGGTCGCGGCGAGGGCGCCAAGGGCGCGATCCTTGGGTTTGGCGTAGCGGCGCTCGCGAAGCGCAGCGTGCCTGCGCTGGCCGGCGTCGCCCTGCTCGGCTGGGGGTTCAAAAAATGGCGCGAACGGCGACGCCGCGCTGCGTCCTATCCTTCCGAAGCCGCTCCCTCGCCGCCGTCCGACTGAGCCACGTCCTCGAAATAGGGCTCGACTTTCCCGTTGAGCTTGATCGTCATCGGCTGGCCATAGCGGTCGCGACTGCGGCCGGCGGCGATGCGGATCCAGCCTTCGGACACGCAATATTCGATGACGTTGGTCTTTTCGTTTTCGTTGAACT
This sequence comes from Pseudomonadota bacterium, assembly GCA_046731955.1. Taxonomy (GTDB): domain Bacteria; phylum Pseudomonadota; class Alphaproteobacteria; order Sphingomonadales; family Sphingomonadaceae; genus Sphingomicrobium. Next base: position 4,265 of record JBKPMC010000149.1, on the reverse strand, counting down.
TGATGCCGACGCCCCTGCTTAACATTGCCTCGTCGTAATAGTCGCTGCGCGGATCGAGCGAGAGCCGATCCGGCGGCGTGTCGGCTTTGGTTTCGGGCATCTCGGCCATGGCCGCGCGGCTAGTCGCCGCCACTGATCAGGTCAACCAGCGGCCGTCCTCGTTCGACGAACGACGGAACGCGGATTGCCTTCGCAGGCCCGCCTCTCCAAAGCTTGGACCGCAGGGGGTTCATCCATGCATCGCCGTTCGCTTCTGCTCGCCGCTAGCTTTTTGATCGCCGCAGGCGCTTACGCCGAGCCCGCACCCACGCCGCCGCCAACGCCACCGGTCGCGCCGCCTCCCTCCGAGACCGACAAGAAGGCCGATCCTCTGCAGCCGCAGAAAGCGGAGCAGGAGCCGCGCCCCGCCAGCCAGGAGCTGCAGAAGCAGGCGACGCAAGGCGGTCCGGGGGCGCCCACTGCGGCCAAGGCCGATCCCAAGGCGTGGGATGTCTCCGCCCATCACGGCCCGGGACACGATGTCCCGATCGACACGCGCGAGGGCACGTGGATGTCGCTCGACGTCTCCCCCGACGGCCGCGAGATCGTGTTCGATTTGCTCGGCGACATTTACGTGATGCCGATCACCGGTGGCGAAGCCCGCGCGCTCACCTCCGGCAATGCCTGGGACATGCAGCCGCGCTACAGCCCGAGCGGCACTGAGATCGCCTTCACTTCCGACCGTGGCGGCGGCGACAATATCTGGGTGATGAGCCGCGACGGCTCCAACCCCCGAGCGATCACCAAGGAGAGCTTCCGGCTCCTCAATCAGCCCGAATGGACCCCCGACGGGGCGTTCGTAGTCGCGCGCAAGCATTTTACGAGCACCCGCTCGTTGGGTGCGGGCGAGATGTGGCTCTATCACCGCTCGGGCGTGACCGAGGGCGTGCAAATGACCAAGGCGCGCACCAAGCAGAAGGATTCGGGCGAGCCCGCCTTCTCGCCGGACGGGCGCTATCTCTATTTCTCCGACGACGCGACGCCTGGCGACATCTTCGAGTACAGCAAGGACCCCAACGGCCAGATCTACGTGATCCAGCGGCTCGACCGGCAGACCAATGAGCTCGAGCCCTACGTGACCGGCCCGGGCGGAGCGATCCGGCCGACGCCGTCGCCCGACGGCAAGAGCTTGGCCTTCATCCGGCGCGACCGGTACAAGTCGACTCTCTACCTCCTCGACATCGCATCGGGGCGCGAGACCCCGCTCACCGACACGCTCGACCGCGACATGCAGGAGACCTGGGCGGTACACGGTGTCTATCCCGGGATCAGCTGGACTCCCGACAGTCGTTCGCTGGTTTACTGGGCCGGCGGCACGATTCACCGCATCGACGTCTCCTCACGCCAGGTCAGCGACATTCCGTTTCACGTCGCCGGCACGCGCTGGGTCGAAGACGCGCTCCGCTTTCAGAAGGATGTCGCTCCCGACCGCTTTGACGTGAAGATGGTCCGCTTCGCTCATGCTAGCCCGGACGGGCGCCGCGTCGTCTATGAGGCGCTCGGGCACCTCTGGATAAAAGACGCAGCGGGCGGCGCTCCGCGGCGCCTCACCCGCGCGGCCGACGAGTTCGAGCTCTATCCATCATGGTCACGGGACGGGAAACAAATCGTCTACGTCAGCTGGAACGACGCGAACGCCGGCCGTGTGAAGATTGTCTCTGCCGGTGGGGGGACCGGTCGCAACGTCACATCCGAACCAGGCCATTATCTCGAACCGGTCTTTTCGCCCAACGGCCAGACCATCGCCTACCGCAAGACCAGCGACGGCAATCTGACGACTCCGCTCTGGGGCCGCGATCCAGGGATCTATGTCGTCAGCGCGCGCGGCGGAACTCCGAAGAAGGTCGTCAAGGACGGCGCGATGCCGCAGTTCGGCGCGTCCAACGACCGCATTTTATACATGGCGAATGAGAAAGAGGATAAGCGCTCGCTGCGCTCGGTCGAGCTCAGCGGCGCGAAGGAGCTGACGCACCTCGTTTCGGAGAATGCGAGCGAGTTCGCGATCTCGCCCGACGAGAACTTCGTCGCCTGGACAGAGCGCTACCAGGCCTATGTGATGCCGTTCACGCTCGCCGGGCGGTCCGTCGACATTTCGCCGAAGAGCAAGGCAGTTCCGCTGGCCCGCGTCAGTACCGACGCAGGCGATTGGCTTCATTGGTCCGGGAACGGCCGCAGCCTTTACTGGACGCAGGGACCGGACGTGTTCCGGCGCGACCTCAGCTACGCAAATGCATTTGCCCCTGCGGAGAAGGAGCCAACGCCTGCGGCCCGGATTCCGCTCGGCTTCACGCAGGCGGCAGCCAAGCCCACGGGCGTTCTAGCAATCACCGGCGCGCGGATCATCACCATGCGCGGTGACGAAGTGATCGAGAACGGCACCGTGCTGATCGACGGCAACCGTATTGCTGCTGTCGGTCCGACGGCCGCGATCAGCTACCCGGCAGGCACGCGCACCATGGACGCGTCAGGCAAGACGATCATCCCCGGCCTCATCGACGCGCACTGGCACGGCTCAATGGGAACGGAAGAGGTGGTCCCGCAGCAGAATTGGGTGCTATACGCGGGCCTCGCCTACGGCGTGACCACGGTTCACGACCCATCGAACGACACCAGCGAGATTTTCGCCGCGTCCGAGCTGCAGAAGGCGGGGCAGATCGTCGGGCCGCGCATCTTCTCGACCGGCACCATTCTCTACGGCGCGACGACTCCGTTCACGGTTCAGATCGACAGCCTCGACGACGCCCGCTCGCACCTCAGGCGACTGAAGGAGTCGGGCGCATGGTCGGTGAAGAGCTACAATCAGCCGCGCCGCGAGCAGCGCCAGCAAATCATCGAGGCCGCTCGCGAGCTTGGGCTCGAGGTGGTGCCCGAGGGCGGTTCCTTGTTCATGCACAACATGACGATGATCGCCGACGGCCACACGACGATCGAACATTCGTTGCCGGTGGCCAACGTCTATGACGACGTGCTGCAATTCTGGCGCGGGTCGAAGACTGCCTACACACCGACGCTCGTCGTCGCCTACGGCGGCTCGTTTGGCGAGAACTACTGGTATCAGCACACCGACGTCTGGAAGGAGCCGATCCTGTCACGGTGGGTGCCGCGGCGAATCCTCGATTCCCGATCGCGCCGCCGGACGATGATCCCGGACGATGAAGTGAACCTCATCTCCATTTCCAAAACGGCGAAGAGGATCAACGAGCTCGGCGTTCCGGTGTCGATCGGCGCCCACGGCCAGCGCGAGGGACTCGGCGCGCACTGGGACATATGGAACTTCGCGCTCGGCGGAATGACCCCGCATCAGGCGCTGGCCACCGCGACAGTGAACCCCGCGCGGGCGCTGGGCCTCGACAAGGAGCTGGGCTCGATCGAGCCGGGCAAGCTCGCCGACCTCGTCGTGCTCGACTCCAATCCGCTGGAGGACATCCGCAACAGCGACAGCGTCCGCTACACGGTTCTGAATGGCGTGGTTTACGACAGCAACCTGGACCAGATCGCCGGCGGCATGCGCCGACGCCAGCCCTTCTGGTTCGAGCAATCGGCAGGAGGCGGCTATACGGCGGGAGTCACCGTCGGGGTGCCCGAAGAGGATTGAAGCGCGTTTACAGCCGATGTAAAGGATACTTGTCACCCATAGTTGCCGCTAAGCTGACTCCGGACTAAGCGCTCGCTCCAATCATGAGCGACAAGGATCCTGCGAAGCTCAAGCCCAACCGGCCAACGCTCACGCTGCACGTGCCGGAGCCGCCGTTCCGACCGGGCGACGCGCCCGATTTCTCGTTGCTGAAGATTCCAGCAGCGGGCAGTGCCCCGCGTCCAGACGTCGCCGCTTCTGCGGCCGAGACTCACCCGCTGACGACCCACCTCGTCCGGGTTCTCGGCGACGACGACAAGGCCGTCGGCCCGTGGGACCCGAAGCTCGATCCGGATACCTTGCGCAAGATGCTCAAGGACATGGTGACGGTCCGCATCTTCGACGACCGCATGTACCGATCGCAGCGGCAGGGGAAGACCAGCTTTTATATGAAGTGCACCGGCGAAGAGGCGATCGCGATAGCCGCCCAGACCGCACTCGACCGCGAGGACATGCACTTCCCCACCTACCGCCAGCAGGGGCTGCTCATCGCACGCGGCTATCCGCTGACGGAAATGATGAACCAGATCTACTCGAACCGGGGCGACAAATTGAAAGGCCGCCAGCTGCCGATCATGTATTCGGACAAGGC
>JBKPMC010000148.1:0-9155 GCA_046731955.1 Pseudomonadota bacterium | reverse complement strand
GGGCGTTGTCGCCGACGCCTTCGAGCGGCTCCCACTCGTGGCCCTCGCGCACGCCCATCGCCTCGCGCAGAGCAGCCATCTGGGTCGGATTCATCAGGCCGGCGTGATTGTCCTTGTGGCCGGCGAAGGGCAGGCCGTAGCCCTTGATCGTCCAGGCGACGAACAGGGTGGGAACATCGTCCTGCGCGGCATCGAACGCTTCGACTAGCGAGTCCATGCAATGGCCGCCGAGGTCGGTGAAAAGCGACGCCAGCGCCGAATCGTCATGCTCCTTGAGAAACGCCGCCGCGGATTTGCCGAGGTCCTTTTCGATCCGCGCGCGCCACGAGGCCCCGCCTTGGTAATGCAGCGCGGAAAGCTCCGCGTTCGGCAATTTCTCGAACCAGCTCTTTACCGCTTTGTGCTTGGCGAGTGCGGCAAAAAGGCGCTTGCCGTAGCGCAGCTCGACCACGCGCCAGCCGCAGCTTTTGAATATTTCGTCGAAGCGCTCGAACATGCGGTCTGCGCTCACCGCGTCGAGGCTTTGGCGATTGTAGTCGATGATCCACCACAGGTTGCGGACGTCGTGCTTGTAGCCCTCGATCAGCGCCTCATAGATATTGCCTTCATCGAGCTCGGCGTCGCCTATCAGCGCGACGAAGCGGCCGCGGTCCTGCTCGTCCAGCCAGCCGTGGGCCGTCAGATAATCCTGCACGAGGCTCGCGAAGAGCGTGATTGCAACGCCCAACCCCACGGAGCCGGTCGAGAAATCGACCGGGATCTTGTCCTTGGTCCGGCTGGGGTAGGATTGCGCGCCGCCGAAGCCGCGGAACTTTTCCAGCGCCTCGAGCGACTGGGTGCCGAGCAGATAGTGGATCGCGTGGAGCACCGGACCCGCATGCGGCTTCACCGCGACGCGGTCGTTGGGTCCGAGCGCATGAAAATAGAGGGCGGCCATGATCGCCGTCATGGACGCGCAACTCGCCTGGTGGCCGCCGACCTTTAGTCCGTCATCATTCTCGCGGACGTGGTTGGCGTGGTGGATCGTCCACGCCGAGAGCCAGCGCAGCTGCTCGTCGAGGATCTTCAGCGCTTCGATGTCGGTCGTGACGGGTTTCAGCATCGCGCCGCCCTAGCGCCTTAGCGCGTCCGCGAAAATGCTACGCCGCTTCCGCCTCGTCCTGCTCGGCGTCGTACCGCGCATGCGCCTCGTGAATCTTCTCGATATTGGCGAGCGCCCAGTCGGTGAGTCCGACGATCGGCTTCAGCAGCGACTGACCGAGCTCGGTCAGCTCGTAATCGACCCGCGGAGGGATGGTCGGGGTCACCGTCCGGCTGACAATCCCGTCCCGCTCGAGGTTGCGCAAAGTGAGCGTCAGCATCCGCTGCGACACGCTCGGAATCTCGCGGCGAAGCTCGTTGAAACGCTTCGATCCTTCGCCGAGCGTCCCGACGATGAGCACCGTCCATTTGTCGCCGATCCGCGACAACAGGGTGCTGATCGTCCGGCATACTGGATTGGTCGGATCCTTCATCGGTTACCTTCCTGTTCCCCCGCCACACGGGTGTTCTTGCGCCACAAATTTGTTCGTCCGCCACAAAAAAGTGCGTTCTTGCGGACGTTTGCTTGGTGGTTATTTAGGGTGCCTCGGTAACAAATCCATACCAAGGAGGCAATAGTGACCATCCTGCACCTCGACGCCAGCATCAACGGCGAAAACAGCGCCAGCCGGGCGCTTAGCCGCTCGATCGTCGACCAGCTAAAGACGGCCCAGTGGGGCGAAGAGGTCGTGTACCGCGATCTCGCCGCCAACCCGCTGCCGCATCTGACCCTCGACGCTTTCGCCGACACTTCGGTGTTCGACGAATTCCTTGCGGCCGACACGATCGTGATCGGCGCGCCGATGTACAATTTCACGCTTCCGACGCAGCTCAAGGCGTGGATCGACCGCATCGTGATCGCCGGCAAGACCTTCCAATATACGGAGAACGGGCCCGAGGGACTGGCGAAGGGCAAGCGCGTGATCATCGCGCTAGCCCGCGGCGGCTTCTACAATGAAGGCTCGCCGGCGGCCGGCTTCGAATATCTCGAGCGCTACCTGACGAGCGTCTTCAATTTCATCGGAATCGAGCCGGAGTTCGTCGCGGCGGACGGCCTCGCCGTGAGCCCCGAGCAACGCGAGGAGTCCATCAACCAGGCGCTCGGCGAAACCGTCCGTCTCGCTGCCTGATCGCCCTGCGGCGCGGCACTCCGCCCCCAAGCGCGCCGCCATCAGAGTCCCCGCGCGGTTCTCCTTCCCCTCCGCCGCGCGGGAACTCTACGCTTCTACCTTACCGATTTCCGGGTTGAACTCCGCCACGTGCACCTGCTCGTAGAGGTCGTTAAGGTAGTAGGGACTCTGATGGAGAAATGCCTCGGCGACCTTAAAATCATCCGCCTCGATCAAGGTGAGATAGCCGATCCGGCGTCGATCCTTGTCACGCAGCACGCCGGCGAGCGAGATTTTGGGGAATGGTTGCGAGAGTAGCTCGTTGACCTCGTTGCGGAGATCCAACAGCCGTTGCTCGACGCCCTCCTTCAGCAGTCCCGCCACTACGAACAGCATCGTTTGCCCTTTCGCGGATGTCCTGAGCGGAGCTCAATAGGCCTGATTGGCGCGCGTTCCCAGAGCCGAACCGCGGTTACCGACGTGGCAAAAGGTTCATGTGACCAAGCGGCCGTTCGAACGTTGAGGTTGGGTGAAAGGAGCCTGACATGGCCGAACTCAATGAAGCCCAGCGCGACCGGATCGACGAGGACAAGTTCGCGTTCCCCAAGCAGCGCAAGGAGCCGCTCAACGACGCGGATCATGTGCGCAACGCAATGGCGCGGTTCGATCAGGTCGAAGGCGTCTCGGACGAGGACCGCGACGAGGCCTGGCGGCGAATCAAGAAGGCCGCCGATAAATATGGGATCGAGGTCCACGAGAAGAGCTGGCGCGAGCTCGGCAAGAAAGACTGAGTCGCTTGACAGCCCGCAGCGCGGGGCGCAGCCAGCCGCGTCCCGCGTGCTCCGGCCCGCGCGCCTCCTGTTTGCGTCCGAAAGGCCGGCGAAGGGGGTGTGTCATGCGCAAATCCGCTCTCATCATTGCAGCGCTCGCTTCATCAATGCTGGCCGCGGCTCCAGCCGCTGCGGGACCGGCCGAGGATGCGACTACGGCAGTCACGACATGGCTGGACAAGTTCAATGGCGGCGATATTGCCGCCTTCCACGCTGCTCACGCATCGAACGCGGTGATCGTCGACGAGTTCGGCCCGCATCTCTGGACGGGCGCCGACGCCTCGAAGCGCTGGTTCGACGATTATATGAAGGACTCCAAGGCCAAGGGGGTCAGCGGCGGCCGCATCGACTATGGCAAGCCGGTCCAGGCCACCAGCGACGGGACAAACGCTTATGTCGTGCTCCCGACCACCTACCGCTTCGTCCAGAAGGGGACGAAGATGGCGGGCGCGGGCAGCATGACCTTCGTCATGACCAAGGCCGGAAAGGACTGGAAAATCGCCAGCTGGACCTACTCTGGAGCAACTTGGACGCCTGAGAAGCCCGCGCCGAACGAGACGCCGCCGCCGAAGCAGTGAGTCCCGACTTCGAGTGACGAATGGCGGACGTAATTCATTACCGCAGCATTAGCCATGTTCGTTGGACGGCGTTTAACGGCTCGGGGTTAAATCACTACTTGCGGCTCAATTACCCCTTGCCGCGTTGCACGAAGGCCGGTCCTGCCTGACCGCTTGAACGCTGGCAGGGCCGGTCCTTCACTCTCCGATCGCCAAGCAGCCGACCGTTGAGCCCGGCGAACGCCTGCTGTCGACCCGCGCCTTAGCTTGCATTAAATGGCGCTGTTGGGTCGAACGTACCGGCTTCCCAAGGGGGAGGGTCGCATGGTCTTCCGTTTAGCGCTGTTCATGCTCATGCTCGCGACGCCGCTCGCGTCTCCGTGGGTCGGGAAGGCTTCAGCCCAAGCGCCTTCGGGCGATCCCACGCAGGGCCTCGACGCGTTCATTCGGAAAGCGATGACGGATTATGGGGTGCCTGGCGCTGCCATTGCCGTCGTCCATCGCGGCAACACCGTCTTCCTGAAAGGCTACGGCACCCGCCAGGCGGGCAAGAACGCTCCGGTGGACGAGAACACCGTCTTCCAGATCGCGTCGGACACCAAGACGTTCACAGCAGCCGCCCTGGCGGCATTGGTGGGCGAGGGCCGGCTGGACTGGGATGATGAGGTCATCACGAAGCTTCCGGAGTTCGCGCTCTACGATCCCTATCCGACGCGGCATGCGACGGTGCGCGACCTGCTCGCCCACCGAACGGGCCTGCCTGCGTTCACGGGCGATCTCCTCGGCGAGGAAGGGTACGACCGGCGCGAGCTGCTGCGCCGCATCCGCTTCGTGCCGCCCGGAGCCAGCTTCCGCGAAAAGGCGCTTTACTCGAACCTTGGATTTTTCGCGGCCGGCGAAGTCGCCGCGCGCGCCGCGGGTTCAAGCTGGGAGGACGTCGTCGACAGCCGGCTGTTGAAGCCGCTGGGAATGACGCGCTCCGCCACGTCGGTGCGGACTGCGCCAAAAGACAATAATCGCTCCGGCACGTTCGGCCGGGTGAACGGTCGGATTCAGGCCATTACGCCCTCCCACCAGATTGTGATGGGCGCGGCGGGCTCCATGGTGTCCACGGCTTCGGACCTGTCGCGCTACATGCGCATGCTGCTGGGCGGCGGCACCCTCGACGGCCGGCCAGTCCTTCCTGCAAAGGTGATCGACGAGATGTTCGAGCCGAGCATCGTCTCGGAGATTTCCTTCTCGGAAACGCCGCCGATCAGCCCGGAGACGGGCTTCGGCTACGCCATGGGGTGGGGCTATTATTATTTCCACGGCGCCAAGGTGATGGAGAAGGGCGGCGCGCTCGACGGCGCGCGCGCGATCATCGTGCTGGTGCCGGAGCGGCAGTTGGGGATCGCGGTGCTCGCCAACCTCAACCTGACCATCCTGCCGGAAGCCATCCGGGCCCATGTCCTCGAACAGGAGCTCGGTCCTGCGAGTTCAAAGACTCAAGCGACACTTCTGGAGACGCAAATGAAGGTCGATGCGATGCTCGATCCCGATCCTCCGCCGGCGAACCCGGGCCGCGCCAGCGTGCCGCTCGCGGCGTACGCGGGAACATATGAGAACGACATTTACGGCCCCTTTGTGCTGACCGCCGCCGGTGATGGCCTCAACATCGCGGGAGGCCCGGGCCGCTACGCCGGCAAGCTCCGCCACTACAGCCGCGACACCTTCACGCTGTCCTGGCCGCTGATCGATTACGGGACGCAGGACGTCACCTTCACAATCGGTCCGGACGGCAAACCCTCCGGGTTCAGTACCCAGACGCTGGGGTCGTTCAAGAGGTTAGAGGCGGGGAAGCACTGAGACGCCGCGCTAATGTCCGCTTTCGACCCATTGCGGACATTAACGCGTTTCAGGTTCTGGCAAGCTTTCAATGCAAGAACGGGCGGATGCGGCTCCCCATTGTCTTCATTCTTGCATTCATAAGCAGCGCTGCCAGCGCAGCCGAAGAACCGACGGGTAGCTTTACCTGTTCCTACGTAGGAACTTGGGTCTGTCCTCCACCAGGTAGTCCGGGGGGCATTTGTATCGACAGTGGACGTCCGCAGCCTAAGCGCTTCACCCTGCAAGTGAACTTCGACAGCGAGCCTTTCCCTCGCATCCGGTTGAACGGCCTCGATGGCCATCTTGTGCGCAATCCCGACGCACCTGGGTATTCTGTGTTTTGGCACTTGGGGGGGTTAGGCCAGCCGAAATTTTCAATCTCGACGCATGAGGACGGAGCACTCACGGCGACCTTCATTCACACTCGTCCGAACGCCAGCTATGACAGTTCGAACTTCAAGTGCACGCGAGCGTCAAAACCCGTCCTGTAAGCCAGTGTCCGCTTTCCACCCAAAGCAGACATTCGTTGTGGCCCAGCTGAACTACGCCGACAGCAGGCGCAGGGGATTTTCGATGTAGGCCTTGAGCGTCTGCATGAAGCTTGCCGCGTCCCAGCCGTCGACGACGCGGTGGTCGCAGCTGAGTGATAGGTTCATCCGTTTGCGGATCTCGATCTCGCCGTCGATCGGCACGAGCTTATCCTCGACCTTGTTGACGGCGAGAATCGCGACTTCGGGGCGGTTGATCACCGGAGTCGACGTTACGCCCCCCATCGGGCCGAGGCTCGAGATGGTGATGGTCGAGCCCATCAGCTCCTCGCGCGGGGCCTTGCCGGTGCGCGCAGCCTCGGCGAGGCGAAGGATCTCGCTCGCGAGCTGCCAGACGCTCAGGCCCTGCGCATTCCGGATGACCGGCACCATCAGCCCGTTCGGGGTTTGCGTCGCGATGCCCATGTCGACCGCGCCGTGGCGGGTGATGACGTTCGCATCGTCGTCATAAGTGGCGTTGAGCATCGGCCATTCGGCGAGCGCCTTTGCCATGGCGGTGATGAGGAAGGGGAGGAGCGTCAGCTTCGGGTTGGAGCCGCGATCCTTGTTCATCATCGCGCGCGTTTCCTCGAGCGCCGTGACGTCGAACTCTTCGACCAAGGTGAAATGCGGGATTCGGCGTTTCGCCTCCTGCATGTTCTCGGCGATCTTGCGGCGCAGGCCGACGACTTTGATGGTTTCGTCTGCGCGAGGGGCGGCAGTTCCCCGAGCGGAGACGGTGCCGCCGTTATAGAGCAAATAAGCGTCCAGGTCGGAGTGACGGATGCGGTCGCTCGCGGTGCGGACTTGTGCCAGGTCGATGCCCAGGTCGCGGGCGCGGACGCGGACGGCGGGGGAGGCGAGGACCTTCGCGTGCGCTGGTTCCTTTTCGGCAACCTCCGGTTCCACTCTGGGTTGCGGCGCCGGCGACGGTTTCGCCTTCTCCGCCTCCACATCCCCAGCCGTGACCGGCAGCTCTTCCGCCTGTTCCGGAGTCGCCTCGACCGCGCCGTCTCCAAGCGGGCGCTCGTCCTTGCTGTCCTCGACCGGTTCGGCCGCACGGTCCGCGCCTTCGGTTTCGATCACCGCGAGCACCGATCCGATCGGCACCTGGTCGCCGACTTCGCCGGCAAGCTCGATCACCTTGCCCGCGACCGGCGATTCCATCTCGACCGTGGCCTTGTCCGTCATCAAATCGGCGAGCTGCTGGTCTTCTGCGACCTCGTCGCCCACTTTCACATGCCAGGCGACGATCTCCGCCTCGGCAATGCCTTCGCCGATGTCGGGCAGCTTGAATTCGAAGCGGGCCATCAGTCTGCCATCACTTTCTCAAGGGCTCGTTTCATGCGCTTCGGGCCGGGGAAATAGGCCCATTCGTAGGCGTGCGGGTAGGGCGTGTCCCAGCCGGTGACGCGCCCGACCGGGGCTTCGAGGTGATAGAAGCAGCGCTCCTGGACGAGGCTGACGAGCTCCGAAGCGAAGCCGCTGGTGCGCGGCGCCTCCTGGACGATCAGGCAACGGCCGGTCTTCTCGACCGATTTTTCGATCGTCGCGATGTCGAGCGGGACGAGCGTGCGGAGGTCGATCACCTCGGCGTCGAGGCCCTGCTCCTCGACCGCGGCGAGCGCGACGTGGACCATCGTGCCGTAGGCGAGCACGGTGAGGTCGGCGCCTTCGCGCACCACCGACGCCTTGCCGAGCGGAACGGTGTAATGCCCTTCCGGAACCTCGCTCGCCGGATGCTTGGACCAGGGCTTCACGGGCCGGTCGTGATGGCCGTCGAACGGCCCATTGTAGATGCGCTTGGGCTCGAAGAAGATCACCGGATCAGGGTCCTCGATCGCGGCGATTAGCAGGCCCTTGGCGTCATAGGGCGTCGAGGGGATCACGACCTTCAGGCCCGCGATGTGGGTGAACAGGCTTTCGGGCGACTGGCTGTGGGTCTGCCCGCCGAAGATGCCGCCGCCGTAGGGCGTTCGGATGACCATCGGCATGGTCCATTCGGCCGCTGTGCGATAGCGGATCTTGGCGACCTCGCTGACGATCTGGTCGTAGCCGGGGTAGATGTAGTCGGCGAACTGGATCTCGACGACCGGCTTGATTCCGTAGCAGGCCATGCCGACGGCGGTGGCGACGATCCCGCCCTCGCTGATCGGGGCGTCGAACACGCGGGTCTTGCCGAATTCCTTCTGCAGCCCCTCGGTCACGCGGAAGACGCCGCCGAAATAGCCGATGTCCTCGCCGAAAACGACGACGTCCTCGTCTTGGGCCATCATCACCTTGTGGGCGTCGTTGAGCGCCTGGATCATGTTCATGGTCGGCATCAGCGGTTCTCGTCCAATGCCTGCTCGCGCTGCTCGGCGAGGTGCCACGGAACCTCGGCGTAGACGTCGTCGAACATGGTCTCGATGCCGTCCTTGCCCTGTTCGGGAAGGATGCCGAGCTTTTCCGATTCCTTCTGTGCCGCGCGCACGGCCGCATCGGCCTCGGCGGTGATTGCCGCATGGCGCTCGTCGTCCCACTCGCCGATCGCAATTAGGTGTGCCTTCAGCCGTTCGATCGGGTCGCCGAGCGGCCAGGCTTTCGCTTCGTTGGTCGGCCGATAGCCGGATGGATCGTCCGACGTTGAATGGCCCTCGGCTCGATAGGTGAAGAACTCGATCAGGGTCGGGCCGAGGTTCGAACGCGCGCGCTCGGCCGCCCATTGGACTGCGGCATAGACGGCGAGCGCGTCATTGCCGTCGACCCGCAGGCCCGCGATACCGTAGCCGACGGCGCGCTGCGCGAAGGTCGCTCGTTCGGCGCCGGCAATTCCTGCGAAGCTCGAGATCGCCCACTGGTTGTTCACCGCGGCGAGCACGACGGGCACGTTGTAAACAGCGGCAAAGGTCATCGCAGAATGGAAGTCGCCCTCCGCGGTCGCTCCGTCGCCGATCCAGCCCATGGCGATCCGGCTGTCGCCCTTGATTGCTGCGGCCATCGCCCAGCCGACTGCCTGCGGAAACTGGGTGCCGAGATTGCCCGAAATCGAGAAGAAGCCGTGTGCCTTGTCCGAATACATGATCGGCAGCTGGCGGCCTTTCAATTTGTCGCCCCGGTTCGAGTAGATCTGGTTCATCATTTCCGTCAGCGGATAGCCGCGTGCGATGAGCAGCCCCTGCTGGCGGTAGGTGGGGAAGTGCA
>JBKPMC010000147.1:0-5375 GCA_046731955.1 Pseudomonadota bacterium | reverse complement strand
CTGGATCGCGGAAGCCGACGGCAAGTTCAAATGGAAGGACTTTGACGAAAATACCGCGGCCGCGATGTGCTACACCTCGGGCACCACGGGCGATCCGAAAGGCGTGTTGTATTCGCACCGCTCCAACGTGCTGCACGGGCTGATGGCCAACAATGTCGACGCTCTCGGCACCAGCGCCGCCGAGACAATGCTGCCGGTGGTGCCGTTGTTCCATGCCAATAGCTGGGGCATCGCGTTCTCCGCGCCTTCGATGGGCACCAAGCTCGTGATGCCGGGCGCCAAACTCGACGGCGCTTCGGTCTACGAACTTCTCGACACCGAAAAGGTCACACATACGGCCGGCGTACCGACCGTGTGGCTGATGCTGCTCAACCACATGGCGGCCGGCAATCTGAAGCTGCCCCACCTCAGAAGCGTGGTGTGCGGCGGCTCGGCGATGCCGCGCTCGATGATCAAGTCGTTCGTCGACATGGGTATTCGCGTGCGCCACGCCTGGGGCATGACCGAGATGAGCCCGATCGGCACCGTCGCCGCGCAGAAGCCGCCGTTTGCCGAACTCACCGGCGAGGAGCGGCTCGATATCCTGCAGACCCAGGGCTATCCGCCGTTCGGCGTCGAGATGAAGATCACCGACGATGCCGGCAAGGAGCTGCCGTGGGACGGCAAGACTTTCGGCCGCCTCAAGGTGGCCGGCCCCGCCGTCGCCAAGGCCTATTTCAAGGTCGATGCCAATATCCTCGACGACGAAGGCTTCTTCGACACCGGCGACGTCGCGACCATCGATCAGCACGGCTATATGCGGATCACCGACCGCTCCAAGGACGTCATCAAGTCCGGCGGCGAATGGATTTCGTCGATCGATCTGGAAAATCTCGCGGTCGCCCACCCCGCGATCGCGGAAGCGGCCGTGATCGGCGTCTATCATCCCAAATGGGACGAGCGCCCGCTCCTGATCGTCCAGCTCAAGCAAGGCCAGAAAGCCACGCGCGAGGACATCCTGAAATTCATGGACGGCAAGATCGCCAAATGGTGGATGCCCGATGACGTCGCCTTCGTCGACGGCATTCCCCACACCGCGACCGGCAAGATCCTGAAGACCGCGTTGCGCGAACAGTTCAAGAGCTACCGCTTCCCGAACGCGGCGGCGTGACGCCCTGAAAACGGGAAGGCCGCTTTCGACACAACGGAAAGCGGCCTTCCTGAAGCTCATGCCTGCGCAGATCGCTCACGATCCGGTTCAATCCGACCGGATCGGCTGCCGTTTATCCCCTAGCGCGAGAGCGCCAGCGCTTCCAGCTTGCGCTGCGCGTCGGGCTCGCCCCATTCCTTTGCCCGCTGGTACCACATGCGGGCTTGGGCAACGTCCGCCATCGGGCCATCGGCGCCGAGCTGCCTGAGCAGCGCCGGATCGTAGGTCGTGCCGACGAGCAGGGCTGACCGCGCATCGCGCGCTTCGGCGCCGCGCATCAGCAAGAGCCGCGCTGACTGGACGTCGCCGCCGGCGAGCAGATCCTGTCCGCGTTTGATCAGGGCAGCGACTTCTCTGGCATCGAGGCTGCGCACGATCTCCGCCTGCGGCGGGGCCGGCATCGCCGACGGCACGGCTGTGGCAACGGCAACTGGCGGCGCCACAGCGACCGGCGGCGCCACGGCAACGGGCGGCGGCGATACGACAGCCGGCGGCGGCGCCGCGGCCCTTGACGGCGCCGCCGCAAGGCTTGGAGTTGCAAGGCTTGGACTTGCAAGGCTTGGCGCCGCAACGCTTGGCACTGCCGTCCAGGTCAAACGCGTGGAGGTGCCGGTGAGAGCCACGCCGTCACCGTCACGCAATTCCGCCGTGACCAGCATCTGGCCGGCAAATCCATCCGGCGGAATGACCGAAACGCCGGAAATCTCCGTCGCCGGCACCCGCCACTCGCTGGGACCGGTACGCTTGCCGGACGTCAGTCGTGCGCCGGCCGTCAGCCCGTTGATGGATACGAACGCGCCGGGCGGCGGAGCGCCGACGTGAATTCCGAGCGGCACAGGATCGTTGGCGAGGCCGCTGCCGTCCTGCACGGCCAGGGTCGCCGTACGCTTCTGTGGCGGCTGTTGCTGAGGCGCCGGCATCACCGACGATTTTACCGACTGCCAGACGGCCGAAAGCGAGGCGTTGTCCTGTCCGGCGGGGCGTTGCGAAGACGGAATGGCCATGACGAGGAGCATCGCGATGCTTGCCGCGATCGCCACCGCGATCGAGAAGCGGATGACCTGCTGGAGCAGCGCGCGCCGCCCCGACAGGTCGCGCAGCACGGATGGCACTTCGACCGGCGCCGTTTCCCTCGCCTCCTGCATGGCCTGGGCTACGGCTTTGCTGAACATTTCGGAGCCCTGGCGGCGTGGAGGCTTGCCAAATGGTTGCAAGGGCGGTCCTTCCGTCGGCATTCGCGGACGCCACTCCTCGGTCTGGATGGGCATCGTGCCCGACTGCTCGCTGCTCGCCCGTTCCCTCAACTCACGCGGCGCATAATATGCCGGGTCGTTCGGACCGACATATCCATCGTGCTTTGAATCACTCATACTGAACACTCGCCCCCATGAGGCTATCCACCAGCCTCGCGGACGTATGCCGATTGCGCCCTATGTTGATGATCCCTGAAACTCCGGATGGGCGCAACCGCATCTTTGCGGCTCCGCCCAGTAACAAGGACCGGGAGTTGAGATCATCCTGCAGCGCTTCTGGCTGACACCCGCCGTTTCCCTTTTGGTTGGCGGCTCGCCGTGTCCCGTGCAGGACAGTCCCGTGTTGCGGCAAATACGACAACCCGGAGGCGAGAGGTAGACGAAAGTTGGGTCGACTTCAATATACAACTAATAATCAATTTACAGAGATGGTTAAACGGCGAGGTTGCACGCAGCGCGTGCATGGCCTGATTACTAGCGTTTTCGAGCGAAAGCTGCCCCGGCCTTATCCGGGGCGAACACCCGTTTCACGTCAGGAAAACGCGCCAAACAAGAACCTTAGAACCCGGCTCTGATTCAATCAGAAACGAAAAAGGCTTCGGTATCGCGCGCGAACCTTGAAATTCGCGCCCCGCCGTGGTCTCAAGCTGCGAGTTTGCAGCCCGGCCCGCCCGCCCGGACCGCCTCCAACCCGGCAGATCTACAGATGGCCCGAAGGTTTTCAACGCCGTACCAGTCGGAGCCGGTGTCCCGGCTCGCCACCTGGTCGCGCAACCTCGCCATCTTCGCCGTGGTCGCGGTGGTGGTCTCGATCCTCATCGTCCGTTTCGGCTTTCTGGAGATGAAGCCGGCGCTGGCGACCTTCTTCGGCGCACTGGGCCTCGCGGTTCTTTCGATCCTGGTCGGCCTCGCCGCGTTTGCCGCGATCTGGCAGAACGGGTCGCGCGGCATGGGCCGGATCCTGCTGGCGTTCCTGATCAACGCCGCCCTGCTCGCCTACCCGGCCTACCTCGCTTTGCAATACCGCAAGGCCCCGCCGATCCACGACATCACCACCGATCCGATCGATCCACCGCGCTTCGAGGCGCTGGCGCGGCTACGCAGCGGCGAAGGCGCCAACTCCGCGGTCTATGCCGGGCTCTATTCGGCCGAACAGCAGCGCATCGCCTATCCCGATATCGAGACCGTGGAACTGGAAGTCCCGCCGCAGCGGGCCTATGAGGTGACGCTGGCGCTGGTCACCAGGCGCAAATGGCTCGTGATCGACGAACGGCCGCCGCAGCTGCCGCGCCGCATCGGCCGCATCGAGGCGGTGGCGCGCACGCCGATCATGGGATTCCGCGAGGACGTCTCGATCCGCATCACGCCCGACGGCGAGGATTCGCGCGTCGATATCCGTTCCTCCTCGCGCTATTTCGAAAGCGACCTCGGCAGCAACGCTGCCCGCGTCTCCAAGCTGATCGAGGACATCAACGCGGCCGTCGACAACGCCAAACCGGCGCAGAAGAAGCCACAGGCGCCGGCGAAAGCCCCGGCGAAGACGGTGAAAAAGTGACGCGCTTTCCTGGCGGCGTTATCCTCCCTCGCCCCGCTCTTGCGGGGAGAGGGTTGGGGTGAGGGGCAACTCTGTCCACGATCACTGACGGATGAGATTAGCACCCTGCCTCGCCCCTCACCCGCCGCGAAGACGCGGCGACCTCTCCCCGTAAAGAACGGGGAGAGGTTAAGAAGCCATCCGATACGTTCCGCCGATCACCGGATCGCCCTCCGTCGCCACGATCCCGCGCGCGACCAGGTCTTCCAGATGCGCCAGCACGGAATAGCCCGCGGCGTTCGTCAGCCGCGGGTCGAGACCGATATAGATCGCGCGCACCATGGTCGGGATGTCGGCTTCGCCCTTGGCCAGCCGATGCAGGATCGAGGCTTCGCGCGCCCTGCGGTGCCGGGCGAGGAAGCGGACATAGCGCTGGGCTTCCGGAATTTCCGGGCCATGGCCGGAGAAGTACAAATCCTCCGCGCGGGCTTCCAGCCGGTCGAGCGAGGCCATGTAGTCGATCATCGATCCGTCCGGCGGAGCGACAATCGAGGTCGACCAGCCCATCACGTGGTCGCCGACGAAGTTGATCTTCCGCTCGGGCCAGGCGAACGCCAGGTGGTTGGCGGTGTGACCCGGCGTTGCGACCGCCTCCAGCGCCCAGCCCTGCCCTTCGATCATGTCGCCGTTCTTGACCGCGATGTCGGGCCTGAAATCGCGGTCGGCGCCGGATTCCGGATTGTGCTTCTCGCTTTCGAAGCGCGGCCGCGAGGCGCGATGCGGGCCCTCGGCATAGACCGGGGCGCCGGTGGCGGCCTTGATCCGCGCGGTGTTCGGCGAATGGTCGCGATGGGTATGGGTAACCAGAATATGCGTCACCGTCTCGCCGCGGACGGCATCCAGCAGCGCCCTGGCATGCGCGTCGTCATCAGGGCCGGGATCGATGATCGCGACGTTGCCCTTGCCCACGATGTAGCTGACCGTGCCGGTGAAGGTGAACGGGCTCGGATTGTTGCAGAGGACGCGCCGCACGCCGGGACGGGCTTCATCGACGATGCCCGGCTTGAGCGGGAAGTCGCGGTTGAACGGGATGTCGTCGTTGTCGGCCATGGGAGTTCCTGAGTGGCGAGAACCGGTCAGACGACCTCAGTCGTCATACCCCGCGAAGGCGGGGTATCCAGTAATCGCCGACGTTCGAGATGAATCGAGATTTCCCGGAGTACTGGATCGTCCGCCTTCGCGGGCGATGACAGCGGAAAGTGGGACCACGGCCAAACTGCCTCGCGACCGCTTACGAAAACGCCTGAATGCCGGTGATCGCCCGGCCCAGGATCAGGGCGTGGACGTCGTGGGTGCCTTCATAAGTGTTCACGGTTTCCAAATTCGCGGTGTGCCGCAT
>JBKPMC010000146.1:0-2725 GCA_046731955.1 Pseudomonadota bacterium | reverse complement strand
TGGCAGCGAGTTGCAATCGCCAGCGCGCAAGATAGGTCAGTGGCGGCTCGCGAAGAAATTGGGAGAACCTCTCGGCAAGGACCGAGCGTGAAACGCCGGTCTCGGCGGCCAGTTGCTCCACGGTCCAATGATGACAGGGTTTTCGGTGCAGCAGCGCCAATGCACCGCCGACGACCGGATCCCGCGCACCGGCCAGCCAGCCGGTCTGTTCCGGCGGCAACGCCTCCATATAGCGGCGAATGGTTTCGATGAAGAGCGCCTCCGCCATCTTGGAAAGCAGGACCGACTGTCCCGGTCGCGCGGACCCAGCCTGGGAGACCAGATGGCGAACCGAACTCTCCAGCCATTCGCCGGCCGGGTCGCCGCGGAGGTTGATCTTGATCATCAGCGGCAGGCCGGCAAGGAAGAGCCGATCGGCATGACGTTCGCAGCCGAAATAGCCGCAGACGAATTGGGTCAGTTCGCCACCGCCGCCCAATCGCATCGTCGTCAGATCGCCCGCCAGAAAACTGCCAAGCGAAGCCCCGCTGTCAATGAAGGCCGAAGGCGAGCCGTTCGAGACAGTATGCGCATCACCGTGGGGGATGATGAGGATATCGCCTGCCGTGACGGGGATGTCCGCTTGGCCCGGGAAGCACACGACCGCCTTGCCGTGGGTGACCAGATGATAGCTGACCAGCCGCTCGGTTCCGGGGGCAAGCACGTGGGCGACGTCTTCCAGGGATGGCACCCGGAACCCCCAGGGAGCCGTGCACTCCGCGTGGTAGAAGATGGCGCCGGTCATGCGCACAGACGCCAGCGCCTGCGATAGAGCATCCATTTTCGTGCTCCGTCGACCGTGGACCTGCCCTGCAAAGAACCACGGAGTTTCGGCAAAGTTGCGGCTCCGGCTTCCCGCTAATATCTCGCATGCCATGGCCCGGCCGCGGCTTGGCTGCCGTCAACCGGCACGGAAGAAACTTTGCATGGAGGTTTCCGATGGGCAAGGCATTCGACGTGATCGTCATGGGTGCGCGCTGCGCCGGTTCGCCAACCGCGATGTTGCTGGCGCGCAAGGGGTACCGGGTGCTGGCGGTCGATCGCGCGTCATTCCCGAGCGACACCGTGTCGACACATCTCGTGCATCCCCGCGCCGTGAATGCGCTGGCGCGATGGGGGCTGCTCGACCGGCTGGTGGCGACCGGATGCCCGCCGATCCATACCTACGCCTTCGACTTCGGACCGTTCACCATTGCCGGCGCCCCCGGCACGGACAGGGATCCCGTTGCCTACTGCCCGCGACGGACGATCCTCGACAAACTGCTGGTCGACGCTGCGGTCGAATCCGGCGCGGAGATCCGTCAGGGTTTTGTCGTCGAGGAGATCATGATCGAGGGAGAGCGCGTCGTCGGCATCAAGGGTCGATCGAAGCAAGGTGGCACGGTCACGGAATATGCCGATGTTGTCGTGGGCGCCGACGGCCGGAACTCCATGCTGAGCGAGGCGGTGCATCCTGAGCACTACCGCGAGAAGCCGCCACTGTGGGCGGGTTACTACAGCTATTGGAGAGGTATGCCAACCGACGGCCGCTTTGAGGTCTATGTCCGCGACAGGCGCGTATGTGCGGCAATGCCGACCCATGATGATCTCACGCTCGTCGCCGCCGGATGGCCCTACGCAGAATTTGCGGAAAACAAGAAGGATATCGAGGGCAATTACCTGAAGGCAATCGAGCAGGCGCCGGACTTTGCCGCGCGGTTGCGCAGCGCAACGCGCGAAGCACCGTTCGCCGGCGCAGGGGTGCCGAACTATTTTCGCAAGCCTTACGGTCCCGGCTGGGCGCTTGTGGGAGACGCCGGCTATAACAAGGACTTCATAACGGCGCAGGGAATTCTCGATTCCTTCCGGGACGCCGAACTGTGCGCCGCGGCAAGCGACCAATCATTGTCCGGCGCACGGCCGTTCGAGGATGCCATGGGCGAGTACCAGCGCATCCGCGACGCTGACGTAGGCGCGATGTACGATTTCACGTGCGACCTCGCAACGCTTGAGCCGCCGCCACCCGAGTTGCAGCGGATCCTTGGCGCGGTTCATGGCAACCAGGCCGCCATGGACGGCTTTGCGCGCGTCAACGCCGGGACGATATCGCCGACGGAGTTTTTTGCGCCGGAGAATGTTGAAGCGATCTTCGCCGCGGCAGCCGAGAGAACGCAAAGGATGAATGCATAGTCAAGAGCAGCGTCGGCCTTTCCCTGAAGGCAGAGCTGCCATGGATAGCGACCGCCGCAGCCCGCCGGATCTCACGACTCCGAGCTGAGCGGCGATATCCTGTGAAGAGGGTAACCGCGCGCCCGAGGCGGGCAGCCCGTTCTCCATTTCCTCTCGGATCGCCGAATAAAATCTGTCACGATCAGGTTGGATAGAACGGCCGCCATCGCGCGATGGTACGGTCAAAATTGGCAATCTTGGTACTGTTTTATGACCAGGCCCAGCTCATCTATTCGCTAACACCAGCGACCGGAGCGATTCCGATGCATCAGGCTTCGTGGGAGCCCCGGTCAATACAGACAGCGCAGATCGCAAGCATGGAGGCAGAAGTTCGACAATGGCCGACATTTTATCTGGCATCAAGATTCCCGATAGCAAGATCGCGCGCGAAGCCGCCGAACGGCAAGTTCCAATCTGGATTAGAAGCTTTTTGTTTGTGAGTGGATTGCTCACGGCCGCAGTGATCCTGAGCAACTGC
>JBKPMC010000145.1:0-2572 GCA_046731955.1 Pseudomonadota bacterium | reverse complement strand
CGATCAGAAGGTGATGATGGCCGCTGTTTGCGTAGCTGTCGCCCGCGTGCGTTACGCCCATGTTGCGCAGACCAAAGCGGGCCCAGAATCCGCCCTTGATGACGGCGCCGTTCTGCGGCCACACGAAATAGAGAAGAGCATCCTTGTGTGCGGGCTTGCCTTGGGCGAACGCTGCGAATGGCAGGCAAGTGAGCGCTGCTGCAAGAACGATGCGCCGCATGTATTTCATGACCGTCCTCTTCAACGCTCCCTACGGGGAAAGTGCGACGCGGAACCCGTGCGTGGGATATCGCACGTTGGTGTCATAGCTGCCGCGGTTTGATGCCCGGGCATAGCTCGAGTCGTTCCGCCAGGAACCGGAACGGATGACGTGCGAGGAGCATTCGTTCTCCACCCACGCTGATCCGTCCGTGGGAGCGCCTTGATAGTTTTTGTGCCAGCAATCTTCGACCCATTGATCGATGCCGCCGCCCATATCGAAAAGCCCAAACGGATTTGGCTTCAGGCTGCCGACCTTGACCGGCTGGTCGTTGGCTGGGATGTCGCTGCAGTTCCTGCAATTGACCATGCCGGCCTGAAACTGATCGCCCCACCAGTATCTGGTCTGCGTGCCGCCGCGCGCCGCATATTCCCATTCGGCTTCGCTCGGCAGTCGGTATGGCTTGCGGGTGGTTTCCGCGAGCCACGCGACATATTGCTTTGCGTCGCTCCAGCTTACGTTTCCAACAGGCGCATCGTCTTTTCCGGCGGCGGTAAATCCGCAGGCCTTTGCGGCCGCGCATGCGTTCCATTCCCGTACGGAGACCGGAAATTTCCCCATCGTAAACGGCTTGATCGTTACCTGACGGACCGGCTTTTCCGAAACATCTTCATTGCTGCCCATCGTGAAGCTGCCACCCCGAAGCGAGATCATCTCAGGTTCTCGAACCGACGCGGCTGCCTGCGTGGCGGGAGAGGGAGAGGCGGGCGGCGGTAGGGGCGCGGCCTGTTGGGGTGCCGGAGAGGGGGCAAGTTTGGGTGCTGGAGAGGGGGCAGGCTGAGGTGTCGCCTGCTGCTGAGTTGGCGCCGCGGTCGGCGGCGAAGGCTGAGCGGGCGGCACCGGTCGTTTTGCGGCGGGCGCATTCTGCACTTCAGCCGGAGGTGAAACGGGAGCCGAAACCAGATTTGGCAGCTTGCCGGTTGGCCAGAACGTGTACCAGAGAACGCCGCCCGCAATGAGCAGCAGCGCAAGGATCAGCAAGGAGGCCAGAATGCTTTCGCGCCGCTTCCGGTTTTGCAGGAGCGCAGCCGGATCGGAAAGCACGCGGTAGACCCGCACCGGGTCGGTGATGTTCTTGACATGGCGATCACCGAGCGATTCGTATCCGCAAACCAGCTTGTGCTTTATCTGTTCGTAGATGCCGCCGGAGATATAGACTTCGCCGGGCCGGGCGATGCCTTCAAGCCGCGTGGCAATATTGACGCCGTCGCCGTAGACGTCGTCGGTTTCGATGATCACATCGCCGAGGTTGACGCCAATTCGATACTCGATCCAGTGATGCTTCGGCAGTGACGTGTTGCGTCCCACCAGATTTTGCTGAATCACGATGCTGCAGCGAACGGCTTCGACAGGGCTATCGAAAATCGCAATGAACCCGTCGCCGGTGGTTTTAACAAGCTTGCCGTGATGTTCCACGATGCTGGGTTCGATGAGATCGCGCTCGATGCGCTTGACACGGTTGTGCGTGCCTTCCTCGTCGATCTGCATCAGGCGGCTGTAACCGGAGATATCGCCTGCTACGATGGCCGCAAGGCGACGCGGCATTGGATCGCGCGGCGGCGCGCCAACTCGGCCCTTTTTGAAATCGCGGATCTCGGCCATCGCTCAGATTGGTGTCCTTGAGCTGTTGCAATTACAGCGTTTGACAAACAACCTTTTCAGCATCCAAAGCGTATCATGCTGGCTGTTCGCCGCAAAGCAGCCATGTTTGGGTTCCACGGCGGCTGGTAGGGGCAATACGTCAATAAGAACACGAGAACATGAGAATGAGTGTGATCCAGATCATAGGTTCAGGATTGGAACTTCAGAGCTGAATACCGGCAAACGAGTCAGGCCAAGCATCCGCCGAAAATCTGCCGGAAATTCTTCACGCCTTCCTCTATGACTTAAGCGCGATAGACCGCCACCAGGGCAGCCCGCTTTTGTCGGGGGCGACTGGCAATTCGTTCACCGCTTTAGGTTGGTCAGCCGTGTCCCGGCGACATTTGAGTCAATTCGGCAGGCTCAATGCCCGATGATGATCTCCGGCACCTTGCCCGCCGGCGGCGTGTTGCGGCTGCGCTGGGTGCGGACGATGCCGTCGATGATGGTCATGCCGATGCCGGGGAGGTCGCCGAGCTGCACGCTCTCCAGGATGTTCTTGCCCGGTGAATGCTGCGCCTTGTCCATCAGCACGAAATCGGCGGAGCGGCCGACTTCGATGATGCCGCAATCGAGTTCGCGCATGCGGGCGGTGTTGCCGGTCGCGAGGCAGAAGGCGAGTTCGGCGGGCAGGTCGCCGAGCGAGGACAACATCGAGACCATGCGCAAAAT
>JBKPMC010000144.1:0-4491 GCA_046731955.1 Pseudomonadota bacterium | reverse complement strand
CATCGCGCGGCGCTGGTATGAGGTCGAAGGCGTCGACATGATCACGGAGTTGACGACGTCGTCCGTCGCGCTCGCGATTCACGATCTCTCGAAGCAGATGAAGAAGATCGACATCGTCGTCGGAGCGGCGACCTCGCGCCTGACCGGCGACGCCTGCCAGCCCTACGGCTTCCACTGGGCCTACGATACGCACGCGCTGGCGGTCGGCACCGGCGGTGCGCTGGTGCAAGCCGGCGGCGACACCTGGTTCTTCATGACCGCGGACTACGCTTTCGGCTACGCGCTCGAAAAGGACACCGGCGATCTCGTCAAGGAAAAGGGCGGCAAGGTCGTTGGCTCGGTGCGCATTCCCCTCAACTCGTCGGACTTCTCGTCCTTCCTGCTGCAGGCGCAAAGCTCGAAGGCGAAGATCATCGGTCTGGCCAATGCCGGTCTCGACACCACCAACTCGATCAAGCAGGCGGCCGAGTTCGGTATCGTCAAGGGCGGCCAGAAGCTTGCGGGCCTGTTGCTGACGCTGGCCGAAGTCCACGGCCTCGGCCTCGAGGCGGCCCAGGGCCTGGTGCTGACGGAAGGCTATTACTGGGATCGCGACGACAAGAGCCGCGACCTCGCCAACCGCTTCTTCAAGCGTACCGGCCGCATGCCCAACATGATCCAGGCAGGCACCTACTCGGCGACGCTGGCGTATCTGAAGGCGGTCAAGGCCGCCGGTACCAAGGACACCGAGGCGGTCGCCAAGAAGCTGAAGGAGCTTCCGGTCGACGACGACTTCGCACAGGGCGGCAAGGTGCTCGAAAACGGCCGCATGGTGCACGACCTCTATCTGTTCGAGGTCAAGAAGCCGTCGGAATCGAAGAAGCCGTGGGATTACTACAAGCAGATCGCCGTGGTTCCCGGTGACAAGGCGTTCCCGGCGGCGAAGGATTCCGGCTGCCCGCTGGTGAAGTAGGTTTCTCGGTCGTCCCTGCCTTGTGCGCAATCGCGCACTTGGCGCAGGGACCCATACGCCGCGGCGGATCGATGAAGCAGAATATCAGACGCTCGTTTTAACAACGAGCGTCTGTGGTTATGGGTCCTTGCGTTCGCAGGGACGACGTGGGGATAGATCTCGCTCTATCCTCACGCATGCACCAGCCGCCATACGATGGCGCCGAACGCGCCGACCCATAGCGCGATCGCCGCCAGCGCCTGGATCGCAAAGCCCCGGCTGCGGTCCTTCACCGCTCTGGCATAGCCGAACACGTAGAGAACGCGGCCGATCACCCAGACCAGCCCGATTGCGGCCGCGATACCGTCGCTGATATAGATCGCGAACAGCCACAGCGACGGCAGGAAGATCGGCATCCATTCCAGCGTATTCATCTGCGCGCGAAATACCCGCTCGAAGTCCGGATTGCCCGAAATGGCCGGCAGCTTGACGCCGAATTTGCCGCGCGCCCGCGACACCAGGATGGACGAGTAGAAGTAGACCAGGACCGCCAGCAAGGTGACGAGCGCGGTGAAATGGTACATCGCTGAAATTCCCCTGTTTCGTGCGAGGGCTTAATAGCCCGTCATTTCCAGATAGCCCATCCCCGTATGACTGCCTGCAAAGCGGATCGGGCCTTCCCAATAGGGAAAGCTGGTGCCCATCCAGCTCCTCGGATTGAGCGGCCTGCATTCGATCGCCAGCGCCATTCTCGCAATCGCGATGCGCCATGCCGTCGGGATCTTGCGTCCTTCGATCTCCGTGACGGTCAGCGGGGTCATGACGATGTCTTCCGAGCCGAGTATTTCGGCGCTGCCGTCGGGCGCAATCCATTTGCCGGAGCCGTAATGCTGGCCGTCGGTCTGGCGCATCCGGTACAGCATCAATTTGTCGCCCGCGTTGAAATGCAGCGAGAGCCAGTCCCATCCGCTTTGATCGGCGGCCAGCGGCTGGCTGCTCCACTCGCGATCGAGCCAGGCCAACCCGGTGACGTCGACAGGCGTATCGTCAATGGTGAGAATGCCCTTCGCCGCATAATGCGGCTGGCTGTAATAATAGGAGGCCTGTTCGCGCAGCGATTTGCGGCTGTAGCCGCCGTCGCCCTGCAGCACCAGCGGGCGATCCGCGTCGAGGCGCAGCGCGTAGCTGAAATCGGCGCCCGATGCTTTCAGCTCGCAGGGTGCGATATTGTCGTCGTTGACAGGCTCGAGCCCGCGCATCTCCCAGGCATCGATCAGAGCGTGAAACGGCTTTGCATCGACGCCGGCCTGCCCGATCCCGCCGCGCGCGAACGTTTGGGCAACGCGATGGGTATCGGCGCGGGTGACGGCGGCATGGCCCATCCAGATTTGCTGGTTGGCCCAGCCCTCCTGCGGGCCGCCCGCCGCAATCGCCTGGCGAAACAGCGTCCATTGAACGCCATAGGCCGCGCCGCTGCTGTCCGCGAGATTGGCCGTCACATACCACCACTCGATGCGAAATTCCGGATGCGGCCCGTGGTCGGCGGGAAATGCGAATGTCCTGCCGGGCACGACCGACGCAAATCCATCCGCGCTTTCGCCAAGCCCGGCGAAGCCTTGCGCGAGCGCCTTGCCGCCCAGTCCTGCGAGCAGCGTACCGCCGATGAAGCCGCGGCGGGTGATCGTGCCGCTACCTTTCATTGGCAAAAATCCTGATCAGGCTTGCCGGCTGCATGCGCGCCAGCCGGATGACGGGGAGCGCAGATGCGGCAAGCGCTGCCGCCATCGCGACGCCTGTCAGCCACAGCAGTTGCAGCGGGAAGACGTGAAACGGCAACCGCCAGCCGAACGCCTTGACGTTGACGACCGCAAGCAGGCACCACGCGACCAGCAGGCCGAGCGGAAGCGCGAAGATGGTGGTGATCAGCGCCACCGACATCGTCTTGAGAAGTTCGATCGCCGCGAGCTGCCGCCGCGTGATGCCGATCGCCCATAGCGGCGCCAGTTGCGGCAGCCGGGAATTGGCAAGCGTCAGCAGGCTCGTCAGCAGCGCGACGCCGGCGACGCCGAGCGTGAAGGCGTTCAGCGCGGCGGTCACTGAAAAGGTACGGTTGAAGATCCGGGTCGATTCCGCCTTCATCGTCGCCTGATCGGCGACATTGCGGTCGTCGAGCGCGAATTTTTCCTGCAATGCCGAGATCAGCGCCGGTATTTTTGGCGGCGCAACCCGCAATCCCATGCGCGTGAGTGGCACTTCCGGAAACCGCCGGGTCAGCGCGGCAAAATTCACCGCGATCTGACCCTTGGGGTTGCCGTAATCGGCATAGATGCCGACCACGTCGAGCGTCCAGTTTCCGCCTGACGCGGGGACTTCGATGCGGTCGCCGACGGAGAGGTGCAGCCGCCGCGCCAGTTGTTCGCTGACAAGCGCCGCATTGCCGGGACGAAGCTTGATCCAGGCATCCTCAGTCGACTGCAGCAGCGGCCAGCTGTCGCGATAGGTGGCATGGTCAGGCAGGCCCAGTACCTCGATCGGCGCGCCCGCCAATTGCGTATCGGCGCGGCCGCCCGGCAGCACCGCCTCGACCTCGGGGCGCTCGCGCAGCCACGCCTTGATCTCGACCGCCTGTGCGTCGTTGGCCGCATTGACATAGACGTCCGCCGCCAGCCGTCCGTCGAGCCAGACCAGAAAGGTGCGGCTGAAACTCTCGACCATGGTGGAGACGCCGACATTGACGGCAAGCGCAAGCAATAGCGCCATCAAGGCGAGCGACAGCCCGGAGAGCTGCTGGCGGCTGTCGGCCCAGAACCAGACGCTGACCGGGGCTCGCGCATAGCGCTGACCGAGCGACAGCATGAATTCCAGAACCATCGGCAGGATCAGCGCCGCGCCGAGCATCAGCGCCGCGAGCACGGCAAAGCCGGAAATCAGGGAATCGCCGAACCAGAGCAGGCACGCCGCCGCCGCGAACGCTGCGAGCGCCAGCGCGCTCTGGTAGGTCAGCCAGCGCCGCTGCGCCTGTTGCCACGCGAAGGGCTGGGCGGTGGCGAGCAGCGGCAGTCGTAGCGCCTTGGTCAGGCTGGCGGCGGCCGCAGCGAGCGCGCCCAGGATGCTGATGGCGATGCCGGCAATCCACCATTGCGGCTTGAGCGTCAGATGTCCCGGAATCTGCGCGCCATAGAGCCCGCGCAGCGAGGCGGCGACATCGGGCAGCAACGCGCCGGCGATGAAGTAGCCGCACACGAGACCAATCAGCCCTGCGATCAGCGCCAGCGACACCAGCTCGAGCACCAGCACGCCGTTGAGCATCCGCGCCGAGACACCGCAGGCGCGCAGGGTGCGCAGCACCGGCAGCCGCTGTTCGAACGCCAGCCCGATCGCGGAATTGACGATGAAGAGGCCAACTAAGAATGACAGCAATCCGAACGCGGTCAGGTTCAGGTGAAAACTGTCGGTGAGGCGTTCGAGGTCGGTCTCCGCATCCGATACGATCAGGCGAAGCCTGTCGCCGGCAATGCTTTCAAGCGGCGCGCGCTTGCCCGCCGTCTTGCCGATCAGGA
>JBKPMC010000143.1:0-10725 GCA_046731955.1 Pseudomonadota bacterium | reverse complement strand
GTCACCATAGCTTGGTGACCATAGCGTCCGTGACCCACCCGATCCCATCCCGAACTCGGCCGTGAAACCGGACAGCGCCGATGGTACTACTGCCTAAGCAGTGGAAGAGTAGGTCGTCGCCAGGCTTTGCTGGCGGCGGATGAGGATAACCCATTCATAATGTTGAAAATGCCGCTGCCGAGGCCTATCTCGCAGCGGCGTTTTTGTTTCATAGCTGAGCCGGAGACCCGGCACGCTTCATGCGGGCTGGGTCTGGTTCGGTCGGTGGCGCGGGGTGGAGCAGCCCGGTAGCTCGTCAGGCTCATAACCTGAAGGTCGCAGGTTCAAATCCTGCCCCCGCAACCAACAAGAAGCCTCGCCATCCGGCGGGGCTTTTTTGTTTGAAGTCAGAACGTGTATGCCCGCTCGCCGTGGTCGGCGATGTCCAGACCTTCGCGCTCGGCGTCGCGAGCATGTCGGAGCGGAACCACTGCCCGAACCAGCAAAAAGCAGATTGCCGAGCCGGCGGCCGACCAGGCGATCGCCACACCGACGGCGGCGAGCTGCCGGAGCAGTTGCCACCCGAACGAATAGTCCGAAGCCGAATGCCCGCCGAGAGCCGGCAAGGCGACGACCGCCGTCCCGATCGAGCCGACGATCCCGCCCAGACCGTGGATCCCGAACACATCGAGGCTGTCGTCGAGCTTCGTCCGGTTCTTGAGCGAGCCGACAAAGCCGTAGCAGACCAGGCTCGCCGCCGCGCCGAGCAGCATCGCACCGATCGGCCCGCTGACGCCCGCTGCCGGAGTGACGGCAACAAGCCCCGCAACCGCTCCGGATGCGCCTCCGAGCATCGACGGCTTGCCCGAGACGACGCGCTCCGCGCCCATCCAGGCCAGCAGGCCCGCCGCGGGGGCGACAAACGTATTGACCATCGCGACCGCTGCCAGCCCGTTCGCCTCGAGCGCCGACCCGGCGTTGAAGCCGAACCAGCCGACCCACAGCAACCCTGCGCCGACCATGGTCAGCGCAAGCGAATGCGGCGGCATCGCCTCCCTGAGGTGACCGATACGTGGACCGGCGAACGCGACCCCGACGAGCCCGGCAATGCCTGAATTGATGTGGACCACCGTTCCGCCGGCGAAGTCGATCGCTCCGAACTTGAACAGCAGGCCCTCGCTCGCCCAGACCATGTGCGCGAGCGGCGCATAGACGATCGTTAGCCACAAGGTTGCGAAGAACATGATCGCCGCAAAGCGCACACGTTCGACCAGCGCGCCGACCACCAGAGCGGCGGTGATGGCGGCGAAGGCCATCTGAAACGCGGCAAAGACGAGCTCGGGGATTGCGTTGCCGGCCGTTCCCACCGCCCAAAGACTGTCCGCGCCAATTCCGGCAAAGCCCGCCTTGGCCAGGCTCCCAATCAGCCAGTTCCCGCCGCTGAACGCGAGACTATAGTCCCACAGCACCCAGGTGAGGATCGCGATCGCCGTGATGCCCAGTACCTGGCTCATCACCGACAGCAGGTTCTTGGCCCGGACCAGCCCGCCGTAGAAGAGCGCGAGCCCCGGCAGCAGCATGAGCAGGACCAAGGCAGTCGAAACCAGCATCCACGCCGTGTCGCCGCTGTCGATCGCGAGTGCCCGCCCCACATCGCCGAAGCTAAATGGCGCGCGGGAGCGCGCAAGCGGTCAGCTGGGTGAAAGGTTCACCTATTTGGCCGGCGGCTCTGGATGCGCGGCCTTCCATTCCATCGCCATCCGCACGCGCCGCTCGACCGACGGGTGATCGTAGAAGATGACCTCTTCCAGTTTGCCCGGCCGTGGGTAGCGATATTCGGCGGTCTTCACGAGCGCGCTCGCCAGCGCGTCGGGCCGGTTCTCGTTCTGCAGCGAATAGAGGTCCGCCTGCGTCTCGATGGTCCGGGCGAACGTGTTGACGAATGGCAGCGCGAGCAGTCCGAACAGGGTGACCATGAAAATGAGCACGGGCACTCCGCGCGGGTCGCTCAGCGCTGCATCGGTCCCGAAGGCGCGCGCAAAGCGCGGAAAGAGCCGGTCCGCGAGCCAGAAGAGCACGACGGCGATGATCGAGAAGATGAGGATCCCCCACCAGCTGTGCTTGAGGACATAGTGACCGATCTCGTGCCCGGTAACTGCGCGGACCTCGTCGAGGGACGCATTCTTGAATGCGACGTCGGAAATCGCGACCCGCGCGGTGCTGCCGACGCCGCCGGCATTGGCAGTGAAGTTGTTCGACTGGCGCGAGCCATCGTACATGAACACCTTGTCCGGCGGGATGCCCGCGCGCTGCGCCATGGACACCACCGCGTCGCGCACCTGACCCGGCGGGACCGGCTCATATTTGTTGAAGAGCGGTTCGAACAGCACCGGCGCCAGGAGCATCAGGAAAGCGAGAACAACCGCGGTCAGCGCACCCGACCAGAGCCACCACCGTCTCCCGGTGCGCCGGATCAGCCAGTAGACGCCGATCATGAAGACCGCCGTGATGACCGACGTGATCAGCGTCGACAGCGCCAGCTGCCCCAGGAAATCGCCAATCGGCTGGCTGGTCCGTCCGTAACCCTTCTCGCGGAAATAGCTCTCGTAGAGCGTCCAGGGCAGGGTCAGAACGGCGGAGACGAGAAAGAAGATCAGGCTGATCAGGAAGGCGCGCAGGTTCTTCCGCCTCTCGGCGACCTTCTGCGCGAGCTTGTCGAGCATTCCGGACCTGACGATCAGCCAGGTGAGGACCGCCGCGACGACAAGACCCCACAGCAGCATCCATTCCTTGCCGATCGTATAGTCGTGCGCCTTCTGCAGGGCGGCTGGCCCGAGACTGTCGATGTATTGGGCGGTTGCTGCTTCGACCTGCGGACTGACTTTCATCCATCTCTCCCTTTGATGCGCCAGCGTAACAGTGGTGCCGCCCGGCGCAACGGGAACGACTGCAAGCCGCGGGCGATTGTCTGCGAATGGAGAAACGAGTTGAAACCCTCGCGCCGATGGAGGCGCTGCTTGCGGCCGAGCTGCCGGAGGGCGACGGCTGGCAATATGAGCCCAAGTGGGACGGCTTCCGTTGCCTTGCGCACCGCGACGACGACGAGGTGACGCTGACCTCCAGGTCCGGCAAACCGCTGGCGCGCTACTTCCCCGAGGTCGCAGAGATGCTTCGGTCGGTGAAGGATCCCCGCTTCATCCTCGACGGCGAGCTGATCATTCCGGTCGGCGACGCTTTGTCGTTCGACGCGCTCCAGCTTCGGCTGCATCCGGCGGAGAGCCGCATCCGAAAGCTGGCGAAGGAGACGCCGGCCGAGCTGATGGTCTTCGACCTGCTCGAGCTTGGCGGCAAATCGCTGGTCGACCAGGCGCTGGAAGAACGGCGGAAGGGGCTCGAAAAATTCTACGCGAAGAACAGGGTCCAGGGTCTTCACCTCTCGCCCATCACCCGCGACCGGGACACGGCCCTGGAGTGGCTGCGGCGCGGCGGCGGCGCGCTCGACGGAGTGATCGCCAAGCGCGCCGACCTCGAATATCGCCCGGGCGAGCGGGCGATGATCAAGGTCAAGCAGCAACGCACCGCGGATTGCGTGATCGGCGGCTTCCGCTACGCCGAAAAGAAACCAGTGGTCGGCTCGCTGCTGCTCGGGCTCTATGACAAGGATGGGCTGCTTCATCACGTCGGCTTCACTTCGGCAATTCCCGCGAAAGAGCGGCCGGCGCTGACGAAGAAGCTCGATGATTTGATTCAACCGCCCGGCTTCACCGGAAGCGCTCCCGGCGGCCCAAGCCGCTGGAACACCGAGCGGACCGCGCAATGGGAACCGCTCAAACCCGTGCTCGTCGTCGAAGTACGCTACGACCAGGTCACCGGCCGCCGCTTCCGTCACGGCACCGGGTTCCTGCGCTGGCGCCCCGACAAGGATCCGAAGGATTGCACCTTCGACCAGCTCGCGCCCGAGCTCAGACCGTCGGAGCTCAAGGAGCTGTTCGCCGCATGAATCTTCTGTTCGACGAGCCGCTGATCGCCGGACTCGAGTACCGCGAGGATTTCATCAGCACTGCGGAGGAGCACGAGTTGCTGGATCGGCTGGGCGCGCTAGAGCTCGCGCCGTTCCGCTTCCACGGCTGGCTCGGCAACCGCAAGACGCAGAGTTTCGGCTGGCGCTACGACTTCGACGACGCGAGCTTCGCCCCCACCGATCCCATCCCCGAGTGGCTCATGCCGTTGCGCGAGAGGGCGGCTTCGCTTGCCGGCACCCCGCCGGACGAGTTCGTTCAGGCACTGATCGCACGCTACGATCCCGGCGCTGGAATCGGCTGGCACCGCGACCGGGACGTCTTCGAGAAGGTCGTCGGCGTGTCGCTGGAGACGTCAGCGACCCTGCGCTTCCGCCAGCGAACGGAGTCCGGCTTCAGGCGCACGAGCCTCGAGGTAGCGCCACGCTCGGCCTATTTGCTGTCGGGAGAGGTTCGCCACGACTGGGAGCACAGAATCACGCCCGGCGATGAGCTGCGCTTCTCGATCACTTTTCGCACATTATCGGACAAGGGCCGAAGGATCGCGGCGCAGGATCAGCGCGCCTCGTAGCCGGCGAGGCACTCGGCGACCCAACGCGCGGCGGTGAGAGCGCTGAGGTCGGTGGCATCGAGCTGCGGGTCCCATTCGGTGAGGTCGATGATGCGCACCCGCGGATCGGACGCGAGCCTGCGCACGGCGTAGAAGAAATCGTGCACCGCCATCCCGCCCGGCCGGGCTCCAGGTGCTGCGGGAAATTGCGAACGATCAATGACGTCGATGTCGCAGTCGATGACCAACGCATCGCAATGCGCGACATGATCCAGCGCCCGGTCAATGGCGTGGGCGATGCCACCCTCCCGCACGTCGCCCATCGTAATCGTGAGATTCCCCGCCTCGATCGCATCCTCGTGCATCGCCCGACTGTTTGCGAAGCTCGCCAGTCCGACCTGGGCAATGTTCGCGCCGGGCAGTCCGTCCTCGATCAGTGCGCGCACCGGGTTGCCGTTGCTGAGGCCCAGCGCCAAATCGCGCATGTCGAAATGCGCATCGAGCGTGATCAGGCCGATCTCCTCGAGCGATCCGCCGAGGCCGAGAACGCCGGGACGCGTCACCGCATTGTTGCCACCGACCAGCAAGGTGAGGGCATGCGCCTCGGCGCTTTCCGCTACCGCATCACGGATTTTTGGGGTCGCTTTCTCGATTGTCGGTCCGCAAAGCTCGACGTCCCCGCGGTCGGCAACCCGCGTCTCCAGCTCGCGGCCAGTCTCGACGTCGTAGCGGCCGATCCGCTTCAGCGTCTTGCGCAGGACGAGAGGCGCCTGGTCGCAGGACCCCGGAGTGACCGATCCGGCCGCCAGCGGCACGCCGAGCAATCCGACCGGTGCTTGCACGTCCGGACGAACGATGAGGTCACAAAGGTTGGGCCAGCCCGCCATCGCTTTGACCGTAGCAAGTCGGCTCGCCTAAGGGCAACGCATGTGGGATCGCCTGCTCGTCGACTGCAACATTGCGACGCTCGAGGGGGATGGCCTCGGCATTGTCGAGAATGGCGCGGTCGGAATTGCCGACGGCAAGGTCGTGCGCGTCGGCAAGCGGACGGAGCTCGCCGGCTATCGCGCCGAGAAGGTGGATGCGCTCGGTGGCGCATGGGTGACGCCCGGCCTGATCGACTGTCACACTCACCTCGTGTTCGGCGGCAACCGCGCCGACGAGCATGCGATGCGCCGCGCCGGTGCGACCTATGAGGAGATCGCCAAAGCCGGTGGCGGCATCGCATCGACGGTGGCGAAGACCCGAGCCGCGTCCGACGACGAGCTGCTGGAGCAGAGCCGCCGACGCCTTCATGCGTTGATGCGCGGCGGCTGCACGACCGTCGAAGCGAAATCGGGTTACGGACTCGACCCCAAGAGCGAAATCCGTCTGCTCGAGATCGCGAAGCGGCTCGGCGATGATGAAGCGGTGCGTATCGTGCCGACGCTGCTCGCCTTACACGCGCTCCCCGCGGACCAGCGCGACCGCCGCAACCATTATGTGACCGAGATCATCGACAAGCTGATCCCGCAGGTCGCCAAGGCGAAGCTCGCGACCAGCGTCGATGCCTTCTTGGAAACCATCGCCTTCACTCCCGACGAGGTCGAGCGGGTGTTCAAGGCTGCCGCCGAACATGGGCTGCGCGTCCGGCTTCATGCCGAGCAGCTGTCCAACCAGAACGGCGCGGCGCTTGCCGCTGAGCATTGCGCGCTTTCGGCCGACCATCTGGAATATCTCGACGAGGCAGGCGCGAAGGAAATGGCCGACGCCGGCACTGTCGCCGTGCTCCTGCCCGGCGCTTTCTATGCGCTTCAGGAGGAGCGCAAGCCGCCCGTCGAATTGCTTAGAAAGCACAAGGTGTCGATTGCCATCGCGACCGACTGCAATCCGGGGACGTCGCCAATGCTCTCGCCGACTCTGGCGATGAACATGGCTTGCACCTTGTTTGGCCTGACGCCGGAAGAGGCCCTTGCAGGCATGACTATCAATGCCGCTCGCGCTCTCGGGCTGCAGAAGGAACTCGGCAGTTTGGCTCCAGGCAAGGCTGCGGACCTTTGCGTCTGGCGCATCGAATTTCTTAGTGAGCTCGGCTACTGGATCGGCCTTCCGGGCCCCGAGCGAAGAATTTTCGCCGGGTTGGATGCTTGACTCCTCGTCATTGCGAGGAGCGTAGCGACGAAGCAGTCCAGGGTGGCGCGAAGCTGGATTGCTTCGCTGCGCTCGCAATGACGGAGAACAAGTGAACACCGACCGACGCGACAACAGCCGGCACATCCGGGCCCGGCGCGGCACCGACATCGTGGCGAAAAGCTGGACCACCGAAGCCGCGATCCGGATGCTGATGAACAATCTCGACGACGAGGTTGCCGAAGATCCGCAAAGCCTGGTCGTCTACGGCGGCATCGGGCGGGCCGCGCGCAACTGGGAGTGCTTCGACAGGATCGTCGAGACGCTGGAGCGGCTTGAGGAAGACCAGACCCTCCTCGTCCAGTCGGGCAAGCCGGTCGGCGTGTTCCGCACACACAAGGATGCGCCGCGGGTGCTGATCGCCAACTCCAACCTGGTGCCCAAATGGGCAAATTGGGAGGTGTTCAACGATCTCGATCGCAAGGGGCTCATGATGTACGGCCAGATGACGGCCGGCAGCTGGATCTACATCGGCACGCAGGGCATCGTCCAAGGCACTTTCGAGACCTTCGCCGAGATGGGCCGCCAGCATTATGGCGGCGACCTCAAGGGCAAATGGATCCTGACTGCGGGCCTGGGCGGCATGGGTGGAGCGCAGCCGCTGGCGGCGGTCATGGCGGGGGCGCATTGCATCGCGATCGAGGTCCAGGAAAGCCGTATCGAGAAGCGACTCGAGACACGTTATCTCGACAGGCGAGCGACCAGCATCGATGAGGCGCTCGAGATCGTCCGCGGGGCGACTGAACCGACCAGCGTCGGCCTTCTCGGAAATGCCGCAGAAATCCTGCCGGAGATGCTTAAGCGCCGAATCAAGCCCGACGCGCTCACCGACCAGACCAGCGCGCACGATCCGGCGAACGGCTACTGCCCCGCCGGCTGGAGCGCCGCGAAGTGGCAAGAGATGCGCGAACGCGATCCGTCGGCGGTGGTTGCTGCAGCGCGGGAATCCATAGCCAGGCACGTCGAGGCGATGCTCGCCTACAAGGATATGGGCGTGCCGACCTTCGACTATGGCAACAACATCCGCCAGGAGGCGAAGGACGTGGGCGTGGCCCATGCCTTCGATTTCCCGGGCTTCGTGCCGGCCTATGTCCGTCCGCTCTTCTGCCGCGGCATTGGCCCGTTCCGGTGGGTCGCGCTTTCGGGCGACCCCGAGGACATCTATCGCACCGACGCGAAGGTGAAGGAGCTGATTCCCGACGATCCGCACCTCCACCGCTGGCTCGACATGGCGCGCGAGAGGATCGCCTTTCAGGGGCTTCCGGCGCGCATCTGCTGGGTTGGGCTCGGGCAGAGGCACAGGCTCGGCCTCGCCTTCAACGAGATGGTGCGGACCGGCGAAGTGTCGGCGCCGATCGTCATCGGCCGCGATCATCTCGACAGCGGCAGCGTCGCTTCGCCCAACAGAGAGACCGAAAGCATGATCGACGGCAGCGACGTCGTGTCCGACTGGCCGCTGCTCAACGCCTTGCTCAACACCGCGTCCGGCGCGACCTGGGTGTCGTTCCACCATGGCGGCGGGGTCGGCATGGGCTATTCGCAGCATGCCGGAATGGTGATCGTCGCCGACGGCACCGACGAAGCCGCGCGGCGGCTCGAGCGCGTGCTGTGGAACGACCCTGGTACTGGTGTGATGCGCCACGCCGACGCCGGCTACGGCATCGCCATCGACTGCGCGAAGGAGCAAGGACTAGACCTGCCGATGGTTGGCTGATCGTCACGACTCCACAAGATTGCTTTGCCTCGCTTCTCGCGATTTACTTGTTCTTAGAACGGGGCACGCTACGCATCTCGGATGGCAAAAGAGATCACCTTTATACTAACCGAGCATGACTACGCGGATGCGGCGCGGAGCCAGTATTGGCACCGGCTCAAATCGCCAAAAAGATGGGTATGGTCGCTTGGCGTTCTGGCTGTGATATTCGGACTCTTTGCTTATGCTGACTCGTACGATCTTGAGTCTTTCTTGTACAATCTGATCCCTTACGTGCTGATCGTCATAGTCATCTGCCCCCTTCTTGCAGCGCTGAGTTATCTGTGGGCCGGGCGGCACGCTCGCAGAATGTTCAGGCAGCAACCCGTCAAACCGGAAAATCGGGCATCCTGGAACGAGGAAGGACTACGGATCGAAAGCCAGCTCGGCTCTTTGAAGGCGAAGTGGAGTGACTTCTACGGCTGGAGGAATGCCGGCCGCATGTACTTCATCCATATGAACGAAGCACTCTACTACCTCATTCCAGCACATGCGCTGTCAGCAGAACAGGCTCTTGATCTCGAAAGCACTCTCGCGCGACATGGAGTTGTGAGGCGCTGAACCGATTGAATGTGGGCGCGCTGGCCCGCCTCGGTGAAATCTGCCAGACGCCTTCGCAAATGAATCTGACTCTCGATCCCGAAGCCGTCGATCTCCCGACCCTCCGCCAGCTTTGGGGCGGCGCGGACGCCCGCCTCGACGACGCCTCGATGCAGCGCGTCGCAAACGCAACCGCGTCGGTCGATCGCATCGTCGCCGGCGGAGAAACTGTCTATGGCGTCAACACCGGCTTCGGCCTGCTCGCCAACACCCGCATCCCCGATGACCGCCTTGCCGAGCTGCAGACCAACCTGATCCTGTCGCACAGCGCCGGGCTCGGCGATCCGCTGCCGCGCCATGTCACGCGGCTGATGATCATCCTCAAGCTGCTCGGGTTGGGGCGCGGCTATTCGGGTGTCCGGCCGCTGGTGATCGAGGCGTTGCAGGCGCTCCTCGACCATGACGCCATGCCGCTCATCCCCGCTCAGGGAAGCGTCGGCGCCAGCGGCGACCTCGCTCCGCTTGCGCATCTGGTCGCCGCGCTGATGGGCTACGGCAGTATCGACGTCGCCGGCGAGATCATGCCCGCGCATGTCGCCCTGCAGCAGCTCGGCCTCGAAGAGCTGCAGCTCGGCCCGAAGGAGGGTCTCGCGCTGATCAACGGCACGCAGGCTTCGGCAGCGATCGCGCTCGACGCTCTGTTTGCCGGCGAGCGGGTGTTTGGCGCCGCGCTCGCCTCGGGGGCTATGTCGGTCGATGCGCTGAAGGGCAGCGTCAAGCCCTTCGATCCTCGCATCAGCGAGCTGCGCGGCCAGCCGGGCCAGATGCGCGTCGCGGCTGCGCTTCGCGAGCTGCTGGAGGGCAGCGAGATCGTCGCGAGCCACGCGGTCGGTTGTCCTAAGGTGCAGGACCCTTACAGCTTCCGCTGCCAGCCGCAGGTCATGGGCGCAGCGCTCGACCTGCTCGACAATGCCGCGCGCACGCTCACGATCGAGGCGGCCGCCGTCACCGACAATCCGATCCTGTTTCCCGACGAGGATATGGCGATCTCGGGCGGCAACTTTCATGCACAGCCCGTCGCTTTCGCCGCCGACACGATCGCCATGGCGCTGTGCGAGGTCGGCTCCTTGTCGGAGCGGCGCGTCGGCATTCTGATCGACCCGAAGATGAGCGGCCTGCCTCCCTTCCTGACGGAAGATTCGGGCGTGAACTCGGGCCTGATGATCCATCAGGTGACGGCCGCCGCTCTGGTCAGCGAGAACAAGAGCCTCGCTTATCCCGCGAGCGTCGATTCCATTCCGACCTCGGCCGGCCAGGAGGATCATGTCTCGATGGCCCCGATCGCCGCGCGCAAAGCGTGCCAGATCGCCCGCAATGCGGCCGGCGTCATTGCCGTCGAGCTGATCGCTGCCGCCCAGGGCGTCGATTATCACGCGCCGCTCAAGACCTCGCCAAAACTGCAGGAGATTCACGCGGCCGTGCGCGAAATCACGCCGCGCTTCACGTCCGACCGCTACTGGGCAAGCGAGATGGCCGCGCTTCAGGCGGTGGTGCTGGCGGGAGAAATCGGCGCGGGCGTGATCGCGCTTAGCTGACGCGGGTCCAGCGCTGCTCGGAGCAAAGCATGCCGAGCACGGCACAGCCTTTCACCACCATCACGTCCGGCCCGAGCTGGCGGACGACCGCCGAGCCGCGGATGTTGCGCTTGGGCTCGA
>JBKPMC010000142.1:0-7918 GCA_046731955.1 Pseudomonadota bacterium | reverse complement strand
GTCGACCTTGTCGCCCATTTCGTGCCACAGCAGGATCAGGAGGAAGACAGCGGTAGGGATCGCCCATATCAGGAAGGTCGCCACGAAGCCGCCGATGATCGCCAGCGATGCCGTGCCGAGCCAGGCGAAGGTCGCGGAATTCGCCACAGTCGCCTCCGCCCAGTAGATGTCGAGCAAAAGACCGGCGGCAATGACGGCAAGAAACAGGATACCCCAGCCGCTGACGCGCCAGACGAGCGGTGGGAACGGCTTCTTGCGCAAGTGCAGCCACTGGACCACGCCGGCCAGGATGATGGCGGACACCATCGCGAGGACGATCCGGGCGCTCGGCGACATGTAGGGCAGCCAGTGTTGCAGGGCCCAGAAGGCGGCCCCTCCGCCGACGGCCAGCGACACCGCGATCCGGAAATTGCGCCTGATCGCTGCGACGACGCCCAGCACCGTCAAGGTGATGGCGATGACGCCCGCCACGGTGAGCCCGATCTCGCCGATCGTCGAGGTTCCCGGCAGCCACCGTCGCACGGCCCAGAAGGAAACCGCCGCCGCCGCGACAAGGAACGCCGGTACGGCGATCCAGCGCAACACGACGAACGCCACGAACAGGATCCCGGACAGGACGAGCAGAAGTGCCGTGACCCCCTGGGCGACGCCCTCGCCCGCCAAATTGGCGATGCGGACCAGCCTGTCGAAGCCATTCCTGATGAACAGAACACCGAGCAGGACACCGGCGATCAGGGCGCCCGCCGTGGCCACCGCAACGGCGAGCCAGGACCTGTTCTCGACGGCATAGTGGATCGCGCCGCCCTGGATGAGGAGTGTCGCCAGCAGCATCAGGCCGATGAACGCTCCGGCATTCGACTGCAATGCCGGGATCACGCCCTGAAAGCCGATCTTGGCGTCGCAGCCCGTCCATTCGGAGATCCGCAGCCGGCGCCGCGTCGGACGAATGAGGTATTTGCGCAACGCGATCCCTTCGCCACGCAGTTTGTCTTCGTCGCGCTGGTGGTTCGGGTCGCTCGGCCTTGTCGTCTTGGACGGCGCCGCGTCGGCGGGCCGCGTCAGGCCGCGGATGTAGTTGAGCGCCTCCATCGGCCGCTGGCTGACGCCTTTGTGGGCCTTGAGGTAGTGGTCCAGCGCCTTGCGCGCGAACGTCGTCACCGCGAGCTGCCGCTCGATGTCGCCGACCGAGCAGTCCGGCGTGCCGTTGAAGTTCAGGCCGATCGGGCCCCAGGGGAGGGAATGCAGCGTGATCTTGCAGTCGTTGAAGGATCGCAGCAAGTCGGTGCTGCTGGTGCCCTCGACAAGCTCGAACACGGGACCGAGCACGGCCTTGGTTTCCCTGGCGATCGTGGCGAGTGCCTCGTCGTCCTTGCCGTCGACGTTCAATTCGAGGACGAGGTAGGGGTTGGACTCGGCGTCGGCGTTGTCGGGGTCTCTTGTTTCGAGCACCGACAACGACGCGAAGTGAACGATGCCGGTCTTATCGAGCGCCGTGTGCATCGCGCTGCCCGGCTTGGCCGGATTGCCCAGCGCCTCGACCATCCGCTTGAGCTTGTCGGCATTCCGTCGGTCGACCCGGGCGGCGATGGTGATCAGGCTTTGGGTCGATGGCGAAATCATCTCTTCGGCCATTTGCGGCTTGGCCGTGTAAGGCGGCTCCGGTTCGGCCTTCTCGGCCTTGGCGGCCTCCTCCTCGTTGCGAGGGTCGAGGATCGTCTCGAACTCGAAGTCGAAGCGGCGCGGGAACGGTCCCACATAGGACAGCCAGCCCGTGGGGTGCTTGACCGGGCGGATCTCGGGCTGCGACAGCAGGATCTGGAAGATTTCCGTGATCTGTTCGAGCGCGAGGTGAATTCCCAGGCATTTGTGCGCGCCGTCGCCGAACATCAGCCACTCGTATTTCATGCGATCGACGCGATCTGCGTCGAAGTGGCGGGGCCGATCGAATATGGCGCCGTCGCGCAGCGCCGATGCCGTTGCAACGACCAGCACGGAACCGGCCGGCACGTCTCTCCCATCGATCGTGGTGGCCTTGGGCGCGTAACGGAACTGCCCGGGCAGCAGGGCGGGATTGAGGCGCGCCGCTTCCAGCAGGATCTTCCACAGTTCGTGGCGATGCAGGCAGCGGTTGGCCCGGCGCGCCTCTTCGACCCTCTGATACAAAGGCTTGTTGGTCGGCGTGGGGTCGCGCTCCAGCTTCTTGACGAGCTTCTGGTATGAATCCTCAGCCGCCTTGGCGGCGGCGATGGCCGACTGCAGTCGGCCGCTGCGATGCAGCTCCTCGATCATCTTGCCGGCGGCAAGCGTGTTGGTCGGCAGGATGCCGGTCATGACGCCGATCACCATGGCGCGGATCTCGTCGGCCGTGAGCTGGCCTCCGCACGTCATCTTGTGGTTCACAAGGCGGTCGACCACCGGCACGATCGGGGCCTTGCGCGGATCGCTCCTCGCCCGTGCGATCGCGCGATCGACCAGATAGCGAATCCGCACGGCGCCATTCAGGGCAAGACTGCGCGTATCCTCGTTGCCAAGAGGATCGGCGAACAACAGCGCCGAGATCGCCATGCTGCGGTCGAGGAAGGCGTTGGGATCATCGAGGTCGAGTCCGAAGTAGTCGCTGCATGTCTCGGTGAAGACGCGTCCCAGCAGGTCACGCATGACGTCGATGCGCCCGCCCGAGCTCTTGATCAGCGCCTCGGTGAAGTAGCGCGTGCGATCCAGCACGTAACCGGTGTCG
The DNA here is from genome assembly GCA_046731955.1 of Pseudomonadota bacterium. Lineage (GTDB taxonomy): Bacteria > Pseudomonadota > Alphaproteobacteria > Sphingomonadales > Sphingomonadaceae > Sphingomicrobium. The sequence goes on along the minus strand of JBKPMC010000142.1, from coordinate 5,181 downwards.
TCGCGCGAGACGACGGCGTCGAGGACATCGCGCTGCCGGCGGTGATCCTCGAGGTCGAGGCCGAGTGCGAATGGGACCCCGGCGGTGAGGGTCTTCATCTCCGGGCCGAAAGGCACGCGGAAATGCTGCGACTTGTTGAGGACGTCGAGGACGTCCTTGTAGCGCGTGACGACCACAAGCCGGCCGATGCGCGCAACCGGCCAGACGCCTCTCATCACAAAAAAGGCAAACAGCATGAACCGCATCGCGAAGCGGCGAGCGATGCGCCGCATCGTGTTGTCCATGCCGAGCGCCTCGATGTTGAACGGCGGCGGCCGTTTCGGGTCCTTCGTCGTCGCCTCACGCTCTTCATAGGTGGCGATCTTGCCGAAGTATTTCAGTTCGAACATGGTAGTCCCCCGCGCCCTCTCGGGCTGTCGCGACTCTCTAACGTCGGCGGCGCGACGCCGATTTCTGGCTGGCCGTGACCGCCGCCAGGCCGTCGGCCAGGCGGCGGTTCCAGCTGCGATCGATGAAGGGAGTCCATTCGATGAACTGTGGCGTGAAGTCGGGCTTCACCGTCATCAGCTCCTCGTAAGCGCGGCGCGCGGCGGTCATGTCGCCGCTGCCCACCAGCGCGTTGACCTTGATCACGAGCGCGTACCAGTAGGCCGGACGCCTCATCAGCGATTCGTCGGCCTGCTCGATCGACTCGGCCCACTGGCCGAGCATCCAATAGGACACCGCGAGCTCGTTGATGATGAAGAAGACGTGCACGTCGTTGGGACTGAGCCGCTGGGCGCGGCGCAGTGGCACGATCGCGGCCGCCGGATCACCGACCATGTTGTAGTAGCAGCCGAGCTGCGCGTGGGCCTGGCACAGGCTGGGATTGAGCGCGATGGCGCGCTCGAGCAGCGCGCGCGCCCGAACCGGCTGGTGCAGCCACATCTCGGCGATACCGGCCAGCATGTGGCCGCGCCCGTCGTCAGGGTCGGCGACGATGGCGCGATGCGCCATGCGCCGCATCTCGGTGATCTGCGGGGCATCGGCGCGGTTCGCCCACGCCGACCAGCCCATCCGGAACGTCGCCTGGATGAGGGCCTCGGGCGAATCGGGCTCGAGCTCGAGCGCCTTGTCGAACAGCTGGCGGGCGATTTCCGAATCGACGCGCGTCAGGCGGTTGAGATGCCAGCGGCCGCGCCAGATCAGGTCGTTGAACTCCGGCCGGTTCTGCCGGTTGCCGCGCGCGCGCAGCTGCTCGGCGTAGTCGATCTGCGCATCGAGCACGCCTACCAGCTCGCCGACGATGGGATCGAGGGCGTCCTGCGAGCGGTCGGGCGGCAGCGGCACCCGGTGCGACCACATCGAGTAGCCGGTGACCGCATCCGACAGGCTAACCGAGACGGAGTAGCCGTCGCCGGCCGCTTTGATCCGGCCTTCGAGCACGTACTTGGCGCGTAGTTTCTGGCCGATGATTCGCGGATCGAGCTTGTCGGAGACGAACGCGAAGCTCGAGTTGCGGGCGATCACCGGCAGCCAGCGCAGGCGAGACAGGCGGTCGATGAGGTCCTCGCTGAGACCCTCGCAGAGATAGTCGTTCGTCGCGTCACCCGTGAGGTTGGCGAGCGGCAGGATGGCGAGCGCGGGACGGTCGACGAAGCCCACCGGCGTTTCGACGGCCTGCCCCGTTTCTCCCGGCCGCTGGCGGTCCTCGCCGGCCGCCCCGGCGTCGCCTCGTGCGGCGAGCCGGCTGCGCTGCTCGCGCAGCCAGTCCTCGAAGCCTTCCTCACCCGCCAGATCGAAGCCTTCGAGGAATTCGCCGGCGCCCCGGCGCGTCAAAGCGTCGATGTCGAACTGCGCGAGATCGAGCCGGACCCACTGCCGCTCGCAGATCAGGGCCGGCCGCTCGGCGATGTTGAGGTGTTCGCGCAGCAGAGTGAGCTCGCGTCGCAGGCTGCCCTGGGCCTGCGGCCGGTCGCGCTGGCCCCACAGCTTCTCCTGCAGCCAGCCGCGCGTGCGCTCGCCGTCATCGGCCAGGGCCAGCATCGCGATCATTGCCATGCCCTTGCGGCTGGCAATGTCGATGCGCTCGCCGTCCGGCCCGATAAGCCGGAACGATCCCATGAGATTGAGCGAGTACCGGCTTTGCTCAGCCATCACATCCCCACTCGGCGGCAAGCAGGGGCCATGTTACCGCGCGAGAATTATTGCGTCGATACACGCACAAATCACGATCTGCGAACGCTCCTGTTCCGCTGCGGAAATGGCCCGCGAGGATACTTCCTAGAAGCAAAATACCTGGCGGTCGTGCCAGGGCGGACAAACCGCAACTCGGGAAGGGCAACATCATGAGCCAGCTCGGTCATCTCAACCAGATTGATGCCTTCGAATTCTCACAATATCTCTGCCTTCTCGGTCGCGCCTATCGGCCGACATTGGGCTGGACGAGCTGGTTCGCGCCGATTGACGTCATGCCGAACATCTATCAGTTCATGCAGGAGCCGCCCGCCAGCACGACAATCCAGGTCGTCATCCCGCTGCAGGCGATCGGCGTCTTCACCTCGACCGGCGTCAAGGAGGTCGTGGTCCGCCACTCGGTGAACGGCAAGCCGACCGACATGCGCGTCGCCGTCCGCCCGGCCACCCCGGCGGACGAGGAGACCATTTCCGGGCTGATGGCGCCGTCGGCGCGGTCTTATCTGCAGGCCCGCGGCGCCGACCGGACCCTGCCGGCCGTCGGTTCGAGCTTCACCATGCGTTTGGGCTCAGTCGACATCCCGTTCGCCTGCGGCACCTGGGACGACCTGCCCCGGGCACGCCGCTTCGAGGTACGGCTGGGCGTCGACGCGCTGCTGCCCAGCGCCTCCGACATCGAGCTGGTGGTGGAGGCCTGCTTCAAGCGATCGCCGGCTGTCACCACGCTCGCTAGGCTGCTGACGCCGACCGGCTGGGCCGACGGCGGCCTGGCCGACTTCCGCAAAGAGGTCGAGGCCTGCCTTCAGGCCGGCCTCGGCGAAAAGCTCGTCAACGTCAAGGTTTCAGTGTCGTCTCGCTGCGTTGACGGCGAGCAACGTGCGCTGCCCAGCAGCCACTACGACCGCGCCCTCCGATCCGTACCCTGAAGGAACATGTCATGCTCGCACAGTCAGGGACCAGCCGCGGGATCCATCCGGTAAGCGCCGTGGCACGGCCCGCGCCCACCGTCTCCAGTCCATTGGCGTTCCTGTTCACCGACCTGCAGGATTCGACAGGTCTTTACGAGCGCGTCGGCGACGACGATGCCTATGAGATCGTGCGCCTGCACTTCGCCTTCGTCGCGCGCATCGTGGTCGCCCACAGCGGCGTGGTGGTGAAGACCACCGGCGATGGGGTGATGGCCACCTTCGATCGGCCGGTCGCCGCGGTCAGGACGGCCCTCGCCATCCAGGCTCGTATCGGCGACTTCAACCGCCTTTATGCGTGCGGTGACGATCAGCGCCATCTCGCCGTCAAGCTCGGCATTCATTGGGGCGGCAGCCTGAGGTCCGAAGAGGACGGCGGCCTCGACTATTTCGGCTCGGCCGTGAACCTCGCGGCGCGCCTGCGCGGCCACAGCCAGGGCGGCGACATCGTCCTGAGCGAGGTCGTGGCCGACCATCGCAATGTGCGGCTGCTGCTTGCACGGCTGGAGACACGTTGGGAAACCCTGCCGTTCAAGGGCTTCAGTGAGCCGGTCCGCGTCGTGCGGGTCATGCCGGCGTTCGGACGGGCTGCCGATGCAGGAGAGGCCGCGCCTTCGCCCGCGGGCGCGGTGTCCTTGATTGGGGCGACGCGGGCATTGTGGGTGTTGGGGGATCCGCGTCCTACATAGGGAAGGGATTCGACATGTCACACATCATTGGCCGGCGCACCGCGATCGCCAGCGGATTGGCGGCGGGTGCCCTCTCGGCACCTGCCCTGGCGCGCCAGAGCTGGATACCGGGCGTTCGCTCGACAGAGGGGATGGCGCGCATCGTCGTGCCGGTCGCCGCGGGCGGCACGACGGACCTTGTCGGGCGCGTCGTGGCGGACATCCTCATCAAGGCGACCGGCCAAGCCTTCACCATCGAGAACACGCCAGGCGGCGCCGGCAATGTCGGGGCCGAGCTTGTCGCGCGGGCCGCGCCCGACGGACGCACCCTGCTGCTAGGCCATGTCGGCACGGCTGTCACCAACCAGTACCTGTCCAAGTACCTGCCCTACGATAGCAACAGCTTTGTGCCGGTCGCCCTAGTCGGGGAGGTGCCGAACGTGCTGGTGGTGCATCCCGGCTTTTACTGCCGCTCATTTCCCGAGTTCGTTACCTGGTGCCAGGCGCAGTGCCCCTGCAAGGAGAGCTTCGCCTCGCCTGCAATCGGCAGTGTCGGACACCTCGCCATGGAATCGCTGCAGGCGATGCTGGGCATCAAGCTCTCGCACATGCCCTACCGTCGGCGCTCGCTCATGTTCCGCGAGCTGCTGGCGGGCCATGTGCAAATGGCCATGGACAACCTGCAGGGATACCTGTCGCCTATCCGTTCGGGGGCGTTGCGCGCGCTCGCGGTGAGCTCGGCCGACCGCTGGTTCGCCGCGCCCGACATTCCGACGGTGAGCGAGCACGGCTTCCCCGACTACAAGGCAACCCTCTGGTGGTATGTCGCCGCACCGGCCGGCACACGCATCGCCGTGGTGCAAAGCCTGTCAGACGCCGTCGTGGATGGTCTTGCCGAGTCCTCGATGGCGGACAGGATGTGTAGCATCGGCGTCATGGCGACACCACGTTGCGCAGCGGACCTTGCCGACCACATCGCCGCCGAAAGCGTCCGGTGGAGGAAGGTGATCGCCGCGGCCGGGATCGAGCCGCAGTAAGCTTGGGGGAGGGGCAGCCGGCGGCAGCCCGAAAGTCTCGCCGACTTGCGCGGGGGCATTTCGGCCAGGCTGCCGTCCGGTTGCCCCAATTCACCCCGCCCTGATAGCGGCCCCTGGTGCTGCACCGTCGCGGCGACAACGCCGTTCGTATCGGCGCCGGCCGGCACCTCGCCAATTCGTCGGCAGCCTCGCGGCGTGAGGCGGGGCAATGAGCGCGCACGGCTGCACTTCAAGTTCAGCCCAGAGGTGGAATCGACATCGGAACCAGCCGCGGCGAGATACGCCTTTATCGCCATCTCGGCATTCGTGCGGTGACTCTTGGCGCACGCGATGGGA
>JBKPMC010000141.1:0-8892 GCA_046731955.1 Pseudomonadota bacterium | reverse complement strand
ACGTTACGAATCTGTGGTTCGGAGGCGGCGGATACGGCTCAACGACCCTGGTCCATGAGATCGGCCATGCAGTCGGACTCTCGCATCCCGGCGCGTACAATTTCGACCCGAACGTCCCTCAGGATTACAGCGGGCTCGCGAATATGCGCAGGACACGAGGCAATACAGCATCATGTCCTACTGGAATGGCAGCATTACGGGGCAGTTCGCGCGCAACTGGCTGACTCAGCAGATCGCCTATCCGCAGACGCCGATGGTGCACGACGTGCTCGCCATCCAGTCGATCTACGGCGCCGATCCGACAACGCGTGCCGGGAACACAACATACGGCTTCAACTCGACGGCCGACCGCGACGTATTCGACTTCAGCACGAACCCCTATCCAAACGTCACCATCTACGACGCCGGCGGGATCGACACGCTTGATCTGTCGGGCTTCAACGCCGGAAATTTCATCGACCTACATGACGGTGCGTTCAGCTCGGTTGGTCAGGCGATCCCGACGATTAGCGAAGTGAATGCCGCGCGGGCGGCTCTCGGGGAGCAGCTCGGAATCACTTTGCAGCCATGGACTCAGAAGGATCTCGACGCCGCGACCCGTTCAGTGCTGCCGGGGATCTCGAAGCAGATCGCGTCGGATACCGGAGTTTCGGGCGTGAATGCGACCGAGTACGACAATCTCAGCATCGCCTATGGCACGGTGATCGAGAACGCGACTGGCGGCTCGGCGCGCGACGTGATCTGGGGCAACGAGGCCGCCAACGTGCTCAAGGGTATGGGCGGCGACGACGTGCTCGATGGCTTTGAAGGCGCGGATACGCTCTACGGCGGCGCGGGTAACGACACGTTCCAGTTCAAGCAACTCGAGAATGGCGACACGATCGCCGACTTCACCAGGGGCGACAAGATAGACGTCCGCGCTCTCGATGCAAACACATCCGCCGCAAAGAATCAGGCGTTCAGTTTCATCGGAACCGCCGCCTTCAGCGGGAAGGCGGGCGAGCTCCGCTACGACGGAACCACCGTCTACGGAGACGTAAACGGCGACGGACAGGCGGACTTCAGTATCATTGTCGCCAACCACGCGACTTTGGCCGGTTCGGACTTCATCTTGTAAAGCTTCGGCGTTTAAAGGCCCTGCCTCCTCGATGGGCGGCAGGGCCTTTATGCCTTCTCGACGACGCTTTCCGGCAGGTCCTCGCCGAAGACGCGCTGATAGTATTCGGCGATCAGCGGCCGCTCGGATTCATCGCACTTGTTGAGGAACGATACCCGGAAGGCGTAGCCGACATCGCCGAAGATGTGAGCGTTCTGCGCCCAACTGATCACGGTCCGCGGGCTCATCACGGTTGAGATGTCGCCGTTGATGAAGCCTTGGCGGCTGAGGTCCGCGACCTTGATCATCTTGTCGACGATCTCCTTGCCGCCGGGCTCGTCATATTCGCCGGACTTGGCGAGCACGATCTGCGCTTCGACCGCCGCAGGCAGGTAGTTGAGCGTCGTAACGATGTTCCAGCGGTCCATCTGGCCTTGGTTGATCGCCTGGGTGCCATGATAGAGGCCTGTCGTGTCCCCGAGGCCGACCGTGTTGGTGGTCGCGAACAGCCGGAACCAAGGGTTGGGGCGGATCACGCGGTTCTGGTCGAGCAAGGTCAGCTTGCCCTCGGCCTCGAGCACGCGTTGAATGACGAACATCACGTCCGGGCGGCCGGCATCATATTCGTCGAACACCAATGCCACAGGGTGTTGCAGCGCCCAAGGCAGGAGCCCTTCCCGAAACTCGGTGACCTGCTGCCCGTCGCGAAGAACGATCGCGTCGCGGCCGACAAGGTCGATCCGGCTGATATGCGCGTCGAGGTTGATCCGGATCATCGGCCAGTTGAGGCGCGCGGCGACCTGTTCGATGTGGGTCGATTTGCCAGTGCCATGATAGCCCTGGACCATCACGCGCCGGTTCTTGGCGAAGCCCGCGCAGATGGCGAGTGTCGTATCGGGGTCGAACACGTAAGTCGGATCGAGATCGGGGACCCGCTCGTCCGCTTCGCTGAACGCGGGCACTTCCATGCCGGAATCGACGCCGAACAGGTCACGGACCTTCGCGATCCTGTCCGGGGAGGCCATCAGCGTTTCCGCGCGGCTTTCGGGGTCAACGTTGGGGAGCTCGGTCATGATTCAAGCCTTAGGGGAATGGCGCTCGCGCCTCAATCTCCGGCCACCTTCTCCGGCAGCGGAAAGAGGGTGATGAAACGCCTCGCGCGCTCCATGTCTCCCTTGACGTCGATGGTTTCAAGAGGAGCCCCGCCGTAAAGGACTCCGGCGATTTCGCCGGGTGTGGCAGTGAACAAGACGTCGACCTCCCTAATCTCGCCCCGCCGCGCATCGAACGTGCCGCCACGAATCTCGGTGACATAGGCGGTGCCGCCGAACCGGAAGCCGAACGTCCCCTGCAGATCTCCAGCGCGCTCGGCGTCGAACATCGTCTGCATCGACATCATGATCGAGACGTGGCTCACCGGCCGGCTCGGGTCGTGGCACATGCTTCTGACCGCCCACTTCCCAAGCGAGCGAAGGACCGGCGCAGCCTCGAGCCCCCATTCGGTGGCTTCATACACCTGCACCGACGCGGGCGGCGGGAGCCTGGTCTTGCGAACCAGTCCGCGCTGCTCGAGCTCGGCCAGCCTCTGGGTCAACACGTTGGCGCTGATCCCCGGGAGGTCGACCCTGAGCTCCGAGAAACGGCGAGCGCCGAACATCAGCTCCCGCAGCACCAACACGGCCCACCGCTCGCCGATCAGTTCCAGCGCATGCGCAAGTCCGCATGCGTCGTCGTACCGGCGTTTTTCCTCGTTTCGCCGCGACTCAGTTAGTTTTTGTAACTTCATGGTTGCAATTTATAACTCACGTGGGCAAAACGCAAGCGAATCGAGTCGCAATGAGGGGACAATCATGACTTCGATCACGCAAACACTGCGCGCTAGCGGCGAACATTCGAATGCAGCATTGTGGAGCGGACGAAACCTGAGCGGATTTGTCGTCGCTTTCCTGCTGCTCGACGGAGCAATGAAGCTACTGGCGCTGCCCATCGTGACCGAGACGATGGGAAATCTGGGCTGGCCGGCAACGGCAGACATGGCGCGGTTGCTGGGCGTGCTGACCATCGTGAGTGCCCTGCTCTACGCTGTCCCCAGAACGTCACTCTTCGGGGCTATCCTGCTCACCGCATATTTGGGTGGTGCGGTCGCAACTCACGCCAGGGTAGGCAGCCCGTTGCTTACCCATACGTTCTTCGGTGTGTACCTGGGGGTCGCTGCCTGGGCAGGACTGTATCTTCGCAACACGAAGCTTCGCGACCTGCTCGCGAACTAGGAGGGAAGAATGCCCGTCAATCCGAACGCGTCCGTCGAGATTAGCGCATTTCGCTGGGTGCCTGAGTTCGCGCAGGGCGTGGTGCGTGACCTTCGCGCCCGCTGGGCGCTCGAGGAGGCCGGTCTCGACTACCGCGTGCGGCTCCTCGACCAGCAGCGTCCGGCGGAATATCTGCTCGAGCAACCGTTCGACCAGGTCCCTTGCTTCAGCGATGGCGAAGTGAAGATCTTCGAGACCGGCGCAATCGTTCAATATGTCGGCGAAAAGAGCGAGGCATTGCTGCCGCGCGATCCGCAGGGGCGCTACCGCGCGATCCAGTGGACTTATGCAGCGCTGAACAGCGTCGAGCCCGCGATCCTCAACCTGTTGCTGATCGATATCTTCTACGCCGGAGAGGAATGGGCGAAGCTGCGCCGGCCGGGTGCCGCGGATTTCGCGAAGCTCAAGCTGCAGCGGGTTTCCGACTGGCTCGGCGACAAGACCTGGCTGGAGGGCGACCGGTTCACCATCGGCGACCTGCTGATGGTCACCGTGCTGCGCTTCCTGCGCCACACCGATCTGGTCGCCGGTTTCCCCAACCTCGAGGCTTTTGTGAAGCGGGGCGAGGCGCGACCCGCGTTCAAGCAGGCGTTGAGCGATCAACTGGCCGCCTACGCGGCAAATCAACCACAGCCGGAACCCGAAGGAGCGGCTGCCTAGGCGACGTTCGGCAGCAGATTGGGTCCCGTTTGCAGGCGGACCCTTGCCGTTCCGACGAAGACAAGTCTGAGACGATCAAACGAGGAGGAGAAAGACGATGACCTATTTTGAAGGTTTCGTGGTGCCCGTTCCGGAAGGGAAAAAGGACGCCTATCGCAAGCATGCATCGGACGCCGCACCCCTGTTTCAGGAGTTCGGCGTGAAGCGGATGGTCGAAGCTTGGGACAGTGACGTCCCCGAAGGGAAAGTTACTGATTTCCGCCGGGCCGTTGACGCCAAGCCGGATGAGAAGGTCGTCTTCTCATGGTTCGAATATCCGTCGAAGGCTGAGCGCGACGCCGCGAACGAGAAGTTCCGCAACGACCCGCGCATGAAGGAGATGGGCGAGACCATGCCGTTTGACGGCAAGCGCATGATCATGGGCGGTTTCGACGCCATCGTCGAGGAAGGCTCGCCCGGCGGCGCCTATACCGACGGCTTCGTCGTCCCAGTCCCGGAGGGCAAGCGCGACGCTTATCGTGAACTCGCATCCAAGATGGCAAAAGTCTTCCGTCAGCATGGCGCAGCGCGCGTGATCGAGGCCATCGGCGACGATGTCCCCAAGGGCGAAGTTACCGACTTCTACCGGGCCGTTAAGGCCGAGGAAGGCGAAAAGGTGGTCTTCTCCTTTATCGAGTGGCCCGACAAGGGGACGCGCGACGAGGCCTGGAAGAAGATCATGGCAGACGAGAGCCTGAAGCCGGAAGGCGAGATGCCCTTTGCGGGCCAGCGCATGTTCTGGGGCGGCTTCGAGAAGATCATCGACACCGCGAAGGAGCGAACGGCGCAGCCGCAACCGGCGGCACCGCAGCCTGCCTGAGGCCAGTACGAAACTGGACCCGTCGCCGATGCGGCGGGTCCGGTGTGATGCCGCGCGAGGCCTCGCCGGGCGTCGTCGGCAAGATTTGATCAGCAAAGCAGAAGGAAGGCTGAAACCATGACCGATGTCCGCACAGATGCCGCGCCCGCGACAAGCACGAGCAGCGGCCCCAACCCGACCGGAGATTTCATCTGGTACGAGCTGATGACCACCGATCCCGAAGGCGCAAAAGCTTTCTATGATTCAGTCGTCGGCTGGGATTTCAGCGAGGGAGCGGCGGAATATCAGGGATATCGCATGATCAATGCGCCGGGCGGCGGCTTTGCCGGCGGCGTGCTGCCGCTGACGCAGGAAATGCAGCAGCACGGAGCCCGCCCGGCCTGGCACGGCTACCTCTATGTGGCCGACGTCGATCAGGCCGTCAGCAAGATCGAAGGCGCAGGCGGCAAGGCGCTGATGCCGCCGACGGACATCCCCAACGTCGGCCGCATCGCGATGGTCACCGACCCGCAGGGCGCACCCTTCTACGTGATGAAGCCGATCCCGCCCGCCGGGCAGGAAAATGCGGCAAGCGACGTCTTCTCGCCGGACAAGGTTGGCCGTTGCTCATGGAACGAGCTGTCGACCAGCGACCCCGCCGCGGCGCTCGACTTCTACACGTCGCAATTCGGCTGGGAGAACGGCGACGCCATGCCGATGGGAGACAAGGGCGACTATCAATTCATCAAACATCACGGGCAGGTGCTGGGCGCGATCTTCCCGAGCGATGCCGGTGCGTTCCGCGAACAACCGCACTGGCGTCACTATTTCCGTGTGCCGTCCGTCTCCGCCGCGAAGGCTGCGGCCGAGCAAGGCGGCGGAAGCATCAAGGTCGGCCCGATGGAGGTGCCCGGCGGCGATCACATCATCATCGGCAGCGATCCGCAGGGCGCCGAATTCGCACTGGTCGGTAAGGAATAGAACGCGGCAACTCCTGTCGAAGGAGAAAACAATGTCGATCGCAGAGGTGACGGTGGGAGCCGGCGCTCGGGAGCAACTGACGTCCTACAATGGCGGCGAGGTCCGCTTCCCCGGTGAGTCGGCGGAGTATCGGGCAGCCCGCAACCGGCTGCTCCAGAGCGAAATCGCGCTTCGTCGCCAGACGGAGGCGGTCGCCGCGGAGCGGCGCGCGCTACCGCCCGGTCCGGTCGCTGCTGAGGACTATGTCTTTGCCGGACCGCAAGGCGAAGTAAGCCTGTCGCAGCTCTTCGCGCCGGGCCACAACTCGCTCGCGATCTACAGCTTCATGTTCCCGCGCTACCCGACCGACGCTCGGGCCGGACCGAAAACCGGCTCGACGGCGCAGTTGCCGCTAGCCGAGGGGCCGTGCCCGTCCTGCACGGCGATCCTCGACCAGCTCGATGCCGTAATCCCGCACAGCAAGCAGCGGATGAGCCTCGTCGCGGTCGCCAATGCACCGCTGGACCGGGTCCTGACCTTCGCCAGGGAGCGCGGCTGGCGTCACCTCCCGCTCTTCTCGACCGCGGGCAACAACTACAACCGCGACTATTTCGGCCAGTCGCCGGAGGGCTATTCGCAGCCGATGATCAACGTCTTCCAGAAGGACGGCGACGTGGTCCGCCACTTCTGGGACTCGGAGATGCTTTATGCACCCACGGACCCGGGCCAGGATCCACGGCACGCCGGCCTGCTCGAGCCGCTGTGGAACCTGTTCGACCTGACGCGCGAAGGCCGGCCGAAATGGGACGAGCAGTTCGACTATTCCTGCTGCCACGAAAACGGAGGACAGGAATGAGCGGCGCCCGAACCGCGGCGATCATTGTCGCCAGGCTGATCTTCGCCGGCGTGTTCCTCATGGGCGCGGCGTTCAAGTTCAAGTTCGTTGGAATGGACGCGACGGCGGTCGAGATCGCCAAAGCGGGCTTTCCGGTGCCGCTGCTGCTGGCGTGGGTCGCGGCTTTCTTCGAGGTCGGGCTCGCCCTGGCATTCCTGAGCGGCCTTTATTTCTCGGAAGCCGCGGTAGTTGCCGCCGCCTACGTGCTGTTCCTCGCATTCTCGTTCCACGGTCCCGACCGGTTCGCCAGCAACCCGATGGAATTCGGATTCTTCGTCGATCACTTCACCTTCATCGCCGGACTTCTGTTCGCGGCGGTGCATGGACCGGGCAATGCCATGGTCCTTCGCCGGCGCACCATTTGAAAGGAGCAAGACAATGGCAAATAAGCTAGTCACCTGCCTGTGGTTCGACAAAGGCGAAGCGCGCAAGGCGGCGGAATTCTATGCGTCGGTGTTTCCCGACAGCCACGTCAGCGCGGCACTTGGAGCGGTGGGAGACTATCCGGGTGGCAGCGCAGGCGATGAACTGACGGTCGAGTTCACTCTGCTCGGACAGTCTTTCGTGGGACTGAACGGCGGGCCGGAGTTCAAGCCGAACGAGGCGGTCAGCTTCCAGGTCTTCACCGAGGACCAGGAGGAAACCGATCGGTACTGGAACGCGATCGTCAACAACGGCGGCCAGGAAAGCGAATGCAGCTGGTGCAAGGACAAGTGGGGCTTTTCCTGGCAGATCGTGCCTCGGGTGCTGATGGCCGGAATTAGTAGTCCGGACAAGGAAGTCGCCAAGCGCACGTTCGAGGCGATGATGACGATGAAGAAGATCGACGTCGCCAAGATCGAGGCGGCGATAAAGGGCGAGACGATCAATGCGTAAGCTCACCGCGGCGGTCATGCTGTCGATCGACGGTGTCATGCAGGCGCCGGGCGGGCCCGAGGAGGATCCGTCCGCCAGGTTCGAGCTTGGCGGGTGGGTCTTCCCCTTCTGGGATGAAAGCGGCGACGCGCAGTTCGACAAGTTCCTCTTCAAGCCGGACTACGACCTGCTACTCGGCAGGCGGACATACGACATCTTCGCCGCCTACTGGCCGAACAACCGGGACAATCCGATCGGGGAGAGGTTCCAGCGAATCAACAAATATGTGCTGACTCACTCCGACGGGCCGCTGGCGTGGGACAACAGCCACAAGCTGTCCGGCGAGACTGCCGCAGCGGTCGAGGGGCTGAAAAAAAGTGAAGGCCGCGACCTGCTCATCCAGGGAAGCAGCACACTCTATCCGCCGCTGATCTCGGCCAGGCTGATCGATCGGCTGTTGTTGATCCGGTATCCGGTGGTGCTCGGCCGCGGGAAACGGATCTTCGACGGGACCGAAAACCCCGGCACGCTTCGGCTTGTCGATCACTTCGTCTCGGACAAGGGCGTAGTCTTCACAACCTACGAGCCGGCCGGTGAAGTGCAGACCGGCACCTTTGCAACGAAGGAGCCAAGCCAGGCTGAGTTGGAGCTTCGCGAGAAGATCAAGGAAGGCGCTTGGTGACCCTGCAGCTCTTTGCGCACCCCTTTTCGTCTTATTGCCAGAAAGTCCTGATCGCGCTGTGGGCGAACGACACGCCGTTCGAGTACCGGCTGCTCGAGCAGGACCATCCGGAGAATTTCGAGGAGCTCAAGCGGCACTCGCCCTTCGGTCTCTTCCCGCTGCTGATCGACCACGGCAAGCCGGTGCTCGAAACCTCGATCATAATCGAGCATCTGCAGCGCCACCATCCCGGCCCCACGCGCTGGATCCCGGACGGCGACGACGGGCTTCGAGTGCGCTTCTTCGACCGCTTTTTCGACCTCTACATCATGAACACCATGCAGGTCGGGGTGGCCAACGCGCTTCGGCCCAATGGGATGCAGGACGCTTACGGGGAGGAGCGAGCGAGGGAGCGGCTGCACGTCGCTTATGACTGGCTCGAACAGAATCTCGGAGAGCCGTGGGCGGTTGGAGACGTCTTCACGCTGGCCGACTGCGCCGCGGCGCCGTCGCTATTCTATGCCGATTGGGTCGAGGAGATCGGACCGAAGCGTCCGCGCCTTGCCGCCTATCGCGCGCGCCTACTCGCCCATCCGGTCGTAGCTCGCGCGGTCGACG
>JBKPMC010000140.1:0-11987 GCA_046731955.1 Pseudomonadota bacterium | reverse complement strand
AAACTGGGTCGCTCCTCCAGGCGGCGGTCAGCGCATCGCCAATGACGGATACGCCATCTCAAAGTACTCTTCGAAGGACAAGGACGCGATCTTTAGAATGATCGCAACGGCAGCCAGTCAGAAGAGCATGCAAAAGGGCGCGGAGCTGGCCATGCCGCCACGGCTTTCCGTGCTTGACGATCCGGAACTCGGCAGGAAATATCGCTGGTATCCGGCGGCCCGCACGTCCCTCGAGGTTGGCAAACCATTCCCCTCGATGCCGGATTTTCTCGATGTCGGCGCCATCGTGACAAGATACATCTTGCAGGCCGTGACCAACGAAAAGGAAGTCAAGGCCGCGCTGGACATGGCAGCAAAGGAAACGACCGAACTGCTGCAGTCCCGCGGCTACTACAAATAAGAATAACTCTTCCGATCGGCTCGGCAGGCGTGAACGCCTTGCTGCGCGAACCGGCCCGCCTCAAGAGATCCCCCGTCATGCGTTCGCAGCGTGGCCTATGGCTGTTCCTCGTTCCAAGCTTTGGGCTGATGACGCTCGTCCTTCTGTGGCCCCTGGGATATGCCGCCTACCTGAGCACTTTCGATTATTATCTCGGCTCTCGGGAAATGCGCTTTGTCGGGCTGGCGAACTACGCGCAACTGCTGGGTGAAGCACGCCTCTGGCAGTCGCTTTGGACCACGATCGTGATCGCGTTGGGATCGGTCGGCGTCGAATTTGCTTTGGGTTTTATGCTCGCGTTCGCTCTTTACAGGCTCACGTTCAGTGTACGCGTATTCATGATCCTTCTGTTCTTGCCGCACATCATCACACCCGTCGTGGCGACCCTCTTTCTGAAATGGATTTTGACATCGAATTGGGGTCTGATCGACGCCACATTAATGACCTTCAACATCGGTCCGCCGGATTGGCTCGGTGATCCCATCTGGGCGAAGATTTGCGTCATTCTCGCTGACGCCTGGATCTTTACTCCTTTTGTCATGCTGGTGCTCTATGCTGCCCTGCAGGCGCTGGACCAGGCACAAATCGAAGCGGCGAGCATCGACGGAGCCGACAGCTGGCGCCTCATTCGCCACATCATCCTTCCGTCCCTGGTGCCGGTGATCGTTTTCACCGTATCGGTCCGGCTAATGGACGTTTTCCGGTTCTTCGACGCCATCTACGTCCTGACCGGTGGCGGTCCAGGGACCGCCACCGAGACGGTAACGATGTACACTTATCAGCTCGGCTTTCAGCTGTTGCAGGTTGGAAAGGCTTCCGCCCTTGGAATCATCACGCTCCTCATCGTCGCCGCGATCATAGCGACATTCAGCCACATCTTGCAGCGCGGTTACGGGAGAAGCGGATGAAGACACGCCGAATGGCGCGTATGCGCAACCAGGCGCTGCTGTTTGCCGCGCTGACGATCTTCACCTTCATAAACCTCGTCCCGTTGATCTGGGCGGCCTTGACGTCCGTCAAGAACCCAGCGGATGCGTTCACTATACCGCCAACCATTTTTTTCCAGCCGACGCTCGAGTACCATCGTGAAGTCTGGCTCGCTCGCGGCTTTCTTCACTATCTAGTCAACAGCCTGATCGTCTCGGCCGGCACGGTGCTCATCTCGGTCCCGATCGGCAGCCTTGCCGCCTACGGGCTGTCGCGCATGCAGCCGCGCCGCGCTTCCCCCATCCTGTTCGGGCTGTTCACGATCCGCATGTTTCCTCACATGCTGCTGGCCATTCCATTCTTCGTCATGGGCAGCTTCCTCAAAATGATTGACACCTATCCACTTCTCATCCTGGCGCTTGTGGCGATCAACCAGCCTTTCACGATTTGGCTGATGTACAGTTTCTTCCTGGACATTCCTCGCGACCTCGACGAAGCGGCTGCCATAGACGGTTGCAATCTCTGGCAGACATTCCGGATCGTGATCTTGCCTCTGGTCCGTCCAGGCCTCATGGTCGCGGCTCTGTTCAGCCTGCTTCTTTCATACAATGAGTTTCTCTTTGCGCTCGTCCTGACCGGCATCAAGACGAAGACCCTGCCGGTCGCGATTGCCTCCTTCGGAGGCGAGGACGTGAGCGATTGGTCGATTTCGGCGGCAGGCGCCATCGGCATCATGCTGCCGATTGTGGTGATCATGCTTTTTGTTCAGCGCCATCTCGTGCGGGGGCTGACCATCGGTGCCGTCAAAGGTTGAACCATCCATTTTTCAAGCCGACAGGATAATCTATGGCCGAAGCTGTCATTGTTCTCGATCCCGCATTCATTGTGGGAAAGACGGACCGCCGCCTGTTCGGCAGTTTCGTCGAGCATCTCGGACGATGTGTCTACGGAGGGATATTTGAGCCGGGGCACCCGACCGCTGACGCTGACGGTTTCCGGCAGGATGTGCTGGAACTGGTCCGCGAACTTGGGGTCACCGTGATCCGCTATCCCGGCGGAAATTTCGTGTCCGGCTACAACTGGGAAGATGGTGTCGGTCCACTCAATAAGCGGCCCCGACGTCGAGAACTGGCCTGGTTCAGCACCGAGACGAATGCGTTCGGAACAAACGAATTCATGGCCTGGTGCGCGAAGGCCAGTATCGAACCAATGATGGCTGTGAACCTCGGCACAAGAGGCGCCGACGAGGCGCGGGCGCTGCTGGAGTATTGCAATGTGGAAAGCGGCACGACTCTCAGCGACTTGCGACATGAACACGGGCATCCGACTCCTCATAGCATCAGGCTTTGGTGCCTGGGCAATGAAATGGATGCTCCGTGGCAGATCGGTGCCAAGACCGCGCAGGAATACGGAACACTTGCTCGGGAATCCGCCAAGCTCATGCGCTGGCTCGATCCCAACATAGAACTGGTCGCATGCGGCTCCTCCAGCCGCAGCATGCCAACATTCGCCGAATGGGAAAGAATTGTTCTGGAAGAGACATTTGACGTGGTGGAGTACATTTCCCTCCACGGCTATTTTTCCAAGCACGGCGACCGGTCTCGCGATTTCATGGCTCAAGCCGACTTGGTCGGACGTTATATCGATGAGATCGTCGCTGTCGCTGATGGGGTGGCGGCTCGCCGGCGGTCGCCAAAGCGGATCATGCTTTCGTTCGATGAATGGAATGTCTGGTACCGCACCCGCGACCGCGCCACACGAACCAAGCCCGGTTGGCCGGAAGCCCCTGCCATTCTGGAGGAGCTTTACACGATGGAGGACGCCCTGGTCTTCGGCGCCGCCCTCCTGACGCTGATCAACCGCTGTAATCGGGTGAAGGCCGCCTGCGTGGCTCAATTGGTTAACGTCATCGGGCTTATCATGACCGAGACAGGAGGACGAGCGTGGCGGCAGCCGATCTTCTATCCGTTCCAGCATGCGGCCCGTTGGGCTCGGGGAACGGTCCTCGACGTGCGGCAGACCTGCGGGACCTTCGCGGCGAGTGAAGGCGAACTGTTCCCCGACATTGTGAGCTCCGCGGTACTGTCCGAGGACGATAAAAGCCTTGCCTTCTTCTGCGTCAACCGAAACTTCGACCAGGCAATCAATATCGAGATCAACCTGCACGGTTTCGAATTTAGCGATTTCCTCGAAAGCCGCGTCATGAATTCGGACGACTTGAACGTCACGAACACCGCGGACGATCCAGAACGCGTACGGGCAGAGGACGGCCCCGCCGCCACGGTCCGGGAAGGTGTTTGGCGCCTGACCGTACCGCCTGCATCGTGGAGCGTGTTCCGCTTCGGATGCACCTCATGAGGAGTATTCGCTACCTGAATCGACGGCCATCAAGGTATTGAAGCCGACAATCCGATAGTGGAGTTGTCGTAGATCATGCCTCGCGCAGGGTCGAACGAACGTGTCGCGCCAGATCTGCCGTCGAAAATGGAAAACTCGCCCGAGGCATTTCAGATCTGTCGTCCCCGCGCTCTGAACCCCTCGGTGCCTTGCCTTTCATCTTTTCAAGCTGTCGTGAGCTTGTCCGCGCGGCGCGTCACGCGTCGTTGATTGAACGAGAGCCATTTTACTGGCTCAAGCATCAGGCTCTGTAGCTTTTCGCTGTTATCGGAATCATAAACTGGTTTTTAATTGAGGGCGATCGATTGGCTCGTCATGTTCAGCGTATCTCGGTTCTCCCCGTGAGAACGGCTTCCAAGAAATGTTTTGGGTGAAACGCAAGGCCGGGCCGTGAACAACTCACGCGCGCAAAATTCTTATGCGGAGGTAGGATGATCTTGTTCTCGCGCACATTCGTTCGCAAACGAGCGATTTCGCTCGCGACCACCGCTTCGGTCGCGGCGATATCGTTCGCGTTGACTGGGAATCCGTCGAGGTCATATCGCGCTTACGGCATGCTGCCGGTTCAATATGTTGCGGACCGGCCGGGCCATGCCGACGAGCATCCGTTCCTGGCAAAAACGATGCCGCCATGAACAAG
Source organism: Pseudomonadota bacterium (assembly GCA_046731955.1). Taxonomy (GTDB): domain Bacteria; phylum Pseudomonadota; class Alphaproteobacteria; order Sphingomonadales; family Sphingomonadaceae; genus Sphingomicrobium. Next base: position 7,584 of record JBKPMC010000140.1, on the reverse strand, counting down.
GTGACCGTGGACCTGATGATCAAGCCGACCGGTGATGTCGACCGTGATTTTGTCGCGATGATGGTGCCGCCCTATCAGGGCGCGATCGGCATGGCACAGGCCGTACTGCGCGACGGCCACAACGAGCAGCTGCGCCGTCTCGCGCAGGTGATCGTCGTGACCCAGCGGCAGGAGATCGCAGCGATGCGGCTTGTGGTGGGCGAGAAATTGCCGCCATCGGTGGCATCGCCGACGCAAGCGGGCCTGATACCTTCTCTGGACATTGCGTGTGGCGCGATGCCGCGCGGCCCGATGCAAGGGGACATGACACGGCGCTCGAAATTCATTCGCGCAAGCCCGTATATCAGGATTTGAACCAATGGGCATCGTTCGTTTCGCCCTGAGATTCCCGCATACGTTCTATGTGGTCGCTGCCCTGGTGCTGTTCCTGGGCGTCGTCGCATCCATCAAGATGCCGACGGATATCTTTCCGGAAATCAACATCCCCGTGGTGACGGTGGTATGGAGCTATACCGGACTCAGCACGGAGGAGATGGAACAGCGCGTCACCACCTATAGCCAGTACGCCATCAGTTCCAATGTCAGCGGCATCAGGAACATCGAGGCGCAGACGATGGCCGGCCTTTCGGTGCAGAAGATTTACTTCCAGCCGGACGTCAATCTCGACCTCGCGATCTCTCAGATCGTCGCAGGAACCAATGCGATCCGTGCGCTGTTGCCGCCCGGCATCCAGGCTCCGCTGGTGGTACAGTTCAATGCATCCAGTGTGCCCGTGCTCCAGATCAGCCTGAGCTCCGACACCCTCAGCGAACAGCAACTCTACGACTACGGCATCTACCGGATCCGCCAGCAACTGGCGCCGATCCCCGGCATTACGCTGCCGACGCCGGCCGGCGGAAAGTATCGCCAGATCATGGTCGATCTGGATCCGTCAAAGCTCCTCGCCAAGGGACTTACGCCGCTGGACGTGGTGAACGCCGTCAATGCGCAAAACCTGACGCTGCCCGCGGGAACGGCCAAGTTTGGCCACACGCAATACGCTGTCCGCACCAACGCCACGCCAGCCTCGATCGACGATCTCAACAACATTCCGGTCAAGGTTGTCAATGGCGCGACCATCTTCGTGAGGGACGTGGGCCAGGTTCACGATGGCTGGCTGGTGCAGCAGAACGTGGTGCGGCAGAACGGCCGCCGCTCCGTGCTGCTCAGTATCATCAAGAACGGAAACGCCTCGACCCTGAGCGTTGTCAACGCCGTTCACGAGGCGCTCAAGACTGCGCGCGCCGCGGCACCTCCGGGTATGCAGATCAACGAGTTGTTCGATCAGTCGGTTTTCGTCAAGCAGTCCGTGGCAGGCGTCCTGCGCGAGGGGACGATCGCGGCGGCTCTCACGGCATTGATGATATTGCTGTTCCTGGGATCGTGGCGTTCGACCCTGGTGGTCATGATCTCGATCCCGCTGTCGATCCTCACCTCGCTGGTCGTGCTGTACTTTCTCGGCGAGACCTTGAACACGATGACGCTTGGCGGGTTGGCGCTGGCGGTCGGAATTCTGGTGGACGATTCCACCGTCACGATCGAAAACACCCATCGCCTCCTCACCGAGGAAGGAATGCCGCTGCCGCAGGCGACGCTGCATGGCGCCGCCGGCATCGCAATTCCGACATTGGTGTCGACCCTCGCCATCAGCTGCGTCTTCACATCGGTGGTGTTCCTCGACGGACCGGCGAAATTTCTGTTTACTCCGCTCGGACTTGCGGTGGTGTTCGCGATGTTGGCGTCCTACGGCCTGTCGCGAACCCTGACGCCCATCGTCATCGGATTGCTGCTCAAGGGCGAGAAACACGGCGCGGCCTCAGGCGCTGCGAACGGCATTTTCGCGCGCTTTCATGCCGCTTTCGAGCGTCGCTTCGAGACGATGCGGCGCGGCTATTCACGCTCGCTCGCCGGACTGATTGAGCACCGCTTTGTCATTCCATTGTTCATGCTGTTGCTGCTGGCACTCGGCGTCGTGACATTTCCGTTCATCGGCCGCGACTTCTTTCCAGCGATCGACGGCGGGCAGATTCAGCTTCATGTTCGCGCGCCGGCGGGAACGAGGATCGAGGCCACGGAGAAGATTTTTCAGCAGGTGGAAAACAAGATCCGCGAAATCATTCCCGAGAACGAGCGCGATCTGATCGTGGACAATATCGGATTGCCGGCGCGGGCCTACAACCTGGCGTTCGCCGACGGCTCAACCATCGGTGTCAATGACGGCGTCATCCTGGTATCGCTGAAAGAGGGCCACCGGCCGACAAGCGAATATGTGCGCAAGCTGAGAGAAGTATTGCCTGCCGCATTTCCCGAAAGCACATTCTATTTTCAGGCGGCCGACATCGTCACCCAAATCCTCAATTTCGGCTTGCCGGCGCAAATCGACGTCCGCACGGTCGGCTACGACAAGGACAACGATTTGCGCGTTGCCAAAGAGCTGCGCCAGCGGATAGCAGCGATACCGGGAATCGCGGATGCGCACCTGCAGCAGGAAGTCGATGCACCGGCGTTCTATGCCGATATCGATCGTGCGCGCGCCGCCCAGCTAGGACTCAACGCGGACACTATCGCCACCAACCTCAATGTCAGCCTGAGCTCGTCGGAGCAGGTGACCCCCAATTTCTGGACCGATCCCAAATCGGGAATTCCGTATTATTTCGCGGTGCAGACGCCCGAGAACAAGATCAGTTCGCTCAACGATCTCCGCAACACGCCGGTTTCAACCGGGATATCCACGTCCCTGACTGACGTGCCGGTGCCGGGGCTGCTCAGCAACGTCGCGACACTCCGGCGCGGCAGCGTGCCGACCAACGCCAACCAGGCCAATATCCAGCCGGTCTATGAGGTCTATGCGAGCGTGCAGGATCGCGATCTCGGCAGTGTCGCCCGCCAGATCGCCGGCATCGTGACGGATCTGCAGAAGCAGCTCAAACCCGGAAATACCATCCAGGTGATCGGCCAGATCCAGAGCATGAACAGCGCGTTCCTCAATCTTGGCATCGGATTGCTGTTTGCCGCGGTGTTCGTCTACTTGCTGATGGTTGTGAACTACCAGAATTTCGGGGACCCGTTCGTCGTCATCCTGGCCCTGCCGGCGACGCTGTGCGGCATTCTCACCATGCTGTTTATCACCGGCACCACGCTGAATGTGCCTTCGCTCATGGGGGCGATCATGGCGGTTGGTGTCGCGTCGGCGAATTCAATTCTGCTGGTGACCTTTGCCCGCGAACAGCAGCTCGCAGGCAAGACGGCTTTCCAGGCCGCCATCGAGGCCGGGCACACCCGGATCCGTCCGGTCCTGATGACGGCTGCCGCGATGATCGTCGGCATGGTCCCGATGGCGATCGGGGCCCCGGGAGAGGAACAGAACGCAGCACTGGCACGGGCGGTCATCGGCGGGCTGCTGTTCGCAACGCCGACCACGCTGCTGGTGGTGCCCTATCTCTTCGCCAGGCTGCGCAAGGGCAACGACGGCAAGCGGGATCACGGCGTATTCGACGAGGTACTGGTATGAATTTCAATCCGCCTTTGAACATTGAACCGGAAAATTCGCAGGAGACGGCGAAGGAATCCGGACCGCCTCGCGTTGGCCAGGGGCGAAGGTTCGGCCGGATCTCGCTCTTCGGGGTCGCCCTCGCGTTGGGAGCGGCGCTGGCTTCCGGGGCATGGAGGCACTATGAGCAGCATCGTCAGGTGGTGGCCACCGCAGAGCAGAGCCGCGACCTGGTTCCGCAGCTAAGAGTCGCGGCCGTGCGGCCTAGCGCCGGTACCGAAATTGTCACTCTGCCGGCGACCACATCGGCGTTCTCGGCCGCCAATATTTTTGCGCGGGCCAGCGGCTACATCGACAAGCGCGAGGTCGATATCGGCGACCGCGTGAAAGCCGGACAGTTGCTGGCCGAAATCGTGGCGCCGGAACTGGATCATCAGATCGCACAGGCGGAGGCGACGATCGGTCAGCTCAAGGCGGCGCTGCAGCAGGCTCAGGCGAACCGCGAGCTCGCGAAGGTCACGTGGGATCGCGACGGGCCGCTGGTGAAGGAGGGCTGGCTGACCGCCCAGCAAGGTACGACCGACGTCCAGACCCTGAAGGCGCAGGAAGCAGCGGTTTCGGTCGCGCAGGCCAATGTGGTGGCCGAAGAGGCGCAGTTGCAGGTGTTGCACCAGCAAAAACTCTATCAGCGCGTGGTGGCTCCGTTCGACGGTGTCATTACCCAGCGCAACATCGACATCGGCAGCCTCGTGCAGGCCGATTCGACCAGCGGCACCTTCATGTTCACGATCATGCAAGGCAACGTGATCCGAACCCAGGTCTTTGTCCCGCAGGACGAGGCGTTCGGCCTGAAGCCGGGAATCGACGCCGTGGTGCACGTGCCCGAGATTCCCGATCGTACCTTTCCTGGCAAGGTGACCCGGATCGCTGATGCGCTGCAGCCGGGTTCCCGTACCCTGCTGACTGAAATCGACATCCCGAACCACGATGGCGTGCTGGCACCGGGAATCTATTGCACGATCGAACTGCACATGCCGCGCAAGACGCCGAGCTTCAGCGTATCCGCCGACGCCGTCATCTTCAATGCAGGCGGGTTGCAGGTTGCCGTGGTCGAGAATGGTGTGGTGCATCTGCGCAAGGTGTCGGTCGTACGCGATCTCGGGCAGGAGGTGGAGATCAACAGCGGCGTGAAGGCGGGTGATCAGGTGGTTCTCAACCCCGCCGTCGATCTCGCTGATGGCAGCAAGGTTCGCGTCCGTGCGCCGGCGACGCCGACGTCATGAGCTTGCCGCAAGCCATGTCCGCCCCAGCCGCCGCATTGCTAAAATCCTGTTTAATGGCGAGGCCGGTTCTTCGGACCCATTTTGTTCTGCAGAGCGGCCGCACCGCGCTTGTCCCCCCGAGCCGGTGTCGACATGGCCGCCAAGCGGACAGCGCACGCCACGCCTTGCAGCCCCCGGCGAGGCTGGCGGCGCTGTCCGGCCCTGCGGCGTAGATGCAGCTTGTATGATCGTGGCGCTTGCGGAGAGCGTGACAGCATGGCGCTGAATGTGATCAGCGCGCGTCCCTCTCTCAGCGCACGGAGCGCTGGCGGCCGGCAGCCCAGGGGCGTTGGTGCTCGTCATCGCGAACGGTCTTGCCGTAGCATTCGGCGGCAAGTCCCGACGCGGTGGCCTGACATTGCGCATAGCTTGTGAAACTGCAGTCGGTGCCACCCAGGTCATATGACAGGCAATAATGGCCCAACGGCACAATCGGTCCGGCCTGCGCCGTGGATACCGTCGCCGGGAAAAATGCAAGTGCGGAAAAAGTGATTGCTGAGGCAATCGCAACCTTCTGAATCGTTCTCATCGTCGTCGTCCATCTAGGTCCTGCCCCATGTTGAGATGGGGACCGATGTCGATGAAATCGATTATAAAAAAATTCATTCTGCTTGCCGGCATTGTCGATGCGATGACGGCCATCAGCGAGTCGTGATCGGCCGAGCCCACAAATAAATTGGTGTTTAATTGGTGTGAGGTGCTCTCGTGCATATCTCTTCGAAAGAGGCCAATCAGGCCCTGCACGTAAGGCGCGATAGCGCCGCGGGAGACGAGCACCTATACGTTGGAGCGATCCATGTACTCACGATTGCTTGCCATGATCGTGATCGCAGCAGCCGCATTGGCGAGTGTTGATCCGACGGCTGCGCAGAACGGCCAGCCGAGCGCATCGATACCGCAGGCGCCGATCGGTCACCTGCAACCGCGGGCGCCGCATTTCTCTCCACGTTCCGGTGCAGAGCAGGTCGAGCAGGATCGGATGTCTGCCTTCGATGTCGAACAGAAAAAGTTTGATCAGGAACTCGACAGGAAGCTGAACATTTGCCGCTGCTGACCACGCGGCACGGGTATCAAATCCAGGAGAAAGGGCGGGGCTTCCGTTGCAGGGGGTTGGCCGAGGCCAGGGTGGCTGGTTCTCGGCGACGCTCCCTGTCATCCACAATCAGTTGAGGAGTTCGCGATGACATCCAGCGCCTTAAGAACCATGGTCGAGGAAAAGCCGTTTGTGACCTGTCCCGGGGTTTTCGACTTGGTCTCCGCCAAGCTCGCCGATCGCACCAAGGCCGACGTGCTTTATATGACAGGCTATGGAGTCGTGGCGTCCTATCTCGGACTGCCCGATGCCGGACTGGCGACGTACTCGCAGATGCTCGATCGCGTGCAGGCTATCGCCCAAACCGTGCGCAAGCCGCTGATCGCCGATGGCGATACTGGTTACGGTGGTCTGCTCAACGTTCATCATACAGTTCGTGGCTACGAGAAGGCTGGGGCGGCAGCGATCCAGCTTGAGGATCAGCAGAACCCCAAAAAATGCGGCCACACACCGAACCGGCACGTGATCCCCGTCAAGGAAATGATCAACAAGCTGAAAGTCGCAAGCGATGCGCGCTCTTCAAGAGACTTCCTGATCATCGCGCGTACCGATGCGCGCACGGCGCTTGGCCTCGATGAGGCGATCCGCCGTGGCGAGGCATATGCCAAAGCCGGGGCGGACGTTATTTTCATCGAGAGTCCTGAATCGGAAGCTGAGATGCGAAAGATCGGATCGTCGCTGGACGTGCCGCTGGTGTCAAACCAGCTTCATGGAGGTCGAACCCCCATCCTGAGCCAGGATAAACTGAGGGAAATCGGCTACCGGATGGCGATTTATCCGACGGCGGGCCTGCTCGCCACTGCTTATGCGCTGGACAATGTCTATCGGTCGCTGGCCGACGACAAACCAGTGCAGACGCCGCTCTATGACTTTAACGAGTTTAGCTCGTTTATTGGCTTTCAGGAGGTGTGGGATTTCGAGAAGAAGTATGCCTCGCTGGAAGCGGACTGAGCCGCGACGTGATCGATCACACTGAAAGTCGGCTGGAAGTCTATGATCGCTTGACGATTACGCTGCATTGGACGACCGCAATCCGCGTTGCGATCGAGTTTCTGATCGGCAGGACAACTGGCCTGCTGCCGCGCGGCCGGTTCAGGTCGACATCTGGTCCGTGCACATCCGCGGCTCCCGTTGCTACGGCAAGCCGTCCAAGCCTATTAAGGCATGGACCTATGATGGATGCGGTCATCGTTCTTCCTCAGAACGCCGCAACGAAATCGCAACGAAATGGGTGAAACGACCGTGAACAAAACGTGACGGGAAGACCTGCGCAAGAAAAATCAATAAATTAGGAGATAATCACTGCGTTTGGGACGCAGGAGGCAAATCGTAACTTGAACTGAATTGCCGTGAGCGGACGGCAGGTCTGCAGACGATTGGATTTTTCGCTGTAAGCCATTGATCTGCAATGGTCGGATTTTGGCTCGGTTGGAGAAATTTCCTTGAGATATCAGTGCGAATAGCATGTCGCTTAATCAGCGGGTCCCAGGTTCGAGCCCTGGTGCGCCCACCAAGCCTTGCAAGAATTTAGGGATCTCTCAAGAGAGGCATTCCGACAAGGCATCAGCTGCCTCGGTTCTCGTTGGTCTTCATCCCAACGATATGCCGCGCGCAGATGAACCAGTCGTCCGGTTCGAGCG
>JBKPMC010000139.1:0-51966 GCA_046731955.1 Pseudomonadota bacterium | reverse complement strand
GCGCTGCAGCGCGAATACGCCCGCCAGTGCGGCGACAACGGTTAGCAGCAGGACCAGCCAGCGTCGCTCGACCGAGAAGGTGACGAGACGGGCGATCATCAGTCCATCTCCATGCCACCGCCCTTTTCGAGCTCAGCCTAGTGTGTAGCTGTTGGTCGCGGCTATCTGTTCACCGCCGCTCAGCCCGGCGGTCACAACCGTGGTCCCGCCCTCCTGAGTGCCTAAGGTGACCGGCGCGGCCCGGAAGCCGGTGGCCGTGCGGACGAACACCACGTTTCGGCCTTTGACCGTCTGCACTGCCGTGGTCGGCACGTGAACGCCACCACCGATACCCCCCGCGAGCCCGACTGCGACGCTGACCGGTTCGCCGACCCGCCACTGGCCGCTGCGATTGTCTAGCCGGGCGATCACCGGAACCAGCCGTGTCTTGGGATCAAGCGCCGGAGACACGAAGCTGATGCGAGCGGTGGAGTGGCGACCGGGCGCAATGACCTGGACCACACTCCCCGGATTCACTCGGGCGGCATCGGCGGGCGAAAGCGAGAAGGTGAGGCTCAGCCGGTTCGTGTCCGCGATGCGGAACAGCTCGGTGTCGGGGGCGTCGGTCATGAAGACCTGGCCGAGCACGGCGCTGCGCGCAATCACACGGCCTGCAATCGGCGCGGTAATTATGATGCGGTTGAGGTTGCCACCGCGAAGTCCCGAGGCCGACACCTGTTGGGTGGCCATCCGCAGATCGGTTTGCGCCTGCTCATAGGCTGCTTGAGAAATATCCAGCGCGCTTTTCGGCCGGAACCCGCGCTTATACAGAGCGAGATCGCGGTTGAGGGTCACCCGAGCCAGGTTCAGGCGCGACCGGGCTCTCTCCACGTCCGCCTGAAGAGACGCAGCTTCGCGACTCTCGATGATGGCAAGCGTGTCGCCGCGCCGGACGTAATCGCCGAGGTTACGTGTGAGAGCGATAACCCGTCCCTCGATTGGCGCGGCAACGACGCGCGTGCCGTCCGGCTCACTCTCTACCAGGGCCGCAGCTTGGATGCCGCCGCTGCTGCCTCCAACGGTTGGCTGGGTCAGCTCAATGCCGGCCACAGCGATCTGCTGCGCCGACATTGTGATGGAGGCGCTCGCGCCTGCGGTCTTCTCGCCGCCTTGCCCCATGCCTTCCATTCCGGCCATTCCGTTGGAAGAGCTTTCACTGCTGCCGCACGCAGTGAGCGCGAACGGAAGGAGTGTGAGCAGGATCAAGCGCCTGCCTGCGGCCAAACCAGCCGCGATCAATTCAGTCATGAAAGCTTGCTCCGTTCGATTCCAAGTCGTCCGTGACCGCAGTCACGGACTTGGGATCGTCAGGCGCGAGGAGGGTCGAGTATCGTTTCCGGGTTCAAGCCAGAGAGCCGCTTCACCATTGCGGCATTCGCAAAGTTTCGGGCCATCGGAGGTGCTGGGACCGGGCTGGGCATCGAAATGGCCACGGTATGATCCACGTAGCAAGCGCCATGATCGCATCGGTGCGCCTTGTTGTGGCCCATGTCGCAATCGGGGCCGTTAGGCGCTGGGTTATGCGCTGTCGTCCCTGGCAGGTCGGTGCAACTGCCGAGATCAGTCCCATGTGCAGGGCTGCTTCCAACGGTGAACGTTAGAAAGAACAAGCAGCAGATCATCGCGACGAGGCGGCGCATCATCCCACTGATAGCAGATCGCTTGTCGAAGGTAATCGTCATTTAGCACGCATCGAACGCGAGATGGTCGCTCAGCGATCGCGATCGGCCCCCCGTAATGTCCGATTTGGGTCGAAAGCGGACACTAGCCTCCAACGTCCGCAGCTCTCTCCAGCACACGCTGAGCTGCCTCGACGTGCATGCGCTCGATCATCTCGTCGCCCAGGCGCTCGGCACCGCCGTGGAACGCCTCCACCAGACGCCGCGCCCGCTCGACCTCCGCCTTGGTGGGTGCGAAGGCCTGATGGCAGGGCGCGATCTGGTTGGGATGGATCAGGCTCTTGCCGTCGAAGCCGAGCCGCCTCCCCTCTTCCGCTTCCGCAAGGAATCCTTCTGGATCGTCGAGGCCGTTGAAGACGCCGTCGAACACCGCAACGCCTGCGGCTCGCGCCGCGAGCACGATTAGCTGCAGCGAGGCCGAAATCGGCTCTCGTGACGCGTCGAGCGGCAACCGCAGGTCGGCACGCAGATCGTTGGTGCCGGCGATCAGTCCCGCGGATTCATGCGCTATCTCGGCCGCGGCGAGCACTCCGGCCGCCGTCTCGATCATCGCCAGCACCGGCTTGTCGACCGCCTTGCGCACGTTGCTGACGAGATGTGCTGAAATGGCTCGAGGCACGATCAGCAAATCCGCCTTTGACCGCGCGGCCGCGTCGAGATCGAGCGAGTGCCACTCCGTCCCCACGCCGTTCACCCGGATCGCGATGGGGACTGGCCACTCGCTCGCTACGGCCTCGACGGCTGCACCCCGCGCCGCGCTCTTGTCGTCGGACTTAACCGCATCTTCGAGGTCGAGCACGACCAGGTCCGCCCCCGCCTCGCGTGCCTTGGCAATCGCCCGCGGGTTGGAAGCCGGCAGGAATAGCACCGACCGCACGGCTAACAAGTCCACGTTCATGCCGATTTCGCTTTCACCGCGCCGCGCTCCATCGCATCATGGAACGACCATAGTTCGGGGAACTTCATGCTGACCAGCTTCATGACCGCAATTGCGGTCCTCGCGCTCCTGTTCGTGATGATGGGCGTTAAGATCGTTCACCAGGGCTATCGCTACACGGTCGAACACTTTGGCCGCTTTGTGCGGGTTGCCGAGCCCGGCTTCAACTTCCTGCTGCCCTTCTTTTACCGCGTCGGCCGCAAGATCAACATGATGGAGCAGGTGCTCGACATCCCGGGGCAGGAAATCATCACCAAGGACAATGCGATGGTCGCGGTCGACGGCGTCGTCTTCTTCCAGGTGCTCGACGCGGCCAAGGCGGCCTATGAAGTCAGCGACCTCTACACCGCGATCATGGCGCTTTCGACGACCAACCTGCGCACGGTCATGGGGTCGATGGACCTCGACGAGACCTTGTCCAAGCGCGACGAGATCAATGCCCGGCTGCTCGCGGTGGTCGATCACGCGACCGAGGCCTGGGGCGTCAAGATCACTCGCGTCGAATTGAAGGACATCCGGCCGCCCTCCGACATCGTGAATGCGATGACCCGCCAGATGAAGGCCGAGCGCGAGAAGCGTGCCGCGATTCTCGAATCAGAGGGCATGCGCGCATCCGAGATTCTGCGTGCCGAGGGCGAGAAGCAGGCCAAGATCCTCCAGGCCGAGGGGCTCAAGGAAGCCGCGTTCCGCGAAGCGGAGGCCCGCGAGCGGGCCGCCCAGGCAGAAGCCACCGCGACAAAATCGGTCAGCGATGCAATCGAGGGCGGCAGCACCCAGGCGATCAACTACTTCATCGCCCAGAAATACGTCGAGGCGCTGGGCAAATTCGCGACCTCGCCGAACGCCAAGACCATTCTCTTCCCGGTGGAGGCGACGCAGCTCATCGGAACGCTTGGCGGGATCGGCGAGCTGGCAAAGGAAGTCATCGGCGGGCAGCCGAGAGTGACGACGGCCAAGGCCAAGCCGACGCCAAGCGTGCCGGACACAAGCGAATGAACGGGATCGGCCTCGATCCCGGCTGGATGTGGCTGATCGGCGGTGTCTTGCTGCTGATCGCAGAGGTGATCGCACCCGGCTTCTTCCTCATCTTCATCGGCGCCGCAGCCATTATCACCGGCCTGTTCACCGTCCTCTTCGACCTTGGGACCGCGCCGCAGCTCGCCTTGTTCGCGCTTTATGCGATCATCGCGGTGTTCATCGGCCGGCGTTTCTACGCGAACCGGACCAGCGACAGCACTGACCCACTCTTGAACGACCGGGCAGCGCGGCTTGTCGGAAAAGTGGTGACTGTAGTCGAAGCGGTCGACGAGCATAACGGCCGTGTGCGTGTCGGCGACAGTGAATGGAGCGCGCGCGGCGGCCCTGCGGCCGCCGGAGAGCGTGTGCGCATCACCGGCATTGACGGCAATTGCCTCAAGGTGGAAGCCGAACGCGCCATCCCTCCCGCGTAACGGAGCCCGATTTTGCTGAATTTTGAGTTGACCCGCCGCGACGCCCTCGCGGGCCTCGCCGCGACCTTCGCGCTGCCGCTGCTCGCCAAAGCGAGCCCGGCCTTCGCCCAGACCGCAGGCGAAGCACAGGCAAAGGCCCTGCTCGATTCTTTCGCGGAGAATTTGCTGCGGCTGAATCCCGAGGGTGCAACTTCGCTGGGCGTCGACACTGGCAATCGCGCGAAGCTGCGCTACGAGCTCGGCGACCGCTCGGCCGCCGGACGGCAGCGCGTTGCCGCAACCCTCAAGGCTGACCTCGCGCGCGCCGAAGCGCTCGACACGTCGGCTCTGTCGTTCCCGACGCGAACCAGCGTAGAGGTCGTGAAGAGCGCTTACACCACCGCCCTCGAAGGCTTCGCCCTGCCCTATGGCGACGTTGCCGTCGGGAGCTGGCGTAACACGCCCTACGTCGTAATCCAGAATGTTGGCGCCTATCTCGACACGCCCAAGTTCCTCGACACCGACCACCCGGTGGAAAATACCGCCGATGCAGAGGCTTATCTCAGCCGCCTCGCGCAATACCCTAAGCAACTCGACGGAGAGCTCGAGCGGATGCGCTCGGCGCGGGCGCTGGGCCTCGTCCCGCTCAATTTCCTGATCGACAAGGCGGTCAGCCAACTCACCCTCGCTGCCAAAAATGCGCGGGAGGGCGGCAGCATCGTCGACTCCCTCGTCCGGCGGACCAAAGCGAAAGCCATCACGGGGGACTGGGAGGCGCGCGCACGGAAGATCGTCACGACAGCGGTGGCGCCTGCGCTGGAGCGGCAAATCGCCGAGCTCCAGGCCGAGCGGAAGAATGCCACGGACATTGCGGGCATGTGGTCGCGCCCCAACGGCGACGCCTATTATGCCTGGGCGCTCAAGGCCTCGACGACGACCAAAATGAGTCCCGATGAAGTCCACGCAATGGGCCTTGAACAGCTGAAAGAGCTGCACGGGCGCATGGACCCGATCCTCAAGACCCTGGGCTACACAAAGGGCTCCGTCGGCCAGCGGATGCAGGCGTTGGCCAAGGATCCGCGCTACCAGTTTCCGGAAGGCGACAAGGGCCGCGCCGAGATCATGGCCTATATCCAGCAGTGGCTCGCCAAATTCCGCGCCCAGCTGCCGCGCGCGTTCAACACGCTCGTCCAGGGCAACGTCGAAGTGAAGCGCATGCCGCCGGAGGAGGAGCCCGGCGCGCCCGGTGCCTATGGCGGCGCCGGCTCGATCGACGGCAAGATCCCGGGCAAGTTCTGGATCAACCTGCGCTCGACGGACCTGCACAGCAAATACAGCCTGCCCGATCTTGCCGCGCACGAGGCTATCCCGGGGCACGTCTGGCAGGGCGAATATGCGAACAAGATGCCGCTGATCCGCACCCTGCTCGCTTTCAATGCCTACTCCGAAGGTTGGGCGCTCTATGCCGAGCAGTTGATGGACGAGCTCGGGGTCTATGACGACTTCCCCGCCGGGCGCCTGGGTTATCTCCAGTCCATTGCCTTCCGCGCCTGCCGCCTCGTGGTCGACAGCGGCCTCCACGCCAAGCGGTGGACACGGCAGCAGGGCGTCGACTTCTTCGTCAACGAGAACGGCTCCAACCCGCTCGAGGTGGCGTCCGAGGTCGACCGTTATTGCAGCTGGCCCGGCCAGGCGTGCGGCTACAAGGTCGGGCACAGTACCATCAACCGCCTGCGCGACAAGGCGAAGGCGGAGCTTGGCAGCAAATTCGACCTGCGCGCCTTCGACGACGCGGTCGTGAAGGGCGGCAACGTCCCGATGGATGTGCTGGCAAGGAACGTTGACGACTACATCGCACGAACGAAGACGGCTTGAGGGAGCGACGATCCATGAACGTCGACGACGAAGAGTTTCAGCCTCGGCAGACCCTCCATGCCCAAGGCGGCATTCAAGCGATCCAGCGGTTCGAACCGGGCCACCTGATCACCGCCGAGGATCTCAACGAGCTGGTCGAGGCCATCAAGGAACTCGATCGCCGCCTCCGCGCCCTGGAATAGCGGAGGGCAGCGCCGCGACGTCCGGAGAGACGAAATGCCGCCGCGCCTCAAGGGAGAAGAGCCGCTCCCGCGAATAGAAGCGCAGCGGCCAGTCTCGGCGGCCCATAGGAGCGAGCAGCAGCTCGTTGATCAGCTCGTACACCGGCTCACCCGCGTCCGCGTCACTGAGGAACATTCGGACGCCGTGCAGGAACGTCAGCGTGATCGTCTCGTGATAGCCCTGCGTGTCGTCGTTCACGCCGCCGACGCTTTCATTGTAGCGGCGGATGATGCCTGGAAGCTCCTTGTCGAGGTCGATGTCGGGCCGCTTCAGCACCAGCCACGTAGTCGCGGCGAGATGGGCTTCGTGGGTCCACTCGTCTCTCGGCAGCGTGCGCGCGAGGAGGCCCTCGCCCAGATGCGCGATGTCGGCGTCGGAGGTGAAGAATCGGGGTCGGTATTCGGTCATCGATCGGGTCCTTGGAAGGGCCCGATCGGCGACCGGGCCGTTAAGCGGTTGTGGTCTGCGTGGGGATGGGTTGCGCTTGTTGTCGCGCGACCTTCGGCGCGGCTTGGCGCACGCCCTCGTCCACCTGATCCGCGAATTGCGCGAAATTCTCGACGAACAGGTCGACGAGCTTCGCAGCCGCGCGGTCATATTCCGCCGGATTCGCCCAGGTGTTCCGCGGGTCGAGGATCGCACTATCGACGCCAGGAACCTCGATCGGCACCTCGAAGCCGAAGTTCGGATCCTTGCGGAACTTGGCGTTCTTCAACGACCCGTCCAGCGCCGCGTTGAGCAGAGCGCGCGTTTCCTTGATCGGCATGCGCTTGCCGACTCCGTACTTGCCGCCGGTCCAGCCCGTGTTGACCAGCCAGCAATCGACTCCGCCCTCGGCGATACGCTCCTTGAGCAAATTGCCGTAGACGGACGGGTGGCGCGGCATGAATGGCGCACCGAAGCAGGTCGAGAAGGTCGCTTCCGGTTCGGTCACTCCGATCTCCGTACCCGCGACCTTCGCCGTGTAGCCTGACAGGAAGTGGTACATCGCCTGATCGGGCGTGAGCCTGGCGATCGGCGGAAGAACGCCGAACGCATCGGCGGTGAGCATCACCACGTTCTTCGGGACCGGCCCCATGTTCCGCTCGGAACAGTTGGGAATGTACCCGATCGGATAGGCGCCCCGGCTGTTCTCGGCGAGCGTTGCATCGTCGAGGTCAAGCTCGCGTGTCACGGGGTCGATGACGACATTCTCAAGCACTGTGCCGAAGCGCTTGGTGGTGGCGTAGATTTCCGGCTCGGCTTCGGGCGAGAGGCGGATCATCTTGGCGTAGCAACCCCCTTCGAAATTGAAGACCGCGGTGTCCGACCAGCCATGCTCGTCGTCTCCGATCAGAGTCCGGTTCGGGTCGGCCGACAGCGTCGTCTTGCCCGTGCCCGAGAGGCCGAAGAAGATCGCAGTGTCGCCCTTGGGCCCGATATTGGCCGAGCAGTGCATCGGCATGATGCCCTGCGGTGGAAGGATGAAGTTCAGAAGGCCGAACACCGACTTTTTCATCTCGCCGGCGTAGGCGGTGCCGCCGATCAGCACGATCTTCTTCTCGAGATTGACGGCAATGATCGTCTCGCTCCGGCAGCCGTGACGCTCGGGATCGGCCCGGAAGCTAGGCAGATCGATCATCGTGAACTCGGGCATGAAGCCGGGCAGCTCGTCCGCCTCGGGCCGCACGAGCAGCGTGCGGATGAAGAGGTTGTGCCACGCGAGCTCATTGATCACCCGCACTCGGACCCGGTGCTCGGGCTGCGAACCGCCATAGAGGTCGGCAGCGAACAGCAGGTCCTTGTCGGCAAGCGCGAGCAGGAAATCGTCGTAGAGCCGGTCGAACGCGTCCGGATCCATCGGCTTGTTGGTCTTGCCCCACCAAACCGTGTCCTCGCTGACCGAGTTGCGGACGATGAAGCGGTCCTGCGCGCTGCGGCCGGTGTGCTTGCCCGTGCGGACGACCAGCGGACCGTCCTTTGCGAGCAGCCCCTCGCCGCGGCGCACCGCATGCTCGATCAAAGGCGCGGTCGTGAGATTCCAGAAAATCTCTGCGCCGGTTGCGATACCCTGCGCGTCTAGTCCGCTGCGCGGAACCCGGTCGGTCACTGCCTTCCTTTCCCTTGTCCTCAATAATCAAAATGCGGCGGCGACCGGTATAGGGGCCTGCCGCCGCATAATTATGCGTACGTCGTGTATAACCCTAAAGAAGTTGCAGGGTCAAAACGGGATACCCTTCGTTCCGCACCCTGTAGCGACGGATAGCGCTAACATCTGCACCGCAATGAGACAGTTGTGTGACAGTCGATCAGACCTCGCTCCGAACGGCCCGCGCTTGTGCGCGAATTGGTCGATAGGTAAGCCCCCTTGCTTCAACCGGCAGAGGCACCAACAGAGCGGCGGATGAGCCAAGTGATCGCGCTGGTCGACGACGACCGGAATATTCTGACCTCCGTGTCGATCGCGCTTCAGGCGGAAGGATTCGTCACGCGCGTCTATTCGGACCCCGCCCTGGCGCTCAAGACCATGATCGACAATCCCCCCGACCTCGCAGTCCTGGACATCAAGATGCCGCAGATGGACGGGATGGAGCTGCTCCGCCGGCTCCGGGAGTTCAGCGCGCTTCCGGTGATCTTCCTGACGTCGAGGGACGACGAGCTCGACGAAGCGCTCGGACTCGCGATGGGTGCCGATGATTATATTTCAAAGCCCTTTTCCCAGCGGTTGCTGATTGCGCGCATCCGCGCGATCCTGCGCCGGCAGGAGCTCGCGAAAGGTGAAGCCGAGACGAACCGGGAGAACGTGGAAGCGCCGCTTCTCGAGCGGGGGCGGCTGGTGATGGATCCAGCGCGCCACAAGGTGTTGTGGGACGGAAAGGACGTGAGCCTGACCGTCACAGAGTTCCTGATCCTCGAGACGCTGGCCCAGCGCCCGGGGGTCGTCAAGAACCGGAACCAGCTGCTCGATGTAGCCTATCAGGACGACGTCTATGTCGACGACCGTACCATCGACAGCCACATCAAGCGCATCCGCCGCAAATTCCGCGCCGCGGACCCCCAATTCGATGCAATCGAGACCCTTTATGGCGTCGGTTACCGCTTCGACGACCAGTGAAGAGGAAGACGACCTTCGACTGAGCTGGTCGAGGCGTTGGACGCTGGGCTATCGAATCCTGGCGCTCAATGTCCTGACCGTGCTGCTCGTGGCGCTCAGCACGCTTTACCTCGACGTCTTCCGCAATCGCCTTAGCAAGGAGCGGACCCAGCAAACCCGGATCGAGACTCAGACGGCCGCGGCTGCGCTGACTCGTATGCCGCGATCGGAATGGCCAGGGCTCCTGGCGGCCGTATCAAACGCCACTGGCGACCGTTTTCGGCTCTATGGACCCGACGGAAGGCTGCTGATCGACAGCTGGAAGCTCATTGGCCCAACCTATCAGCTTGAGGACCCCACTACCCAGAAGTGGACCAAGGATGTCGCACGGGCGCTCGACCGCGGCTTCAATGCCGTGGTGGGCGCGCGACAGCTAGACGACTATCAGGAGCCGGCGGTGGACCGGCTGCAGGCCTGGCCCGAAGCGGTCAAAGCCCGCACTCGCGGCCGATCTGCGACAGAGGTCCGAAATGCGCCTGACCTGACGCCGGTCATCTCCGCCGCCGTGCCCGTTGAAGACGGCGTGCTGCTCGCAATGAACAACGACCGCACGTTTACCCGGGCGGTCCGCAGCCAGCGCGCCCTCATCATGGCGGCGATGGCCCTCGTCATCACCATCTCGATTCTGCTGTCGATCTTCCTGGCGAAGACGATTGTCCGACCGCTTCGACGGCTCGCCATCGCCGCTCACCGGGTACGGCTTGGCCGGTCGCGCGAGGTCAAGGTTCCGCGCCTGCCCTCGCGGAGCGACGAGATCGGGCTGCTCGCCCGGGCCGTGTCCGACATGAGCCAGTCGCTGCGTCAACGGATCGACAATATGGAAGCTTTCGCGGCCGACGTGACGCACGAGCTCAAGAACCCACTGGCCTCGCTGCGTTCAGCCGTGGACGGCCTCGACCGGGTCGATGACCCAGGGATCCGCCACAGGCTGATCGACATCGCGCGCGACGACGTCGTGCGGCTTGACCGTCTCATCAACGACATAAGCGAAGCGGCGCGCACCGATGCCGAGCTTGCCCGCGCCGAGTTCGAGCGCGTCGACCTGGGGCCGCTGATCGAGCAGCTGGTCGCAAGCTGGGAGACTCGTCGCGAGAAGGGCGACGCCCGAATCGCCTTCGCCCGGCCGCGGATGGAGACCGCAGTGGTGATGGGGAAGCCCGACCGCCTCGCCCGCGCGATCAACAATATCATCGACAACGCAGTGAGCTTTTCGCCGCCCGGTGGTCTGGTTGAGATCGCCGCAGCCCGAGTCGGCGACGAGGTGCGAATCCGCATCGATGACGAAGGTCCCGGTGTTCCGCCCGAGTCACGGGAAGCGATCTTTAACCGCTTCCACTCCATACGGCCGGAAGGGGAAAATTTCGGCCGGCACTCCGGCCTGGGCCTTGCGATCGCCGAGGCAATCGTCAAAGGCCATGACGGGGAGATCGACGTGCAGGACCGTGACGACGCACCTTCCGGCGCCCGCTTCACCATCCGCTTGCCAGCGGCAGACCGCGAATGAACCAAGCGAAACCTATCAAGGGACCTCGGCTTTCGTCCGAGACCGTCCACGCGAGCACGGTAGCGAGCGAGGGCCGCGCGGTGCTGATCACCGGCCCCTCTGGCTCGGGCAAATCGGATCTGGCGCTCCGCCTGCTCGATCGCGGATTCAGACTGGTCAGCGACGACCAGACCATCGTCAGGAAGGAGGGCAATCGGCTGCTGGCTTCCGCACCGCCGAACATTGCCGGCAAGCTGGAGGTCCGCGGCATTGGGATCGTCGACATGGAGACGCTCGGCGATGTTCCGGTCGCCCTGCTCGTCGAGCTGACCAGTGATATCCAGCGCCTGCCTGACGACAGCCGCGAGCGGCCGATTCTCGGCGTGCCCCTGCCGATCATCAGCATCGATGCGATGACTGCTTCGGCGCCGTCGAAGGTCGCGCTCGCATTGGACCGCATGGGCCTGAAGTTCTGATGGGCCGTAAGGAATAATGGCGGGGCGGCGGTTGCCGCGCCTGCTGCTCGTCACCGGCATGTCCGGTGCGGGCAAGTCGACCGTGCTGGATGCCCTTGAGGACATGGGCTGGGACACCGTCGACAATCTCCCGGCCGATCTTCTTCAGCCCTTTGTCCACGGCGGCGGCGAATGCCGTGTCGTGCCCGTGGCCGTGGGCATGGACGCGCGAAGCCGGGGCTTCGATGCCCGGACCCTGCCCCAGCTGATCCGCTCGATCGATGGTGTCGAACCGGAGATCCTCTATCTCGACTGTGCCGGTGGGGAGCTGATCCGCCGTTACGACGAGACCCGGCGCCGCCATCCGCTGGCTCCCGATCGGCCGGCCGAGGACGGAATCGCCCGTGAACGGGACATGACCGCGCCCCTGCGCGGTGCGGCCGACAGCGTCCTCGACACGACCGACTTCACTCCTGCCGAGCTGCGTGACGAGCTTCGCCGACGCTACGGCGGAGACTCGGACCAGCCTGTGGTCACCATCGCGTCCTTCGCCTTCGCCCGCGGCATTTCGCGCACGGCCGACCTCGTGTTCGACCTTCGCTTCATCCCCAACCCGCATTGGGTTGACGAGCTTCGGCCGCTAACCGGCGCCGATCAGCCGGTTCTCGATTATCTGCGCGGCGATCCGTCCTGGTCCGAGACGATGGACCGCATCGAATCGCTTCTCATCGACTGGATTCCCCGCTACTGGGCCGCAGGCAAAAGTTACGTGACCGTTGCGTTCGGATGTACAGGAGGGCGCCACCGCTCGGTGGCTGCGGCAATCGAGATCGCGGAGCGGTTGCGTGACTCGGGCTTTTCTCCGAATGTCCGCCACAGAGACCTGGCCTCGCCGCCGAGCGATACGATCGAGGCCGATCCCAAGGCGAGAGGCTGAGGCAGGCGAGTTGAACGCATGATTGGATTGGTGCTGGTGACCCATGGCCGCCTTGCGGCCGAGTTCGTCACCGCAATGGAGCATGTGGTCGGGCCCCAGGAGGCGATCGACGCCATCTGCATCGGCCCGGACGACGATATGGAGATGCGGCGCAAGGACATCGCCGAGGCGATTGCCCGAGTCGATCAGGGTCAGGGCGTGATCATCCTCACGGATTTGTTCGGCGGAACACCGTCTAACCTCGCGATCAGCCTGATGAAGAGCGAGAATATCGAGGTGATCGCGGGAGTGAACCTGCCGATGCTCATCCGCCTCGAAGGCGCGCGCAAGGTGATGCCGGTCCATGCCGCCGTCGCGGCCGCGCGCGAGGCGGGCCGCAAATATATCTCCGTCGCCTCCGAAATCCTCGGGGAAGCCGCGGCTTGAGCGCGGCTAGCCGCGAGGTCCAGATCACTAACAAACGCGGGCTTCATGCGCGGGCCAGCGCCAAGTTCGTCACCCTCGCAAGCGAGATCGATGCTGCAATCGAGGTCGAGAAGGACGGCAACAAGGTCTGCGGGACCTCGATCATGGGCCTGATGATGCTTGGGGCGGCGATGGGCGATACGATCACCATCCATGTGAAGGGTGACGGCGCCGACGCCGCGCTGCAGAGACTGGTCGAGCTGGTCGAGGAGCGGTTTGGGGAGGATTGATCCTTCGAGACGCGGCTTCGATGAACTCAGCCGCTCCTCAGGATGAGCGGCAAAGATTGAACCGCTCATGCTGAGGAGGCACTGAGCAAAGTCGAAGTGCCGTCTCGAAGCACGAGGACGAATGCCCCGCCAAATCACCGCCTTCTCCAATCCGACGGTCAAGCTGCTCCGTTCGCTTCGAGACAAGAAGGCCCGGCGTTCGGAAGGCCTGTTCCTTGCGGAAGGGCTGCGAATCCTCGCCGAGGCCCGCGACAGCGGCCGTTTGCCGGAGATCGTCGCTTTCTCGCCTGAAGGCGGCAGGCATCCGCTGGCCGCTGAGATCATCGCCGCGGCAGAGGCCGCGGGTGGCGATGCAATCGAGACCACGCCGGACATCCTTTCCAAGATGTCGGGAAAGGACAATCCGCAGATGCTGCTCGGCGCCTACCGGCAACCTGATGTGGCCCTTGATCGTATCGACCGGCGCAAAGCCCCGCTGTGGATCGTCGCCCAGGCGCTACGCGACCCGGGCAACATCGGAACGATCCTAAGGTCTGGCGACGCTGTCGGAGCCGGCGGACTGATCCTGATTGACGACAGCGCCGATCCCTTCTCGGTCGAAGCTGTCCGGGCTTCCATGGGCGCAGTCTTTACCCAGGATGTCGCGACCGCGCGCTGGCCGGAGTTCGTCGCTTGGCTGCGCTGCGGCGAGGGACAGCTCGTCGGCACCAGCCTCAAGGCCACGCAGGACTATCTCGAGGCCGAGTATCACCGGCCCTGTTTCCTGCTCATCGGCAATGAGCAGCAGGGCTTGCCCGGCGATTACGAGGCCGAGTGCGACCTGCTGGTGAAGATCCCGATGGCGGGCCGTGCCGATAGCCTCAACGCTGCGGTGGCTGCGGCGGTGATGGCCTTTGCGGTCAAGGCGAGCTGGCGCTGACGGAACCCGAGGCGGTGGTCACGGTTGTTCCGCCCATGAAAAGACTCGTCGCAGCCCCGCTAACGGTGCTTGCTGGCGCGTGCCTGCCGATCCCCGGGCCGCCGCCACCGCCCTATCACGCATTGGGGACCGAGCCCTTCTGGAATCTCCTGATCGACGAGCATGACGTCACTTTCACCCAGCCCGACGCGCAGCCTATCCGCCAGCCGCGGCCGCAGCCGATCACGGGCATCGCTGGCGAGACCTACCAGACCCCGCGGATAACCGTGAACATCGTCCACGCGCCAGGCTGCAGCGACGGGATGAGCGACCGGGTCTATCGCGATAGGGTTCAGGTCATGGTCGACGGTCGGCGCTTCAATGGCTGCGGCGGGGAAGCGGTTGGTCCGGTGAGCCTTGCCGGGACCAACTGGCGAGTAGCTGCAGTGAACGGCCGCCCGACCCCGCGTGCAGGCGAGTTCTACATGCAGTTCGAGCCTGGCCGCGTCGGCGCAAGGTTCGGCTGCAACTCCATGGGCGCCGACTACACGCAGACTGCTAACGTGCTGAACCTTGGTCCCGTCGTCGCGACACAGATGGCCTGTCCCGACATGAGCTTCGAAGGCCAGGCCGGAGGCGTCCTGAACCAGCCCCTGACGATGAGCTGGAGCGGCGGCGACCGCCTTACGCTGAGCAATTCCGCCGGGCGGATCGATCTGACGCGAAGTTACTAGTGAAGGGCGAATGTTCCCAATGTTCGCAGTGACACGCATACGTTGAATGGTCGCCGCCGAGTCAAAGAGCCAAGGCCCCCAACAGCAAGCGAAATCCTATTTTGCAAGGAATTAGGGGTGTCGACCTATTCCGCGGCGATCTGCGGCGGCTCGTCAGCTTCGCTATCACTGAGACCGAGTTCCTCGTCGGCGTAGCGGGGAAGAGCTTCAATCGGCATCAGCACGTCGATGTCGCGCCTTCCGGGTTCGATGTTGAGCTCGCGGAACTTGCGTGCCGTCACCAGCGAACGCGTCTCAAAGCTGGCCACGAAGCTGTTGTAATTGTTGACCGCTGTTGCGAGCCCGCTCCCGACCTTGCGAAGATCGTCCGCGGCCTTGGCAAGGCGCTCGTATAGCTCCTTGCCAAGCTCGCCGATTTGCCGGGCTTCCTTGGCTAGCCTCTCCTGGCGCCAAACCGCGGCCACCGTGCGTGCAATGGCGATCAGGTTCGTCGGCGTTGCCAGCAACACCTTCTTGTCGAACGCATAATCCCACAGCGTTGGATCCTGCTCGAGCGCGGCAGTGAGGAAATGTTCGCCGGGAATGAACATCACCACATAGTCGGGCGCATCTTCGAATTGCGACCAATACGCCTTGGCGCCGAGCGTGTTCACGTGCGCGCGGATTGCGGAGGCGTGGGCCGTCAAATGGGTCTCGCGGGCGGCTTCGTCGACGGCCCCAAATGCATCCTGATATTCGTTCAGAGACACCTTCGCGTCGATCACCAGCGACTGACCGCCGGGAACCCGAACAACGACGTCGGGCCGAAGCCGCCCGCCCTCGCCGTCCATCACGCTGACCTCGGTCGCGAAATCGCAATGCTCCGAGAGCCCGCAGGTCTCGAGCACGTTGCGAAGCTGCTGCTCGCCCCAGCGGCCGCGCGCTTTGGGCGCGTTGCGAAGCGCGTTCACAAGCTTGGCCGCCTCGGCGGAGACGCGCTCCGTTCCGGTGCGCATCGCCTCAATCTGGCCCGACAGCATCCCGAACGCGTCGCGCCGCTCGGCCTCGACCTTCTGTACCGTGGTCTCATACCGCTCCAGCCGTTCGTGGACGGGTTGGAGCAGCGCCTTGAGGTTCTGGCCGGCATTCTCCTCCGACTGGCGGAAACGTTGGTCGGCGCGCTTCAGGAACGTTTCCTGGGCTTCAACGAGGAGCTTGTTGCTGATCTCGGAGAACTGCGCGGACAGTGCCTCCTTGGCCTCGACCAGTTCCTTGATCCGGGCCTCAAATCCCTTCTCACGCTCCCACTGCGATGCTTCGAGCGCGGCCAGCCGGGTCGCCGCCTCGCGATTCAGGTCCCGCTCCTTCACAACCTCGTCGAGCTGCAGCCGAAGCGACTGGACGGTCTGGCTGGCCCCGGCGGCCTCACGGCTCGCAAATAGCCAGCCGATCAGCGCGCCAAGACCAAGCGCAACCACGGCAATGATCAAAACGATCGGCTCCAAGACCGTGCCTCCCCCGGAACAGAAAGAGAACTTTACGGCGAATTTCGTTCACCGACAATAGGAACCGCGCTACGGGGCGCTGGTTCTCCACAGGATTCTCGGGGAGTCCCTGCCATGTCCATCCGCAAGCTGATCTCGCTCCACCCCAACGTCGCCGGCCACGTCAACCAGGCGCTGTCCGATGCCGCCCATCACCTGATGTATTGCGCGAGAATGTGCGTCAGCTGCGCCGATGCCTGCGTTGCGGAGAAGATGGACATGCGCGATTGCGTTCGCTCTTGCAGCGACTGCGCGGATGTCTGCGAGGCGACCGGCAAGCTGGCCGTCCGCTACACCGACTCGAACGAGCAGGTGCTGCGTGAGACGCTCGAGCTATGCGCCCGCGTCTGTGATTCCTGCGCGATGATTTGCGAGAAATACGCGAACGAACACGAGCATTGCAGGCTGTGCGCGCAGATGTGCCGGGAATGTGCAGAGGACTGCCGGAACGCGGCAGCGTCAGTGGGCGTCCTCGCCTAGGCGGCCTTTAAAGCTTGTTCTTTCCGCCACTTGGCGAGCTTCTTTAGCACCATATCGCGCTTGAGGCGGGAGAGATGGTCGATGAAGAGCACGCCGTTCAAATGGTCCATCTCATGCTGGAGGCAGACCGCGAGGAGGCCGTCGATCTCCTGCTCGTAGCTTTTGCCATTCTCGTCCTGCCAGCGTGCGCGGATTCGGTCCGGGCGCATGACTTCGGCATATTGCTCGGGGACGGACAGGCAGCCTTCGGTGTAAGGCACCTCGCTGTCCGAATTCCACAGGATCTCGGGGTTGATGAACACCCTCGGATCGCGGACCGGCTCGCCGCCCTCTTCCTCGGGCTCCTGCAAGTCGATCACCAGCAGGCGGATCGGAACCCCGACCTGCACCGCTGCAAGGCCGATGCCCGGCGCCACATACATCGTCTCGAACAGGTCGGCGACGAGCGTCTTCAACTCATTGTCGAACACTTCCACCGGCTTACTGATCTGCCGGAGGATCGGGTCGGGCGTCTCGAAGATCGGGCGGATGGCCATGCGGAAGATTTAGTCTCTCAGAGGAGGGGGTTCAAGCGATCGGCCGACGAGCACGAAGCGCTTGGGCCAGTGTGCCCTCGTCGAGATAGTCGAGCTCGCCGCCGACGGGAAGTCCGTGCGCCAACTGGCTGAGACGGATGGGAAATCCTTCCAGACGTTCGGCGAGATAGTGGGCGGTGGTCTGGCCCTCCAGAGTCGCGTTCATCGCGAGGACCACCTCGTCGATCCCGCCCTTGGACACGCGGCTTACCAAGTGGTCGATGGTGAGGTCCTCCGGCCGCACGCCTTCGAGCGCGGACAGCCTCCCGCCGAGCACATGGTAGCGTCCTGGAAACAGCCGTGAGCGATCGAGCGCCCAGAGGTCAGCAACCTCCTCCACCACGCACAGCATCTTCTCATCGCGGCGGGGATCTGCGCAGATCGAACAAGGATCGGTCGTGTCGACATTGCCGCACACAGAGCAGGTCGAGAGCCGGTCGGCGACGTTTTGCAGCGCGGAGAGCAACGGCTGGAGCGCAGCCTCGCGGCGCTTCATGAGATGAAGCACCGCGCGCCGGGCCGACCGTGGCCCCAGCCCCGGCAGCCGCGCGAGCGCTTGCGACAATGCTTCGATTTCCTGACTGGCCACTCTGGCAGCCGAGGTAGGCAATTCCGATCGCTTTCGCCATAGGCGCAGCCCATGCGCATCGTCTTCATGGGATCGCCCGATTTCGCCGTGCCTAGCCTCAACGCGCTGGTCGAGGCAGGGCATGACGTCGTTGCAGTCTATTCCCAGCCGCCGCGCCCGGCCGGTCGCGGCAAGGGCGAGCGCAAGACGGCGGTGCACGAGCGCGCCGAGCAGCTCGGGATCGAGGTGAGGACGCCCGGGACCTTGCGCAACGAGGACGAACAATCGCGTTTCCGGGCGCTGGACGCCGATCTTGCGGTGGTTGCGGCCTACGGCCTCATCCTGCCCAAGGCGATCCTGGAGGCGCCGAAGGCGGGCTGCATCAACGTCCACGCCTCGCTTCTGCCGAGGTGGCGCGGCGCGGCGCCGATCCAGCGCGCCATCCTCGCTGGTGACGAGGTCACCGGAGTGACGATCATGAAAATGGACGAAGGGCTCGACACTGGGCCGATGTTCCTGAAGGGCGAGCTCGACATTCGTGGCAAAAATGCCTGTCAAGTCACGGAAGAACTTGCCAATCTTGGAGCATCTACGCTCATCGACTGGCTCGAGCATCCGACCCCGCCCGAGCCGCAGCCGGAGGACGGGATCACCTATGCCTCGAAGATCGACAAGGCTGAGGCACACATCGACTGGCAGAAATCCGCCCAAGAGATCGAGCGGCAGGTCCGAGCCTTCTCCCCTGCCCCCGGCGCGTGGTTCGAAGCGAAGGGCGAGCGGATAAAGCTTCTTGAGGCGGCGGTCGGCAGCGACGCATCCGGCAAGCCGGGAGAGGTCCTCGACGATTGCCTGAACGTTGCGTGCGGAGCCGGATACATCCGGCCTCAGCAGGTTCAGCGTGCCGGCAGAAGCTCGATGAGCGCCGGCGAGCTGCTTCGCGGATTCGCCATTCCGAAGGGCACGATCCTCCCGTGACCCGCTGGCGGCTGACCATCGAATATGACGGCGGGCCGTTCATGGGCTGGCAGCGGCAGGAGCATGGTCCTTCCGTCCAGCAGACGCTCGAGGAGGCGCTTCACCGCATGGCGGGCGAGCTTGCGACTTTCACAGCGGCCGGGCGGACCGATGCGGGGGTCCATGCGCTGGCGATGAGCGCCCATGTCGACATAGAAAAGACGCTTACGCCCCATCGCCTCCGCGAAGGCTTGAACGCGCTTGTCCGTCCGCATCCGATCTCGGTGCTCGATGTCAGCCACACCGCCGACGACTGGCACGCGCGTTTCAGCTGCGTCGGCCGGCGGTACCTTTATCGGATCCTTAACCGTCGGGCGCCGCCGGCGCTCGATACCGGCCGAATCTGGCACATTGCCGTGCCGCTCGACGCCGAGGCCATGTCGGAGGGCGCCGCAATGCTGGTCGGGCGCCACGACTTCACCACCTTCCGCTCCGCCCAGTGTCAGTCGGACAGTCCGGTAAAGACCCTCGATCGGCTAGTCGTGGAGCGTGTCGACGACGAGATTCGCGTCGAAGCGGCGGCACGCAGCTTTCTACATCACCAGGTCCGCTCGATGGTCGGCTGTCTTGCACTCGTCGGCCGCGGCCAATGGCAACCCGGTGACATTGGCAAGGCCCTCGAGGCGCGCGACCGCTCGGCGCTCGGCCTCAACGCGCCGCCCCACGGTCTTTATTTCGTCAAGGCGCTCTACCCCTAAACGAGGATTTCCCGCGCCAGCGGGCGGCTTTCCCAGTCTTGCGGGCTCGCAGTGAGGCCGTAAGCCCCGGCGCAGAAAATTGCGATCAGGTCGCCGGGCTCGGCGTGCGGCAGCATGACGTCATCGCCGAAAACGTCGTGCGGCGTGGCTAGACAGCCGGTGACGGTCACCTCCTCGTCGGGTTCGACACCGAACCTATTGGTCACGCACATGGGGTAATTGCCGTGGCCGCGCTCCAGCAAGCAGCCGGTAGCGCTAAGGAGATGGTGGCCGCCGCCGTCAACGGTCAGGAACGTCTTTCCGCAGCTCTCGGTACGGTCGAGAATGCGAGTAACGTAAACACCCGCTTCGCTCACCAGCCATCGCCCGAGCTCAAGCGAAATTCGGGTCGTCGCGAGGAGTTCGGGAGCGGCGCACACCGTGTCATGCAGCGCCCTTGCCATGCGGTAGATGTCGAGCGGTTGATCGCCGGCGAAGCAAGGGATGTCGAATCCTCCGCCGAGGTTCAATTCCGGCAGCGGAATGCCCAATCCGTCCATAATCTCGCCGGCACAGGTGACGATCGCCTTGTGAGCTTCGATCAGCGCGGCGGCGTCGAGACATTGTGCGGCGGCAAAGATGTGCAGCCCGCGCCAGTCGACTCCGGCCTCGAGCAGCCCCTGGACCACCGAGGGAACCCGTTCGGGGTCAATGCCGAAGGGACTGGGTCGGGCGCCGATCGTCACGTGTCCACCCTCGATCCCGAATGGGGGGTTCACCCGCACCGCAAGCTTCGGCTGGATGCCGACGCGCTCGCCTGCCAGGATCGCCCGGCGCGCCTCGCCTTCACTTTCAACACTGATGGTCGCGCCTGCCGAAATCCCCGCTTCCAGCTCATCATCGCGCTTGCCCGGACCGGCAAAGGTCATGGGAATGCCCGCGAGCTCGGCACGCTTCAGGTGCTCAAGCTCCCCGCGGGAGACGACACGAAAGCCTTCGACGTATCGTCCCAGAAAGTTCAACAGCTCTTCATGGGGGTTCGCACTGACCGAATAATAGAGCGCGAGGCCGTCCGGCATCGCAGCCTTCAGCCGGGCGATTTGTCCGCCGATGATATTGTTGTCGTAGACAAACAGCGGCGTCCCGCCCGCCTCGCCGACCAGCTCCTCGACAGCCCTCCCGCCAATCATTAGCTGACCGTCGTCGGCCGCCTGGAAATATGGCGGAATGGGCCCGCTCGGCTTCATCACACGCCCCCTCCTCGCGCGCCGTCAGATTGGCGGCCGTCGTTACTCCGCCGCCAGCGCTTCGAACTCCATCGCGGCGAGATATTTTTCCGCGTCCAGCGCGGCCATGCAGCCGGTTCCGGCCGCAGTCACTGCCTGGCGATAAATTTTGTCCATCACATCGCCGCTGGCGAAGACGCCCGGCACGCTGGTCTTGGTCGTGCCCGGCTCGACCTTGATGTAGCCATCCTCGTCGAGCTCGACCTGTCCGGCGAACAGCTCGGTCGCGGGCTTGTGGCCGATCGCGACGAACGCACCCTCGACCGGCACCCTCATCGACTCTCCGGTCCGTTTGTTGCGGACGTCGAGGCCGACCAATGCTTCAGGATCCCCTCCGGCCACGAACTCGACCACTTCGCTGTCCCAGATGACCTTGATCGCCGGATTGGCGAACAGACGGTCCTGCAGGATCTTCTCCGCGCGCAGGCTGTCGCGACGGTGGATCAGGGTGACGTCATGGCTGTGGTTCGTGAGATAGAGCGCTTCCTCGACCGCGGTATTGCCCCCGCCGATCACTGCGACCCGTTTGCCGCGATAGAAGAAGCCGTCGCAGGTTGCGCAGGCCGAGGCGCCCCTGCCCTTCATATGCTCTTCTGAAGGAAGGTTGAGCCATTTGGCCTGGGCACCGGTGGCGATCACGAGCGCGTCCGCGAAATATTGCGCCCCGCTGTCGCCGGTCAGGCGAAACGGACGCCGCGAGAGGTCGACGGCGCTGATATGATCCCAGATGACCTTGGTCCCGACATGCTCGGCCTGGGCCTGCATCTCTTCCATGAGCCACGGACCCTGGATGACGTCACGAAAGCCCGGATAGTTTTCGACGTCGGTGGTCGTCGTGAGCTGGCCGCCGGGCTGGATTCCTTGAATGACGATCGGTTGGAGCCCGGCACGGGCCGCGTAAATGGCGGCAGTGTAGCCGGCCGGTCCGGAACCGAGTACCGCTACCCTCGTGGAAATGCTGTTCGTCATGGCGCCGATTTAGGGGCCGTTTACCGACCCCGCAACGCCTCAGTCGGATGCGTCACACGGCGCTGCGCCCGCGCACGAAGTTCACGATGAACACGATGATGGCGAGCACCAGCAGCAGGTGAATGAGCGGGCTGGCCACGTGAAAGGCGAGGAAACCGAGGGCCCAGAGTACCAGGATAATGATCGCGATGGTGAGGAGCATGACGGCGCACCTTTTAGCTGGTGATACGCCGCCGCAACGGTCGAGCTGAACGGCTGTTCCCACAGCTGTCAGACCAGCCGCGACTGCTTCACCGCCGCGCCGATGAAGCTCGCGAACAGCGGGTGCGGCTCGAACGGGCGACTCTTGAGCTCCGGGTGGAACTGGACGCCGATGAACCAGGGATGGTCGGGCCGCTCCACGATCTCCGGCAACTGGTCGTCCGGCGACATGCCCGAGAAAATGAGGCCGGTTCCCTCGAGAGCGTCGCGATAGTGGATGTTTACCTCGTAGCGGTGACGGTGCCTCTCGCTGATTTCATCGACGCCGTAGATCGAATGGACGACGCTGTTGCCGTCGAGCTTCGCGGGATAGGCGCCGAGCCGCATCGTCCCACCCAGATCGCCGTCGGCAGCGCGCTGCTGCAAGCCTTCCTCGCTCATCCACTCCGTGATCATTCCGACCACAGGCTCGGGCGTTTCCCCGAACTCGGTGGTCGAGGCCTCACCGATACCGGCCAGGTTTCGGGCGCCCTCGATGCAGGCCATCTGCATTCCAAGGCAGATGCCGAAGAACGGGATTTCGCGCTCGCGAGCGAACTGCACGCTTGCGATCTTCCCCTCGCTCCCGCGTTCGCCGAAGCCGCCCGGAACGAGGATTCCATGCAGCGGCTCCAGCTCGGCTGCCAGGTTGGCGTCGGGATGCTCGAACATTTCGGCGTCCAGCCATTGAATATGGACCTTGGCGCGGTTGGCAATGCCGCCGTGGACCAGAGCTTCACGCAGGCTCTTATAGGCGTCCGGAAGCCCGACATATTTGCCGACGACGCCAATCGTCACCTCGCTCTCGTAATGGTCGATGCGGTCCATGATGTCCTGCCAGACCGCGAGCTCAGGTTGGGGAGCGTCAAGGCGAAAGGCCTTCAGGACTTCGTCGTCCAGCCCTGCCGCATGATATTGCAGCGGAACGTCGTAGATGTTCCGCGCGTCGAGCGCCGGAATGACGGCCGAGGACGGGACGTTGCAGAAGAGGGCGATCTTCTCGCGCTCGGCCTCGGGCAGCGGCCGGTCGCAGCGGCACAGCAGGACTTCAGGCTGGACCCCCAGGCTCGACAGCTCGCGCACCGACTGCTGTGTCGGCTTGGTCTTAAGCTCGCCCGCCGCCGCGATCCACGGAACGAGGGTCGTATGGACGCTGACCGTATTGTCGCGGCCGACGTCGTTCCGAAGTTGCCGGATCGATTCGATGAACGGCAGGCTTTCGATGTCGCCGACGGTCCCCCCGATCTCGCAAATCACGAAGTCGAGACCGTCGGTCTCCGCCAGCGCGAATTCCTTGATGGCATTGGTGACGTGCGGGATTACCTGTACGGTCGCGCCGAGATAATCGCCGCGCCGCTCCTTGGCGATGATGTCGCGGTAGATCCGTCCCGTCGTGACATTGTCCGACTGACGTGAGGAAACCCCGGTGAAGCGCTCGTAGTGACCGAGGTCGAGGTCGGTCTCGGCGCCGTCATCGGTCACATAGACTTCGCCGTGCTGGTACGGCGACATCGTGCCCGGATCGACGTTCAGATAAGGATCGAACTTGCGGATCCGGACCTTGAACCCGCGCGCCTGAAGGAGCGCTCCCAGGGAGGCGGAGAGAAGACCTTTGCCGAGCGATGAGACCACGCCGCCGGTAACGAAAATGAACCGCGCCATGGGATTCGAGGCTTAGGGTGCTTCAGCCCGCCTCCGCAAGCGGGCGATGAAAAAATAATCGGTTATTGGGCGAGCGGGACGGCCGGCGCGTTCTGATTCTGCTGGGGCTGCTGCGCCGGAGGCTGCGCGGGAGCCGGAACAGGCTTTGACTGTTCGACCGGCATCGCCGTGTTCGCGAGCGACGTGTCGATCTTGGTCGGCTCGCGCGTTGCCCCGGCGATCGCCGCCATCACGATCGAGAGGACGATGAAGAGGCCGCCGAGGACCGCGGTCGAGCGGGTGAGGAAGTCCGCCGCGCCGCGCGCCGTCATGAAGCCGGAAGAGCTTCCGCCGACTCCGAGCCCGCCCCCCTCGGAGCGCTGCATCAGGATCACGCCGACCAGCGTGGCGGCGACAAGGGTCTGAACGATCAGCAAAAAGGAGAACATGGCGCGCTTTCTCGGGGAACTGGTCGCGGCGATCTAGCGAGAGCCTCCTCGCGCTTCAAGGGAGGGAGTTGTTGAAGCCGCTGCGGCGACGATCGGCGTGAAGTCGGATGCCTTGAGGCTCGCGCCTCCAACCAGCGCGCCGTCGACATCGTTGACGGAAAAGATGTCGGCGGCGTTCGAGGGCTTCACCGACCCGCCGTAAAGGATCCGCACCTGCTGCCCGAGCAAGCTGTAGCGATCGATGAGCTGGCGGCGGATCGCGGCATGTATCTCGGCGATTTCATCGTTCGTCGGTACCTTTCCGGTCCCGATCGCCCAGATCGGCTCGTAGGCGATTGCAAGCTCGGCAACGCTCTCGATGCTGTCAGGCACAGATCCTTCGAGCTGAGTGACCACGGTCTGGAGTGCGCGGCCGCCCTCCCTCACCTCGAGGCTCTCACCGACGCAGAGAATGACAGCGAGGCCGCTCGACAGCGCCGCCTCGGCCTTGGCCTTCACGTCTTTGTCGTTCTCGCGCTGCGCCTCCCGGCGTTCGGAATGGCCAACGATGGTCAGGGATGCACCGGCATCCAGCAACATCTCTGCCGAGATGCAGCCAGTGTGCGCACCCTTCTCCTCATAATGCACGTCCTGCGCGCCGATCTGGAAGCCGGGCACCGCTCGTGCGGCCCGCTCGATCAGAATGGCAGGAACGCACAATGCGACGTCGACGCCTGGGTAATTTCGCGACTGAGCGGCGATTTCCTTGACCTCGACGAGATCGGAGGAGAGGCCATGCATCTTCCAATTGCCGGCAACGAACTTCTTGAGCGCCATTCACGTCCCCTGTGCTCGCATCGCCCTAGCTGCGGTGCTTGATGCACGCCAGCCTGCCCCCTAAAGCAACCGCCTCCTTCCTCCTCAAATCGGACGCCAATGCTCTCTTTCTTCCGCCGCGTATCCAAATCCAAGATCGGCACCAGCGTCATGGCGCTGGTGCTGATCGCGATCCTCGCGGGATTCGCAGTCGCCGACATTTCCAACTTCGGTTCCGGCAATCTCGGCTTCGGCATGGGCAGAGCGACGTTGGCACGGATCGGCGACCAGGAGGTCAGCGAGCGTGAGATGTCAGAGGCGATGCAGCGACGGCTGCAGGAGGTCCGGCAACAGAACCCCAATGCCGATTATGCAACGGTCGTCGGCGATTTCGATACCATCCTCGGCGCACTGATCGACCAGCGAACCCTGATCGCATTTGGAAACAAGTACGGGTTCCACCTCTCAAAGCGGCTGATCGACGCCGAGATCTCGCAGATCCCCGCGGCAAAGGGGCTCAACGGCCAGTTCAGCGAGCAGGCCTATCAGCAATTCCTCGCGCAGCAGCGACTGACCGACAGCCAGGTCCGGCAGATCATTGCTGGAGGGTTGCTCCAGCGCCTCCTGCTCACCCCGATCGCGGCGAACGCGCGTATCTCCGTCGGAATGGCCCAGCCCTACGCTTCGATGCTACTTGAAGCGCGCGAGGGCGAAGCAGCCGCGATCCCGATCGAGCCGTTCCGGGCCGGTCTCAATCCCACCGACGCCGACTTGCAGCGCTACTACGCGGCCAATCGGAACCGCTACATGATCCCCGAGCAGCGCGTGCTTCGAATCGCCCGGATCGGCACCGAGCAGGTCGCGAACGTTGCGGCCAGCGATCAGGAGATTGCCGCTTACTACAACGCCAGCCAGGCAACCTACGGAGCCAAGGAAACCCGGAACCTGACCCAGGTCGTGGTCCCCGATGAGGGGACCGCAAATGCAATTGCCGCCCGGGCGAAGGGCGGCGCGACGCTCGCCGCGGCGGCCGGCGCCAATGCAGCCGTGAGCTCGGTCCAGGGACAGACGCGGCAGGCATATGCATCCGCTGCGGGCGACGCTGTTGCGGCCGCGGCATTCTCCGCGCCCTCGGGCGCCGTCGTCGGGCCCGTGCAGTCGGACTTCGGCTGGGTCGTCGTGAAGGTAGATTCGGTCAAGGGCGAGGGAGGGAAGTCGCTTGCCCAAGCCCGCGATGAAATCGCCGCCAAGCTTAACGCCGACAAACGCAAGGAGGCGATCGAGGATCTCGTCGACCGAGTGCAGAGCGCGCTGGACGACGGCAGCAACTTCGCCGAGGCGGCGGGCCAAGCCAGGCTTACGGTCACCAACACGCCGCTCATCACGGCGAGCGGTGCGTCCCGCACCGACGCGGCATACAAGCTTCCGGCGGATCTCGCCCCAGCGATCAAGACCGGTTTCGAAATTGCGCAGAACGATCCGCCCGAGATCGTGAGCCTGGGCAACGACAAAGGCTACGCGGTAGTCTCTCCCGCCGAAGTGGTCAGCGCCGCTCCTGCTCCTCTGGCGAGCATCCACGACCAGGTCGCGAGGGACTGGATCAATGCCCAGGCCCTAGTACGCGCCAGGGCGGCTGCTTCTGCGATCAACGCCAAGGCCTTGAAGGGCGTGCCGCTTGCCGAGGCGGTCAAGGAAGCCGGAGTCCCCCTGCCGGCGGTCCAGCCGGTCGGCGCGAGGCGGATTCAGATTGCGACAGCGACCGGCCCGATCCCGGCCGGGCTGCGCACTCTATTCACGCTCGCGCAGGGCAAGAGCGAATTGGTCGCGGATGAGCAAGGTCGCGGCTTCGCCGTTGTCAAGGTGACCAAAATCGTTCCCGGCAACGCCCTGCTCCAGCCGGGCCTCATCAGTCGCATGCAGAACGAGCTGCAGCAGCCTGTGTCGGATGATTATGCACGCCAATTCCTGGCGGCGGCTCGCAATCAGCTGAAGCTCGAGCGCAACGAAGCCGCGATCGCCGCGATGAAGGCACGACTGGCCTCAACGGGCGGTTGACGCGCCGATCAGCGGCACTTGACCCCCGCCGTTTTGTTGCCTACACGTTCCCCGTTCGTTCCTGTGGGGAGTGGGGCCAATGCTCACCGCCAAGCAGCGTGAATTGCTGTTGTTCATCGATGGGCGCCTCAAGGAAAGCGGCATCTCGCCCAGTTTCGACGAGATGCGCGAAGCGCTCGACCTCAAGTCCAAGTCTGGGGTCCATCGCCTGATCTCTGCCTTGGAGGAACGCGGCTTCATCCGCCGGCTGCCCAATCGGGCGAGAGCGCTGGAAGTCGTGAAGCTTCCGGAGGTCCGTCCGGCGGCAACGGTCACACCGCTCCGGCCCGCCGCGCCCGCTCCGGCGAACGCCGCGCCCGCTCCGGCGAACGATACGATAGAAATCCCGCTCGCTGGTCGGATTGCTGCGGGTACTCCAATCGAGGCCCTCCAGGGGAACGATGCCTTCCCCGTGCCGGCGGCGTTGCTCGGACCGGGCGAGCATTATGCGCTGGAAGTGTCGGGAGATTCGATGGTCGAGGAAGGCATTCTCGATGGCGACTTCGCACTCATCCGCAAGGTCGACACGGCGCGGGACGGCGAGATCGTCGTGGCTCTGATCGACAATGAAGAAGCCACGCTCAAGACCTTCCGCCGCGAAGGCCGCATGATCCGGCTCGACCCGGCCAACTCTCGTTATGAGCCGCAGCGCTATGACGAAGACCGCGTGCAGATCCAGGGCCGGCTCGCCGGGTTGATCCGGCGCTACTAACGGTGGCTGGAGCCCGTATCGACTATGTCGAGCTTCCCAGCGCAACTGCGCACGAACTGACCCGCGCCTTTTACGCCAAGGCTTTCGGCTGGGACTTCACCGACTATGGTCCAGATTATTCTGCGACCACCAACGGCACGACGGATGTCGGCCTTCAGGGCGATCCCTCGGGCGCCTTGGCCGCGCCGTTGCCGGTCATCCGGGTCGACGACCTCGAAGCCGCATTCGACGCAGTGACCAAGGCAGGCGCTACCATCGCCAAGCCGATTTTCAGCTTCCCCGGCGGCCGCCGCTTCCACTTCATCGATCCGTCAGGCAGCGAGCTTGCCGTCTGGAGCGATAAGTAGCCCTACTCCGCCGTCGTGGGATCGATGACGGTTTGGACCCGGGAGACCTTGTTGCAGGGGAATCCGCCGCGCTGCGCATGCTCGCGGATGATTTCCTCGTTCGGCGCACGATAGATGCAATAGAGCTTGTTGTCAGTCACATAGCTGTGGACCCATTGGATGTCGGGCCCCAGGTCGCGGATCACGGAACAACTGGTCTGCGACGCATTTTTCAGATCGTCGACGCCGAGCGAGCCGACGCCCGGCATGTCACGCTCGATCACATATTGCGGCATGATCACTCTACCCCTTGGAGAGACGGGCGGCGGCAATAGCGCATTTCATATGCATCGTCACATCGACCAGGGATGGTGTCCCACTCGCTCGGCAACTGCGTCGATCGTCGGCTCATTGCCCAGATAGATAGCAAGCCCGCCCGTCCGCGCGAGCCCGGGCTTATCAAGCTTCAGCCATCGAGGGATGCATCCGCGCGGAAGGCGGCGATCCGACACGACGATATCGGCTGCGCCGCAAGCCCGTGTGATTGCTGCCCAATCGATCCGGTCCGTCGATCGTGTCGCGAGCAGCCGCCATTCGTCCTTGCCCTTGCGGAGGATCGCCACACATGAATCCCTCGAGCAGGCGCTGTATGGACGCGAGCCCAGGTCAGCCGGTTCTCCATCGAACCCGGCGGTCTCGGCAAACAGGTCGCGGACATAGTCGCCTGCTCGCTCGCGCAGAATGAGCGGCGTACCGCCGGGGTCTACGACCGCCAAGTGCTTGCCATCGCCAGTGATTAGAAGATCGGGCGTGGGCGAAAAAATCGCGGCCGCTGCGCCGATGAGTGCAGGGACCGCGCCGAGCATACGGGTCCGCGTGTTCCACAGGCACAGCCACAGGCCGCCCGCGATCATCATCACGAATGCCCAGCCTGGCATCGACGGCAGCAGCGCCACCGCGCCCTTGGCGTTTGCAACCACGTGTGCCAACTCAAGCAGTCCGTCGATCGCCGCTCCGCACAGCAACCATAGTGGCTTTCCCCATCCGATGAGATCGAGCAGCAAGGCCCCGGCCTCGAGCGGCATGATCACGAAAGTGGTGAGCGGAATGGCGATGATGTTTGCCGCGACGCCGTAGAGACCCGCACGATGGAAATGGAACAGCGCGAACGGAATCAGCGCCAACTCTACCACGAGCCCGGTGGCAATCATCGCAAGCAGCGCCCGTCCGACCCGAGCCGCCACACTTTCCTCGCGCCGCTGGAACAACCGCCGCGCCCATTTCATCGAGTGCAAGGCCACGATGGCGGTCACCGCCGCAAAGCTCATCTGGAAGCTGGCTCCGGCGAGCGCCTCGGGCCGGAACAGGAGCACGATCAAGGCTCCGGCCGCGATTAGCCGGATGCTGATGGCGTCGCGACCCAGTGCGATGCCCGCAAGAACGAGCAGTGCCGCGACGCAGCTTCGAACTGTGGGCACCTGTGCACCGGTCAGGAGCGTGTAGCCGACGCCTGCCGTTGCGGCGACAGCTGCCGAGACGAGGACGAGATTGAACCGAAGTGCGAGGCGCTCACTCAGGGCGAGCAGCTTGAGGCTGAGCAGCATCGCAAAAGCGACGACCGCGGCAATATGCAGTCCGCTCACGGACAGCAGGTGGGTGAGGCCGCTCCGGCGCATCGCCTCGGCGTCCTCCTCGCCCACCGCATTCTGGTCGCCCGTCGCAAGAGCAATCGCGATTCCGGCGGATCTCTCGGGCAGCCGGGACGCGATGTGATGCCTCAGACCCTCGCGTAACCGATCCAGTCCCTTCGGGCTCGCCGGCTCAACAACAGCGATGGGGCCCATCGCCTTGCCGACCGCGCCGATCCTTTTGAACCAGGCGTCGCGCGCGAAATCGTACGTTCCGGGCAGGGCCATGGGCGGCGGAGGAGCCAGGCGAGAGCGAACACGGATCTGGGCGCCCGGCGCAACTCCTGCGGGCAACTTGTCTTCGGCCAACGATACGCGCACTCGGGGTGGAAGCTCCGCGGCCTCAGGCGCGAGCACCAAGCGCACCGTTTGCTTTGCCGCGAGATGGTCGACGCTCTCTACTTTCGCGGCGAATTCCACGACAGTCGGGCGGCTGAGCCTCGGCTCGGCGACCCACGCCGAGCGCGCCCAGACCAGGGCGCAACCCCCGATCGACGCAAGCGCGAACCACCCGAGCGATCGCCCTGCGCGCCCAGTGCCGATAACAAAGCCGACGAGCGCCAGCGCCGCCGCGATGCAGAGGAATGCGGCCCACTGGCTCTGCTCGTTGAGGACGAACCAAGCGGCGATGCCGCTTGCAAATCCGACGACGATCCAGGGGGGAAGCTGCGCGCGTTCGGCCTCGAGAAGCTTCTCCAGCCCCTCGTGAAGCGCGGAAAACCACGTCTTCCAATAGCCCCGAGCACGCTGTGGAAGAGGCGCTTCCCCTATGTTAGGGGCGCTCGTCCATTGCATTGCAGCATGACAAGAAGAGGAAAGCGCGCCTGAGCGCAAGCGGAGAAACTTTGACTAGCGCAAGCAGCTCATCACGGCCTGTCGTTACGCGGTTCGCCCCTTCCCCAACCGGCTTCCTGCACATCGGCGGCGCACGCACTGCGCTCTTCAACTGGCTCTATGCGCGCCACCACGGCGGCAAGTTCCTGCTGAGGATCGAAGACACTGACAAGGTCCGCTCGACCAGGGAAGCGATCGACGCGATCCTCGACGGAATGCACTGGCTTGGCCTCGATTGGGACGGCCACGAATATTACCAGTCGCAATTCTGGGCGCGACACGCCGAAATCGCACACCGGCTGCTCGACCGAGGCGCCGCCTATCGCTGCTACATGACCCAGGAGGAGCTCGCCGCCCAGCGCGAGCAGGCCCAGCGTGAGCGCCGTCCGTTTCGCATCGACAGCCCCTGGCGGGAGGTCTCGGCAAGTCAGAAAGACAAACCTTTTGTCATCCGCCTGAAAGCTCCCCGAGAGGGGGAGACGGTCATCGACGATTGCGTCCAGGGACACGTGACCGTGCAAAACAGCGAAATCGACGACTTTATCCTGCTGAGATCGGACGGCAGCCCGACGTACATGCTGGCGGTTGTGGTCGACGATCACGACATGGGCGTCACTCACGTGATCCGCGGCGACGACCATCTCAACAACGCATTCCGCCAGCTCGCGATCGTCCGCTCGATGGGCTGGCCCGATCCGACCTACGCCCATGTGCCGTTGATCCACGGCCCGGACGGGGCGAAACTCAGCAAGCGCCATGGCGCGCTGGGGGTCGACGCCTATCGCGACGAACTCGGGATGCTTCCCGAAGCCGTATTCAACTACCTGCTTCGGCTCGGCTGGGGGCACGGCGACGACGAGATCATCAGCCGCGACCAGGCGACCGAATGGTTCGACCTTGATCATGTTGGCAAGTCGCCCTCACGCTTCGATTTCAAGAAGCTCGAGAATCTGAACGGCCATTATATCCGCGAAGCCGACGACCGGCGGCTCGCGGACCTCGTGAGGCCGAGGCTTGGCCTTTCCGAGGAACAACGAGCTCTGCTGGTGCAAGCCATGCCAGAGCTGAAGGCGCGCGCCCATACGCTGAATGAGCTGACCGAGGGAGCAGGTTTCCTATTCGCAACACGGCCACTCGACGTCGACGAAGGGGCCGCCGCGCTCCTGACTCCCGAGGCACGCGGACTTCTCGGTGCAGCGCACCGTGTCTTGGGTGCTCTTGCCGAATGGGATGCAGGGTCGTTAGAGGCGGCTATCCGCGAGGTCGCGGAGGGTGCCGGAGTGAAGCTTGGCAAGCTTGCGCAGCCGCTTCGCGCCGCCCTCACGGGGCGCACGACGTCTCCCGGAATTTTTGATGTTCTTGCGTTGCTCGGGAGGGAAGAGAGCCTCGCCCGGATCGCCGACCAGATGGAGCCGAACGAATGACCGACAAGACCGCGACGCTGGGGATCGAGGGGACCAATCACCGGTTCCCGGTGCTTGAAGGCAGCGTCGGCCCCGAAGTGATCGATATCCGCAAGCTCTATGCCGAGACCGCGGTGTTCACCTACGACCCGGGCTTCACGTCAACGGCGAGCTGCGAAAGCGCCATCACCTATATCGACGGCGAAAAGGGCATCCTGCTTCACCGCGGCTATCCAATTGACCAGCTTGCCGAGAACTCGACCTTCATGGAGGTCGCTTATCTCCTGCTCCAGGGCGAGCTTCCAACGAGGGCCGAGCTCGACAAGTTCTCCTACACGATCAGCCGTCACACCATGCTGCACGAGCAGCTGATGACTTTCTACCGCGGCTTCCGTCGCGACGCTCACCCGATGGCGATCATGTGCGGCGTCGTTGGAGCGCTGTCGGCTTTCTACCACGATAGCACCGACATCACCGACCCCGAGCAAAGGATGATCGCGTCTCACCGGCTGATCGCCAAGATGCCGACGATCGCCGCGATGGCCTTTAAATATTCGCTCGGTCAGCCCTTCCTCTATCCCGACAACAGCCTCAGCTACACGGGCAATTTCCTCCGGATGACCTTCGGGGTTCCGGCCGAACCCTATGTCGTCAATCCGGTGATCGAACGGGCGATGAGGCGAATCTTCATCCTCCACGCCGACCATGAGCAGAATGCCTCGACGTCGACGGTGCGGCTTGCCGGCTCGTCAGGTGCGAACCCCTTCGCATGCATCGCGGCGGGCATCGCCTGCCTGTGGGGGCCCGCTCACGGCGGCGCCAACGAGGCGGCGCTCAACATGCTGCGCGAGATCGGAACGCCCGATCGCATTTCCCACTATATCGACCGCGCCAAGGACAAGGATGACCCCTTCCGGCTCATGGGCTTTGGCCACCGCGTCTACAAGAACTTCGACCCGCGCGCGAAGGTGATGAAGGAGACGGCCGAAGAGGTCCTCGAGGAAATGGGTGTGGACGACCCCGTCTTTGACGTGGCCCGCGAACTCGAGCAGATCGCGCTCAAGGACGAGTATTTCATCGAAAAGAAGCTTTATCCGAACGTGGACTTCTACTCAGGCATCATCCTTTCGGCGATCGGCTTTCCAACCGACATGTTCACGGCCCTGTTTGCACTCGCCCGGACCGTCGGCTGGGTCGCCCAGTGGAACGAGATGATCGCGGACCCCGAGCAGAAGATCGGCCGCCCGAGGCAGCTCTACGTCGGTTCTCGGCAGCGGCAGTATATCCCGGTCGAGCAGCGTTAGGCAGACAGCAAGGTCAGCGTGAAACTGGCGCCGGAACCCGGCGCGCTGTCGAGTGTCACGTCCCCGCCCATCGAACGGGCAAGACGGCGCGAGATTGCAAGGCCGAGCCCCGTTCCGCCTTCGCGCTGGTCGGCACGCTCGAAACGCTCGAAGATCCGCTGCTGATCGGTCGGATCGATTCCGGGTCCTTCGTCGGACACGGTCACCGACGCCGTACCCGCGGTCCTGGAAAATGCGAGCGTGACCGCGCCGCCCTCCGGCGAGTGACGCACGGCGTTGCCGATCAGGTTCACGAGGATTTGGATGACCGCGCGTTCCTCGCCGCTCGCGGGAAGCGGTTCATGCGCGCTGACGCCGATCTTGACGCTCCGCTCCTCGGCCGAGGATTCGAGCATCACCACGGCTTCGTCGGCAAGCGCCGCGAGATCGATCGTTCGCTGACCGTGTGTCGGATCCTCGCTCATTGCGCGAATGACGGAGAGCAGGTGTCGGGCGGCGGCCGCGATGTCGCCGCCGTAGCTTGCATATTCGTTGCGTAGCGGCCCGTCGGCGCGTTCGACGATGCGCTCGGCGCTCTCGATTATCCGGTCGAGCGGAGAACGAAGCGCCTCGTCCAGCGCGTCGTCGAAGGCGGCGCTGCGCGATGGCTCGGAGGAAGATTGCGGCATCTGACCAACGTCGGCGATCCCGCGAAAGCCGGCGAAATTCCCATCGGCGCTCGCTACCACTTCGCCGCTCAGCTCCATCGTCCGGTTTTCATCCGCCCGGCTGCGCGCTCGTTGTGCGGAAAAGCTCCGCCGCGCGGCAAGCGCGCTGATCAGGGGCATCTCGCCGGCTTCGTCCTCTTCGAGCCGCACAATGCGGGTCAGGGGTTGGCCGGCCATCTCGGCGACGTCCACGCCAAGATAATCGGCAAGGTCGGTCGATAAAGAAATGATGCGCAGCTCTTCGTCCGCTGCCCACTCATGCCGCGCCTCTGCGCCTTCGGATTCGCTCGCTCCGCCGAGGAGCGACGCAAGCCGCGGACCGGCCGGGGGCCGTGGGTTCCATCCCTCGATTTCAAGCGCCACCTCGTCACCCTCCGGCCTGGCGCGCACCCAGAGTTCGACGTCATGGTCGATGGAGGCCGCGATGGCGGGACGCGCCACGGGGATTTTGAGCTTGCGCGCTAGCTGGGCGACCGCGGCGATTTGCGGCAGCGCGAGCATCTG
Organism: Pseudomonadota bacterium; assembly: GCA_046731955.1. Lineage (GTDB taxonomy): Bacteria > Pseudomonadota > Alphaproteobacteria > Sphingomonadales > Sphingomonadaceae > Sphingomicrobium. The sequence goes on along the minus strand of JBKPMC010000139.1, from coordinate 17,660 downwards.
GCCGAGGCTCGATCCAGCCTCTTTCTGAAGGGCCTCAAGCTCCGGATCGGCCGCGATGAGCAAGCCCGCCTTGTCGACCCGACCGAGGACCTGGCGAGGCTCGGCCGGCGCACTAGCCATGGGCTGCTCCAAGGGCGGTGACGGCGTTGCGGTAACCCGGCTCGCTGGCGAGCCAGTGGCGCGTCGCCTCGACTTGCGCCTCCCCAAGCCGATCGAAGGCGTCGATTGCCCCGCCCGCATCCGAAATACCGAGGAGGTCGCCGATCCCGGCGAGCAGGCTTGCCGCAACGTCTCGGCGCACACCCGCCGACCTAAGCAGAAGCATCAGGCGTGTGTCCTCGCCCGAAAGGAGCTCGTCGAGCGCGACATTGCCGCGAAACCCGCCGCGGCGAGAAAGCGCCTGGGCGACGAAGGTCATTTCTCCCTCCATCGCGCCGGCAGCGATCAGGTCGTCGCTGAGATCACCTTCCTCGTCCAGCAGGCGGACGACGGTTCCCGTCAGGGCCTCGAGCGAATTTCCGGGATCGTGGCTCGCGAGAACTCTTTCCCCTGCGGCAGCGAGCAGCCGGTCCGTTTCCCCAGTGCCGACGACGGCGGCGAGGTCGCGACGCAGCGCCGCGCTGACGAGGTGAACGAGCGCAACCGCCTCATCGCGAATGAGATCATCGAAATGCAGCAGGCATTGGCCGAACCGGTCCCGGCGGCGGCCCCGTGCGAGGATCAAGGCCATCGCAGCGGCGGCGACTGCGCCGTCCTCGTGGCTGACCAGTCCCTGGAGCACCCGCGCCTCGCGCCGTCCGCTGCGGGCCTTGGCAGCGGTCGCGATCCGCTCCTCGTCGGCACGACGCAACAAGAGCCTGACGAGAACGGGCCGGTCGAGCAGTCGCGCCGAAACGAGAGTTTCGACGAGCGCCAGATTGCCTTCGTCATTCGCCGCCGCCCAGCCGTTGGGGATGCTGGCCCGGATCTCGTCGGCGATGTCGCCGACCAGGCAATGCAGCATCGCGGTCATCAATGCCCGCTCCTGCTCGCTCAGCCTGTCGGCGGGGTTCAGGAAGAAGTCTACGCGGACCGTGGCGAGGCGGTCGCGCCGCGCTGGGCGCGCGGGCGCGTTCTGGTCGGCTGCCTCGGCAGCGATCGGCCATTCCTCAGGCATCATCGCAGCCCCGGCTTATCGGGGTTCTGTTAACTTCGCGTCAACTCAACTGCTGCGTGCCGGGCGTGCTGGGTGTAGAAAAATGAGACAGCTGCATAGAGCAAAAGCGCAACAAGATAGGCGGTCCAGCCCCCAAAAAGCGCGAAGGGAATGGCCGCGAAGATGGCGTTGCGCCTCGACAATAGCCACACCTCCCCGGGAACGGACAATCCGGTCTTTTCGATACGAGCGGCCTCGGCGAAGGCGAGGCTTGCGGCGACGCACACCGACGATCCCCAGCCGGTGCCATGCCGCGTTTCCCACCAACCCAGCGCCAGCAGCGCGATGCCGGCCGCCGGCCACAACGCGCGACGGATCAGGGTTCTCGCCGAAAACCGGCGCATCCTGAGGTTCGCAAGCCGGCCTGCAATGAGGTCAAGCGGGGTTGAGAGGATAAGCAACACAAGTCCTGCGCCAAGCCAGCCGCGCGCAAAGCAGAGAGCGCCGCCGAGCGTGAGCGCGAGCGCGGCCCAGAGCAGCCACTCCGGCCTGACCGGCGTTTCCAGCAACTGCCTCGTCCCGATTTCCTCGATCGGTGGCAGCAGGAACTGGCTGACCCAATCGACAGGGGCTCCGCGCGATGCAGCGATCAGGCGCTGCTGGAAGCCCTCGAGTTGCTCGCCGCGATCGACGAGCAGCGGCTCAGCCGTCCCCGGTGCGATGGGCATGCGCAAGGCACCATCCTGGATCGCCCGCCGGAGCAAGGTCGACTGCAAATCCCAGTCGCCGAGCATCGCCGCGGTCGACCCGAGCAGGCGCGAGTCCACCACCGCCACCCCGGCCCAGCGCGACTGGGCGTCGATTCGCTCGAACTGCTCATGGCCTTCGTCATCGGGGACGATTGCAACCGCCGATTCCGGCTCCTCCGCGATATTCGCGACAAGCTCCGCGTCGGAAACGATGCCGTCGCCGATCAGCAGAATCATCGATCCGGCCTCGAAGCGGCTGACCGCCTCATGCACGTCGCTCACGGGCGTGACACTGACTCCGTCGATCCGAAGCCGCTCGAACGCGTCCTGGAGAGCCTGCGGCACCCGCTCCACGACCACGACGATCGGCGCAGCACCGGTCATGGCGGCGCAGCGCACCTGATATTCGAGCAGGGTCCGACCGGCGAGCGGTAGTAGCGCCCGCAGCCCGCCCGAATCGTCTTCCTGATACGCACCAATCAGCGCGCCGAGCGCCATTCCGCCTCCCCCTGCCCCCATTCGATACAACCCCCTCTCTAATCGCTTTCACCGCGAGACAAAGATGGTAAACTGTTTGCTACCATGAACCCGAACCCACATCGCGCCGAGCCGCTGGCGGCTGAGGCGGAGAGCACGCCGCGCCACTTCTCGCCTGCGGGGGTCGACGTCGAACCGACGTTCGACCGGTATCAATGGCAGGAGAGCCAGACCGACGTCCGGGGCGCCGGCGGGCGCCAGGTGCTCGGAATCGCTCTCACGATCCTGGCGACGCTGTGGCTGGCCTACACGGCCTGGTCGGCTGGCCGCGCACTTTTTGGCCAGCCCTTCTCCTCGCCGGCCATCGCACAATGGATCGCCGTGGGCGCCGGCCCGCTCGCGCTGTTGGGCCTCACATGGCTGATGTTCGGCCGCACGCGCCGGAAAGAAGCGGAGCGCTTTACTCGCTCGGTCGTCGCGATGCGCACCGAGACGCAATCGCTCGAAGCACTGCTCGAAGTCCTCTCTCAGCGAATCCTCGACAGCCGGTCCGAGCTGACGATGATCTCGCAGCATCTGATGCAGCTCGGCGACGACGCGACGGGCAAGCTCGGCGGAATTACCCGCGAGTTCGACGCGAGCACCGACAAACTGAAACAGCATGGCGAAGCCCTCGATCGCGCCGCAGAAGCAGCTCGCACCGATATGGCAGTTCTCCTCGACGACCTGCCTCGCGCTGAGCAGACAGCGCGGCTGCTCGCCGAGCACCTGCGGACTGCCGGTACCGAATCTGTGCAGAAGACAGCGCGCTTCGGTGAGCAGGTCGGAGCGCTCGCAGAGCGAACGCGCGAGGCCGACCAACTGGTCGCTGAAGCGAGCGATCGCATTTCCGCCCGGCTAGCGGAAATCGAACAAGCGGGAAGCGCGGCCGCGGCGAGGGTCGGCGAAGCCGAAGCAAGCTTCTCGGGTACGCTCGGATCGTTGCTCGATCGCACTGCGGCGACGCTCGAGAACATTCGATCGGGGATCGACGTGCAGGCGACAGCCGTTGCCTCGCTAGTCGAGCAGGCATCGGCCGGGATTGCGAAGGCCGGAACGGAAGCGTCCGAATCGCTCGCCACCAATATCCACCAGGCGAACAGCTCGCTTGAGATATTGTCCGCGCGCGTGGCCGAACAGGACCGCGCATCGCAAAAGATGATTGCGGAGATCGACAGAGGTCTCGCGTTGATCGACGAGCGCTTTACTGAGCTCGCCGCACAAGGCGATGAGCGCGCCAACCACTTCCTCGAGTCTCTGACCAGGGCGCGCGCCGAGCTCGATACGCTGGCGGCCCACGCCGGTACGCAGGACAGCGCGATCGGCACCTTGTCGGAACGGACGGCCTCGCTACGCGAAGCAATCGAGCGGCTGTCGGCTGACATCCGGGAGAATGTCGGTACGGCGCTCGGCGAGGCCCAAGGCAGCGCCGAGCGGCTCGCGAGCGCGGCGCAGGCAGTGCGACCGGAAATCGGCTGGATTCGCGATGCGGCTGTCGAAGCGGGCGAACGTCTGTCGTTGACGGGCGACCAAATCTCGGAAGGGCAGGACCGTCTCGCAGCTCTGCTAGCCGCGGTCGACGACGGAGTCGACGGCGCGGAGTCCAAGATCGCGGCGCTCTCCTCGTCCATTGCCGAGGCGCAGGCGCAAGCGAGCAGCCTCAGCGCCGAGACCGGGCCGGCGCTCGTGGCCGCCCTTGTCCAGGTCAAGGAGGCCGCCGCGCATGCCGCCGAACGCGCTCGCGAGGCGATCGAAGACGTGATCCCGGCCAGCGCCGGGAAGCTATCGGACGAAACGCGGCGCGTTCTCGAAAGCGTGATCCGCGAAGCCGTCGAAGATCGGCTGCGAATCGTCGAGGCAGTCGCGGCGCGCGCGGTCGAAGCTGCACGCAATGCGTCCGACCGCCTCACCCAACAGATGCTCAATATCGGTCAGAGCGCCGCCGCGCTCGAGCAACATATGGAAGAGACGAGCAAGCAGCAGCGGGAGAAGGACAGCGAAGCCTTCGCTCGCCGCGTTTCGCTGCTGATCGATTCCATGCACTCGGCGGCCATCGACGTCGGCAAGATTCTGGCGGACGAGATCGATGACAAGGCATGGGATTCGTACCTGAAAGGCAACCGCGGGATATTCACGCGCCGCGCCGTGCGGCTGATGGACGGCGGCGAGGCGAGAGCCATTCGCGCGCACTACGAAAGCGACCTCGAGTTCCAGCGCTCGGTCAACCGCTACGTCCATGATTTCGAAACGATGCTACGGCGCGTGCTCGCCGAGCGCGATGGCGGAATGATCGCCGTTACCTTGATGTCGTCCGACATGGGCAAGCTCTACGCGGCCTTGGCCCAGACCATCGATCGCCGCCGCTAAGCGTTTCCTGTCAAAGTACTACTTTGATGGGGGCCCTAACGTGGATTGTAGAAGTCTAGATCGTCCGGCGTGATCCAGCCGTAGGTCCAGTTCACGTAGTAAAGCGCGAACAGAATTCCACCGACCAGCGCGGCTTTCAGAAGATGGCGCTTGAGATTGAACCGGTGCGGTGCGCTGTCGGCCTGACCTCGCACCTTCGGAGTGCCCGCCTCTTCGTCGGTCTTCACGCCGAACGGCAGAAGGAAGAAGGCGCTGAACGCGAAGAACAGGAAATAGATCGCAATAATCGACGACAGCTGCATCGACGGAACTATTGCGCGACCTGGAGCAGCATCACCTCGACCAACGGCTTCTTCCCCGTCCACAATGTCGCACAGCGCCGAACCGCGAGCCGTACCGACTCTCGCACCTTCTCTTCGTCGACGCCCGGGCTGTAGGCGCGTGTCGCCGCGTCCGTCGCATCTGCGATGAAATCGTCGCGATCCTCTTCGACCGGAACCCCGAAAGGCCGGATCAACGGGGTGCCCGCGAGCTCGCCATCCTCGCCGACGGGGACGGCGACGGTGATCAGTCCGCCGTAACCGATACGCCGCCGCTCGTTCACCGTTGCCCCATCGGCCGGAAGAATGACGTCCCCGTCGAGCACCAGCTGGCCGACGCGCACTTCATCGATCTTCTTCGGCTCGCCTGGCGCGAGGCGGATCGCGTCGCCGTTCTTCTGCACAACGGCGTGCGGCACGCCGTGGCTCAGCGCCAGCCTCGCATGCTCGGCGAGGTGCCGCGCCTCGCCATGCACCGGCACCACGATTTCCGGCCGCACCCATTTATACATCTCGATCAGCTCTGGCCGGCCTGGGTGGCCCGAGACATGGACGTGCGCCTGACGCTCGGTGACGATCTGGACGCCGAGGTCGGAGAGCTGGTTCATGATACGCCCGATCGGCACCTCATTGCCGGGAATGATCCGCGACGAGAAGATCACCGTATCGCCCTGGCTGAGCTTTAGGTCGTGCGTTCCTCCCGCGATCCGTCCGAGCGCCGCGCGCGGCTCGCCCTGCCCGCCGGTGGCGATAATCAGCACCTGATCGCGCGGCAGGCGCATCGCCTCGTCGAAGCTGATCGGCGGCGGGAAGTCCTTGAGGTAGCCGGTCGCCTGCGAGACACGCAGGATTCGCTCCAGCGACCGACCGGCAATGCACACCTTCCGCTGGGTTTCACGGGCGACGCGGCCAATCGTCTGCAGCCGAGCGGCGTTGGAGGCAAAAGTCGTCACCAGCACTCGCCCGTTCGCCATCATCGCCTGGGTGAGCAGGCCCTCGTGAACGCCCTCCTCCGATCCCGAAGGCTTCTCCTGGAACACGTTGGTGGAGTCGCACACCAGCGCCAGGACGCCGCGATCGCCGATCTTGGTCAAAACCTCCGTACTCGGCGGCTCGCCGATCACCGGTGTCTCGTCGATCTTCCAGTCGCCCGTATGAAACACGCTCCCGAACGGAGTCTCGATCAGCAGGCCGTTGCCCTCGGGGATCGAATGCGAAAGCGCGACAAAGCTGACGCGGAACGGGCCAAGCTCGATGCTCCCGCCGCGCTCCACGACGTTGAGCTTGACCTGACCGGTAAGCCCTTCCTCCTCGAGCTTGCCGGCAATCAGTCCGGCCGTGAATGGCGTGGCGAACAGGGGCGATCTGAGCTCGTCAGCGAGATAGGGCAAGGCGCCAATGTGGTCCTCATGGCCGTGTGTCAGGACGATCCCCGCGAGGCGCTCTTGTTGGTCCTCGATGAACTCCAGGTCGGGAAGGATCAGCTCAATTCCGGGGTAGCTCGGATCGGCGAAGGTCAGGCCGAGGTCGACCATGATCCACTGGCCGCGGCATCCGTAGAGATTGACGTTCATGCCGATCTCGCCCGAGCCACCGAGGGCGCAGAAGATGAGCTCTTCGCCGGGAATCATTTCGAGCCGCGCAACGCCAGGTCGTACAACAGGCTCAACCCCTGGATGGTCAGATCGGGCTCAATGGCGTCGAACACTTTGGTGTGCTTGTCGAAGAGCTCCGCGAGCCCACCCGTCGCGACCACCTTCACCGGCCGCCCGAGCTCGCGCTTCATCCGCTCGGTCAGCCCCTCGAGCATGGCGACATAGCCCCAGTAAATGCCGATGATCATCTGGCTCTCGGTCGTGCGGCCGACGACGCTTGTATCGTCCGGCGCCTCGATCGCGACGCGCGGAAGCTTCGCGGCGGCATTCACCAGCGCGTCCAGTGACAGGTTGATGCCCGGCGCGATGATTCCGCCTTTGTAAGCGCCGTCGGAATCGACCAAATCGAAGGTGGTCGCCGTCCCGAAGTCGATAAGGATCAGGTCGCCCGGATATTTGGAATGAGCGGCGATCGCATTGAGCGCTCGATCGGCGCCGACGTTCTGCGGCTCGTCCACGTCGAGCGCGATCGGCCAGGCCGCTGCGCCAATTCCTGCAATAAAAGGTTCGACGCGGAAATATTTGCTCGCCAGAACTTCCAGATTGTGGAGCGCTCGGGGCACCACGGTGCCGATGATCACGGCGTCAACGTCCGCGCTGTCATAGCCTTCGAGCTCCAGCAACTGGTGAAGCCAGACGGCATATTGATCGGCGGTTCGGCGCGGGTCGGTCGCGATCCTCCAGCGGGCCCTGATCTCGCCGCCTTTGACGAGCGCGAAGACGAGGTTCGTATTGCCGGCGTCGATGGCGAGCAGCATGGCCGCGCCCTAGCTTTCCCGGCCTCTGTTCACAACTCGACGTCCCCGACGCGGATGATGTCGAGATCGCCATCATCGCGGCGCAAGCGCAGCGCGCCGTCAGGCTCCAGCCCGTCGAAGCGTCCCGACACCTTCTCGTCGCGGGTCGAATGGACCGCAATCCTCGTGCCAATCGGATGAGCTCGGGTAAGCCACGCCTGGGGCAGCAGATTGGTCGCGCTCGTCCTCCACAGTTCGAGCAAGCGCGCGAAATTGCCAGCTAGAAGCGGCGCGAAGGCCTGAGCACCGATTTGACCATTTAGCGAGGACGCCTGACGATCGGTGAGAGGCGGAGCGACGGCAAGATTGACCCCGAAGCCCACGGCAACGCGATCACCGCTGCGCTCGAGCAGGATTCCGGCGAGCTTCTTGCCGAGAAGCAGCACGTCGTTGGGCCATTTGAGCATCAGCGCCTGGCCGGGCACGGCAACGTCGATTGCCTCGATCAGCGCAAGCCCGGCCGTGAGCGACAGCGTCGGCGCCGGTGGGTCGTTCGACTCGAGCCGTACCAGGGTGCTGCCGTAGAAATTGCCCGGCGCGGAGACCCACGCGCGTCCCTGGCGTCCCCTGCCCCCGTCCTGCTCCAGAGCCACGAGCCAATCGCCCTCGACGGCGCTTTGATCGGCAATCAAATCCGCATTGGTCGAGCCCGTGCGCTCGACGATCCGGATGCGGGTCAGAAGATCGATCCCGCGGCCCGGTCGGCGAGCGCACCGAGCGGGCCGATGAGCAAATAGCCAAGCGGCGAAACGGCGATCGCCGCCAACAAGATCAGTAGGCCCTGCACCGGCTCACGCACCCGCGCGTAAGGAACCGCGGGCTCGTCCATGTACATGACCTTCACGATCTTGAGATAATAATAGGCGCCAACGACCGTCCCGATGATCGCCGCGACCGCGAGCGCCGGATAGCCCGCCCCGACCGCCGCCTGAAACACCAGCAACTTCGGCCAGAAGCCGAACAGTGGCGGGATTCCGGCGAGGCTGAACATGAAAATCGCGAAAGCCGCCGCGAACGCCGGCCGCGTCTGCGCCAACCCCGAAAGGCTGTAGATATCTTCGATCGGTCGTCCTTCCGAATCGCGCATCCACAGCACGCAAAGGAACGCGCCCAGCGTCATCACGACGTAGACCGCCATGTAGAACAGCACCGACGAGGCGCCCCGTGGTCCCGCTGCGGCGAGTCCGACCAAGGCGTACCCGACATTGTTGATCGACGAATAGGCAAGCAGCCGCTTGATGTTGGTCTGACCGAATGCGGCGATCGCCCCGAGGAAGATCGAGGCGAGCGCGGCGAAGATCACGATCTGGCGCCAGGCGTCCGTCGCCGGCGCGAGCGCATCGAGGCACACGCGGGTCACGAGGAGGACCGCCGCAACCTTTGGGGCTGAAGCGAAGAAGGCGGTGACCGGCGTCGGCGCGCCCTCGTAGACGTCCGGCGTCCACATGTGGAACGGCACCGCGCTGATCTTGAAGGCGAGGCCGGCGAGGACGAAGACCAGCCCGAACAGAAGACCCAGCGACGGCGCTTCACGCCCAAACGCTGCGGCTAGCCCCGTGAAGTTGGCCGTCCCGGTGAAGCCGTAGAGCAGCGAGATTCCATAGAGCAGGATGCCGCTCGCGAGCGCTCCCAGAACGAAATACTTGAGGCCCGCCTCGGCCGAGCGCTCGTCGGTACGGCGGTACGCGGCGAGCACATAAGCAGCGAGACTTTGCAGCTCGAGCCCGACGTAGAGCGAGATCAGACTCGTCGCGGAGACCATCACGCTCATGCCGACGGCGGCGAATACGATCAGCACCGCATATTCGGAGGCATGCTCGGTGCCGCGCTCGAACCAGCCCTGCGCGGCGATGATCGCCACGGCTGCTGCCGGGAAGATGATCGCCTTGCCGAAGCTGGCGAACAGGTCCGCACTGATTAGCCCGTCGAACACCGGCCCGGCATGCGATGGCGGACCGATCAATGCTAGCGTAGCGCCAATAAGCAGCGCGACGGAAAGCCAGCTGGTCAGTCCCGAACCGCGCCGACCGGCAAAGGCGGCGACCATCATCAGGATCGTCCCGCCGATCGACAGGATCAGCTCGGGGAGGATGGGTTCGAACCGGCCCATCAGTGCGCAGCTCCATGTTCGTGGCCGCCTGTGTGCGCGGCGCCCTTGCCCAGAGTCAGCTTTGAATCACCCGCCGGCGCGACCCGCTCCATGCGCGTCAGGATCCGCCCGACGTCGTTGCGGATCGGCTTCAGGAAGCTCTCGGGATAGATGCCCATCCAGAAAACGGCGAGCGCGATCGGCGCCAGCAGCCACCATTCGCGCGCAGACAGGTCTTTCATTGCCGCCGCGTCGGCGTGGCGCTGGGTCCCAAAGCAGATCCGCCAATAGAGCCACAGCATGTAGGCCGCGGCGAGAATGGTGCTGAACGCCGCCGCGATCGCTGCCCAGGTAGAGGCCTGGTACGTCCCGACCATGCTCAGGAACTCACCCGGGAAGTTGCTCGTGCCGGGGAGCCCGATGCTGGCCATGGTGAAGACCATGAACAGCAAAGAATATCCCGGCATGTTGTCGGAAAGTCCGCCGTAGCGATCGATCTCGCGCGTGTGCAGCCGGTCGTAGACGACGCCGACGCACAGAAAGAGCGCGCCTGAGACGAGGCCGTGGCCGAGCATGACCAGCATCGCGCCCTCGATCCCCTGGCGGTTCATCGCGAACAGCCCGAACGTGACGAAGCCCATGTGCGCGACCGACGAATAAGCGATCAGCTTCTTCATGTCGGTCTGCACCAGCGCGACGAGGCTGGTGTAGATGGCGGCGACCGCCGAGAGCGCGAACATCAGCGGGATGAACTCGGCCGATCCGTCGGGGAACATCGGCAGCGAGAAGCGGATGAAGCCGTAGCCGCCGAGCTTCAGGAGCACGCCGGCTAGGATCACAGAACCGGCGGTGGGCGCCTGGACGTGCGCATCCGGCAACCAGGTATGGACCGGCCACATCGGGAGCTTGACGGCGAAGCTCGCAAGGAAGGCGAGGAACAGCCAGGTCTGCGCCTCCTTCGGGAAATCGTACGCCATCAGCTCCGGGATCGAGGTCGTGTGGGATGTGCTCGCCATGTAGAGCATGGCGATCAGCATCAGTACCGAGCCGAACAGCGTGTACAGAAAGAATTTGTAGCTTGCCTTGATGCGCTCGCCGCCGCCCCAGATGCCGATGATCAGATACATCGGGATGAGGCCGCCTTCGAAGAAGATGTAGAAGAGAAACAGGTCCTGCGCCGCGAAGGACCCCATGATCAGGGCCTCCATCAGCAGGAAGTAGGCCATGTATTCGGGCACGCGCTTCTCGATCGCGCGCCAGCTCGCGCCGATGCAGATCGGCATGAGGAACGCCGTCAACGCTATCAGCACCAAGGCAATGCCGTCGATGCCGAGCGCCCAGTTGACCCCGCCCGCGAGCGGCACATTCTCGACGAACTGCCATTGCGGGCCGTTCGGATCGAACATCAGCCAGAGGTCAACCGCGATCTCCAAGGTGGCGAGAGTCGCGATCAACGCGATCCACCGCGCCGCATTGGCGCTGACGAACAGGCAAAGGACGCCCGCGATCAGCGGAATGGCGATCAGCAGCGTGAGCAATGGCAATTCGCTCACTGGGCCCACCAGATCGCCCAGGTCGCGGCACCGATCAGGCCGAGCAGCATCACCAGCGCGTAGGAATAGAGATAGCCCGACTGCAGCCGATACGTCACCCGGTTGCCGACCCCGACCGCATAGGCCGCGCCGTGCGGGCCGAAGCGGTCGATCGTGCCTTCGTCACCGCCGTGCCAAAACAGCCGGCCTAGCCACAGCGTCGGGCGGACGAACAAGAAGTCGAAGAGCTCGTCGAAATACCACTTGTTTGAAATGAAACGGTATACGGCGGGGAACTGCCGGACGAAGCGCAGCGGCGCCTCCGGCGTGCGGATGTAATTGTTCCACGCAATCAAGAGTCCGATCAGCATCACGATCGTCGGCGTAAGCTTGACCCAGGTATCGACTTCGTGCGCGGCGTGGGCGAGGTGCTGGCTGAAGGCGAGGCTCTGCCGCCAGAACTCCGGCGCACGCTCGGCGTCGACGAAGATGCCGTGGTAAATCTGGCCCGCGAAAGCAGCGCCAAGCGCGAGCAGGGCGATGGGCACCAGGATCGTCAGCGGGCTCTCGTGCGGGTGATATCCCGCGGTCCCGGCCGGCGGCAGGCCCGGCTCGTGGGCGCTATCGCCATGCTCCTCGTCGGGAGATTCATGCTCGCCGCGCACCGCATGCTGGATGTGCTCGGACGCGCCCCAGCGCGCCTCGCCGAAGAAGGTCAGGAAGATCAGACGCCAGCTGTAAAAGCTTGTCAGAAGAGCCGCGAGCGCGCCGGTCCAGAAGGCGATCGTGCCCGGCACCGAGCCGCTCGCCCACGAGGATTCAAGGATCGCGTCCTTCGACCAGAAGCCGGCAAAGCCGATGCCCGCAATGCCCACGCCCGTGATCGCGAGCGTGCCGATCACCATTACCCAGAAGGTGATCGGGATCTCCTTCCTGAGCGCGCCATAGTAGCGCATGTCCTGTTCGTGGTGCATCGCGTGGATCACCGAGCCCGCGCCGAGGAACAGCAGCGCCTTGAAGAAGGCGTGGGTGAACAAATGGAACATCGCCGCGCCGTAGGCGCCGACGCCCGCGGCGAAGAACATGTATCCCAGCTGCGAGCAGGTCGAATAAGCGATGACGCGCTTGATGTCGTTCTGCGCGCAGCCGACCGTTGCGGCGAAGATGCAGGTCGCTGCGCCGACATAGGTCACGACGTGCATCGCTGTTGCCGACTGCTCGAACATCGGGGACAGGCGGCAGACCATGAACACGCCGGCGGTCACCATCGTCGCGGCGTGGATCAAGGCGCTGACCGGAGTCGGGCCCTCCATGGCGTCCGGCAACCAGGTATGGAGCGGCAGCTGCGCAGACTTGCCCATCGCTCCGACAAACAACAGCAGGCAGAGCACCGTCATCGTGTCGACGCGCATCCCGGCAAAGCCGATGGTCGACCCCGCCATTCCCGGAGCCGCGGCGAGGATCGCGGGGATCGAGACGGTGCCGAACACCAGGAAGGTGCCGAAGATGCCGAGCGAGAAGCCGAAATCGCCGATGCGGTTGACGATGAACGCCTTGAGCGCGGCCGCATTGGCGCTCGGCTTGTGGTACCAGAAGCCGATCAGCAGGTAGGACGCGAGGCCGACCCCTTCCCAGCCGAAGAACATCTGCACCAAGCTATCCGCCGTCACCAGCATCAGCATCGCGAAGCTGAACAGCGACAGATAGGAGAAGAAGCGCGGCTGGCCCGGGTCCTCCTCCATATAGCCCCAGCTGTAGAGGTGGACGAGCGACGAGACGGTCGTCACGACCACCAGCATCACCGCGGTCAGGGCATCGAGCCTCAGCGCCCAATCCACCGTCAGCGTGCCGGACTTGATCCATTCGAGCACCGGGACGACGACCGGTTGCGCGTCGCCCGCAATATACTGGAAGAAGATCGGCCAGCTGAGGAACGCACCGATAAACAGCGCGCCGGTCGTCACGACCTTCGCGGCGGTCTTGCCGATCCACGGGCCGCCAAGACCCGCAATCAGCGCCGCGATGATCGGCAGGAAAACGATGATGACGAGTGGGTGCATCAAATCCTCCCCGTCACCCCCGCGAAAGCGGGGGTCCCGCTGCCTTCAACTGCAGCAATGGAGAAGAAAAGCGGGATTCCCGCTTTCGCGGGAATGACGAGATAAGGGGTGTTCACTCGCATCACCCCCTCATCCGGTTGACGTCGTCGACCGCGATCGAGCCGCGGCGGCGGAAGAAGATGACGAGGATAGCGAGGCCGATCGCGGCTTCGGCCGCGGCGACGGTCAGAACGAACATCGCCAGCACCTGCCCGGTGAGGTCACCCAGATAGGCCGAGAAGGCGACGAGGTTGATGTTCACCGCAAGCAGGATGAGCTCGATCGCCATCAGCATCAGGATGACGTTGCGGCGATTGAGAAAAATGCCGAGCACGCCGATCGTGAACAGGATCGCGGCGACGGTGAGATAATGAGAGAGGCCGATCACAGCTTCATCCCCTCGCCCACGGCCGGCTTGGTGATCTTCACCGAATCGCGCGGTCGGCGACCGAGCTGCCGCGATGCCTTCGGGGTGCGCAGATCGCCGCGGCGACGGTGCGTCAGGACGATGGCCCCGACCATCGCCACCAGAAGGATCAGCCCCGCGATCTCGAACGGGAACAAGTAGCGGCTGTAAAGCAGCTGCCCCAGCGCGACGATATTGGGCTGCGCGCTTTCAGGGATTTGGCGCCCACTGAGAGTCGGGTCGGCCTGCCACGCGCTCACTGCGACGACGATCTCGGCGAACAGGACCAGCGCGATCAGGATTCCGAACGGCAGGTTCCTGGTGAAGCCCGACCGAAGCGACGCGAAATCGATGTCGAGCATCATGACGACGAACAGGAAGAGCACCGCGACCGCGCCGACGTAGACGATCACCAGCAGCATCGCGATGAACTCGGCGCCGACCAGCAGCATCAGCCCCGCCGCGTTGAAGAAAGCGAGGATCAGCCACAGCACGCTGTGCACCGGGTTGCGTGCGAAGATCACCGCGATCGCGCTGGCGATCGTGAGCGTCGCGAACAGGTAAAAGGCGAGGATTGCGATCACTTGTTGTGGCGGTCCTGCTACCTAAACCGCTCATCCTGAGGAGCCGCTGAGCGAAGTCGAAGCGGCGTCTCGAAGGACGAACGAGCGTGCTTCGAGACGGGCCCTCGACAGGCTCGGTCCCTCCTCAGCATGAGCGGTTCTGAGAAGAATGCGGCGGGCATTATCTATACGGTGCATCGGCGGCAAGGTTGGCGGCGATCGCCTGTTCCCACTTGTCTCCGTTCGCGAGCAATTTCGCCTTGTCGTAGAGCAACTCCTCGCGCGTTTCGGTCGCGAACTCGAGGTTCGGTCCTTCGACGATCGCATCCACCGGGCACGCCTCCTGGCACAGGCCGCAATAGATGCATTTCACCATGTCGATGTCGTAGCGGGTGGTGCGGCGGCTGCCGTCCTCGCGCGGTTCGGCCTCGATCGTGATCGCGAGCGCCGGGCAGATCGCCTCGCACAATTTGCAGGCGATGCAACGCTCCTCGCCATTGGGGTAGCGGCGCAGCGCATGCTCGCCACGAAAGCGGGGCGAAGTCGGGTTCTTCTCGTACGGGTAGTTGATCGTGGCCTTTGGCTTGAAGAAGTAGCGCAGCGTCAGCGCGTGCGCCTTAACGAACTCCCACAGGGTAAAGGCCTTGATGGTCCGGGAGATCATGACGCAGCTCCATAACGCATGAGCATCAGCCACCCCGACACGAGGACGACGAACAGGATCGACAGCGGCAGGAAGATCTTCCAGCCGAGCCGCATCAGCTGATCGTAACGGTAGCGCGGCACCGTCGCCTTCACCCACCCGAAGACGAAGAAGAAGAAGCACATCTTCAGGATGAGCCAGATCCAGCCGGGCAGCAGGTAAAGCACACCGATGTTGAGCGGCGGCAGCCATCCGCCCCAGAACAGCAACGCGTTGAGCGCGCACATCAGGATGACGTTGGCATATTCGCCGAGCCAGAAGAGCGCGAAGCTCATCGACGAATATTCCGTCTGGTGGCCGGCGACGAGCTCGCTCTCCGCCTCGACCAGGTCGAACGGGGTGCGGAAGGTCTCGGCCATCGAGCTAATCAGGAACACGACCGCCATCGGGAACAGCAGCGGATTGAAGCCGTAGCCATTGAAGAGGCCGAGGACGTTCCCCTTCTGCTCGAGCACGATCTGAGTGAGATTAAACGTGCCCGCGTAAAGCACGACGGTGATCAGAACGAAGCCGATCGAGACCTCGTAGCTCACCATCTGCGCGGCCGCGCGGAGCGCCGAGAAGAAGGGATATTTGGAGTTGGACGCCCAGCCGGCGACGATCACACCGTAGACGCCCAGCGAGCTTGCCGCGAGGACGTAGAGCAGCCCGACATTGATGTCGGCGAGCACCACTCCCGGCTGGAATGGCACTACTGCCCAGACGATCAGGGCGACGGTGAAGGTGACGATCGGCGCGATCAGGAACAGGCCCTTGTTCGCGCTCGTCGGGATGATGGTCTCCTTGAGGAAGACCTTCAGCCCGTCGGCGAAGCTCTGCAGTAGCCCCCACGGCCCGACCACGTTCGGCCCGCGGCGAAGCGCGATCGCCGCCCAGATCTTGCGCTCGGCATAGATGATCATCGCCACCGCGAGCAGCAGCGGCAGCGAGATCAGCAGGATGCCGATGAACATCGAGAGGAACCACGACCATTCGTAGGTCAGGCCCCAGTGCTGGAACGCTGCGGTCATCCTCCCCTCCTTTCAAGGGAGGGGCCGGGGGTGGGTGCGAGCGAAGCGAGGCTGGCCGAAGCACCGGCATCGAGCCGCAGCTTCGGCGACCCACCCCTTAATCCCCTCCCTCGCGAGGGAGGGGAGACAAAGGTGTGCGCCATCGTCACTCCGCCTCCTCCTGGAACTGGACGCCGTGCACCAGCTCTTCCGAGCAGCGGTGCATGGTCGGGCTGTTGCGGCAGATCGCGTTCGTGAGGAAGAAATCGGCGATCGGGTAGCGGATCGGCCCCTCGGCTTTCGCCTCGACCTTGGGCGGCGCCCATGGCAGGTCGATCAACCCGTTGCGCCCGAGCTGCGGAAACTCACTCGTCATCGCCGAGCGCAGCTGGTCGTAGCTGTCGAACGGCAGCGGCGAGCCGAGGACGCCGGAGACCGCGCGCAGGATTGCCCAGTCCTCACGGGCCTCACCTGGAGCGAAGACCGCACGCTCGGCCCACTGCATCCGCCCCTCGGTGTTGACGTAGGTACCGTGCTTCTCGGCATAGGCCGCGCCTGGAAGCACCAGGTCGGCCTGCTTCGCACCATGGTCGCCGTGGTGGCCGATATAGACCTTGTACGCGCCCTTGAACCGGTCGGGCGCGACTTCGTCCGCGCCGAGCAACAGAACGACTTCGGGCTTCGCGGCCTCGATGTCGGCGATTCCGCCCTGCTGAGTATAGCCGAGAATTAGCGAGGCCATGCGCGAGGCCGACGTGTGGACGACGTTGAAGCCGTTCCAGCCGTCATTGATCAGTCCAAGCGGCTGGACGAGCGCCAGCGCCGCACCGAGCCCATCCGCCGCGAGAGCACCAGGACCGACGATGAGTGCGGGACGCTCGGCCTTCGCGAAGGCATCCGTGACTTCCTTGGGAAGACTGCCGAGCAGCTTGAGGTCGTTGCCCAGCCACTCGACCTTCATTCCGAGGTCGACCTCGGGCCCGATCGCAAAGACTTTTCCGCCCTTTCGCCCGATCTTGCGCACACGGGTCGCGATCAGCGGCGCTTCCCAGCGGATGTTCGAGCCGACAAGCAATACCACGTCGGCGTTCTCGATGCCCGCTATGGTCGAATTGAATGCGACCGCGGACAGACTGCTCGTGTCGTACACCATCCCCGTCTGCCGCCCTTCGATCAGGGTCGAGCCCTGCCCTTCGAGCAACTTCCTCGCCGCATACATCGTCTCGGCGTCGAGCAGGTCGCCGGCAATCGCGGCTACCTTGGCCCCGGCCTTCTTGAGCCGCTTGGCGAAAATCTGCAGCGCGTCCTGCCAGCTCGCTTCCCGGAGCTTGCCTTTTTCCCGCACCCAGGGCCGGTCGAGGCGGTTGCGGACGAGCGCGTCGACGTGATGACGCGTCTTGTCGCTGATCCACTCCTCGTTCACGTCCTCGTTGATGCGCGGGAGGATGCGCATCACCTGGCGCTGGCGAACATCGAGCCGGATGTTCGAGCCGACCGCGTCCATGACGTCGATTCCGGGAACGCGCCGAAGCTCCCATGGCCGCTGCTCGAACAGTTGGGGCTTCTGGAGAAGCGCCCCGACGGGGCAGACATCGGCGAGGTTGCCCGCGAGCTCGCTGGTCACCGTCCGCTCGAGGTAAGAGGTGATCTGGCTGTCTTCGCCGCGGTAGAGCATGCCGATCTCGTCGACGCCCGCGACCTCCGACGAGAAGCGGATGCAGCGCGTGCACTGGATACAGC
>JBKPMC010000138.1:0-3113 GCA_046731955.1 Pseudomonadota bacterium | reverse complement strand
GGAGCGAGGCGCTGACCAGGAATGTGAACATGAGCGGGCCTCCTCAGCGCACGTGATCGAGAAGGTCCGCGCCTTGCGACACGATCCGCTTGCCGGGAGTGAAGCCGGACACGATCAGCACGCGATCGCCGTCGAGCGGTTCCGTGCGCACGCTCCTTGCCATGAACCGCTCGGGGGCTGTGTGCTCGTAGACGAAATCCTGGCCGTTCGAGCCGCGAACGACGCTGCTGCGTGGTACCGCGAGGCCTTCTTTCTTGTCGTCGGTCGTAACCAGCACGGTCAGGAATTGGCCGGCCCTGAGCCCTGCCGTGTCGCCTGTCACGGCAAAATGCACCGGCACCGATTGGCTGCGATCGGCGAAGCCGGTGCCCTGATAGACAAGGTCGTAATTCCTGCCGGTATAGGTCGACGCCCGCGCGCCGCGGGACGGTTCGAGGCTTTCAAAACTCAACGCCTCGACCCACAGCCGCGATGGATCGATGATGTTGAAGACGACGGAGCTCGGCTGAACGATCTGCCCTGCCACAGCGCTGCCTTCGGCTATCAAACCAGCAACCGGCGCGATCAGCACTTCCGGCTCGCGGCGCGATTTCTCGATCGAGGCGCGGCGGTCGCGCAACCCGTCCAGTTCGAGCCGCGTGTCCTCCAGCTGGCTTCGCGATATCGCGCCCGACGGCGCGAGTTGCTCGTAGCGGGCGAACCTGCGTTCGACGATCGAGATTTGCTGGTCGAGTTCGCCCTGGCGCTGCCGCATGTCGGAAACGTCGATCGCCTGGATGGGTGGCGTGACATAGCCCAGGATGTCGCCCTGCTTCACCCGTGTGCCCAATCGAGGAAAGCCGCCTGGCGGAGGGGAAAGGCGCCCGCCGACGGCGGATTGCACATATCCGCTGGCATTGGGATCGGGAATGATCCTCCCCGGAAGTTCAGTGACCTTCTTGTGCTCGGCGCTTTCGGCGACCAGCGTCCGCAGTCCAAATATTCGCTGCACCGTCTTCGGCACAAAAACCGCCCCATCCGGAAGACGCTGGGCGCGCTCGCCTGAGACGGTGCTGATGGCGATTTGGGCCTTTTCCTCCTCGTGGCCGTGGCCTTTATGCGCTTCCGGCTCGCGCGCGCCCATGAGTAGAGGAAGGAACATAGCCAGGGCTGCCGCCCTGCGCCCACGGCGCAATGCAATGGCAGCGAGCAGCGCCCCGATCAGCGCGCCGCCGAGGACAAGAAGAACCGAAACCTTGCTGATATTTCCGCCGGCAGCCGCATCCTGCTGCGGGACGCTTTGCGCTGCCGCGGGCGCAGACTGAATCGTCAGCGGCAAGATGTCGGTGGTGTCTCCCGCCGTAACCGTGAAAATCAGGTCCCTGCGGCCACTCTTTGCGAGCCACGGCGCTGCCACCCGGTATGTGCCGTCGGCACTCGCCGCAGCTTTTACCGGACCATCAGGTGATTCAACTTCAAGCGTTGCGCCGGTTACCGGCTCATTCGTGGCGAACCGGTCGAGATAAATCTCGAGATTTTCGCCGCGGACAATCGCAACGATCTCGAACGCGTCGGAATCGGCCTCGCCGCGTGGCAGCGCACCTGCCGAGACCGGCTGCTGCTCCTCGTGGTCATGGCCCTCGTGGGCGGAAGCGGGGGTGATCGCAGCGCATAGAACTGCGGCTGCTGCGAGAGCACGCAGGGCACGCCCAAAACGGGAAAGCATAGTGGTCGTCCTTCAATCTGAATTGCCGTCGCTTGCGGGCAGCACGCGGCGCGCCTCGCAAACTCATTGTCCGGTTGGATTCAGATGAAGTATTTGGGAGGCCGCCTGAGCGACTCAGGCTCGCGGTCCGGCCACATCTGTGACGGGCCAAACGCAACACGCGTTATCGTCCGGGGAAACGCGACGAACGCCATGGGACTCGGCAACCCGGTCGCGCAGCAGGCGGCGCATGCCGACAAGCAGCAGTCGCCGGTGCAGTTCCGGTCCGAAGCCGGCAGCATCCCGGCCTGCTTCCACTGCGCCTGCTGCAATGATGCAGACCTGGCCGGCCGTTCGGATTCATGAGAAGCGGCTTGAAACGCGACCTGGCTCTGGCCGCTATGAACGGATGCCAGGTGCGGATGGTCGATATGGGCCCAGGCAGCAGACGGCGCGAACGAAAGCGCGATCAAGACGACCGCCGCTCCCAGAATCCGCATAATCTGTTGCTTCAGCATGATGGCTCTATTGTAGCACAAGCGCCCTTAGATATCGCCGGGGAGCCGGAAGTTCAAGGTCCTGGAGAGATCCCGACCCGCGGCGTCCTCTCAACGTCTTGGAGGCTTCATGTGACGACCTTATGTCGGCAGATAAGCTCTGATCGCCGGCAGAAAGAAAATCGCGATGTTGATCGCGAATCCGAGGCTCCACAGGATCGAGCGCAGCGTCGGGCGGTTGCCGAGATAGGTGAAGACATAGGCGATCCGCACAATGAGAAATAGAACCGCGAGCTCGTCGATCAGGTGCTGCGGCGCCAGGCGGAATTCCGCCAGCAGGACGGCGGCCGCAAAGAACGGAAACGCCTCGATGCCGTTCTGATGGGCGCCGAGCGCGCGGGCACGGATCGCGTCCTCGTAGAACGCCGGATCGCGCGGCCTGGCATTGTCGAAGTGGCGATGCCCGGCCCATTTGACCGAGGCGATCGTCAGCAAACAGAGCAACAGCGTTCCGAAAACGCACCATTCGGCGATCGTCATGGTTCCTCCCGCCCCCGGTAATCGTACCGAACCGACGGTTATCTTGACAAGGATGGTGCAACGCGCGAAGCCATCGAAATCATGACCGTGGTCGTCCCCATTGGAAATGCGAAGCCGGCGCCGGAAGCCCAGCCAGAACGCGTCGGCGTGCTGCTGGTCAATCTCGGCACCCCCGACACCGCCGATGCCAAAGGCGTGCGCGTTTACCTGAAGGAATTCCTTTCCGACCCGCGCGTGATCGAGGATCAGGGGCTGAAGTGGAAGCTGATCCTGAACGGCATCATCCTGCGCGTGCGGCCCGGCCGCAAGGCGCGCGACTACCGGAAGATCTGGAACGCCGAGAGAGACGAATCCCCACTCAAGACGATCACCCGCGCCCAGGCCGAAAAGCT
>JBKPMC010000137.1:0-5067 GCA_046731955.1 Pseudomonadota bacterium | reverse complement strand
CGGTGCCGCTGGCGTGGAACAAGGCCGGATTGCCGCTCGGCATGATGTTCTCGGCCAGGTTCGGCGATGAGGCGACCCTGTTCCGACTGGCCGGACAGCTCGAACAGGTGCGGCCCTGGAAGAACAGAATACCGCCGGTATGCGCTTAATCTGGCCCCGAAAACGCCACAAATGGACAAAGCTCACGACATTCGGTAGCGAGGAACGACGCCGGGCGGCAATCGGGACACTGATTCCGCAGACGGAGTTCGATCCGGAGGCTGAATCGTGGCTCAAAGCGACCCGACCGACCATGCCCTGGCGGCCATCGCCAGCATTCTCGACCAACCGGAAAGCCGTCGCGAACCCGAGAAGACTGCAGCCGCGGAGCAAAGGCCGGTGGCTCCTCCGCCCATCCCCGTCGCGCCGGCGCCGATCGAGGCTCACGGTTACACCAGGCACGGTCCCGGACCGATGGCCTCGATCCGTTTCAAGTGGACGGTCCGCCTGGAGAATGGCGACTACTATGTCGACGAGACCTTCGGGGAGAATTCCGCTCCGATCGTCTTCGGCCCGATGTCGAGGGAAGCTGCGATCCAGATGGTGGACGATCGCGAAAGCGACGCGCGTCGGCGCTTCGATCAATTGAAGAGCGAGATGGCCGGAAGCGGCGCCGCGTAACCCGCCGCTTCTCTAGCGCTATCTCGGCGGCCCCAGAAAATCCTTCTTGGCAATATCGACACCGGCGTGGCGCAGGATGTCGTAGGCCGTCGTGACGTGAAAGAAAAACTGCGGAACGCTGAACGTCAGCAGCAACGACTTTCCGGTGAAGGTTCGCTGGGTCCCGTTCTTGAACGTGAAAGCGACTTGCTTGTCGGCTGCGGCGTCGATCTCGGCGCGAGGCAAGCCTCGCACGAAATCGATCGCCGCTGAAATCCGCGCCTTGAGCTCGGCAATGTCGGGCTCGGCGTCTGAAAATACGTGGGGGGCGCGGCCGGCCAGCAGCGCGCCGGCAACGACCGCATGCCGGTTGGCTTCGCCCACCTGCTGCTTCAGGCTGTACATGGTGGGTGAGAGCCGCATGTTCAGCAGGACGGCGGGATCGATGTTTCGAGCCTTGGCATGCGCCGAGGCGTGATCGAGAAGACCGGACAGATTGCCGAGATACGGCACGAACACATCGACGGAAGCTTCGTAGAGCGAGATGGTCACGATTTCAATTTCTCCGGGTGGCACCACCGCGATATCTGGTTTAAATCGGCGCCATCGCTCCAGAGTGTCATCTAAT
Source organism: Pseudomonadota bacterium (assembly GCA_046731955.1). Lineage (GTDB taxonomy): Bacteria > Pseudomonadota > Alphaproteobacteria > Sphingomonadales > Sphingomonadaceae > Sphingomicrobium. The sequence goes on along the minus strand of JBKPMC010000137.1, from coordinate 3,800 downwards.
TTGTCGGCGGAGAAGACCTGATGTTTCGAGTGTTCGTTAGCCTTGCAATGGCTGTGCTGTGGACCGTTGTCGCCCATGCTCAACCGGCGAATTCCCGTCTCGACGACATCATCAAGCGCGGCACGCTGCGGGTCGGCATGACCGGCGACTATCAGCCATTCACCTATTTCGACAAGGCGACGTCGACATTTCGCGGCTTCGACGTCGACATGGCGGAAGCACTTGGCAAGGCGCTCGGCGTCAAGGTCGAATTCGTTCAGACCGCGTGGCCGCAGCTGATGAAGGATTTCGAAGCCGACAATTTCGATATCGCGATGGGTGGCGTCTCGATCACGCTCGACCGGCAGAAGAAGGGAATGTTCTCGACGCCGATCATGCGCGAGGGCAAGACGCCGATCGCCCGCTGCGCCGACAAGGGCAAGTATGAGACCATCGCCGATATCGACAAGGCCGGCACGCGCGTCATCGTCAATCCCGGCGGCACCAACGAACGCTTCGCCAAAGCGAACATCAAGAATGCCGAGATCAAGATGTGGAACGACAACGTCACGATTTTCGACGAAATCGCCAAGGGCAATGCCGACCTGATGATGACGGACTCTTCCGAGACCCGCTACCAGCAGAAACAGCACTCTGGCGTGCTCTGCGCGGTGCATCCGGAAAAGCCGTTCGACTTTGCCGAGAAGGCCTATTGGCTGCAGCGCGACGTCGCGTTGAAAGCCTTCGTCGATCAGTGGCTGCACATCGCCACCGAGGACGGTAGTTTCAGGAAAATCTATGCGGCCTGGTTCGATTGATTCCTGGTTGGACAAGTCGATTTTCGCAGGAAATTGACCGTCCATTGGAGGCAAATTAGACTGCGCGGCTGAATTTGAACCAAAGCCGCTAGTACACGACTTATAGTTTGAAAGTGATTTGGATCACTTTGAGGGAAGCTGCCAGCGCGTAGTAGCTTCGGGGATTGGGGTTCCCTGCTCAGGAGGTCGCAATAATGAAGAAGTGTCTCGCTATCGCCGTGCTCTTGCTGGCGAGCAGCCTCACCGCCGCGCAGGCCCAGTACACTTTCGAGTATGGCGGCCGCACCATCACCATCGATCCCGATCGAGGCACGGTTCATATTCCCGGCGTCTACGATAATACCGGCAAGAAGGCCAGGCGCCCGCGCGGCGAGGAAGGCGATCTTGATCGTCCGGGCAGGAAAGCGCCGCAGCAGGCGAAGTCCGCCCCGCAGGCCGCACCCGAGCCGGCACCCCCGGCTGCTGCACCGCCTGCCCCTGCCCCTGCACCGGCAGCACTTGCACCAGCTGCTTCCGCTCCTGCACCTGCACCGGCCGAGCAGGCGGCTGTCCCACCGGCGCCGCCGCCTCCCGCCCAGCCCGAGCCCACCACAACGATAGTGATCGCGCCACCCGCGACGCCCGCGCCTGCACTTCCCCAGGCCGTTCCGGCTGCCCCGCCGCCGCCGGCTCCCGTCGCCGCACCCGCGCCGGCGCCGCTTCCGCCGCCACAGAAACAGGCCGCAGCCCCGGCGAGTTCGGCGGTTTCGTCGTCGAACTCGCCGCTCGGCGTCTGGCTGACGGAAGAGAAGGAAGGCAAGGTCAGAATCGAAGAATGCGGCTCCAACCTCTGCGGCTATGCTGTCGACAAGAAGTCGAACCAGAACGGCGAACAGGTTCTGATCAACATGAAGCCAGGCAAGGACAAATGGAGCGGGCGGATTTTCGATCCGAATTCCGGCAGCACCTACGATTCGACGATCGCGCTGAAGGGCACCGACAATCTGCGTGTTCAAGGCTGCGCCTTTGGCGGCATGTTCTGTGGCGGCCAGACCTGGACCCGCGTCAACTGACCGGCAAGCACTGCTGCGCGTTCAACCAAAGCCCCGCCGCAATGCGGGGCTTTTCACTGCGCCCTGACGGGTGATGACAGTCACAGTCTTCGCGGAGCCGTTGTGAGACCCTGATCGTGTCCAAACCAAAGGGGTACGTCATGATAACGTCTCGGAAATCTCTGGTCGCCGCTTCGCTGTTCGCCGCACTGGGCTTTGCGACACCATCCGCAGCCGCGACGTTTGACGGTGACTGGAATGTGCAGATCACCTCGTCGAACGCCGCCTGCCCCAGCGGCGCGTCGGTCTCGATCGGAATCAACAACGGCCAGGTCGCCTCGAACAGCGCGACTGTAACGGCATCGGGCCGCGTCGCCGACGCCGGCAATATCAGCGTAACGCTTGCAAGCGGCGTGAAGCGTGCGGTCGGCACAGGCCGCCTCTCAGGTACCTCGGGCTCGGGCACCTGGCGTGCCGCCCTTTGCTCGGGTACCTGGACGGCGCAGCGAAACTAACCGAGCTTCGCCGAATACTCCGCGTCGATCACATGCTCCATCCAGGTGACGTAGCTGCCGTCGAGCGCTTCCTGCATGGCAATGTGAGTCATGGCGTTGGTCGGCGAAGCGCCATGCCAGTGCTTTTCACCGGGCGGAATCCAGACGACATCACCGGGGCGAATTTCCCTGATTGGTCCGCCTTTGGCCTGCACCCGTCCAATTCCTGAGATGACATAGAGCGTCTGGCCCAGCGGATGGGTGTGCCAGGCCGTGCGCGCACCCGGTTCAAAGGAGACGCGCGTCGAGGCCAGCCGTGCCGGCGCCTCGGTCTGGATGATCGGATCCTGCAGCACCGTGCCGGTAAAATATTCAGATGGCGCCCGGCGCGTCGGCCGGGAGCCCGCGAGATGGATTTCCATGGAGTTGTCTCCCTTTTTCTGAGGTTATTTCTTGCTGGCCGCGTAGCGCGCCTTGGTCTCGGCGTTCATCGGATAGAGGCCGGGCAACGCCGCGCCATTGTTCACCTCGTTGACGATCCAGGCTTCCATCCGCTCCTGCTCCGGCCCTTCGGCCAGCACATGATCGAGCAGCGCCTGCGGGATCAGCACGGCGCCATCCTGATCGGCAACCACGATGTCGTTGGGAAATACCGCGACCCCGCCACAGCCGATCGGCTCGCCCCAGCCGACGAAGGTCAATCCAGCAACCGACGGCGGCGCCGCGAAGCCGTCGCACCACACGGGCAAATTGGTGCCGAGCACACCTTCGACGTCGCGCACGACGCCATCGGTGATCAGCGCCGCAACGCCGCGCTTGACCATGCGCGCGCAGAGAATGTCGCCAAAAATGCCGGCGTCGGCGACGCCCATGGCGTCGACCACGGCGATGCAGCCCTTCGGCATCGCTTCAATCGCGGTGCGGGTCGAAATCGGCGACGACCAGGACTCCGGCGTCGCCAGATCCTCGCGCGCGGGCACGAAGCGCAGCGTAAAGGCCGGTCCGACCAGCCGCGGCTGCCCCGGCCGCAGCGGCTTGGTGCCGCGCATCCAGACATTTCGCAGGCCCTTCTTCAGCAGAACGGTTGTGATGGTGGCGGTGGACACGCCGGAGAGGGTTGCGAGGGCTTCGGGGGACAGGGACATCTGGAAAGCAGGCTCCGGAGGGATGGATGAAAGGTAGCGCATCTTGCGAAGCGCTGATGTCACGTCAAGGGCTCGTGGAAAGAACCGCGATCACAACATCTTATCGTCGGCATGCAGATTAATTTATTGAACTTACAGGCTGATTTCCCGCCAAGCGAATTCCACTCGCGCCCAAAACACGCTACAGGTTGAGTGAGCACGAGAGCATGATCCGGAAAAGTGGGTACCGGTTTTCCGAAGAGATCATGCTCAAAACCAAAAGCCAAAGCCGCGAGACAGTTTACAGGCCATGGCCGCGACGCTTCCCCCGCCCCGCCTTTTGCCGAGTGGCGA
>JBKPMC010000136.1:0-2769 GCA_046731955.1 Pseudomonadota bacterium | reverse complement strand
AGCGCCTCGCCGAATGAGATGCCGTGAGCATAGGTTTGCGGCTTGGCCTTCAAAGGTGCAGCGAGATCACTCATGGCTTCACCTTGTTGGTCGGCCAGTTGTGCGTCTCGCCGGTCGCGTCGCGGCACCAGCGGTAGAACGCGTCGTATAATAGCATGCCGGCCTCGAGCTGCTCGAGATCGTCGTCGAACATGCGCGACAGGCCGAGCGAGGCGGCGAGCAGTCCGGGCGCTTCCGGGGACAGATCGAGCCGCCCGGTATCGGCGCCGCGGACCATCGCCGCCAGCCGCAGCAAGGGCGGCGTCGCCAACCCGAATTCCTCGATCATGACGTCAAACGTGCAGAGTTCGCCGCGGTGGCTCCAGAACACATTTTCAATGTCGAAGGGGGCCGCGTTGAAGCGCTCGCCGACGGCGACAACCTCGGAAGGGGCCACGTACAGGAGCACCGCATTCGGATCGACGAACCGGCGGATCAGCCAGGGGCAGGCGATGCGATCGATCTTCGGCCGCGCCCTGGTCACCCAGACGGTGCGACCCTGCGCGTCACGCGGCGGCAGTTTTGACGCGTTCACCAGCGGGAGGTTTGCCTCTTTCCAGCCTTCAAAGCCGCCCTCAAGCGTCTCCGCGGCAACATTGGCATGCCGCAACCAGGCGGCCGTGCCTTGCGCGAGCTTTGCCCCGCGCATGCAGACGACGATGGCTGAGTTGCCGGAAAATTTGCCGCTCCAGTCGCCGGCGTCCTGATGACTGCGCCTGATGGCGCCGGGAATCAGCCGCTGATCGGCGGCGAAATCCTCGTCGGTACGAACGTCGATCAGGGCCGGCATGTTCGCCGTACCGATCAACCGTGCAAGCTTGTCTGATGATATCGTGGTGTAGGATGACATGGCTGCGCCCTCGTAAGAAAAAACGGGACGCGATACTTGGGCATGTCGCCTCGTGGGGAGATCGCAAAATCCCCATGGGCCGAATTAACCGCCTGCGGCTGGTGCTGTCAACTGGTGCCGCCCTGTTCCCGACGGGAGGCTTGCGGAATCCCGCGTTCGGTCCTAGCTTGGCCGGCATCGGGGATAAAGCAGGCTCCCCGTTAGACGGCCCTTCCGTCCAAGCTCTGCGCACCACTCGACGTGTCGAGGATTGCGCATGGACAGGAACAGGCCGATATTTTTTTGCCCCCGCAGATCAGTTCTGACCGCTTTTCTCGCCGCGTGTTTCCTCGCGGACGCGACGCTGTTCGCGTCCGCACAAACAGGAGCCGCCATGATTGCCATTGATCGTATGACGCCCGGATCGCCCCCGGCGGGATTTTCGTTTGCGCGAACCGGCCAGGGCAGCGAGGGGAAATGGACCGTTACTGAAGATCGGACCGCCGCAACAGGCAAGGTGATCGAGCAGACCAGCACCGACCGCACCGATTACCGGTTTCCGCTCGCGATCCACGAGAACGTGCCGGCTGCTAATGTCGACGTCGAAGTGAGATTCAAGGCAGTTGCGGGCAAGACGGATCAGGCTGGCGGCATCGCCGTGCGGCTGCTGGATGCCGACAATTACTATGTGGCCCGCGCCAATGCGCTGGAGGATAACGTGCGCTTCTATCGCGTCGTCGCCGGCCGGCGCGAGCAACTGGATGGCGCCAATTTGAGGGTCAGCCCCAATGAATGGCATACGCTCGGCTTGCGCGCGGAAGGCCAGCGCTTCACGGTTTCCTTCGATGGCAAGAAATTGTTCAGCGCGACGGACAAGACTTTTGCCGGGGCCGGCGGCGTGGCGCTGTGGACCAAGTCCGACAGCGTGACGCGCTTCGATCAGTTCAAGATTACCGTCTTGCCGTAGCGGGAACGCAGGAATGGCTGATATCGCGACTGAACCAAGGGCTTCAACCGGAACCGCGCTGATCAAGTTGCTCTATGTCGCGCGGGGCCTGCGTGGCTTTGGCGACGGTTTCGCCATCATCATTCTGCCGGCCTATATGACGGCGCTGGGCTACGACGCCATAGCAGTCGGCATCGTCGCGACCGCATCGCTGCTGGGAACGGCGCTGCTGACGCTGATTACAGGCTGGATCGCGCCGCGTCACGACCTGCGCGCACTCCTGATCTTTGGCGCAGGCCTGATGGCTGCGACCGGGCTTGCATTTCCCGGCGTAGAGCACTTCGTCCTGATCGCGCTCGTGGCGTTCATCGGCACCATCAACCCCTCGGGCGGCGACCTCGGCGTGCTGGTTCCGCTCGAACACGCGGTGCTGGCGAAGAGCGCCACCGACGACCGCCGGACGGAGGTGTTTGCGCGCTACAGCCTGATCGGGGCACTTTGCACCGCCGCCGGCTCGCTTGCGGCAACCTTGCCTGATTTCCTGGTTTCGCACGGCGGCACCACGCTCGGCGCGTTCCGCGTGATGTTTTATGCATATGCCGCGCTCGGGATATTGAGCGCTGCGCTCTATCGCTACGTGCCGCACACGCGCGGCGAGGAGAAGGCGCCGCAGACGCCTCTCGGGCCATCGCGTGGCACCGTCTACAAGCTCGCAGCGCTGTTCAGCATCGATGCCTTTGCCGGCGGTTTCGTCGCGCAGTCTCTGCTGGTGCTCTGGCTGTTCGAGCGTTTCGACCTGTCATTGTCCGCGGCTGGATTGTTTTTCTTCTGGTCGAGCACGCTCAGCGCCTTTTCCTACCCGGTCGCCGCCTGGATCGCCAGGCGCATCGGCCTCGTCAACACCATGGTGTTTACGCACATTCCCTCCAGCATCTTCCTGATCCTGGCGGCGTTT
>JBKPMC010000135.1:0-6211 GCA_046731955.1 Pseudomonadota bacterium | reverse complement strand
GCACCATGCCGAGCGGCGAAGTGGCCGACAGCGACGGTGTCGGCATCACCGCAGCCTGCTGCGCAAAGGCCTGGCTGCACAGTAGCGCTGAGGCTGTCGTGATCATCAGGAAGTGCTTCATGGTGCTCTCCAGTGCCGATTGAGCGGCGACGAACGGGAAGGTGGCGCAGGACTTGCGCGAGGGTCTCAGCTACAGCTCAGCGGCAAGGGCTGGTCGGGATGCAGGGCGTACCAGTCGTAGCAATCGGAATAGTAGGAGCCGTATCCCGGCCCGTATCCGCTGAAGCGATGCAGGGCGTGCTGATGCAGTCCGTGCGCGCCAATGTGCTCGTCGGCGCCCATGTGGCTGCCGCCGAGGCTCCCCATGTGCTCGCCGCCAAAGCCGCCGACGTGGCCTCCACCGCCGAGGCCTCCGATGTGATCTCCACCGCCAAAGCCGCCACCCATATGGCCGCCGCCACCGCCAAAACCTCCGCCGTGACCACCACCACCGCCGCCACCGCGGGCGTCGGCCGCGCCTGCCAGCAGGCTCGAAGCGAGAAGGGCTGTTGCCAATACCGTGATCATCCGTTTCATCGTGACACTCCTTTTCAGTCAGATTGCTCGGCGCCGTGACGCGCAAACTTCAACGAGCCACGCGAACGAAGCGTCGGATGACTGACAGGTAGGTGCGATGCACAAGGCCCCCACTAAATTCGGCGTTAGTCTTCGCCACCTTGCGTTCACGAGCTGGCGCGGAGGCATATCTGCGTCAAAGGCGAACTGCCTGACGTGAGCCAAAAGAAGACGGGCCGGCGGGATATCCCGCCAGCCCGTCTTGTTTCGTTATTCCGTCGTGACGCGTGCGGATCAATAACCCGTGTAGGGCTCGCAAGGCGCCGCATCGGTCCACGGTTCAGTGGCGAAGGCGCCGACACGCGGCGCCCGGAGGCAGCTATCGCCCTCGTAGGGCTGCATCGTCGACGTCACGCGGCTGTGGGTGTTGGTCACGAGATGCCGCGAGGCGTGCCCGGCGGCCAGCGCCGGAGTGGCGAAGGTGGCTGCGGTGAGTAACGCGGCCGACAGAAGTTTCAACTTGTGCATGGGTATTCTCCATAGCTAAGGGGAAGCCAGACTGGCTTCTTCCCGTGACGTGCGGCTGCTCCGCCTTCGTCCAAAGGAAACATCGCTTCACGCCCCTTCAACTCGACGTGAAGCTGGCGAACACCGATCGGCTGCCTCGCCTGGCCCCGGAATCGCTCCGGCTGGTCGAACGATGCCGGCCTGCAGACTTATTAAATCGCTATTTATTGGCGCCGCCCCTCGACCAGGGCTAAGTGTTTCGAGCGGGCTCGCTGTGCTCGTACCGAGGCAGCGGAAATGGCCACAGGGCGGATGGTGCACGTCGGGTCCCGAAGGGATCGCGGCGCTGTCCGGCTCCCCGAACCTCTGAGACTTGTGTCGTCACCATGGCTTTATCGGCTGACCTGCGTATCATTGCGACCACGCCGGGCCGTGCGGGGAGAGGGCAACTTGGCAGTCGGAACGATCTCATGACGAAGGTTCTTCTCATAGAAGACGACGACGAGACGGCGGGAGAAATCACCGCTGAATTGGCCGATCGCGGCTTCGATGTGGAATGGTCGTCCAACGGGCTGGAGGGTCTCGCCAAGGCGCGCGACTTGCGGCCGGATGCGATGATCGTCGACCGTCTGCTGCCGGGAATGGATGGCCTTACCGTCATCGAATCCCTGCGGAAGGAACAGGTGCGCACGCCGGTGCTGGTGTTGAGTGCGCTTGGCGCGGTCGATGACCGCGTGCGCGGATTGCGGATGGGCGGCGACGACTATCTCACCAAGCCGTTCGCGATCGTTGAACTCATCGCGCGAATAGAGGCGTTGCTGCGCCGTCCGCCGGAAACGCGGGAAACCACCCTGCGGGTCGGACAGCTCGAGCTCGATCTGATCGAGCGCACGGCAAAACGCGGCGAACGCAAGATTGATTTGCTGCCGCGCGAGTTTCGCCTGCTCGAATACATGATGCGGCGGAGCGACCAGCTGCTCACGCGCGCCATGCTGCTCGAGGAGGTCTGGAACTACAAGTTTGTCCCGGCCACCAACCTGGTCGACGTGCATATGGGCCGTGTGCGGCACAAGGTCGACGGTCCGGACGAGGCCCCGATGATTCACAATGTCCGCGGCGCGGGATTCATTCTTCGCGCAGTGTCCTAGGTTATTTTCGCGATTGTGCCACGGGCCGGCGAGGTAATCGGGCAGCAGGGTTCGAAGCATCAGATGCAGTTCATACGCTCGAACACGTTTCAATGGGCCGCCGCACTGGCGGCCCTGTTTGCGGCTTTTGTCACGATCCTGTTCGGCTTCATCTACTTCAAGATCGATGATTACCTGATCGCGCGTTCCGATGGCATGATTACGACGCAGGTCAATTTCTTTGCCGCGCTGCCGCCCGACCGCCGGATCGCCGCGCTGGACGATCATAACAGGCAGGATTCCCGCGGCGTCCATTTCGCCGGCATTTTCGATGCGAACGGAAATCGGATTGCCGGCAATATCGCGCGCCTGCCGGGCGATCTTGCGGCCGGTGCGGGGGTGAAGAGCGTGCGGATGGCGCAGGCCAATGACGAGGAGACCGGCGCTCCCCTGGTCAGAGCCGTCGCGCGGAGCCTTGATCACGGCCATGTCCTGGTGGTTGGACGCAACGTCGACGAGACCCGGGAAATCTCCAGGGTTGTCGGGGGCGCGCTGGGGCTTGGGCTGCTGCCCGCGTTCTGCTTCTGGCTGCTGGCCGGCGCGTGGCTGAGCGTGCGTGCGCAACGGCGCGTCGAGGAGGTCAACCTGCGGGTCCAGCGCATCATCGCCGGAGATCTGCGCGAGCGGCTGCCGCACCGGAATATCGACGAGCCGTTCTCGCGGCTTGCCGCCATCGTCAACGGCATGCTCGATGAACTGGAAACCACCATCCATGCGCTGGCCGGCGTCGGCAACGACATCGCCCATGACCTGCGAACGCCGCTGACGCGTGCGCGCCTGACGCTGGAGCGCGGCCGCACCAACGCGACCACGCTGGAGCAGCTCCAGGGGGCCGCCGACAAGGCCATCGCCGGCATCGACCAGTCGCTGTCGATCGTCACGGCGCTGTTGCGCCTGGCCGAGATCGAGAACAGCCGGCGGTCATCCGCATTCGGCAATGTCGAGCTCGGCGAAATGCTGCGCGAGGTCTGCGACATGTACGAGCCGATCGCCGAAGACAAGCAGGTCGAACTGAGCGTAGGCACGTCGGCCACGCTTTACGTGCGCGGCGATCGAGACCTGCTGCTGGAGGCGGTTGCGAACCTCGTCGACAACGCCATCAAGTTCACGCCCCGGAGCGGCAGCGTCAAGCTCGAGCTGCTGCGCGGCGGGGGAGAGACCATCCTGCGCGTGACGGATACCGGTCCGGGAATCAGCGATCAGGAGCAGGAGGCCGTGCTGCGCCGGTTCTATCGCTCGGACAAGATCCGCAACACGCCGGGCGTTGGGCTCGGACTGAACCTGGTTTCGGCCATCGTAAAACTGCACGGATTTCGCTTGATCATCCACTCCGGCCCGGTGGGCCGGGTGGAGATCGTTTGCCCCGATGAGCCCGTCGGCCGGGCATGAGGGTGGTGAGCCGTGCGGGCGAGGTCATCCATGCCGGCGGCCGGTGTGGTGGACTCTATGCCAGACAGTGGGGCCGGCCATGCCGCTATCCCTTTCATTATAGAATTGCATCACCGAGGGCGGCATCCCTTCCATCCGGTAGGCCGGCGTGGGCGCGCCGCCATTCAGGACGTCCAGATTCGGATAATAGAATGCAAAGGCTCCCGGCTCCTGAATGGCTTCCTGAGCGAAGGCGGGGGCTGCTGCCACCATCGACAGCAATGCTGCGACAGCGATTGTCCTGATCGAATTCATCGTCTTTCTCCATATCGTTGATGCGGGAATTCGCCGGACGCGCAAGCGCGGTCACGCACTGTAACGGGCGCGTGTTCTTCCGAATGCGAACTGCTCGCTTGAAGCTGCATCCGGACAGCGGATGCATGGTGGAGATGTAGGGTGGGAGCGATCTCGTCCCACTAAATTGCCTTTTACAAAGCTCAACTAAGCTTGAGCCGGTTTGCCAGGCGTTTGCACGGCAGGCGGCGGCTTCGAGATCACACCAGTGTGTGCGGTGACCGTTCGGTGTTTCACGATCTCGCTCGGAACGCGATCGCGTGATTCTGAAATCGTGATGCAAAGTTGCGCAAAAACGCTAACAGCGAATTTACGTTCCTCAATTCCAATTTAATGGCTGCACCGCGGTCTCTTCTCCTAGGGTCTGTCTGCCGGACCGATAGATTGGAGCTACCCATGAATGCCCACAGTACGACCGTGATGTCAGGCCACCGGGAGATGTTGACCGAAGATAGATCGCGAGCCCTCGTCGATGAATACGCTTCGCTCATCAAGCGATACGTTCTGCTTGAACCGGCGCGGGAGCAGCAGCTCGCACGACGCTGGCAGGAGCATCGCGACCGCAGCGCGACTGATGCGCTCGTCACCGGCCATCTCCGGCTGGCGGCAAAGGTCGCGCGCCGCTACCAGCGATATGATCTTCCGCTTGGCGATCTGATCGGCGAAGCCAATGTCGGCCTCGTCATCGCGGCCTCGCATTTTGAGCCCGGCCATGGAGCCCGGTTTTCCACCTACGCCCTGTGGTGGATCAAGGCGGCCATCCACGATTACATTCTGCGGTCGCGATCGCTGGTCAAGATCGGAACGACAGCCGCGCAGCGAAAACTGTTCTTTGGCTTCAGGCGTGCCATGAACAAGTTCGGGGGCGACAAAGCAGGATTGACGCAAGAGGTGGCCGAGGCGGTCGCGCGCGAGCTCGTGGTCCCCGTTCGCGAAGTGATCGAGATGAGCAGCCGTCTGACTGGCGACCTTTCCCTGAATGCGCCCGTCAGTGATGACGGGCCGACCGACTGGGAGACGATGCTGATCGATCATTCGCCGAACGCCGAGGCGATCGTCGCCGAACAGGACGAAAGCGCGCAAAAGGCGAAAGCGCTCCGTTCGGCCCTCGATGTGCTGACGGCGCGGGAGCGGCGTGTGTTCGAGGCCCGGCGGCTCAGCGAAGATCCGCCGAGCCTGGAGGATCTCGGGCGTGAGCTGTCCATTTCCGGCGAGCGCGTACGGCAAATCGAAACGTCAGCCTTCGAAAAGGTCAGGCGTGCAGCGACCAGGCGTTTGCGACCTGCGGCCCTCTCGGCTTGAGAGGCGGCCGGTTGATAAGACGACGGCGAGCAGCGCCGCTTGCGCCGCCCGCATGTCCTTTCCTTCGTCTGTCAGCGAGCAATGCGCTCGACGGCGACGGCGGTGGCCTCACCGCCGCCGATGCACAAGGCGGCGACGCCGCGTTTCAGGTTGCGCGCCTCCAGCGCATGCAGCAGCGTCACGATCAATCGCGCGCCGGTGGCGCCGATCGGGTGGCCGAGTGCGCAGGCGCCGCCATTGACGTTGAGTTGATCTCTGGCGATGCCGAGATCCTTCTGCGCCGCCATCGCCACCACGGCGAACGCTTCGTTGATCTCGAACAGGTCAACGTCGCTGACGTTCCAGCCGACCTTGTCGAGCAGCTTGCGGATCGCGGGGATCGGCGCGGTGGTGAACCATTGCGGCTCCTGGCTGTGGGTGGCGTGGCCCTTGATCTCGGCGAGAACAGGCAGACCGTCACGATCGGCGAGCGAGCGCTTGGCCAGAATGAGCGCCGCGGCGCCGTCAGCATTGGCGGAGGAGGCGGCCGGCGTGATGGTGCCATTGGCGCGGAACGCGGGCTTCAATCCGGGAATCTTGGCCGGATCCACCTTGAGCGGATGTTCATCATTGGCGATGACGCGCGGACCGGCCTTTTCGGTGAGCGTGACCGGCGCGATCTCGGCCCTGAACGCGCCGCCCTCGACCGCCTTGCGGGCGCGGGTCAGCGTCTCCATCGCATAATTGTCCTGGTCCTTGCGGGTGAACTGATACGCCTCCGCGGTCGCCTCGCCGAAATCGCCCATCGAGCGGCCGGTTTCGTAGGCGTCCTCGAGCCCGTCCATCATCATGTGATCGATGATCCGGTCATGGCCGGCGCGATAGCCGCCCCGCGCCTTGGCCAGCAGATAGGGCGCATTGCTCATGCTCTCCATGCCGCCGGACAGCACGATCTGGGC
>JBKPMC010000134.1:0-5005 GCA_046731955.1 Pseudomonadota bacterium | reverse complement strand
GCACGGATGCCGAGCTGAATTGGATCGCGGATGATACCCCGGCTGAGCGGCGCCGGCGGCACGCCGGTGACCGGACGGGTCGCGATGCCCTTCGGAAGAGGTTCGCCGTCGACCGGGTCCCCCAATGCATTGATGACGCGGCCGAGCAAACCCTCGCCCACCGGGGCCAGCAATTCGCTGCCGGTGGGAATCACCTCGGTCACGCTGGAAAGCCCGAACAGATCACCGATCGGGGTCAGGATGGCGACCTCGTCATGCAGCCCGATCACCTCGGCCATAACGCGCCGGCCGGTCTCCGGGTCGACCAAATGGCACAGTTCGCCGATGCGCGCCTCGGTCACAGTGGCATGGATGATGACGCCCAGCAGGCGCCGGACACGCCCCTTGCGCGATCGCGGCGCGCTGTCGCGTATCTTCTCGTACAGGCTGGGAAGGACGGAGGTAAGACGGTCGTCGATACTGAAGCGCTGACCGGTCATGGCATTCCGCCTCGTCAAACCGCGCCGATCGCGGCGGCAATGGCAGCCAGTTGCGTTTTGACACTCGCGTCGATGACGGCAAGATCACTGGCGATGATACATGCGGTCGGGTCGAGGGTCGGATTGCCTTCGATCGTCACTTCCATGCGCTTGCTGACGCCGAGGCGGGCGAATTCCTTGGAGACGCTGTCGACGACGTCAGGGTGAACAGTGACCGTCAGACGCTTCTCGCGACGCAGATCCTCGATGGCATGCGCGGCAGCGGCGGCGACAAGGTCGCGCGTATCAAAATTGCCGAGGACGCGGTTGACAACGCTCATGGCAAGCTGAGCGACTTGCGGCTCGATTGACTGAAGAAAGCGGTCCACTTTCAGGGTCGTCTCGGTAATAAGTTTGGTTGCCTCCGCCTTGCCGTCCTCGTAGCCCCTGACACGCTCGGACTCATAAAGGCGGGAGGCGGTCTCCTCCGCTTCCGTTTTTTGTTCGGCGATCTGCTTCTCGGCATGGTTCAGAAACTCGAAGGCATCCTGCCAGGCTTTCACATCCCTGGCATTGAGAACCGAGCCCGTCGTCGCACCACCCGCCGACGGCTGTCGATTCAAGGATACCGAGTCAACTCTGTCTACCATTGTGTTCAACCTCAGCCGACCGTTCGGCGCATGATCGCCGGGCCGAGCTCATCAAAGGGGGTATTCACTGCATCGTCGAGCGCAGGATTGGGCGCAAACTTGAGGCGCACGCGCAGGCCGACACCAGGGCTCTGCGCCTTGCACCATCCGCCAAGGCAGCGGAAGCCATCCTCCATCACACGCCGACCGAGTTGATCATAAGGTGCGAGCGGCTGCATCGGGCCGGAAAGATCGCGGTTGGCAAGCGCGACGACGCACAGCGTCTCACCCAGCGCGGCATCGAACGCCGCCGCATCCGCCGCCCGAACGGTATTGGCGATGCTGTTCGCCCAATAGATCGCTCCGGCGCGGCGCGCCAGCTCCACCAGCTGTTCGGACGAGGCAAGCGCGATCCAACGGTCAGTGTCGCTCACCTCCTCGGCCGCAATGGTGCGCGCCAGCCCGTAGCGCGAATGGACGAGATCCGACAGCCGCTCCTCGAGGCGGGGTGAGGACCTGAGCCGCCCGCACAATTCGGGGTCGACCATTCCATCGAAGCACACGGCGAGCCGCGACGGCTCGATGTAGAGGGCCGGCTGCGTTACGAACGCGTCCCAGCCCGCGTCTGCTCCGGTGCTTTGGCCTGCAGTGCTCACGACGCTTTCACCACGCTCGACGAGCCCGCCTTCACCACGTTGGACGAAGGCGCATTCACCAGGTTAGACGGAACCGGGCTCACTGCGGTCGGCGTAACGGCGCGCGGCGAACCCAATGCATAGACGCGTCCGCGCTGGCGAAAGACGACGAAGGCAAGCGCACCAGCGAGCAGAACGACCACCGCGACGAGGCCGAAGAACATCCACATCGCCTGCGCCAGGTTGTCGCGCTGCATCCACACACCGAAAAACGAGACCATCTCGACATCCTGGCCCTGACTTGCCTTCTGCGAGTCGACCGGAACGAGGACAACCGATACCTTGTCGTAGGACAGACCAGCGACGCCGTTAGCCACCAGCATCTTCACCTGGGGCACCAGATTGCCGACCGGCGTACTGCTGCGATGGCGAATGAAGACCGACGCCGACGAAGGGACGAGTTGCTGGCGCAGCGGGTCGTTTTCCGGCAGCACGAGGTGAACCCGGGCGGACAGGACGCCGTCGATTTCCGAAACCGTGCGCGAGAGCTCCTGGCTCAGCGCGAAAATCATCTGCGCGCGTTCCTGCATGGGCGAGGAGACGAGACCATCCTTCTTGAAGACCTGCCCCATGTTCTGGAACTCCTGCTTGGGGAGCCCAGCCTCTTTCAGGACGGCGATCGATTCGGCAAAGCGGCCCTTGTCGACCACGACCGTGTACTGACCGCCCTTGACCGCCACGCGTTGCGCGGGAATCCCGCGCTGCTGCAAGGCCGCGATCATCTCGTTGGCCTGGCGCTGATCAAGATTGTTGTAGAGCTCCGCTTCGCAAGCTGTGAGCAGCAAGGCGACAAGCAATACCAGAACCCGCTGTACCCAGCGTGGCAATGAAGAACGGACCAAGGCCGCGCCCACGGAATTTCCCTTCCTTACTGCCCCTTGAGCAGACTCATCACGTTCTTGGTTACCGAACTGGTCGCATGACCCACCACCTGCACCCACATGCGATGGATCGCGCCGTCCGTCATGTCGTTGGTCATCTTGTCGATCATGGCCTCCCCGCGGCCTTTCATTTCCAGGCCGGGGCCGCGACCAAGCGATAGCGATCCGGACGCCGGTCCTGGAGGCAGGTTGGCGGAGTTAAACTGATTGAGGGAGGCAAGCTGACCGAATGAGCCGGACTGACCGATGGCGTTGAACTGGGATAGAGAGCCAAGATTGCCAAGGGAGCCAAGCGTGTCGAGGCTGGCAAGCTCAAGGTTCGCCTCGGCGGCGGCAGCCCTCTGCTTGGCTTTCGTGGCCTTATTCGCCATATCGCCTTTATGCGCCTTGTCGATGAACTCACGCAACTTCCCGAGCATCTCCCCGCTCGAAGCCACGGACTTGGTCGCCTCTTCCAGGTTTCCATTGGCGACGTCCGCGCGGGTCTTGGCGAAAAAGTCGACGAGCCCCTGCTCGCTGGTCGCGCCAGTGCCTTGGGCTGCTTGCGGTGACTCGGTCGGCGGCGAAGAGGCGACCGGGGCTTGGGCGGTAATGGCCACGCTCATGATATAAATCCTTTCAGCTGACTATATCGTACTGACAGCCCAATATGACATGACCAAATCCGTCCTTCTGTGACACGCCGCACATTTAAAATCGTTGGTGCGACGGGCGAGCGGCCTCCCCCACCCTGGCAAATTACAGCGGAAGACGAACGGACCTCAGCCTACCATTGGCCCATCTGTTCGTCCACGAGGGCTCAAAAAGGGGGGCGCCTGAAGCCTTTAAGCTCGCCCCTTAAAGTGGCGAATGCCGTGGCTGGCGGATCATTGACGTCCTGAATTCGTCTCTGAACACGCCGAATGGCGGCCGCATGCCGAACCATCGGCATGCGACCGCCATGTCAGATCGCGGGTAAAGCGAATTAGCCCTGCCCCTGCCCCTGCCCCTGCCCCTGCGCGAGCTGCAGGGCCTGCTGGAACAGGGCCACAATATCCTGGCCGCCGCCCTGGGAGCACTGCTCGGCTCCGCCGCTCTGCTGCGGTAGCAGTTGCTGAGCCGTCTGCAGGAGGCTGCCCAGACCGCCGCCGCCGCCCATCATACCCAATATGCCTAACATCGTTCATCTCCTGGTTTAAGAGTTACAAGATTTTGAGGAAAATACCCTTCGCACTGAGGCTTAGGGGCCGTGTTGCTGCCCTTCAGCGAAAGATCCTGCCTTGATCGGGCGCTGCTATCGGCAGCTCATTGCCCCGCTCTCAGGCCCGATCAAAGATCAGGATCTCCGCGTCGTGGCACCGGTGCTTCGACTGTCAGTAGTAACAGCGGTTATTGAGGTGGCTGTAGCCATCAGCCATGTGCTGATTCGCCTCGGACAGCTCCCGCATGCCGCCGAAGAAGTCGCCGCGCGCGAAGTCCTGCTGGGCGTCACGGAAATCTTCCCGCGCCATGCGGAAGTCCTCCCGGGCTTCACGGCGGTTGTTGTGGCAGCCATGGTCATGATGACCATGATGACCATGATGGCCATGATGGTGGTGGTTGTGGTTGTGGTTGAACAAATTGTTCAGGAGACCTCCGACAAAGCCTCCCGCAAGAAGTGGGAACATAGCTATTCTCCATTGTCGCTAGGGGTGCCCGCGCCTGCCTCATGCCGACGCTCAGGTGCCTGCTGACAGGGCGATTAAGACAGAAGCAAATCCGTCCTTCTGTGATTTGGCGCACGTCCAATCCGTCACCAACTTTGGCGCAAGCTCGGCCGCGGCACGCACGTCGAATCCATCAAATGCTGTCCTTCTCAGCGGAACGGCATGCCATCGAAGATGCGATTGCGTTTGACGATGTAGATTGAATATGGGCTTCGCCCCGCCCTGCACGGGATCGCGCGGCGTGCTGACCGGCCGACTGCGATCCCGCTTGGCGTCGACAACGCCTACGACGCAAAAAACTTCATCGACGAGCTGCGCTCGATGGACGTGACGCGTAGCACAGAACACCAGCGACCGTAGCTCCGCGATTGACAGGCGAATGACCCGGCACGGCAGCTAAGCCGTCGGCCCGCGCATTCGCAATGCGGATCGAGCAGGCATTCGGCTGGATCAAGACAGGTGCGGGCACAAGAGAAGATCAGCTTCCGCCGACTTCACATCCTGCCGAGAGCTCGCTCAGCGGCAAGCTTCTCAACGCGTCCGGCGCAGCCGCTGCAGAATAATCGAAGCAGCGGAATGCGGCGTCGTCACGATCTCGAGCCGCGAAAGACCCGCACCCTGGTGTCCTCTCCCTGAGGTATCTGCCGGGCCATTGCA
>JBKPMC010000133.1:0-4494 GCA_046731955.1 Pseudomonadota bacterium | reverse complement strand
GCACTTGCCTGGCAATCGCCTGACGGACGGCGAATAGCTGCCGGAAAAATGCCGCAGCCGTCGTTTCAAACAAAGCCTTTCGCGCCATGATCAGGTGGCTGATGGCGACGGTCTCGACCTTGTCATCCGGCCAGGCCGGTTTCGCATTGAAGACGCTGGGTGGAATTTCCTCGGAGTCATAACGCGGGTGCTTTAGGGCGATGGCTTCCGATGCCTCGATCGCGAGAAACTTCGGTTCGCCTCGCGACCGGGCCGTCGCGGCGATGGCGTCGGAGGTGATTTTGCTATCGAGCGGACCGACCGCCATGTATGCATCGAGAGTCGGGTCGCGCGCCAGCTCCTCGATTTGGTCCGTGCCAAATTGCGTATCCGCGACCTTGTCCGCCTCCACGCCGGAGGCGCTCAGAATGACCCCCAGCAACGCTGCGTTCGCTGGCGTCCGGCCAATCACGCCGACCCTGTGCCCTGCGAGATCGGCAATGTCCTTGATTTTCGGCGCGGGCTTTCTTTTGGAGTTCTTGTCCGCAAGTCCGGAAGGAGCCCACAGCACGACGAAGTTTTTACGCACGATGGCGACGGTCTGCGCGTCTGCCGGCATCTCCAGATCGCCACGACCGACCGCAAGGTCGGCCTTGCCAGCACCGAGGAGAGCGAGGGCTTCGGCCGCTCCGTCGGTCGTGATCGGAAATAGCCTGACAGTCCTGCTTTCGCTGGCGAAGGCCTCGGCCATCGCCTGAATTACTTTGTGATCGTCGCTTCCCGGCGGTCCAACGGCGATCCGGAGAGTTGCCGGCCGTAACGCATAATACAGCGCGCCCGCGGCGCCCCCGAAAATAAGAAATCCAACCGCCAAGACCAGCAGTAAGGTGTTGCTCCTTCTCCGCCGTCGGCGGGCCGCGTCACTGGGTTCACTTTGTGCCATCGGACGAGGATATTTCCGCTGCCAGTCGGAGATCAAAAGCGCTTCCTGCTTTGCAGGAATTCACATTTTCCAAGATAACGTCGCAGCAGCGGCGTTGGTTTCAAGAGCGGAACCGCCTCGCGGCCTGAAAATGCGACTGGCTGGCTAGGTCTCGAAGACGCTTGCCGAACAACCACGATACTTATGAAAGCCGATACTGGAAAGGGTCAATGGCCCGACCGGGACGTCATACCATTGCCCGGAGGCCGACTTCGGCAAAAGCTGACCCGACACATTCAATAACGATCGATCAGCGAATGGTGGCCCTAGATGCCGGCCGTCACGCCGATGCGGCCGATGCCAGGCAACTTGAGCGCCGGCCGCCGAATATCAAAGCCGAGCACTGCACCAAGGAAGTTGATCTCGAAACCCTCGACCCACCCGATTGTAAAACCGAGATAGCCCCCAAGTGATGCGTATGCGCCCGTACGGGAGGCTGTCAGGCCAAACCAATCGCCTTCGTATGGATAGTCCTTGCCAATTGCGGTCGGCGGTAGGACCCCTTTGAGTTCAGGCACGGCATCGAGCACGGCCCGAACGAACGTGTTGGAATTCGGGCCCGGCCAGGCACTATAGTCGCCATAGGAGCGGAATCTATAATTATCGATGACATGCCGAATTTTCGGAATGAGTCGGCTCGCCTCTCCGCCGTCGACCGCCACAATGGTTTCAGGAGTTGCGCCAAACCAGCGGGCATCCGCGGCGAAACCATTGCTGCGGATCGGGTCACCCCAGGCGGTGTAGTCGTAACGGCTGTAGGTGGCGGCGCCTTGTTCCTTGATCACGATCCAAGTGTGAACCGCGAAAATGCTCCGCCACCGAACGGTGCGCGCCGCGAAAACCCGAATGAGCGCCTCGGGATGGGTAGCCGGCAGAGGCAATATCCCGGCACTGGAACGATCTGCCGTTTGCCAATTTCCCCGACCGTCACCGGCCAAAAAATAGCAATCGGCAGCCCTGCGCGGCCGATACGGAAGCCAAGCGGCTCGCCAAGCAGCTCGTTGACGGTCACGCCGTAGAGCTATGGCAGGAAGCACGTATGGTAGAGCGGTTCAAACCGGAGGAGTAAATCGGACTGCGCCGAATATCCGGTGAACATAATCGCGCTTCCTTCGTCTCATTAAGAGGACCTGGAATGCTGCCGTGCCCAACATTAACGAGCGTGTACAACTTGAAATGCAGATCATGAAGTATCGGCAATTCCTGCTGCTTATTGACGATGAGGCGTTCCGAAGGACCGCGAAAGAAAAGATAGCCGAACTGGAAAACAAGCTCCGCGAGATTGACGAGTAGGGCCGCCTCAGTTGGCGGCTTCCTTCATTCCGCGCTTAAGGCCGTGTTCATACGGATACTCAAGCCTGTGGAAAACTGTAAGGTGCCTTATTAGCGGCGCGGTTTTTCATTCCCGAACAAATTTTCCAGCGAGGGGCCGCGCCAATGCGGCCCTTTGTGATTCCAGACGCGATGGATCGACCCTACAGCGACCCCATCACGTGCCAGATTATCACCACTGCCGAGATGACAAGCATGGCGTAAGCGGTCGGGCGGCCGATGCGGTTCACTCCAGAACCTCATACTCAAAGGCAACGCCCTCCGCGTCGTTTTCCTTGAACCAGGTTTCCGCGGCATCCGTGGTAGCGAAGACCTTGGCGTGCTCGGCATCGCCAACCTGCTTGCTGGTGTCCACGTAGATCCAGACTGTTTTCATGAGGCCCTCAATGCCCATCAGGGAATACGCCTTAGCGCCAACACCATCCTTTGCATCGCAAAACGCTTCTGGGACCTCACGCCTCTTAGGCGAGATCAGAAGCTGTCTCCGCATCTCGGCGAGGCGGGCACGGCAGTATTCGCGGTACAGGAGGTCGAATATGGCGGGCATAATCTAACCTCGTTGTTGGATCTGCACCATTCAGCTCCACGCTATCAGTCTTCTTGGGGCCCATGATGTGAACTCGATCACAGCCTGTCCCCCTTGAGCTTCCGCTTCGCCCAATGTGATCAAGGCGCCACTTTTTCCCGTAGTTGGAACGACTCTTCTCGCTGCGCCTTTGTAGTGCGTCATGTCATTGCGCAGCGCCAAGGGGAGCGGAACCACATGAGAGTTCCTCTGAATTCAATGTATTTCGCCGTGCACCGGCATCACGATGATCTTAAAGTCGCTATGGAAGAACTCTGGGCATTGCGGACCGAGGTGGCGGCAGCCGAACGGGTGGCCCAGGCAGCGTCAGCAGACACGCTATGTCAGTCCGTCACCCCATCTTCGCACTATGCCAAAAACGCTGTAGTTCTGCGTTTCCACCGGCGGCAATGATTGGTTCGACGAGATGAACTTCGCACCCGAACCGTACGGCGTCGTCGGCTAGGGCGCCGTACCCACTGTATCAGTTTGCCGACGGCAACAACGATCGCGACGACTGCAACGGCGACGGCAAAGATGGAGTTTGGATCGTCCATCCAGCTTCAAGAGGCCGGCCAACGGAACGTTCCTCGCCAGTTTAGCCGTCAATGCTGCTGCCGAGCTTGTTGACCTTGGCGGAGATCACCACAGACGCGCCCGTGCGCTGGCGCCGATCGGTCGGCAACATGGCAGCCTGCAGGTGGCGGGCGCACCGGCGGCGTTCCCAGAGTCATGGCGGGGGTGGTGCAGCCCGGTCGGCGCGCCGTTGCCGACGGAACTTTTCCTGCGCCGCAATGCGTAGGAACCTTGTGACGATTTGCCAGCTTTCTAGGTGACCTTCGATGCCTGTCCGCGCCTCATCCAAAATACAGAGCGCAGGTCTCTTGTTGTTTCGTCAAAGAGACAAGAAGGTTCAAGTCTTGCTTGCGCACCCGGGCGGCCCGTTTTGGAGCCGCAAGGATCAGGGTGTCTGGACCATTCCAAAAGGCCTGATTGGGCCTAGCGAATCCCTGCTTTCGGCCGCACAGCGTGAGTTCGCCGAAGAGACCGGCTACCGTCCGGGCGGCGAAGCCATTCCTCTTGGCAGTGCCAAGCAACCGGGCGGCAAGGTCGTCCACGTGTGGGCAATTGAAGGGGACTGGGATCCAGTCGATCTTCAGAGCAACACATTCGAGATGGAATGGCCTCCGCGGTCTGGGCGACGGCAATCATTTCCTGAGATCGATCGCGCGTCTTGGTTTGGCATAGTCGAGGCGCGACTTAAGATCCTGAAAGGCCAAGCAGCGTTCCTGGACCATCTACTGGAAACACTCGGTCGGGCTGAAGGCAGCTAGCGACGCTCCCGGAACAATTTCTGACCATTCGCCTTGTTACACGTGGAGCGCAGTGAATGTTCAATCCTTTTATGTTGTTGGCAGCGGAAGCAAACGTAGTAATTGCGCTTCGGATGATGAAGCTGATGCGAGGCGGTACAAGTGCCCGGCGCGAAGCAAACTTAATGGTCAGCGAAAAGATAAACGCGGCTTTCGAAGCTACCGCAAGTCTAGTGGCTGGTGCTTCCGGGGATGAAATAGTTCATCGATACCGACAGCATGTGGCGAAAAATGCGAAGCGGCTTTCGGGCCGAAGCCAAAAT
>JBKPMC010000132.1:0-4320 GCA_046731955.1 Pseudomonadota bacterium | reverse complement strand
GTCATGAGGTAGCCGGTGATCACCAGGAAGACGTCGACACCGACGAAGCCTCCGGCGAATCCAGGTATCTGGAAGTGAAAACCGACGACGGCAATCACCGAAAGCGCCCGGAGCGCATTGATATCCAGACGGAAACCGTCCGGGCTCGCATGCTTGCCCGCCGCGCCAGGCGCCGCCCCCGTTTTCTGCATGCCCCGTCTCTGCCCGCTCCCCGTTCGCTTATATCAGGCGCGAGTTGGTTCACAACGGCGAAGCGGCCGCATATCGATCGGTTTTCCGGCTCAGTCGATCGGCCTGGCGGCGATCAGCGCGGTTCCGCTTTCGTCCTTCAGCGCCACGCCGGTGACCTGGCGCGCGATGCCTTCGCGCACCAGCCAGGCGATCTTGAAGGCGGCTTCATCGTAGCTCAGGCCCGCGCCGTGGATGTTGGACACGCAATTGCGCTTCTCGTCGGTGAGGCCGATGCGCGGCGCAAAGGTGAGATACGCGCCGAGGCTGTCGGGTGCCGACAGGCCGGGCCGCTCCCCAATCAGCATTACCACCATTTGCGCGCCGAGCACGGCGCCGATCTCGTCGCCCAGCGCCACGCGCGCGCCCGACGCGACCACGACATGGCCCAGCGAGATTCCCGCCTCCGTCAGGCGCGGCGCCAGATGGCGAACCAGTTCGACCGCGTGGACGTTGACCGCCGCCGGCGACAGCCCGTCGCCGATCACGATCACAATCTCGCTCGCACTGCCGTTTTGCTTTTCCAGCGCGTGCCGTGAATCCGCATCCAGCATGCGTCCGAGATCAGGACGGCGCAGATAGTCGCGCCGGTTCTGCGCCTGGCTGGAAACCTCGCCGACCCGCAGGCCGAGACCGGCCAATCCCGCAGCCAGATGCGGCGCATCGAAAGCGGCATGGACGGCATCGCGCGCACGCGCGTGATCGAGCGTGAAGGCAAGCAATGCGCCGGTCGGCAGGCTCGCGCCGGCGCGGCCGAGCCCGACACGCGCGGGCGTCAACTCCCGCAGGGCTTCGAGCGGGCGGGACGGCGGCGCTGGCGTTTTCATTGGTTTTTACTCGGCAGGGACCGAGGCCTCGCGCAGCCGGATCGAGTAGTTCGACGCGTTCTGCTGGCCGACTGATGCGGCACGCGCAAACATGATCAGATGATGTCCGATCATCGCCGGACCGATCAGGCCCTCGATATCGCCGCGGCGAAGCCGGCCGAGCGCGAACTTCCAGAACACCTTTTTGTAGTCGCCGAGCACGCCGACTTTCCAGAAGATGTTCCGGAGCATGATCAGCCCGCGCTTGATATTGGCCCAGCTCTTCTGCTCGGGGCTGACCGGCACCTTGATCCGCCGCGAATAGGTGTAATCGCATTGATGCTGGTAGCGCTCAAACAGCCTGGCCGGCTCGTAGGCGACTTCCATGCATTTGCGCCAGGACTCGACGACCTGATCGTAGGGCAGCAGGAACTCGACATTGGAGTCGCGGCCGTCGTCGTCATTGACGAGCCGGCCTTCCTTCTCCAGCCGGTCCCACAGCGGCGTCTTCGGCAACGCCTGCAGCAGATTGATCGTGAGCAGCGGAATCTGCGACTCCTCGACGAACTGCAGCAGCGCATCGCCGGTTTCCGGCTTGTCGGTGTCGAGCCCCATGATGATGCCGGAGACGACTTCCATGCCGTAGGAGTTGATGGTCTGGATGCCTTCGAGGATCGGGACCATCATGTTGTGGTCCTTGTGCATCGCTTTCAGCGCATCGGGATCGGGCGTCTCGATGCCGCAGAACACGGTGACGAAGAACGCCTCGCGCATCTTCTCCAGAATCTCGGGTCGCTTGGCGATGTTCAGCGTCGCCTCGCAGGCGAGCCGCATCACGTAGCCGGTCCGCTTCTGCCACTCGACCAGATGCGGCAACAGATCCAGCGCCGCCTTGCGGTTGCCGATGAAATTGTCGTCGACGAAATACACCGAACCGGTGACGCCGCATTCGCGTAATTTGTCGAGTTCGGCGATGATCTGCTGCGGCGTCTTCAGGCGCGGGTTACGGCCGTAAAGACCGGGGATGTCGCAGAATTCACACTGATAGGGACAGCCGCTCGAATACTGGATGCTGCCGAGGAAGTATTTCTTCACCTCCGCCAGTTCGTAGGCCGGGATCGGAAACTCGGTCATCGGCACGCGATCGCTGGTCTTCAGCACCACCTGCTGCTCGGGGCGCGACGGGTCGCGCGCCAGCCGCGCGATCAGCTCATTGGTGGCGTCGCCGAGTTCGCCGACATGCAGATAGTCGAACGAGGGATAGTAGTCCGGGCACGCGCTCACCGACGGCCCGCCGATCGCTACCGCAAGATCGAAGGCATGAGCGCGTCGGCAGATGTCGTTCATCTGCTGGCGCTGGATGTGCATGCCGCTGACGAACACCGCCTCGGCCCATTCGAAATCTTCCCTGGTGGCGGGACGAATGTTTTCGTCGATGAAACGGACCGGCCAGTTCTCCGGGAGATAGGCCGCGATCAGCAACAGGCCTTGCGGCGGCATGAATGCCTGCACGCCGTCGGTCAGGGGATAGGCGTACTCGAATGTACCGAAAGAAGACGTATAGCGCGGGAAGACGCACAGGATACGCCGTACCGTTCCGATGCCTTCAGCTCTCATCAAACTTCCTCAGACAAAGCTTTCACAAATCTAAGCACGACATTGAAAGCTGGGCCAGAATTTCTTCAAGATTGTGGCGACCTTCGCACGTGCAGCGGTTCTAACCCGCGCAAGGTCCAATGGTTGCATCAAAACCGGCGGCGGGTGGCCCCTTCAGGCGATCAGCCGCGAAGCAAATTCGGGCAACAGGCCCGCATCGCCCGCAAGCCGGAAATTGGTATCGGCAAGGCCGGTGCGTAATAGCCAATCGTCGAACTCCGGCGCCCGCTTCAAGCCGAACAGGTCGCGGATATACAGCGCGTCGTGGAACGAGGTCGACTGATAGTTCAGCATGACGTCGTCGGCGCCCGGCACGCCCATGATGAAGGTGACGCCGGCGGCGGCCAACAGCGTCAGCAAATTGTCCATGTCGTCCTGGTCGGCTTCGGCATGGTTGGTGTAGCAGACGTCGACACCAAGCGGCAGGCCGAGCAGCTTGCCGCAGAAATGATCCTCCAGGCCGGCGCGGATGATTTCCTTGCCGTCGTAGAGATATTCCGGACCGATGAAGCCGACGACGCTGTTGACGAGCAGCGGATCGAACGCGCGCGCCACCGCATAGGCCCGCGCTTCGCAGGTCTGCTGATCGACATTGTGATGGGCGTTGGCCGACAGCGCTGAGCCCTGCCCGGTCTCGAAATACATCACATGATCGCCAACCGTGCCGCGGCGAAGCGACAACCCCGCCTCACGCGCCTCGCGCAACAGCGCGAGATTGACGCCAAAACTGCGGTTGGCGGCTTCCGTTCCCGCGATCGACTGGAACACCAGATCGACCGGAGCGCCCTGCCCGATCAATCCCAGCGTCGTGGTCACGTGGGTGAGCACGCAGCTTTGCGTCGGGATCTGCAACCGCGCGATGATGCCGTCGAGCAGCCGGAGCAGTTCGCCGATGACAGCCGGATCGTCGCTGGCGGGATTGATGCCGATGCAGGCATCGCCCGATCCAAGCAGGATGCCGTCGAGGATCGAAGCGGTAATGCCCCTGGCGTTGTCGAAGGGATGATTGGGCTGCAGCCGCACGCTCATCCGTCCCTTCAGGCCGATGGTGTTGCGGAACGCCGAGGTCACGACGCATTTTTTGGCGACCAGGATCAGATCCTGGTTGCGCATCAGCTTCGAGACGCCGGCGGCCATTTCCGGCGTGATGCCGCGCGAGACCTTCGCCAGCGTTTCGCCGGTTGCGGCATCGGACAACAGCCAGTCACGGAAACCGCCGACGGTCAGCGAGGCGATGGGCGCAAACGCCTGCGCCGCATGGCTATCGAGGATCAACCGGGTGACCTCGTCGTCCTCATAAGGGATCACCGCCTCGTTGAGGAATTGCTTGAGCGGCACGTCCGCGAGCGCCATCCGCGCCGCGATCATTTGTTCCGCGCTTTCGGCCGCGACGCCGGCAAGACGGTCGCCGGACCGCGGCGGCGTCGCCTTGGCGAGCAGTTCGCGCAAGTCGCCGAATACGTAGGAGGTGGAGCCGATGACCTGGCGATAGACCATGCTGACTTTCCCCGCGCGCGGGATCCGCTTCGTTGCCTCGGCTACCCTATCATCACACGGGCGACAGCACGGAAGAGGTTTTTTCAAGTGCGGCCGGGCCGCTCCCGCCAACCGCCGCCGCCTAGTTCAGCGT
>JBKPMC010000131.1:0-3498 GCA_046731955.1 Pseudomonadota bacterium | reverse complement strand
TGGTAAAGGCGGTGCCTTCGCGCACCAGACGATCAAGGTGCGGCGTATGCATCCAGTCGGCGCCCAATGCTGCAATCGTATCGGCACGCTGCTGGTCCGTAATTATGAGAATGATGTTGGGCAAGCTCATAGGAAGTTGCTTTCAGTTGAGGACGATGCCGGCCTTGGCGATCACTATTTTCCACTTTTCGAGTTCACTCTTCTGGAGTGCCAGGAAGCTGTCCGGTCCCTCGACACGGATCTCGTCGCCCTGCGCGCGCAGCTTTTCGACAAAGGCCGGGTCCTTTGCGGCGCGGGCCACCGCCGCAGAGAGCCGGCCGATTATTTCGCGCGGGGTTTTGGCGGGAGCAAACAGGCCAAACCAGGCGGAAGCCACGATGTCGTAACCGGACTCCCTGAGCGTCGGGACATCGGGCATCGCCAGCGCGCGGGTTGGGCTGGACGTGGCGAGCACGCGAAATTTCCCTGCTTCCGTCTGCGGTTGGATCACCGGCAGGTGATTCAGCGTGACTTGCACCTGCCCTCCCAGCAGGGCCGTCACCGATTCATTGCCTCCGCGAAACGGGACGTGCACAAGCTCGATGCCTGCCGTCTGCTTCAGAAGCTCCATGGCAAGGTGAGGGTAGGTGCCGTGGCCGTTGCTGGCGTAGTTGCTGGACACGCCCTTGTCCTTCATCGTCCTGACGAAGCCGGCGACATCCTTGATATCAGAGCCCGCTGGCACGGTTAGCGCCAGATATCCTTCGGTGACCTGGGTGATCGGGGCGAAATCGGCGACGGGGTCATACGGGAGGGTCTTGAAAAGAGCAGGCGCGAACGCGTGCGTGGCGGCACCGCTGAGCAGGATCGTGTAGCCGTCAGGCTCGGCCTTGGCGACGAAGTTGGCACCGATCGTGCCGCCCGCACCGGCCTTGTTCTCCACGATGACGGTAGCATTCAGTTCCCTTTGCAGCTGATCGGCAAGCAGTCGGCCGGTGATATCGACAACGCCGCCAGCTGGGTACGGAACGACCAGCTTGATGACGCGGCTGGGGTAGGTTTGGCCGCTCGCCGCTGTTGCGCAAATGAACAGCGCGCAAATCGATGCAATCACCTGACGCGCGAGCAACATATCCGTCCCTCTCCATCGTTCTCGAGATCCGTGCGCCTTAGATGCGCAAACGCTTGCTGTGGCGGCCCTATCGTCCGGGCGGCTTCCAGGCCCGGCCGTCGGTCAGCGTTGCCTGCCCGCTGAGCGCGACCTGTCAGGTAATCGTCTTGAGATAGAGACTGGGATCGAAGTACTTGCTTGCCGGCGTGAAATCCTTGACGCTGGCATTGGCCATGAAGAAGTCGGTCGACTGTTGCAGCCAGTTGGTGACCGTGCCGTCCGAATAATACTGCTTCCACTCGCGCGCGGTGAACATCTTCTGGGCCTTGAACGACTCGTTGATGTCGGCGAGCGGCGTCTGGCTGTAATGCGCCTTCTGCAGCTTTTCCATGGCCTCCGCACTGTTCGCCACGATGTAGTCATTGGCTTCCGCCCATCCCCTGATCAGTTTGGCGAGGGTTTCCTTGTTTGGTTCGTAATAGTCGTTGGCGGCCGCCCAGCCGCCGATGATCGCGGCCTGGGGATAATAGGCGGAAGCGTCCGCCAGCTTGACGGCGCCGGGCATCTTGTCGCGGACCGTCACGTTGAACGGCACCCAGAGCGCTACGGCAGGAACGGCGCCGGAAATGAACGCCGTGACGGCCGCCGGCATGGTCTGGTTGACGAGTTCGACCTCCTTCGGGTCGATCTTGTTGGCGCGCAGCGCCTTGTCGAGGAAGACATGCGCCGTGGTCCCGGTCGCCGTGGCGATCCGCTTGCCTTTCAGGTCGTCGAACGACTTGATGCCCAGATCGGAGCGCACCCAGAGCTGCGCCGTTGCCACCTCGATGTCGTTGATGAGGAACACCTTGCCTTGCCCGCGCGCGGGGAAATTCGACAGCACGGCGCCGGTCGCCAGCACGTCGAGGCTGCCGCCGATCAGGGCCTGAAAGATTTCGAGGCCGGTGTTGAACTGGCGCAGTTCGAGATCGAGGCCCTGCTTGTCGAAGGTCCCGCGGTCCATGCCGGTCCAGATCTGGCCGTCGACGGCGACGGTGTGGAGATAGCCGACGCGGACCTTGGTCTTGGCCTGGGCGATCGCAGGCGCGGAAGCCGCAAATCCGCCGAGAGCTATTCCGGCGGTCGTGGTCAGGAATTGTCGTCGATCCATGGCGTCTCTCCTCCGCTTGTTTGTTGATTATTCCGAAAATGAAGCCGGCCGCATTTGCGCCTGCTGCGCCCGGTATTCGTTCATCACGAGTTCCCGGATATGGCTTCTCAACTCGCCGAACTCGGGTCGTTCCTGCAGCGATTCGTCGCGCGGATAGGCAAACGGGATGTCGATGATCTCCTTGATCCGTGCGGGGCGCGCGGTCACCACCACGATGCGGGAAGCAAGATAGATGGCTTCCTCCACCGAATGCGTGATCAGCATGACGGTCTTGCCTTCGGTGGCGAGCACCTTGAGCAACAAATTCTGCATATTGGCCCGCGTCTGCGCGTCGAGCGCGCCGAACGGTTCGTCCATCAGGAGGAATTGCGGCTTCACCGCGTAGGCGCGCGCGATTGCCAGCCGCTGCCGCATCCCGCCGGACAGATGCTTTGGGTAGGAATTGGCGAAGTCCGCCAGCCCCATCAGTTCGAGATAATGGTTGCAGATCGCGTCGCGCTCGGAGGCGGCGACGCGGTTGGCCTTCAACTGCAGCCCGAAACCGATGTTCTGCCTTACCGTCAGCCACGGGAATACGCCGTACTCCTGGAAGATCACGCCCCGTTCCGGCCCCGGTCCCTTGACCGGATGGCCGTCGAACAGAACCTTGCCGGTCGTGGGCTTCTGAAAGCCGGCCAACATGCTCATCATCGTGGTCTTGCCGCACCCGGAAGGTCCGATGACGGCGATGAAATCACCGTCATTGATGTCGTAGGAGACGTCCTCGACCACCTTGAGGCTGCCCTTCGGCGTCTCGAAGGTCAGCGACACATGGTCGAACCGGGCGCGCTTGATGGTGTCGGTCATGCGACGGCCCGTTCCTGCCATACCAACAGGCGGGCGCTGATTTTGCGCAGGATCAGGTCCATGATCAGCGCGATGAAGCCGATGCAGATAATCCCGACATAGATGACGTCGAGCAGGAAATAGGTGGAGGCATTCTGGATCATCGCCCCGAGCCCGCGTTGCGCAGCGATCAGTTCGGAGGCGACCAGCGTTGCCCAGGCAACGCCCAGCGCGACGCGCAGCGCGGTCAGGATGTGCGGCACCGTCAGGGGAATGATGACCTTGCGAAAGATTTCGAACTCATGGGCGCCCAGCGTCTGCGCGACGCGGATGTAGAGCGGCGTGATCTGCGACACGCCTTCATACATCACGATCACGCCCGAGAAGAACGCGGCGTAGAACAGGATGACCAGCTTGGCGACTTCGTCGACCC